>NZ_JBVHSO010000002.1:0-910194 GCF_055566335.1 Streptomyces sp. NPDC027672 | reverse complement strand
GCGTGGGTCTGGGCGTCGTGGAAGTTGCCGTACCAGATGCCCAGCAGGCCCAGCAGCAGCGGGGCGTTGGCCTCGGCGGGCGCGGTGCGGAAGTGCTCGTCGACCGTGCGGAAGCCGTCGAGCATCTCGCGGAAGCGGTCCGCTCCGATGGCGATCATCAGGGACAGGCCGATCGCGGAGTCGTAGGAGTAGCGTCCGCCGACCCAGTCCCAGAACTCGAACATGTTGTCCGGGTCGATGCCGAACGCGGTGACCTTCTCCGCGTTCGTGGACAGGGCCACGAAGTGCCGGGCCACCGCCCTCTCGTCGCCGAGCGCGGCCAGCAGCCAGGACCGTGCGGAGGTGGCGTTGGTGAGGGTCTCGATGGTGGTGAACGTCTTGGACGCGACGATGAACAGGGTCTCGGCGGGGTCCAGGTCGCGGACCGCCTCGTGCAGGTCGGCGCCGTCCACGTTCGACACGAACCGGACGGTCAGGTCGCGGTCGGTGAAGGCGCGCAGGGCCTCGTAGGCCATCGCGGGGCCCAGGTCGGAGCCGCCGATGCCGATGTTGACGACCGTGCGGATGCGCTTGCCGGTGTGCCCGGTCCACTCCCCGGACCGCACCCGGCCGGCGAAGTCCGCCATCTTGTCCAGCACCGCGTGCACCCGGGGCACCACGTTCTCCCCGTCGGCCTCGACCACCGCCTCCCGCGGCGCCCGCAGCGCGGTGTGCAGCACCGCCCGGTCCTCGGTGACGTTGATCCGCTCACCCCGGAACATCGCGTCCCGCAGCCCGAACACACCGGTCGCGGCGGCCAGTTCCTGGAGCAGACGCAGAGTCTCGTCGGTGATCAGGTGCTTGCTGTAGTCGATGTGCAGGTCACCGACCCGCACGACGTACCGCTCGGCGCGCCCGGGGTCCGCGGCGAACAGGTCGCGCAGCCGCGGCCGGCCCTGGGCGCGGTGATCGGCGAGGGCCGTCCACTCGGGGCGGTCGGTGAGCTTCGGAAACTCGGCCATCTCAGGCGTTCTCCTTGGTTGCCACGCCCTGGAGGGCGATGGCGTACATCTCGTCGGCGTCGAGGCGGCGCAGCTCCTCGGCGATCAGTTCGGAGGTGGGGCGGACCTTCAGGGCGAGGGTGCGCGGCGGCTGGCCCGGCAGGGTCAGCGTGGCCAGCGGGCCCTCGGGCCGGTCCACGACGATGTCGCCGTTCGCGGTGCCGAGCCGGACGGCCGTGACGAACGGGCCGGCGCTGTGCACCCGCTCCACGGACACCTTCAGACGGGCCTCCAGCCAGCGCGCGAGCAGCTCGGCGCTGGGGTTGTCGGCCTCGGCCTCCACGGCCGCCGAGGTCACCCGCACCCGGGCCTGGTCCAGGGCGGCGGCCAGCATGGAGCGCCACAGGGTCAGCCGGGTCCAGGCCAGGTCGGTGTCGCCGGGCGCGTAGCTGCGGGCGCGGTTCTGGAGCACGTCGAGCGGCCGCTCGACGGCGTACAGGTCGGTGATCCGGCGCTGGGCGAGCGCGCCCAGCGGGTCCTTGGCGGGGGCGTCGGGCGCGTCCACCGGCCACCACACCACCACCGGGGCGTCCGGCAGCAGCAGCGGCAGGACCACCGAGTCGGCGTGGTCGGACACCTCGCCGTAGGTGCGCAGCACGACCGTCTCGCCGGTGCCGGCCTCGGAGCCGACGCGCACCTCGGCGTCCAGCCGGGAGTGGGTGCGGTCGCGCAGCGTGCGGGCGTGCCGCTTGATGACGACCAGGGTCCGCGAGGGGTGTTCGCGCGAGGCGTCCTCGGCGGCCTTGATCGAGTCGTAGGCGTTCTCCTCGTCCGTGACGATGACCATCGTCAGGACCATGCCCACGGCCGGTGTGCCGATGGCGCGGCGCCCCTGCACCAACGCCTTGTTGATCTTGCTTGCCGTGGTGTCGGTCAGGTCGATCTTCATGGCCTGCGCCAGCTCCGTCCGTCTCGTGCGAGCATCTCGTCGGCTTCCCTCGGTCCCCAGCTGCCCGACGCGTACTGCGCCGGCCGGCCGTGCGCCGCCCAGTACTCCTCGATCGGGTCGAGGATCTTCCAGGACTCCTCCACCTCCTGGTGGCGCGGGAAGAGGTTGGCGTCACCGAGCAGCACGTCCAGGATGAGCCGCTCGTACGCCTCCGGGCTCGACTCGGTGAACGACTCGCCGTAGGCGAAGTCCATCGACACGTCCCGGATCTCCATCGAGGTGCCCGGCACCTTGGAGCCGAACCGCACGGTCATGCCCTCGTCGGGCTGGACCCGGATGACGATCGCGTTCTGGCCGAGTTCCTCGGTGGCGGTGGAGTCGAACGGCGAGTGCGGGGCCCGCTTGAAGACGACCGCGATCTCGGTGACCCGGCGGCCGAGCCGCTTGCCGGTGCGCAGGTAGAACGGCACGCCCGCCCAGCGGCGGTTGTCGACGCCCAGCTTGATCGCGGCGAAGGTGTCGGTCTTGGACTTGGCGTCGATGCCCTCCTCCTGGAGGTAGCCGACGACCTTCTCGCCGCCCTGCCAGCCCGCCGCGTACTGCCCGCGCACGGTGTGCCCGCCGAGGTCCTCCGGAAGGCGCACCGACTTCAGCACCTTCAGCTTCTCGGTGAGCAGCGCCTCCGCGTCGAACGCGATCGGCTCCTCCATGGCGGTGAGCGCCATGAGCTGGAGCAGGTGGTTCTGGATGACGTCCCGGGCGGCGCCGATGCCGTCGTAGTAGCCGGCCCGGCCGCCGATGCCGATGTCCTCGGCCATGGTGATCTGCACGTGGTCGACGTACGACCGGTTCCAGATCGGCTCGTACATCTGGTTGGCGAAGCGCAGCGCCAGGATGTTCTGGACGGTCTCCTTGCCGAGGTAGTGGTCGATCCGGAACACCTGGTCCGGCTCGAACACGTCGTGCACGAGCGCGTTCAGCTCACGGGCGCTGGCCAGGTCGTGACCGAACGGCTTCTCGATGACCGCGCGCCGCCAGGAGCCCTCGGGCGGGCTCGCCAGGCCGTGCTTCTTCAGCTGCTGCACGACCTTCGGGAAGAACTTCGGCGGCACCGAGAGGTAGAACGCGAAGTTGCCGCCGGTGCCGCGGGAGGCGTCCAGCTCGTCCACGGCGTCCTTGAGCTGCTTGAACGCGGTGTCGTCGTCGAAGTCGCCGGGGATGAAGCGCATGCCCTCGGCGAGCTGCTGCCACACCTCCTCGCGGAACGGGGTGCGGGAGTGCTCGCGCACCGCGTCGTGCACGACCTGCGCGAAGTCCTGGTCCTCCCAGTCCCGGCGGGCGAACCCGACGAGGGAGAAGCCCGGCGGCAGCAGACCGCGGTTGGCCAGGTCGTAGACGGCCGGCATCAGCTTCTTGCGGGACAGGTCACCGGTCACCCCGAAGATGACCAGACCCGACGGGCCGGCGATGCGCGGGAGCCGGCGGTCGCGGGCGTCCCGCAGCGGGTTCACCCAGTCGGCGGCCGGGACCACCGGCACGCGCACCTCCTCGGGTGCCTGGGCGGCGGGGGCGTTCTCGGTCATCAGGCGTCAACTCCCTTGCTCTTCAGGGACGTGGCGACGGCGTCCAGCAGGTCCTGCCAGGCCGCCTCGAACTTGGCGACGCCCTCGTCCTCGAGCTGCTGGACGACCTCGTCGTAGGAGATGCCGAGCCGCTGCGCGGCGGCCAGGTCGGCGCGGGCCTGCTCGTAGCCGCCGGTGATGGTGTCACCGGTGATCTCGCCGTGGTCGGCGACGGCCCTCAAGGTGGCCTCGGGCATGGTGTTGACGGTGCCCGGGGCGACCAGCTCGTCCACGTACAGGGTGTCCTTGTACGCCGGGTCCTTCACACCGGTGGAGGCCCACAGCGGGCGCTGCTTGTTGGCGCCCGCGCTCTCCAGGGCCTGCCAGCGGCCGGAGGAGAAGACCTCCTCGTACGCCTCGTAGGCGAGACGGGCGTTGGCGAGGGCCGCGCGGCCCTTGAGGGCCAGGGCCTCGTCGGTGCCGAGGGCGGTCAGCCGCTTGTCGATCTCGCTGTCCACGCGGGAGACGAAGAAGGACGCCACCGAGTGCACGGTGGACAGGTCCACGCCCCGCTCGCGGGCCTTCTCCAGGCCGGCCAGGTAGGCGTCCATGACCTGGCGGTAGCGCTCCAGGGAGAAGATCAGGGTCACGTTGACGCTGATGCCGAGCCCGACGACCTCGGTGATGGCCGGCAGGCCCGCCGTGGTCGCCGGAATCTTGATCATCACGTTGGGCCGGTCGACCAGCCAGTGCAGCTGCCGGGCCTCGGCGACGGTCGCCTCGGTGCGGTGCGCCAGGCGCGGGTCGACCTCGATGGAGACCCGGCCGTCCCGGCCGTCCGTGGCGTCGTACACGTCCCGCAGGATGTCGGCGGCGTCGCGCACGTCGGCCGTCGTCATCATCCGCACGGCCTCCTCGACCGTGACACCGCGCACGGCGAGGTCGGCGAGCTGCTCCTCGTAGCCCTCCCCGGAGCCGATGGCGGCCTGGAAGATGGACGGGTTCGTGGTGACACCGACGGCACTGCCGCTCGCCACCAGCTCGGCGAGGCTGCCCGAGGTGATCCGCTTGCGCGACAGGTCGTCCAGCCAGATCGACACGCCCTCGTCGGCGAGGCGCTTGAGGGCTCCCGGGGTCGCGATTGCTTCGGTCACTGTGCTCATCTTTCTCTTTGTGTCGGTGTCAGGCGCGCGCGGCGGCGAGCGAGGCGCGGGCCGCCGCGGCGACGTTCTCGGGGGTGAAGCCGAACTCGGCGAAGAGGGTCTCGGCGTCCGCGGAGGCACCGAAGTGCTCCAGCGAGACGACGCATCCGGCGTCGCCTACGTACCGGTACCAGGTCAGGCCGATCCCGGCCTCCACGGCGACCCGGGCCTTGACGGCCGGCGGCAGCACCCGCTCGCGGTACTCGCGCGGCTGCTCCTCGAACCACTCCACGCACGGCATCGACACCACCCGGGTGCCGGTCCCCGCGGCCTCCAGCAGCTCCCGCGCGGCCACGGCGAGGTGCACCTCGGAGCCCGTCGCGATGATGACCACCTCCGGGACCTCCGTCGAGGACTCGCGCAGTACGTAGCCGCCCTTGGCCGCGTCCTCGTTCGGCGCGTAGACCGGCACGCCCTGGCGGGTCAGCGCGAGCCCGTGCGGGGCGGGGTGCGTGGCGTGCCTCTTCAGGATCTCGGCCCAGGCGATCGCGGTCTCGTTGGCGTCCGCCGGGCGGACGACGTTCAGACCGGGGATGGCGCGCAGCGAGGCCAGGTGCTCGACCGGCTGGTGGGTGGGGCCGTCCTCGCCGAGGCCGATGGAGTCGTGCGTCCACACGTAGGTGACCGGAAGCTGCATCAGCGCCGACATGCGCACGGCGTTGCGCATGTAGTCGGAGAACACCAGGAAGGTGCCGCCGTAGATCCGGGTGTTGCCGTGCAGGGCGATGCCGTTCATCTCCGCGGCCATGGAGAACTCGCGGATCCCGAAGTGCACGGTTCGGCCGTACGGGTCGGACTCGGGCAGCGGATTGCCCGCGGGCAGGAAGGAGCTGCCCTTGTCGATGGTGGTGTTGTTGGAGCCGGCCAGGTCGGCGGAGCCGCCCCACAGCTCCGGGACGACCGGGCCGAGCGCCTGGAGGACCTTGCCGGAGGCGGCGCGGGTGGCGACGGACTTGCCCTCCTCGAACACGGGCAGGGCGTCCTCCCAGCCCGCGGGCAGCTCGCCCTTGCTCACCCGGTCGAACAGCTCGGCGCGCTCCGGCCGGGCGGCCCGCCACTCGGCGATCCGCTTGTCCCAGGCGGCGTGCGCCTCCGCGCCCCGGTCCAGGGCCCGGCGGGTGTGCGCGAGCACCTCGTCGGCGACCTCGAAGGTGCGCTCCGGGTCGAAGCCGAGGAGGCGCTTGGTGGCGGCGATCTCCTCCTCGCCGAGCGCGGAGCCGTGCGAGGCCTCGGTGTTCCGGGCGTTCGGGGCGGGCCAGGCGATGATCGTGCGCAGGGCGATGATGGACGGCCGTCCGGTCTCGGCCCGGGCCGCCCGCAGCGCCTCGTACAGGGCCGGGGCGTCGATGTCGCCGTCCGCGGTCGGCTCGACGCGCTGGGTGTGCCAGCCGTAGGCCTCGTACCGCTTGAGCACGTCCTCGGAGAAGGCGGTCGCGGTGTCGCCCTCGATGGAGATGTGGTTGTCGTCGTAGACGAAGACCAGGTTGCCCAGCTTCTGGTGGCCGGCCAGCGAGGACGCCTCGGCGGAGACGCCCTCCTGGAGGTCGCCGTCGGAGACGATCGCCCAGATGGTGTGGTCGAAGGGGGACTCGCCGGCGGGCGCCTCCGGGTCGAACAGGCCGCGCTCGTAGCGGGCCGCCATCGCCATGCCCACGGCGTTGGCGACGCCCTGGCCGAGCGGGCCGGTGGTGGTCTCCACGCCCGCGGTGTGCCCGTACTCGGGGTGGCCCGGCGTCTTCGAGCCGTGCGTGCGGAACGCCTTCAGGTCGTCCAGCTCCAGCTCGTAGCCGGCGAGGTAGAGCTGCGTGTAGAGGGTGAGCGAGGTGTGGCCGGGGGAGAGGACGAACCGGTCACGGCCGGTCCACTCGGGGTCGGCCGGGTCGTGTCGCATCACCTTCTGAAAGATCGTGTACGCGGCAGGGGCCAGGCTCATCGCGGTGCCCGGGTGTCCGTTGCCCACCTTCTGCACCGCATCGGCCGCCAGGAGCCTGGCAGTGTCCACGGCACGCCGGTCGAGGTCGGTCCACTCGAAGCCGTCGGAAGTCTGCGTGGTCATCTTCAAGAAGTCCTCGTTCAGTGCGAAGTGGCTGGCCGGACGCGTTCAAACTTAAAAGTCTGACTTTTTCGAAGAAAGGTCGGGGTGTGTCAGCCTGTGGTGAATCTGGGACAGTGATCGCACGACGAGAACGGCACGAAAAGGACATGACGGCTATAAGAGGCGAAGCCGCTGGTGGCGGGCCTGACGACGACGGGATCAGAACCTTCCCCTTCCCGGCCGAGCTGGCCGTCGGCGGCGTGGGCATGCAGATCGGCCCCATGGGCACCGACCGCACCTGGCACGCCGACGCCCCGCTGCACCGCGTCCACCGCATCGACTTCCATGTGGTCATGCTCTTCACCGACGGCCCCGTACGACACATGATCGACTTCGCCGAGTACGAGGCCGGCGCCGGCGACCTGCTGTGGATCCGTCCCGGACAGGTCCACCGCTTCTCCCGGGACATCGTGTACCGCGGAACCGTGCTGACCATGCAACCCGGCTTCCTGCCCCGCGCCACCGTCGAGGCCGCCGGCCTGTACCGCTACGACCTGCCGCCGCTGCTGCGCCCGGACCCGGCCCAGCTCAGCGCGGTGCGAGCCGCCCTCGACCAGCTCCGCCGCGAGTACGAGGACACCGCCACGCTCCCGCCCGGCCTGCACACGGCCGTCCTGCGGCACACCCTGACCGCGCTGCTGCTGCGCCTCGCCCATCTCGCCACCAGCGCCGCGGAGACCTCCCGGCAGCAGACCGACAGCACCTTCACCCGGTTCCGGGACGCCGTCGAAGAGGACTTCGCCACCAATCACAGCGTCAGCGCCTACGCCGACGCGCTCGGTTACTCCCGGCGCACCCTGGTCCGCGCCGTCCGCGCGGCCACCGGCGAGACCCCGAAGGGCTTCATCGACAAACGCGTCGTCCTGGAGGCCAAGCGCCTGCTCGCCCACACGGACCTGCCGATCGGCCGCGTCGGGGCGGCGGTGGGCTTCCCGGACGCGGCGAACTTCTCCAAGTTCTTCCAGCTGCACACCGGCCAGACACCGGTGACGTTCCGCGCGGAGCTGCGCTGACGCTCCGACGGGAACGACACCGGTGAGCTTCTGTGCGGCGCTGCGCTGACGCCCTGACGGGAACGGCCGGACGGGCGGCGGGGTGTGGAGGGCTGACCGGAGGGGGACCGGCGCCGGCTTTTCGTGGTCGCACGCCTGGACGACACCGCAGGCGCGGCGGAGGTCGCGCGCGTGGACGGCCGGGCGCCGGCCGTCCGGGCTTCCGGCGGGTTACGTGGCCGGGGTGCCGGGCGCCGGCGCTCCCGGGCGGGCGGCGAGACGGCTCCGGAGTGGCGGCGGCGCGAGGGCCGGTGTGTCCGTGCCGTGGGCCCGTCCGCGTCGCCGCCCGGTCACCGCCCCGGGCTCAGTGCCCGAAGTCGAACCAGTTCACGTTCACGAAGTCGGCCGGCTGGCCGCTGGTGAAGGTGAGGTAGACGTCGTGCGTGCCGGTGACCGCGCCGATGTTCGCCGGGACCGTCCGCCAGGACTGCCAGCCGCCGGTGCCGCCCACGGCGAAGCTGCCGACGGGCGCGCTGGTACGGCTGTCGAGGCGCACCTCGACCAGGCCGCTGACCCCGCTCGCCGCGCCGCTCGCGACCCGGGCGTAGAACTGCCTCGCCGCGGTCGCGCCGAAGTCGACCCCCTTGTACAGCGCCCAGTCGCCGTTGGCGAGGGAGCCGATGTCCTGGCCGCCGCCGGTGTCCGTGGTGGTCTCCGTGACGACGCCGGACTGGCCGTCGTAGGACTCGGCCTGGACGGGGCTGTAGGCGTCCCGGCCGCCGGGCGGCGGGGGAGTGGTGCCGCCGCCGGAGGACTGCAGGACCTGCACGTAGTCGACGGTCATCGGGTGGCCCGGTTCGGTGCCGCCGTCCGGGCCGCCGCCGAACGCGCCCGGGAAGCCGCCGCCCATCGCGACGTTGAGGATGAGGAAGTAGCCGTGGTTGGTGGCGTTCGCCCAGGTGGTCGCGTCGACCTGGTTCGCCCGGACGGTGTGGAAGGTGGTGCCGTCCAGGGAGAAGCGGATCTCCTCGGGGCTGGCCGAGCGGTCCCACTCCATCGCGTAGGTGTGGAAGCCGGCCTGGCAGGTGGTGCCGGCGCAGGAGGTCGAACCGCCGATGCCGGTGGTCTCGTTGCACGGGCCGCCCGGGTTGGTGCCGCAGTGCATCGTGGCCCAGTCGGTGTTCAGGCCCTGGACGTTCTCCATGACGTCCAGCTCGCCGACGCCCGGCCAGTTCCAGTAGTTGCCGCGGAACGGCGCGCCCAGCATCCAGAACGCCGGCCAGTAGCCCTTGGCGGCGGCGCCGGTGACGTTCGGTAGCTGGATCCGGGCCTGCACGCGCAGCTTTCCGCCGGCCGGCGGCTGGAAGTCGGTGCGGTTGGTCTCGATCCGGCCCGAGGTCCACTGGCCGGAGGCGTCGCGGCGCGGGGTGATGAGCAGATTGCCGTTCCCGTCCAGCGCGACGTTGGCGGTGCTCGACGTCATCGTCTCGACCTCGCCGGTGCCCCAGCCGGCGGCGCCGCCGGGATAGGAGGTCCCGGTGTCGTAGCGCCAGTTGGCGGAGTCGACGGCGGAACCGGCCGCGCCGTTGAAGTCGTCAGCGAAGACCTGGGTCCAGCCGGCGGGCGGGGCGGGCACGGAGGCGTCGGCGGGTGCGCCGGCGGCCGTGGCGAGGGCGGCGGCCAGGCCGAGTGCGGCCACGACGGAGCCGAACGCGCGCCGTGCGGAGCGGCGTCTGGGAACACCGGAGGATGCGCTCATGGGGAGCCTCTCGGATACGCGGAGGGGTGCGGGGGACGGCGAGAGCACCCGCAACGGATTCTGAGAGCGCTCTCACGGTGAGCCAATGTGCTCTGCGGCCCGAGGGCAGTCAAGACGTGAAACATGGAAAGTCCCCGCACCGCAGGGGAGTTCAGGGGTCGAAGCCTGGCCGGTCCGCGCGGCCCGCGCCACCTCGCCCGGTGGCCCGTCCGCGCGGACCGCGCCACCTCGCCCGGCACAGGTGCGCGGAAGGCACCTGCCGCCGGGAGGCGGTCACCGGCGTCCGCGCGGTGCCGGTCTGCTAGAAGGGTGCGGGAGCGACAGAGAGGTACGGGCGTGAAACTGACGATTCTGGGCGGCGGCGGGTTCCGGGTGCCGCTGGTGTACGGCGCGCTGCTGGCCGACCACGCCGAAGGACGGGTCACCGAGGTCGTGCTGCACGACCTGGACGCCGGCCGGCTGCGCGCGGTGTCCCGGGTGCTGGCCGAGCAGGCCGAGGGCGTCCCCGACGCGCCCGCCGTGTCCGCCACCACCGACCTGGACGAGGCCCTGCGCGGCGCCGCCTTCGTCTTCTCCGCGATCCGCGTCGGCGGTCTGGAGGGCCGGGCGGCGGACGAACGGATCGCGCTCGCGGAAGGAGTGCTGGGCCAGGAGACCGTGGGCGCCGGCGGGATCGCCTACGGTCTGCGCACGGTCCCGGTCGCCGTCGACATCGCCCGCCGGGTGGCCCGGCTCGCCCCCGACGCCTGGGTCATCAACTTCACCAACCCCGCCGGACTGGTCACCGAGGCCATGTCCCGGCACCTCGGCGACCGCGTCATCGGCATCTGCGACTCGCCGGTCGGCCTCGGCCGCCGTATCGCCCGGGTCCTCGGCGCCGACCCGGAGCGGGCCTTCGTCGACTACGTCGGCCTCAACCACCTCGGCTGGGTGCGCGGCCTGCGCGTCAACGGCCGGGACGAACTGCCGCGCCTGCTGGCCGACTCCGAGCTGCTGGGCTCCTTCGAGGAGGGCCGGCTGTTCGGCGCCGACTGGCTGCGCTCGCTCGGCGCGATCCCCAACGAGTACCTGCACTACTACTACTTCAACCGGGAGACCGTCCGCGCCTACCAGGAGGCCGACCGGACCCGCGGCGCCTTCCTGCGCGACCAGCAGGCCCGCTTCTACCAGCAGGCCGGCGGTCCCGGCGGCTCCGCGCTGCTCGCCTGGGACCGTACCCGGGCCGAGCGCGAGGCGACGTACATGGCCGAGAACCGGGAGAGCGCCGGCGCGGGCGAACGCGAGGCCGAGGACCTGTCCGGCGGGTACGAGAAGGTGGCCCTCGCCCTGATGCGGGCCATCGCCCGCGACGAGCGCGCCACCCTGATCCTCAACGTCCGCAACCGCTCCACGCTGCGCGTCCTCGACGCCGACGCGGTCGTGGAGGTGCCGTGCCTGGTCGACGCGAACGGCGCCCATCCGCTCGCCGCCGATCCGCTGCCCGGCCACGCCACCGGCCTGGTGTGCGCGGTGAAGGCCGTCGAGCGGGAGGTGCTGGCCGCCGCCGAGTCGGGTTCCCGGGCGGCCGCCGTGACGGCCTTCGCCCTGCACCCCCTGGTCGACTCGGTCACCGTCGCCCGCCGCCTGGTCGACCACTACACCGAGGCCCACCCGGGACTGGCGTACCTGGCGTAGGCACCGGGGGAGCGGACGGCGCCCGCCGGGCGCCGGATAGGGGCCCTCAGGCCCCTACAGGGGCAGTGCCTGGGCCGTTTCCACGGGGGCGGCGGTGGCGGGTGTGGTCGGCAGCGGTACATCGGCTGCCGGCCGTTGCCGGGGCCCCGCCGTCGGTGTCAGGGGGCGCGGGCCCGACACCACCGTGTAGTCCTGGCCGAGGAACGGCGGTTCGATCACGCCGGGGTCCTCGCCCAGGGCCAGCCGCACCGCCGCCCACGGCGCGTTCACCCCGCAGAGGGATAGCTGGTGCAGCCCTCCGGCGGGCCGGGTGTTGACGTCCAGCAGCACCGGGCGGTCGCCGAGCATGCGGAACTGGATGTTGGACAGGTGGTGCAGCCCGAAACCCTCCGCGATCAGCCGGGCCGGCGCCAGCCACCGTTCGTCCAGGGTGAAGCCCCGGCGGCGGCCGTTCTTGGTGCGGCCCACCGCGAGCCGCACCCGGTTGTCCGGTCCGGTCAGGCAGTCGACGGACACCTCGGGCTGCTCCAGGCGCGGCATCACCAGCCAGTCCACGGGCTCCTCGGCCCGCCGCAGCGCCGCCACGACCACGTCCAGCCGTACCTCCGGGCCCGGGAAGCCGTTCAGTTGTGCCAGCGAGAAGGGCGCCCGGGTGATCGTCCGGAAGCCCGCCCCGCCCGCGCCCACGGCCGGTTTGAAGCACGCCCGGTGCCCGGCGGCCTCCAACCGGGCGACCGCGTCGAGCAGTTCGTCCGCCGTGCGGACCCGCCACCACGGCGGCACCGGCACGCCCACCGAGCACACCGCCTCGTACGCGGTCGCCTTGTCCTCGAACACGGCGATCGCCTCGGGCGTCGGTGCCAGCAGCGCCGTGCCGGCCGCCGCGAACTCGGCCCGCTGCGCCACGATCGCGGCCTGGTGCAGCCGGGGCACGAACACGTCGATGCCGCGCCGGACGCACTGGTCGAGCGCGTACTCCGCGTACGCGGCCGGGGACAGGCCCTCCGGCTCCAGCTCGGCGGTGTCGGCGGCGGCCAGCACGGGCGAGTCCGGGTCGCCGTGCGTGGCGTGGATCTCGACCGCCCGGTCGCTGGGATTCCTCCGTAGCTGATCCATGAAGAACACGTTCTCCGCGTACGTGCGGTTGAGCCAGACGCGTACGCGAGAGACCATGCGGGCCGCCTTTCGGGGTGTGCGGGCACGGCGGAGCGGCCCGTGCCCGGGCAGGTGGGAGGAAGGGTCACCAAACGGCCCCGGGGAAAGGGGAGTCGAGAGCGCTGGTGTCGGGGCGATCATACGGCCATCCACCACCCGCCCGTGCCACGCCTGGCTCACGGATTCCCGGGCACCGCCCGGTCCGCGACCCCGGCGGGCAGGCCCGCGTCCTCCGCCGCGTCCGGCGCGCCGGCCACGGGGGCGTCGCCGCTTCGGGCGCGGGGCAGCCGCAGCGCGATCAGCAGGCCGGCGACCATGCCGAGCGCCGTGAGCAGGACGACGCGGAACTCCCCGTCCGCGGTGGCGGTCCGCAGCGCCTGGCCCGCCTTGCCGCCGGTGCCGGCGTCGGCGAGCGCGGTGAGGACGGCCAGCCCGATGGCGTTGCCCAGGTTGAGGGTGGTGGAGGCCATGCCGTTGGCGATGCCCTGCTCGCCGGGCGCGACCTTGGTGGCGGCGGCGATCCACATCGCGGTCCACACCACGCCCTGGCCCAGCCCGGAGACGATCAGTCCCGGCACGGCCACGGCGTACCCGGCGTCGGCGTCGAAGCCGAGGGCGAGGACCGCGGTGCCCACGGCGCCCACCAGGAAGCCCGCGATCAGCGTGGTGCGGGCGCCCAGCCGGGTGGTCATGCGCTCGCCGAGCTGGGTGCCGGCGGCGATGGCGACGGAGGGCACGAGGAAGGCCAGCCCGGTGTCCAGCGCGCTGAAGCCGTGCACCGACTGGAGCAGGACGGTCAGGAAGTACGGCAGGGTGCCGAACGTGGCCATGTAGAGGAACGTCACCGTGATGGCCACGGTCAGGCTGCGGTTGCGGAACAGCCGGAAGGGCATCAGCGGGTCGGCGCTGCGGGTCTCGATCACGGCGAACGCGGTCAGGGAGACCACGGCGGCGACGGCCGCGCCGATGACCGCCGGGGAGGCCCAGCCCCACTCGGGGCCCTCCACCAGGGCGAAGACGAGCAGGGTGGCGCCGGCCGTGACGGTCAGGGCGCCGGGCAGGTCGAACCGGCGGCCCGCGCTGCCCGCCGGATCGCGCGGGATGACGAACACGGCGGCCACGGCGACGAGCCCGGCCAGCGGCACGTTGACGAAGAACACGGCGGGCCAGCCGAAGGCCTGGGTGAGCAGGCCGCCCAGCAGGGCGCCGACGGTCAGCCCGCTGGCCCCGGCGCCGCCCCACACCGCGAGCGCCCGGTTGCGCCGGGGGCCCTCCTCGAACAGGGTGTTGATCAGCGACAGGGTGGACGGCAGCAGCAGGGCGCCGCCGATGCCCTGCACCGCCCGCGCGGCGACGATGATCGCCGGGCTGCCCGCCAGCCCGCCGGCCAGCGACGAGACGGCGTACACCGCGAGCGCGAGGACGAAGATCCGGCGCCGGCCGAGCAGGTCGGCGGCCCGGCCGCCGAGCAGCAGGAAACCGCCGGCGAACACCACGTAGGCGCTGACGACCAGTTGCTGGGTCTGGCCGGGGAAGTCCAGGTCGGAGCCGATGTCGGGCAGCGCGACGAAGACGATGTTCAGGTCGAGGGAGAAGATCAGCTGTGCCAGCGCCAGCAGCGCCAGGCTCCAGCCCGGTCGGCCGCGGCCGGCACCGGCCGGGTGCGCGTGCGGCCTGGGGGAGGTGGACATGGAGGTCGGCCCCTTCGGTTCGTGGGCAGGGCGGCCCGGCTCATACGACGACAGTACGGATACTCTCGTACTGTCGTACATTCCTCAATCGAACCGTCGCCTTCCGGCCAGGTGTCGCGGCCGTCCGGGCGGCCGGCACCCTCGGGGAGGCCGCCTGGACGAGCGCTTCCCCGGGCGGTCGCGTTACCGTGGACCAGGCGATCCCTCGCGTCCGGAGCCGGACGGGCAGCCGTCCGCGCACGTCCCCTGACGGCGTCTCGAAATCACCCATGACCCTTTGGAGCGCCGCCGGTTCCGGAAGCCGACACTCGGTCGGATGCCTCTTGTCCCCGGCCGGGTCCATGTGTTGTTGTGGTGCCATCGGATGATCGGAAGGGGTGCGCGGGGTGGAGTCGACGGCCGGGGCCGGACAGCTACTGGCCATCAGCGACCTGCACATCAGCTACCCGGAGAACCGCGCCCTCGTCGAGGAGATGCGGCCCGGGAGCGACGACGACTGGCTGATCGTGGCCGGCGACGTCGCGGAGACCGTGGACGACATCCGCTGGGCGCTCGGCACGCTCGCGCGCCGCTTCCGCAAGGTGTTGTGGGCGCCCGGCAACCACGAGCTGTGGACCCACCCCCGGGACCCGGTCACCCTGCGCGGCGTCGCCCGCTACGAGCACCTGGTCGAGGTCTGCCGCGAGCTGGGCGTCCTCACCCCCGAAGACCCCTATCCCGTGTGGCGCGGCGCCGGCGGCCCGGCCGTCGTCGCCCCGCTGTTCCTGCTGTACGACTACTCGTTCCTGCCGGCCGGCTGCGCCACCAAGGCGGAGGGCCTGGCCTACGCGGAGAGCACGGGCATCGTCTGCAACGACGAGTTCCTGCTGCACCCCGACCCGTATCCGACCCGTGAGGCGTGGTGCCGGGCGCGGGTCGCCGAGACCGAGCGCCGGCTCGCCGAGCTGCCCGAGGACCTCCCGACCGTGCTGGCCGGTCACTACCCGCTGGACCGGCACCCCACCGAGGTCCTGTGGCACCCCGAGTTCGCCATGTGGTGCGGCACCGGGCTGACCGCGGACTGGCACCGCCGGTTCCGCGTCGCCACCATGGTCTACGGCCATCTGCACATCCCGCGCACCACCTGGCACGACGGAGTCCGCTTCATGGAGGTCTCCGTGGGCTACCCCCGCGAATGGCGCAAGCGCCCGGAAGCCCCGGGAAGGCTGCGCCGCATCCTGCCGATGGAGGTCGAGACCGGTGATCGAGGAGCTGCTCCCGGAGTCGGTCGTGGCCGTGGAGGCACACGCTGACGACCCGCTGTGGCAGGCCCCGCTCTATCCGGAGGAGGAGGCGCTGGTCGTGCGCGCGGTGGCCAAGCGGCGCCGCGAGTTCGCCGCGGTCCGCGGCTGCGCCCGGCGCGCCATGGAGAAGCTGGGCGTGCCGCCGCAGGCCGTCGTCAGCGGTGAGCGGGGCGCCCCGCTGTGGCCGGCCGGGCTGGCCGGCAGCATGACCCACTGCCAGGACTACTGCGCCGCCGCGCTGGTCCGCGCCACCGACCTCGCCTCCCTCGGCATCGACGCCGAACCGCACGGGGCGCTGCCCGAAGGTGTCGGCGAGTCCGTGTTCCTGCCCGCCGAGATCGCCCGGCTCGACCTGCTCGCCGCGCAATCACCCGCCGTGCACTGGGACCGCCTGCTGTTCAGCGCCAAGGAGTCCGTCTACAAGGCGTGGTTCCCGCTCACCCGCAAGTGGCTGGACTTCTCCGAGGCCGACATCACCCTGCGCGCGGACTCCGCCGGCGAGCCGTACGGCACCCTGAGCGCCGAACTCCTCGTCCCGGGCCCGCTGGTCGGCGGCCACCGCCTCCAGACATTCGAGGGCCGATGGGTCGTACGGGACGGGGTGCTCGCCACATCGGTGGTCATCCCGCACCCCACGACACCCTCCGCCTGAGGACGGGCCGCCGGGGCGACGTACGCGGCGACCGACGCGGGCGCGGTGGCGACCTACGTGGCGCGGCGATCGACGTGCGGCCGGTCCGGGTGGACCGGCCGCCTGATCGCCCCGCTGTCGGGGGCGCGCACGGGTTGCTCGCGGGGCGGCGCCCGCCGTCCGGACGCGCACTTCGCCGTCCGAGGTACGCCCGAGCCGTCCGCGGTGCATGCCGGCCGCCCTCCGCCGCGCGATTGTGCCTCCCGGCGGATGACCGCCCGGGCGGGCGACCGGTTACCGAGCGGACCGGTGCACCTCGTCACGACGTGACCGCCCGGACGCGACCGTCCGTGCCAGGTGACCGGTCACCGCGCCGGCACCGACCGGCGCGCCGCTGCCCGAGCGCACCCCGGCCGAGGCGGGCCGCTCCGGCGTGTTCCGGCCAGATCGGCACCGGCGTCTCCCGGCCCGCCGTCCCGCTCCCGCCCGGGCGGTGACGGCGGACCCCGTCCGGAGGGTTCGTCAGGCCGGCGGGTGCCAGTTGCGCAGCAGGTGGAAGAACTCCGCCTCGTTGCCCGCGAGTCCCGCCTGGGCCAGTGCCCGGTCCGCCTCGGCGAGGACGGCGGGCGGGACGAGGGCAGGCCGGGCGGTGTCCGGTGGTCCGTCGAAGGCGGCGCGCACCGTATGGAGCAGCCGCAGGTACGCCTGGACGGCGGTGCGCTCACGGTCGGTCAGTACGGCGGTGGGCATCGGTCGGCTCTCCCCGGGTAGGCGTCACGGTCACGCGCCCTGCGGCGCCGTGCACCGCGTCGTAGCTCGGCGCACACCCCCAGCTTGCCGCCCACCACTGACAATGCCGTCCGGCTCGGCTCCGGTTCGCCCGCTCAGCGCAGGCACGGCGGGAGAAACGGCCGTACCGGACACGCCGTACGGCTCCCCGCCCCGGCGGGTCAGGACTCGGGCCGCTTGACGCTCTCCAGGAGCATGTCCAGCCATTCCGCGACCTTGTCCCGGTGCTGGTCCGTGGGCAACTGCGCCGCCCGCCAGGCGATTCCGCGCACCCCGTGGTCCTGGAGCAGCCGCTCCAGCGGGTCCTCCACGGCCTCCACGTCGGCCCGCTCCCGGTCCGCCAGCTTCTGCAACAGCTCCTGCTCGGTACGCTGTAACGCGCCCGCCAGGGCCTCGGGGTCCTCCGCGGTGAGGAAACCGGCGTGCACCCGGAAGAAACGCTGGAGGGCGTCGCAGTGCTCCATCGTGGGCCGCCGGTCGCCGTTGATGAGGGCGCCGGCCTGCTGCCGGGACATGCCCGCGCCGTCGGCTATCTCCTGCTGGGTGTAGCGGCGTCCGCCGGGCTTCAGCCGGGTCCGGCGCAGCAGGTCCAGACGTTGCAGGAAGCGGGCCTGGACGTCCGGTTCGCCCGCGGGCCGACCGCTGAGCAGGGCCCTCACCACCGGCTCGGGCACCCCGCAGGCGGTGGAGAGCCGCACGACGTCGAAGACCTCGGCGTGCGGTACGCCGAGCCGGTCGGCGAGCGCGGTGACGCGGGCGACGACGGCCGGCAGCTGGGCGGTCGCCGAGGCGCCCGGATCCTCGTAGCCATCCGTCACCGACAGAACTCCTACGTCTCTAGAGGGCTTCAGATGTGTCCGTGCTTCTCACGAGCGATCGCCGTGAACTTCCCGGAGCGTAGCCCGTGTCCGGAACCCACATCCAGGTGTCGCCACAACTGTGGCGAATTTCAGCCGTCAACCGGCATGAAATGCCACGATAGTTGACACGACTCTTGCCTGGGCAGCAGGATCGCATCGCCGCGTGAAAGGCCGCAGAGGCAAGAGGGGTGACCTCCCGATGGCACATCAGGCAGGAGGGCAGCGGCCGGCACCGCGGCCCGTCCCCGACATTGGCGAAACCAAGGCGTACCTACAGGACTACGGAGCGCTGCTGGAGAACGTGTCCTGTCCGTCCCTGGTCGTGGACCGCCAGTGGAACGTGGTCATGACGAACCGGGCGTTCGAGACGCTCTTCGGCGGCGTGCGTCCGCATCCGACGGCCATGCCGGGGGAGAACTTCCTGCGGTTCGTGCTGTTCCACCCGGACGCGGGCGCGATCCTCGGCGAGCACGAGCCGGACTGGTGCCTGCCGATGCTGGCCCAGCTCCGGGACGCCCTGGAGTCCTCCGGACACGACCACGAACTGCAGGCCGTGCGCCGGGACATCGCCGAGGATCCGATCATGGAGGCCGCCTACCGGCAGGGCCTGCCGCACTGGATCCGCGCCGTCGGCGAGGCCGCGACCCGCCTGGACGGCGCGGTGCGCCTGCTGCACCACCCGGACCCGCGCCGCGGGCGCACGGAGTGCCGCATCGTCGAGGAGGCGCCGCTGCCGCTGCGCGAACTCGGCTACCGGCGGCTGTCGATGGTGCTGCGCGAACGGCCCGCCGCACCGGTGCGCCGCGCCCGCCGCCCCCGGAGCGGCGGCTCCCACCTCACGGTCGTCCCCGCGACCGAGACCTGACCGGCTCCGCCCCGCATCACCGACACCGCCCCCCCGCGTCAACTCGGCGTGGCGCTCTGTCGTTGCCAGGAGCGCGCGGTCGCCCCCGCACCGCACCGACCGCCGGGTTTCACACCGGCGCCATCGGACCCTTCCCTGACGTTTGCTGCTCTTGGAACACTCGCTCCGCGCGGTTTCCGTCATCCGGCGGCATCCCGCAGGCCGGTACGGCCGTACGTCAGAAGGAGAGGGTCCTCACCCATGTCCGAAGTCAACCGGCGGCGCTTCCTCCAGCTCGCGGGCGCCACCACGGCGTTCTCGGCGCTGGCCGGCAGCATCCAGCGCGCGGCGGCCCTGCCCGCCCACTACCGCACCGGATCGGTGGAGGACGTCGAGCACATCGTCGTCCTGATGCAGGAGAACCGTTCCTTCGACCACTACTTCGGCTCGCTGCGCGGCGTGCGCGGCTTCGGCGATCCCCGTCCGGTCACCCAGAACGGCCGGTCCGTCTGGAAGCAGTCCGACGGCACCAGGGACATCCTGCCCTTCCACCCGGACGCCGACGACCTGGGCCTGGCCTTCCTCCAGGACCTCCCGCACGGTTGGAACGACGGACACGCCGCCTTCGCGGGCGGCAGGTACGACAAGTGGGTGCCCGCCAAGTCCGCGACGACGATGGCGTACCTGACCCGCGACGACATCCCCTTCCACTACGCGCTGGCGGACGCCTTCACCGTCTGCGACGCCTACCACTGCTCGTTCATCGGTTCCACCGACCCCAACCGCTACTACCTGTGGACGGGGTACACCGGCAACGACGGCAAGGGGGGCGGCCCGGTCCTCGGCAACGAGGAGAAGGGCTACGGCTGGACGACGTACCCCGAGCGCCTGGAGCAGGCCGGGGTCTCCTGGAAGATCTACCAGGACATCGGCGACGGTCTCGACGCGAACGGCTCCTGGGGCTGGATCAGCGACGCCTACCGCGGCACCTACGGCGACAACTCGCTGCTCTACTTCGACCAGTACCGCAACGCCAAGCCCGGCGACCCGCTGTACGACAAGGCCCGCACCGGCACCGACGCCCGCACGGGCGAGGGCCTGTTCGACCGGCTGAAGGCGGACGTCAAGGGCGGCCGGCTGCCCCAGGTCTCCTGGATCGTGGCCCCCGAGGCGTTCACCGAGCACCCCAACTGGCCCGCGAACTACGGCGCCTGGTACGTCTCCCAGGTCCTCGACGCGCTCACCTCCGACCCGGACGTGTGGGGGAAGACCGCGCTGCTGATCACCTACGACGAGAACGACGGCTTCTTCGACCACGTCATCCCGCCCTACCCGCCGGCCTCCGCCGCCCAGGGCAAGTCGACCGTCGATCCCTCGCTCGACCTGTTCAAGGGCGACAGCGGCCATGTCGCCGGCCCCTACGGGCTCGGCCAGCGGGTGCCGATGCTGGTCGTCTCCCCGTGGAGCAAGGGCGGTTACGTCTGCTCGGAGACCTTCGACCACACCTCGGTCATCCGGTTCATCGAGCGCCGCTTCGGCGTCCGGGAACCCAACATCTCGCCCTGGCGGCGCGCCATATGCGGCGACCTGACCAGCGCCTTCGACTTCTCCCGCAAGGACACCGCCCCGGTCGTGCTGCCCTCCACGGCCGGCTACCGGCCGCCGGACCGGGGCCGCCACCCCGACTACGTGCCCAAGCCGCCCGCCACCGCCTCCCTGCCCCGCCAGGAGCCCGGCAGCCGGCCCACCCGCCCGCTGAAGTACGCCCCGGTGGTGGACGGCGCCGCGGACACCGCCGCGGGCACGTTCGCGCTCACCTTCGCCTCCGGACCCCAGGCCGGCGCGGTCTTCCTGGTGACGTCCGACAGCCGTACCGACGGCCCCTGGACCTACACCACGGAAGCCGGCAAGACGCTCTCGGACACCTGGAACTCGGTGTACTCGGGCGGCCGTTACGACCTGGCCGTGCACGGGCCCAACGGCTTCCTGCGCGTCTTCAAGGGCCGCAACAAGACCGCCGGACCCGAGGTCACCGCCCGGCACACCGGGGACGACGTCGCGCTCACCTTCACCAACAAGGGCTCCGGCACGGCGCGGCTGACGCTGGCCGACGGCTACGGCGCCGCCCCGGTCACGGTGACGGTACGGCCCGGCGAGACCGTGCGGCGGACCGTCTCCCTCACGGCGAGCAAGCGCTGGTACGACCTGACGGTGACCTCCGAGGCCGACCCGGCCTGGCTGCGCGGCTTCGCCGGGCACGTGGAGAACGGGCTGTCCGGTGTCAGCGACCCGGCGATCGCGACGGGGTGAACGGGCGATGAACACCGCTCCGTGCGTACTGGTCAGGTACCGGTCACCGCAGGGTAGTGTGCCCCGGTGACCACGCAATCGAACACTCCTGCAGGCTGGTACCCGGATCCGCACGGAGCGCAGCAGACGCTCCGCTACTGGGACGGCGCGCAGTGGACCGAGCACACCAACCCGGGCGGGCAGCCCGCCGGGCAGGTTCCGCCGCAGCAGGCCCCGGCCCAGCAGCAGGCCGCTTTCCCGCAGCAGCAGCACGGCGACGCCAAGGTGCAGCGCCAGGTACAGAAGCAGGCCGGTGTCGCGGCCGGCGGCCCCGGCGGCGGCACCCTCTTCACCGAGCCCGTCCTGGTCGTGAACCAGAAGGCCAAGCTCATCGAGCTGACCAACGAGTACAAGGTCATGGACCAGAACGGCCGGGAGATCGGTTCGGTCACCCAGGTCGGGCAGGGCGTGCTGCGCAAGATCCTGCGCTTCGTCTCCAGCCTGGACCAGTTCCTCACCCACAAGCTGGAGATCCGGGACGCCTACGGCCAGCCGCAGCTGCTGCTGACCCGGCCCGCGAAGATCTTCAAGTCCCGGGTGGTCGTGACCCGCCCGGACGGCTCGCCGGTCGGCGAGATCGTCCAGAAGAACATGATCGGCAAGATCAACTTCGCGATGATGGTGAACGGCCAGCAGGTCGGCGCGATCAAGGCGGAGAACTGGCGGGCCTGGAACTTCGCGATCGTCGACCACGCGGACAACGAGGTCGCCCGGATCACCAAGACCTGGGAGGGCCTCGCCAAGACGCTGTTCACGACGGCGGACAACTACGTCCTGCAGATCCACTACCAACTGCCCGAGCCGCTGGTGACCCTCGTCGTGGCGACGGCGCTGACGGTCGACACCGCGCTGAAGCAGGACGCGCGCGGCTGGGGCTGACCGGGCCGCGCCCGGACGGACGGGTCAAGACGACGGCGGCCGGTGCGCGGGACTTCCCGCGCACCGGCCGCCGTCGTTCCCGCGGGTGCTCACAGTGGCGTGAGGTGCCCCGGCTGATCCGGCTGCCGGGGCACCAGCGCCGGCTCCGCCGTGGCCGTCCCCGGCTCCAGCGCCAGGACGGCCGCCACCGGATGCTCGTCGTCCTCCTGTGGGGCAGCGGCCCCGGGCGCGGCCCGGGTGAGCAGCAGCACGCCCCACGCGGCCAGCGCCGCGCCGGCCAGGGCCAGCAGCATCCCGCCGGCCCCGCCGTGCAGGCCCTGCCCCAGCAGGGACAGGCCGATCACCGCGGCGGCCACCGGATTGGCCAGGGTGACCACGGCCAGCGGGGCGCCCAGGCCGCCGCGGTAGGCCGTCTGGGACAGCAGCAGCCCGCCGACGGCGAACGCGGCGACGAGCACGGCCACCACGGCCACCTCGGTGCTCAGCACCGGCCCGGAGCGGTCCGTGGCCGCCACCGTCACCGTCTGGGTGAGCGCCGAGGCGACACCGGAGGCCACGCCGGACGCGGTCGCGTGCCGCAGGCCCGGCCGCGTGCCGGGCCAGGACAGCAGGCCGATCGCGGCGGCCGTCGTCCCCGCGACCACCAGCGCCTCGGTCAGCGACAGCACCCGGTCCGGCGCCGGACCGGAGGCGGCGGCCAGCAGCGCGGCCAGTCCCAGCAGCGTGAGCGCCGTACCGCGCCACTCCACCGCGCTGACCCGCCGCCCGGCCGCCCGCGCGCCCAGCGGCACGGCGGCGACCAGGGTGAGCGCGCCCAGCGGCTGGACGACCGTCAGGGGGCCGTACTTCAGGGCGACGACGTGCAGCAGCGCGGCGGCGGCGTTGAGCCCGACCGCCGACCACCAGGCGCCGGTCGCCAGCAGCCGCAGCAGACCGGTGCCGGCGCTGCGCGCGGCGAGGCGTTCCTGGGCGACGGCGGCCAGCGCGTAGGCGACGGCCGACACCAGCGACAGGCCGAGGGCGGCCAGGGCGGCGGCGCTCATCGGCCCGCTCCCGCCAGGACGGGTTCCCGGGTGACCGGGCGGCCGGTGCCGGTGCCGGCGCCGGTGCCGCGTCCGGCCGTGGTGAGCGTGCGCCGCGGTGGATGGAGGGCGGCGAGGGCGCACCCGAGCATGGCCGTCGCCACCACCGAGTCCAGCCAGTAGTGGTTGGCCGTGCCCACGATCACCAGCAGGGTGACCAGCGGATGCAGCAGCCACAGCCAGCGCCACCGGGACCGGGTGGCCGCGATCAGGCCGATCGCCACCATCAGCGCCCAGCCGAAGTGCAGCGAGGGCATCGCCGCGAACTGGTTGGAGAGGTGGTCGCTGGCGGGCGGGCCGTACACGGACGGGCCGTAGAGCCGGCCGGTGTCCAGCAGGCCCGTCCCGGTCAGCATGCGCGGCGGGGCCAGCGGGAAGGTGAACGGCAGCACCAGGGCGGCCGTGGTGACCACCGCGAGCACCCGGCGGGCCCACACGTAGTGCGCGGGCCGGCGCAGGTACAGCCAGACCAGGAAGGCGAGGGTGGCCGGGAAGTGCACCGTCGCGTAGTAGGTGTTCGCCAGGTGGACGAGGGTGTCGCCGTGCAGCAGCGCGGACTGCACGGCGTTCTCGTGGGGCAGGTGCGCGGTCCGCTCCAGGTCCCACACACGGCGGGCGTTGTGGAAGGCGTTCCCGGTGTGCCCGACGGCCAGCCGGCGGCCGAGTTTGTAGACCAGGAAGAGCCCGGCGACCAGCACGAACTCACGGATCAGAGGCGGACGTGCCGAGGTCTTCGGCACTGGTTCCGCCTCCGCAGGCTCGGTTCGGGCGTTCATCCCCCGGCCCCTTCGCTGACAGTGGTGATACATCGATACGCTTCCGTACCGATACGCAAGTGTACCGATACGACTGAGTACCGGTACACTGACGTATCGATTGATGTGCGCCACACTGGAGACAGCACGAGTGAGGGGAAGCACCGCCATGACGTCGCAGGCCGCGGACGGACCGGACACGGTCGTCGCCTCGCGCCGCTCCAAGATCACGCCGGAGCGTGAGCGGGAGTTCTTCGACGCCGTGCTGGAACAGATCCGGGAGTGCGGCTACGACTCCGTCACCATGGAGGGCGTCGCCGCCACCACCCGGTGCAGCAAGTCCACGCTCTACCGGCAGTGGAAGACCAAGCCGCAGTTCGTCGCCGCGGCGCTGCGCGCCAGCCGCCGGGTGCGGTTCGCCGGCATCGACACCGGATCGCTCGCCGAGGACCTGCGCCAGGCCGCGCGGGCCGCGGGCGACTGGTCCGGCAAGGACACCCGGCTGCTCCAGGCGCTGGGGCACGCGGTGACCTCGGACCAGGAGCTGGCCCAGGCGCTGCGCGAGGCGCTGGTCCACCCGGAGATCGCCGCGCTGGAGGAGATGCTCGGCCGGGGCGTGGCGCGCGGCGAGGTCCGCGCCGACCACCCCGCCCTGGAGTACGTCCCCGCCATGATGTTCGGCGTCCTGCGTGTACGGCCCGTGCTCAACGGGCAGTACGCCGACGCCGGCTACCTGGTCCGCTTCGTGGAGGCCGTCGTGCTGCCCGCGCTCGGACTGGGAGGAGAACCAGGCCGCCGTTCACGGGATGACTGAACGGTGACCTGCTCGCGCCGCACCGTGGGGACGGGGGCGGCGCGCACCCCCCGGCCGGGTGGGATTTCCCTTGAGCGGAGGGGAATCCCGCCCGGCCGATCCGTGTCCCGGCCGATGCCCGGGGACCTTCCTCAGACGTCCTGGCCGTTCCCGCCGCCGGACGAGACCTTGATGCCCTTCAGGATGTCGTCGATCACGGACACCTCCTGCCCCACGTCCACGCCGAACCGGATCACCACGAGCCGGCGCGGGTCGTCGGGCGAGGGGAAGGCGACGGACTCGACGTAGCCGTCGGCGCCCTTGCTGGTGACCGCCTTCCAGCGCACCAGATAGCCCTTCTGGCCGGCCACCGTCACCGCCTGCGAGGCCAGCACCTCGTGCGAGGTGATGCTGCCGTAACTCGCGCCGCCGTAGGACTCCTTGGCGTTGGCCGCGATGTCCGCCTTCGCGACCTTCTCGGCGGTGTCCTGGGCGAGGCCCAGCACCGCGGCGGGAGCCGTGTAGGCGCCGCCCGCGGTGCACGTCTGGGCCGTGTCGCCCGGGCACGGGTAGGAGTGGGCGGAGGTCACCCGCGCCCCGGCGCTGATCGTCTGCCCGGTCCAGCCCTGCGGCACCGGCAGGCTGATCCCGTTCACCGGGTCCGGCACCGTGCCGCCGCCCTGGACCTCCGGCGCCTCGGACGGCCCCGGCGACGGCGAGGACCCACCGGACCCGCCCGAGCCCTCGGACCCACCGGAGCCGCCGGTCCCGCCCGGGCCGCCGCCGGTCCCGCCGGAGACACCGCCCCGGCCGCCGTCACCGCCCGGACCCTGCCGCGAGCCCGCGCGGTCACCGCCGCCGCCGTCGTCCTTGGAGAGGGCGTACACACCGACCCCGATGCTCGCCAGGACCGCGGCCGTCACCGCGACGGCTATGCCCGTGCGCAGCCCGCGCCGCGGCCGGCCCGGCGGCTGGGCCGGATACGCCGGATATCCCGGGTGGCCGCCGAACCCCGCGGGCGGCGCGGCCGCCGGGCCGGCCGCCGGGGGACCCCACGGGGCGGCCTGGCCGGCGGGCCGGGTCCGGTCCGTCCAGGCACCGCCGTCCCACCAGCGCTCGGTGGGCGGAGCGTCATTCGTCTGCCCGGGGTCGGGATACCACCCGGGAGGAGTCACCTGCGTCATGCCCCCACCGTATGAGGCGACGGTGAAAGCGCGATGAGAGGATCCGCCGGCCGATGCCACCACCCGGCGGGCGCACCAGGACATACCGCCCGACAGTGCCCGGGGCCCGCCTGTTCGGTTCGCCGGCTGCATCGTCCGACAGTGCGCCGGGGTCGCCCGCCCGGTCCGTCGGCTGCATCGTCCGACAGCGCGGCGGGGTCGCCTGCCCGGTCTGCCGGCCGCATCGTCCGACAGCGCCCAGGGGCCACCCGCCGGGACCGCCGACCGCATCGTCCGACAGCGCGTCGGGGTCGCCTGCCCGGGCCGCCGGCCGCGTCCGCGCCGTATCTCCCGCCGGTCTCCCGGGGCGCCGTGCACTTGCGTCGTGGCCGGCACGCGTACCGCCGTCGACGCGCGCGCCGCCGGTCGTGCCGGGGACCAGGGCACCCGCCCGCCGCCTCGTTCACCCGGCCGGGCAGCGGCCGGTTCGGCCCGCCACCGGGGTGCCACCGGACGGCTACGCTCGGTGGCGGTACGTCGTTCGGGTGACCTGGGGAGGGAACGGGATGACGGACGGACGGCCCTCCGTGGCCGGTTCGGCTTCCCTGTGGGAGCGGGACGCCGAGATCGCCACCGCCGTGCGGGCGCTGGACGCCCTGTGCGCCGACCGGTCCGCCACGGGCGGCCTGCTGGTCCTGCGCGGCGCGGCGGGACTCGGCAAGACCGCGCTGCTGGCCGAGATCCGCCGCAGGGCCGAACGCCGCGGCTGCGCCGTCTGGTCCGCCCGCGGCGCCGAGGCACTGAGTTCCGTCCCGTTCCACGTCGTACGGCAACTGCTCCAGCCGGCGCTGCCGACCCTGCTGCCCGAGGAGGCCCGCGCGCACCTCGGCGACTGGTACGACATCGCCGGCCCCGCCCTCGGCATAGCCGCACCGCGCGGCGACCACGCCGACCCGCGGTACGTGTGCGACGGACTCGTCGCCGCGGTGCGCGGGCTCGCCCGCCGCGCGTGGCCGCTGGTGCTGCTCCTGGACGACGCCCACCGGGCCGATGCCGAGTCCCTGCGCTGGCTCGCCGCGTTCGCCCGGCGCCTGGACGACCTGCCCGTCCTCCTCGTGGTCGCCCACAGACCCGACGCCGCCCGCGGGGACGCCGCCCGCCACCTCGACGCCGTCACCACCGCCGGCCACCCGGTCCACACCCTCGGCGCCCTCACCCCGGACGCCACCGCCGGCCTCACCCGCGCCACCCTCGGCCGCCACGCCGACGACGCGTTCTGCCGCGAGGTCTGGGCCGTCACCGCCGGCAACCCCTACGACACCGTCGAACTCCTCGCCAAGGTGCGCGCGAGCGAACTGCGGCCGGTCGAGGAGCGGGCCGGAGAGCTGCGCGCGCTCCACCGGGAGGCCCGGGGCGGCGGACTGGCCGGCCGGCTCCAGGGCCTCGGCGTGGAGGCCACCCGGTTCGCCTGGGCCGCCGCCATCCTCGGCACCGGCATCACCGTCGACATGGTCGCCCGCCTCGCCACCATGGACGACCGTCTCGCCCACGGCTGCGCCGACCTGCTGTGCGGCGCCCGCGTCCTCACCCGGCCCGGCCCGGGCACCGGACCGGGCCCCGACGAGCTGGAGTTCGTCCACCCGCTCATCGCCGAGGCCGTCTACCAGTCCATACCGGCCGGCGTGCGCACCGCCATGCACGGCGTCGCCGCCCGGCTCGTCACCCGGCTCGGCCGCGGCGCCGCCGAGGCCGCGCGGCACCTGCTGAAGGTGCACCCGGACGACGACGAGGAACTCGTCGGCCAACTGCGCGAGGCCGCCCGCGAACACCTCGCCGTCGGCGCGCCGGACGCGGCCCGCCGCTGCCTGGAACGCGCGCTGCGGGAACCGCCCCGGCCCGAGGTGCACGCCCACGTCCTGTACGAACTGGGCTGCGCCACCCTCCTGACCGACCCCGCCGCCACCGTCGGGCAGTTGCGCGGCGCGCTCGGCATGCCCGGCCTCGACGGGGACGACCGGGCCGGCGCCGTCGTCCGCCTCTCCCAGGCGCTGCTCCACAACGACCAGTTGGAGGAGGCCGTCCGCACGGTCGGGGCCGAGGCCGCCCGGCACCCGGCCGGCCCGGTGCGGCTGCGGCTGGAGGCGTTCCGGTTCATGTGGGAGGGCATCCACGGCGAGACCGCCGCCCCGGCCCGCTCCCGGCGCCTCGCCGCACTCGCGGACACCTGCACCGGCCGTGACAACGCCGAGCGCGCCCTGCTCATCCTGCGCGGCTTCGACGCCATGACCCACGGGGAGAGCGCCGACGCGGTGGCTGGCCTGTGCGACCGCGCCCTCGTCGACGGCCGCCTCGCGCCCGGCCTCGGCTGGACCGACCCGGAGTGGGGCGTGGAACTGCTGCTGATGCTCGGCAGCGCCTACGCCTACGCCGACCGGCTGGAACGCGCGGAGCGCCTGTTCACCGAGGCCCGGCGCGTCTACACCTCGGCCGGCTGGCGCGGCGTCCACCTGTCCCTGGCCAACGCCTTCCTCGGCCTCGCCTACCGCCGGCAGGGCCGGCTGCCCGAGGCCGAGGCCGCCCTGCGCGAGGCCGTGGCCCTCGCCGAACGCGTCGGCCGCCGCCTGCCGTTGCACTGGTCGGCGACCTGCGGACTGGTCGACACCCTGCTGGCCCGGGGCCGGGTCGGGGAGGCCTGGTCGGTCGCGGGCCGGTACGGCTTCGCGCCCCCGTACCCGTCCACCATCGTGCTGCCCGACGCCCGCTCCGTGCGCGGCCGACTGCTGCTCGCCGTCGGCCGCACCGCGGAGGGCATCGCCGAACTGGAGGCCGCCGGGCAGACCGCCGCCTCCCGCGGCGGCCACAACCCGGTCCTCGCGCCCTGGCGCGTCGACCTCGCCAGGGCCCTCGCCGGGCAGGACCCCGCCCGCGCCGCCCGGCTCGCGTCCGACGCGCGCCGGCAGGCCGAGCGGTTCGGCACGGACACCGCCCTCGGCGAGGCCCTGCGCTGCGCCGCCGCGCTGGAGACCGGACAGCGCGCGGTACGGCTCGCCGCCCGGGCCGTCACCTGCCTGGAAGCCTCGCCCTGCCGGTACGAACTCGCGGCGGCCCGCGTCGAGTACGGCCTCGCCGCCCGCTCGGCCACGGAACTCCGGCGCGGCCTGGACCTCGCCGTCGCCTGCGGCGCCGAGGGGCTGGCCGCCCGGGCGCGGGAGGCACTCGGGACGGGACGGCAGCCGCGCTGACCCGGGCCGGGCGCGCGGTTCAGTCCGTCTCCTCCTCGGCGAGCACCCGCTGGGCCGTGGCGAACGCCGAGTTGGCGGCCGGCACCCCGCAGTACACGGCGGTCTGGAGCAGCACCGCGCCGATCTCCTCGGGCGTCAGCCCGTTCCGCCGCGCCGCCCGCACATGCATCGCCAGCTCGTCGTAGTGGCCGTGCGCGACCAGCGCCGTCAGCGTGATCATGCTCCGTTCGCGGCGCGACAGCGTCGGATCGGTCCAGATCTCACCCCAGGCGTAGCGGGAGATGAAGTTTTGGAACCGCGCGGTGAACGGGGTCTGCCGGGCCTGCGCGCGGTCCACGTGGGCGTCGCCCAGCACCTCCCGGCGCACCGCCAGCCCGCTCGCCGGCGGCCCGTCGAGGTGGGCGGCGAGCGCCCCGAGCACGGCCCGCGGAACCTGCGCCGGCGCCAGATGCGAGGCGCCGGGCAGCTCCACCAGCGTCGCCCCCGGCACCGCGTCCGCGATCTCCCGCAGGTGCGCCGGCGGTGTCGCGGGATCCTCCCGGCCGGCCACCAGGAGCGTCGGTACGGTGATCTCGGCGAGCCGGTCGCGCAGGTCGAACGCGGCGAGCGCGTCGCAGCAGGCGGCGTACGCCTCCGGGTCGGCCGTCCGGTGGTCCCGCACGAGCTCCGGCACGCTGAACCCGGGCGTGAACCAGCGCGCGTCGGCGGTCTCGGCCAGCCACCCGAGGCCCTCCCGGCGCACCCGCTCCGCCCGCTCCCGCCAGGGCGCCGCACCGCCGAAGTGGGCGGAGGAGCACAGCACGGCCAGCGAGGACAGCCGCTCGGGATGGTGCACCGCCAAGTGCAGGCCGACCGCGCCGCCCAGGGACACGCCCGCGTAGGCGAACCGGTCGGCGCCGAGCGCGTCGGCGAGCGCCAGCACCAGCCCGGCCAGGTCGCCGACGGTCGCGCCCGCCGCGATCAGCTCCGCCGCCGAACCGCCGTGCCCGGGCAGATCCCAGCGGATCACCCGGTGGCCGGCGGACAGCTCGGGCGCGACCCCGTCCCACAGGGCGAGCGAGGTGCCGAGCGACGGCCCGAGCAGCAGCGGCGGCGCGGAAGCCGGTCCTTCGGCGCGGTGGTTGAGGAGGGTCGCGGTCAACGTCGCTCCAGGGCACGGTCGGTGAGATCGCCGGCGAAGCCGGTGTAGTGGGCGGGGTCGGTCAGGTCGTCCAGGTCGACGTCCCGCAACTCCTGCCGCTCGGCGAGGAGTTCGCGCAGCGGACGGTCCTCGGCGTGGGCGCGGCGGGCCAGTTCGGTCAGCAGTTCCTTGGCGCGGGCCCGGCCGAGGACGGGCGCGAGGGCGGCGGACAGCCGCTCGGAGACGATCAGTCCCCGGGTCAGGCCGAGGTTGCGGCGCATCGCGTCCGGGTGCACCCGCAGACCCTCGGCCAGCCCGGCCGCGTGCCAGGCGGCGCCGCCCGCCAGCCGCAGCAGGTCGCGCAGCGGCTCCCACTCGGCGTGCCAGGCACCGGCCGGCCGCTCGTCCTCGGCGGCGAGCGCGCCGTACAGCGTGGCCGCGAGCTGGGGAGCGCGCCGCGCGGCGGAGGCGAGGAGGGTGGCGTGCACCGGGTTCGCCTTGTGCGGCATCGCGGACGAGCCGCCGCCGCTGCCCTCGCCCACCTCGCCGATCTCGGTGCGCGACAACGTCAGCACGTCCACGGCGAGTTTGCCCAGCGCGCCCGCCGTGAACGCCAGGCACCCGGCGAGGTCCGCGACCGGTGTGCGCAGCGTGTGCCAGGGCAGCTCCGGCGTGGCGAGCCCGGTTTCACGGGCGTACGCCCGCAGCAGGGCGGCCGCGTCCGTGGCGCCGTACTCCCGGAACGCCGCCAGGGTGCCGGCCGCCCCGCCGAGCTGGACGGGCAGCGACTCGCGCACCCGGGCGACGCGGTCGCGGGCGTCCAGCACCAGCGCCCGCCAGCCGGCCGCCTTCAGCCCGAACGTGGTCGGCACGGCGTGCTGGGTGAGCGTCCGGCCCGGCTGCACCGTGTCCCGGTGCCCGGCGGCGAGGTCCGCCAGCGCCCGCTCGGTACGGCCGAGGTCGGCCAGGACCGGGCCGAGGGCGCGCACGGCGACCAGCATCGTCGCCGTGTCCATGATGTCCTGGCTGGTGGCGCCCCGGTGCACGTACGGGCCGTACTCCGGGCCGGCCGCCGTGGTCAGGTCGGCGACCAGCGGGATGACCGGGTTGCCGCCGTCCGCGGTCCGGGCCGCCAGGGAGCGGATGGCGAACCGGGCCGGGTCGGCCGCCTCGGTCACCGCCGCCGCGGCCGCGGCCGGAGCGAGCCCCAGCGCGGCCTGCGCCCGGGTCAGCGCGGCCTCCGCGTCGAGCAGGGCCCGCAGATAGGCGTGGTCGCCGGTCTCCGCCGCGGCGGGCGACGGCCCCCACTCGGGGGCGAGCAGACCGGTGTCGGCGTACGGCGGGGATGCGAACGTCACTGGTACTCCAGGAAGACCGTCTCGCCTTCGCCTTGAAGGCGGATGTCGAAACGGTAGGTGCCGCCGCCCTCGTCGCCCGCGATCAGCGTGCCGCGGCGGTCGCCCACCCGGGTGAGCAGCGGGTCGGCGGCCAGCGCGGCCGCGTTCCCCGGCAGGTAGATACGGGTGAACAGATGGACGAGCAGACCGCGCGCGAAGACGCACACGCTGAGGTACGGCGCGTTCTGCCCGCGCGCGCCGGGGCGCAGGGTGCGCGCGTACCAGTGGCCGTTCGCGTCGGTCTGGATCCGCCCCCAGCCGGTGAACTCCACGCCGTTGCGGCCCAGGAAGCCGCCCGTGGCCGGGTCGCGGCGCAGGGAGCCGTCCACCCGGGGCACCGTGCCGTCGGGACCCGGGCCCCACACCTCGACCAGCGCGTCGGGCAGCGGGTCGCCGTGGCCGTCGAGGACGTACCCGTGCACGGTGACCGTGTCCGGGTGGCCGAGCGGGGCGATCTCCTCGCCGCCGGGGAACGGCAGCGCGTAGCCGTAGAACGGGCCGACCGTGTGGGACGGGGTGGGCAGCACCTGCTCGGGGCTGCCCGGGTCGATGATCGTCATGGTGCTCAGCGTCCTTCTTCCGTCCAGGTGGCGGCCGGGCCGTCCAGCACGATGTCCCAGCGGTAGCCGAGGGAGAACTCCGGCACCGACAGACCGTGGTCGTAGGTGGCCACCAGCCGCTGCCGGGCCGCGTCGTCCGTCACCGACTGCAGGATCGGGTCGTACGGGAAGAGCGGGTCGTTCGGGAAGTACATCTGGGTCACCAGCCGCTGGGTGAACGCCGTGCCGAACACCGAGAAGTGGATGTGGGCCGGGCGCCAGGCGTTGACGTGGTTGCGCCACGGGTAGGGGCCCGGCTGGATGGTGGTGAAGTGGTAGCGGCCGTCGGCGTCGGTGAGGGTGCGGCCGAAGCCGGTGAAGTTCGCGTCCAGCGGCGCGTCGTGCTGCTCGCGCTGGTGGGCGTAGCGGCCGGCCGAGTTGGCCTGCCAGATCTCGACCAACTGGCCGCGCACCGGGCGCCCGTCACGGTCCAGCAGCCGCCCGGAGACCGTGATGCGCTCGCCGATCGGCTCCCCGGCGTGCTGCCGGGTCAGGTCGTTGTCGATGCCGGTGAGGTCGCGCTCGCCGAAGGCGGGGGAGCGCAGCTCCACCAGTTCCGGGTCCCGGCGCGTGTCGATCGCGACCAGGGGCTGCTTCGGGTGGCGCAGCACGGAGGACCGGTACGGCGCGTAGTCGCGGCGCGGGTGGTGCTCGGCCGGGGCACCGTCGGCGACGCGCTTGCCGTACGCGGCGTGCGCGGCGGCCATCTCCTGGTCGATGTCGTACTGGGTGAGGGTCATCGGAGTACCTGACGTTTCCTTAGCGTTCGAGGACGAGGGCGAGGCCCTGGCCCACGCCGATGCAGAGGGTCGCCACGCCGGTCCCGGAGCCCCGGCGGGCAAGCTGGTGGGCGACGGTTCCGGCGAGCCGGGCACCGGAGGCGCCGAGCGGGTGGCCGAGCGCGAGGGCGCCGCCCTGCGGATTGAGGACCGCCGGGTCGAACCGCGGCCACTCCGCCAGACAGCCGAGCACCTGCGCGGCGAACGCCTCGTTCAGCTCCAGCACCGACAGGTCGGCGAAGTCCCTGCCCGCCTTGGCCAGGGCCCGGCCGACCGCCTCCACGGGGGCCAGACCGAAGTACCGCGGGTCGGTCGCGGAGACACCGGTCGCGCTGATCCGGGCCAGCGGCTCCCGGCCGGTGGCCCTCAGCCCCTCCTCGTCGGTGAGCAGCAGGGCCGCCGCGCCGTCGTTGAGCGGCGAGGAGTTGCCCGCGGTGACCGTGCCGCCCTCGGCGCGGAAGGCGGGCCGCAGCTTCGCCATCGCGGCGAGGGAGGCGTCCGGCCGCACGCACTCGTCGGCGGCGAAACCGACCGGCTCGCCCTTGCGCCGCGGCACCGGCACGGACGTCAGCTCGGCGTCGAAGAGGCCCTGTTCCTGGGCGGCGGCGGCCTTGCGGTGGGAGTCCAGGGCGAAGGCGTCCTGCTGCTCGCGGGTGATCCCGTGCTTGTCGGCGATCAGCTCGGCGCTCTCGCCCAGCGGGATGGTCCACTGCGGGTCCATGCGCGGGTTGACCATGCGCCAGCCGAGCGTGGTCGAGTACAGCTCGGTGTGCGCGGCCGGGAACGGCTGGTCCGCCTTGGGCAGGACGTACGGCGCGCGCGTCATGGACTCCACCCCGCCCGCCACGGCGATGGAGGCATCGCCCGTCGCGATGGCGCGGGCGGCCTGGATCACCGCTTCCAGACCGGAGGCGCACAGCCGGTTCACGGTCACGCCGGGCACGGAGGTGGGCAGTCCGGCGAGCAGGGCGGCCATGCGGGCGACGTTGCGGTTCTCCTCGCCGGCGCCGTTGGCGTTGCCGAAGTACACGTCCTCGATGCGGGCCGGGTCCAGGTCCGGGGTGCGGGCGAGGAGGGCGCGCAGGGTGTGGGCGGCCAGGTCGTCGGGGCGGACGGCGGCCAGGCCGCCGTTGTAACGGCCGAACGGCGTGCGGACGGCGTCCACGATGTACACGGGCTTGCCGGCGTACAGGGGCTTGCCGGGGTTCCCAGGCTTGCTCGGGTTCACAGGGTGGGTGGGGTTCACAGGCTCGCCGGGGTTCACAGCCTTGTCGGCGTGCGCGGGATCGTTGGTGTGAGCGGGGTTCACAGCAGATCCTCCGCAACGGTGAGTTCCGCATCGGTCCGGGCGACGACCTCGTCCACGCTCACACCCGGCGCGGTCTCCGTCAGCCGGAGTCCACCGTCCATGACGTCCAACACCGCCAGATCGGTGATGACCCGGTTCACACACGCCTTGCCTGTGAGCGGCAGCGTGCACTCCTTGAGGATCTTCGCCGAACCGTCCTTCGCCGTGTGCGTCATCACCACGATCACCTGGCGGGCACCGTGCACCAGATCCATCGCGCCGCCGATCCCGGTGACCAGCTTCCCGGGCACCGCCCAGTTGGCCAGGTCGCCGCCGGCGGAGACCTGCATCGCGCCCAGCACGGCCACATCGATGTGCCCGCCCCGGATCATCGCGAAGGACAGCGCCGAGTCGAAGAAGGACGCGCCCGGCAGGACCGTCACCGTCTCCTTGCCCGCGTTGATCAGATCCGGGTCGACCCGGTCCTCGGCGGGGTACGGGCCCGTGCCCAGGATGCCGTTCTCCGACTCCAGCACCACCTCGACGCCCTCGGGCAGGTGGTTCGGGATCAGGGTCGGCAGTCCGATCCCGAGGTTCACGTACTGGCCGTCCCGCAGTTCGCGGGCCGCGCGGGCCGCCATCTGCTCACGTGTCCAGGCCATCAGCCGCTCACCGTCCGGAACTCGATCCGCTTGTCCGCCGCCTGCTCCGGGGTGAGCGGCACCACCCGCTGCACGAAGACGCCCGGCACGTGCACCGTGTCCGGATCGATCGCGCCGGGCTCGACCAGCTCCTCCACCTCGGCGATCGTGATCCGCCCGGCCATCGCGGCCAGCGGGTTGAAGTTCCGGGCCGACCTGCGGAACACCAGATTGCCGTGCCGGTCCCCGCGCGCGGCCCTGACCAGCGCGAAGTCGGTGCGGATCCCGCGCTCCAGCACGTACTCCACGCCGTCGAACTCCCGCACCTCCTTCGGCGGCGAGGCCAGGGCGACCCCGCCCGAGCCGTCGTAGCGCCAGGGCAGCCCGCCCTCGGCGACCTGGGTGCCGACGCCGGCCGGGGTGTAGAAGGCCGGGATGCCGGCGCCGCCCGCGCGCAGCCGCTCGGCGAGCGTGCCCTGCGGGATCAGCTCCAGCTCCAGTTCACCGCCCAGGTACTGGCGGGCGAACTCCTTGTTGCCGCCGATGTACGAGCCGGTCACCCGGGTGATCCGGCCCGCGGCCAGCAGCACCGCGAGCCCGGAGTCCAGCGCGCCGCAGTTGTTCGACACCACGCTCAGCCCGCCGACGCCGCGCTCGTACAGCGCCTGGATCAGCACGTTCGGCACACCGCTGAGCCCGAACCCGCCGACGGCGAGGGACGCGCCGTCCGGCACATCGGCCACCGCCGCGTCAGCCGTGGCCACCACCTTGTCCATCCCGAAAGCTCCGTCTCTCCGTCCGTCAGCGCGTCGATAGTCAGCGCACTGAGCATTTCGCCGAGGTGCCGCTCACGCTGCCACCGCGGGCGAGGGCCGTCAAGACCTGGATTTTCCCCGGCCACGTGGTGAGGCGGCCGGTTCCGGAGCCGGGTATCGTTCAGTGCACCTACGAACTGATCAGGGAGCGCACATGGCCGCGGTGGACCTCGCCACCCATCCCGGGCACCTGGCCCGGCGGCTCCAGCAGGCGCACCACCTGCTGTGGAACACGATGGTCTCGGAGGAGATCACCTCACCGCAGTTCGCCGTCTTGAACACGCTCGTCGCCGAGCCGGGACTCGACCAGCGGACGGTGGGGGAGCGGGTCGGCCTGGACCGGTCGACGATCGCCGAGGTGATCAGCCGGCTCGACCGCCGCGCACTGCTGCACAAGGTCCGCGACCCGCGGGACGGCCGGCGCTTCCTGCTCCGCCTCACCGACGAGGGGCTGCGCACGCACCGCAGGCTCAGCGTGCGCACCGCCCGGATGAACCAGGTGTTCCTGGGCCCGCTCTCCGCCGCGGAGCAGACCGTCTTCTTCGACCTGATCCGCCGGGTCGCCGACGCGGCGGAGGAACTGCGCAACCCGGCCGAACCGGCGGCCGCCCCGGGCTGACCGCGCCGCCCGGGTTCGGCGGCGGCGGGTCCGGGTACCCGGCCGCCCTCAGACACGGGACGCAGTCGTACGCGACCAAGGGAGCGCGGCTTATGAAGGCAGTCACCTGGCAGGGCAAGCGGGACGTCCGGGTCGAGGACGTGCCCGATCCGCGGATCGAGGAACCCACGGACGCCGTCATCCGTGTCACGTCCACCGGACTGTGCGGCTCCGACCTGCATCTGTACGAGGTGCTCACCCCGTTCATGACGCCCGGTGACATCCTCGGGCACGAACCCATGGGCATCGTGGAGGAGGTCGGCCCCGAGGTGCCGAACCTGCGTCCCGGCGACCGGGTCGTGGTGCCGTTCCAGATCGCCTGCGGGCACTGCTTCATGTGCGACACCGGACTGCCCACCCAGTGCGAGACCACGCAGGTCACCGGCGAGGGCATGGGCGCCCCGCTGTTCGGCTACACCCGGCTGTACGGCGCCGTGCCCGGGGGCCAGGCCGAGTACCTGCGCGTCCCGCAGGCGCAGTTCGGGCCGGTCAAGGTGCCCGAGGGCCCGGCGGACGACCGCTTCGTCTACCTCTCGGATGTGCTGCCCACCGCCTGGCAGGCCGTCGAGTACGCCGCCGTCCCGCCCGGCGGCACCCTCGCGGTCCTCGGCCTCGGCCCGATCGGTGACATGGCCTGCCGGATCGCCCGGGCCCGCGGCGCCGAACGGGTCATCGGCGTCGACCTGGTGCCCGAGCGGCTGGCCCGGGCGCAGCGGCGCGGGATCGAGACGTACGACCTGCGGGCCTTCGACGACGAGAAGGCGCTGGTGCACGCGATCCGGGACGTGACCGGCGGCCGGGGCCCGGACGCGGTGATCGACGCCGTCGGCACCGAGGCGCACGGCAGCGCCGCCGCCAAGCTGGCCCAGACCGCCACCTCGCTGATGCCCCGCAAGCTCAGCGCGCCCCTGGCCGAACGCTTCAGCATCGACCGGCTCGGCGCCCTGTACATGGCGATCGACCTGGTCCGCCGGGGCGGCACGATCTCGCTCAGCGGTGTCTACGGCGGCATGGCCGACCCGATGCCGATGCTGACCCTCTTCGACAAGCAGATCCAGCTCCGCATGGGCCAGGCCAACGTCCGCCGCTGGACCGACCAGATCATCCCCTACCTCACGGACGAGGACCCGCTCGGCGTCGACGACTTCGCCACGCACCGGCTGCCGCTGGCGGAGGCCCCGCACGCGTACGAGATGTTCCAGCGCAAGCAGGACGGCGCCGTCAAGATCCTCATGCAGCCGTAGCCGTAGCCGTAGCCGTAGCCGTAGCCGTAGCCGTAGCCGTAGCCGTGCGTGCCGGAGTTATTTCTCGCCGAGGATCTCCGCCAGGTCGTAGCGCACCGGCTCCTCCAGCTGGGCGTAGGTGCAGCCGTCCGGTGTGCGGTCCGGGCGCCAGCGGCGGAAGCGGGCGGTGTGCCGGAACCGCTGTCCGTTCTCCATGTGGTCGTAGGCCACCTCGGCCACCCGCTCCGGCCGCAGCGGCACCCAGGACAGGTCCTTCTTGCCGGACCAGCGGCTCGGTGCGCCCGGCAGCCGGGCCGTCTCGTGCGCGGCCTCGTCGGTCCAGGCGGCCCACGGGTGCCCGGCGGCGTCGTCCATGCGCAGCGGCGCCAGCTCCTCGACCAGTTCGGCGCGCTTCTTCATGGAGAACGCGGCCGACACGCCGACGTGCTGGAGCCGGCCCTGCTCGTCGTACAGGCCCAGCAGCAGCGAGCCCACCACCGGGCCGCTCTTGTGGAGGCGGTACCCGGCGACGACGACGTCCGCCGTCCGCTCGTGCTTGATCTTGAACATGGCCCGTTCGTCCTGGAGGTAGCGCAGGCCGGGCGGTTTGGCCACGACCCCGTCCAGACCGGCGCCCTCGAACTGCTCGAACCACCGCCGGGCCACCTCGATGTCGGCCGTGGAGGGCGCCAGGTGCACCGGCGGGGACGCCCCGGCGAGGGCCCGGTCCAGCAGGGCGCGCCGGTCGGTCAGGGGCACGTCGAGCAGGGCGTGGTCGTCCAGCGCCAGCAGGTCGAAGGCGACGAAGGAGGCCGGCGTCTTCTCGGCCAGCATCCGCACCCGGGAGGCCGCCGGGTGGATCCGCTCGGTCAGCGCGTCGAAGTCCAGCCGGCCGTCGCGCGCGATCACGATCTCCCCGTCCAGCACGCACCGCTCGGGCACCCGCTCCCGCAGCGCCGCGACCAGCTCGGGGAAGTACCTGGTCAGCGGCTTGCCGGTCCGGCTGCCCAGCTCGACCTCGGCTCCGTCGCGGAACACGATCGACCGGAAGCCGTCCCACTTCGCCTCGTAGTGCATCCCCGGCGGGATCGTCACCACCGACTTGGCGAGCATCGGCTTCACGGGCGGCATGACGGGCAGATCCATGGCACCGATTCTGCTCGCATACGTACGGCTCCGCCCGGTATGCGAGGTATGCGGGGTGCGCCTACCGTGGCCGCATGGGTGACGCGGTGGAACTGGAGGTGGGCGGCCGGACGGTACGGCTGTCCAGCCCGGACAAGGTGTTCTTTCCCGAGCGCGGTTTCACCAAGCTGGACCTCGCCCGGTACTACGCCTCCGTCGCGCCCGGCATCCTGCGCGCCCTGCGCGACCGCCCCACCACCCTGGAGCGCTACCCGGACGGTGTCGGCGGCGAGTGGTTCTACCAGAAGCGGGCCCCCAAGGGCATGCCCGACTGGATCCCGACCGCCCACATCACCTTCCCCAGCGGACGCAGCGCCGACGAGATGTGCCCCACCGAGGAGGCCGCCGTGGTGTGGGCCGCCCAGTACGGCACCCTCACCTTCCACCCCTGGCCGGTCCGCGCCACGGACGTCGACCACCCCGACGAACTCCGCATCGACCTCGACCCGCAGCCCGGCACCGACTACGCGGACGCGGCCCGCGCCGCCGGTGAACTGCGCGCCGTGCTGGACGAGTTCGGCGGGCTGCGCGGCTGGCCGAAGACCTCGGGCGGGCGGGGCCTGCACGTGTTCGTGCCCATCGCGCCGCGCTGGACCTTCACCCAGGTGCGCCGTGCGGCGATCGCGGTCGGCCGGGAGATGGAACGCCGGATGCCCGGGGAGGTGACCATCAAGTGGTGGAAGGAGGAACGCGGGCGCCGTATCTTCCTCGACTACAACCAGACGGCACGGGACCGCACCATCGCCTCCGCCTACTCCGTCCGTCCCCGCCCGCACGCCCCCGTCTCGGCGCCCCTGCGCTGGGAGGAGGTCGGCGTCGCCGAGCCGCGCGACTTCGACCTCGCCACCATGCCGGCCCGGTTCGCCGAACTCGGCGACGTGCACGCCGACATGGACGACCACGCCTACTCCCTGGACGCGCTCCTGGAGCTGGCCCGCCGGGACGAACACGACCACGGCCTGGGCGACCTGCCGTACCCGCCGGAGTACCCGAAGATGCCCGGCGAACCGAAACGGGTCCAGCCGAGCCGCGCCCGCGACGAGCCCTCGCCCTGAGGGGCGACCGCTGTCGTGCCCCTGCCGGCCACCCACTGCCCGCCGGGCCGCCACGGGCCCGCCTGTGCGCCCCCTCATGATCGGTCCGGGCAGCGGACCGGCCGGTGTCGCGCGGCTATCCTGATCGTCAGCCGCCGATGAGGAGTGCCGAAGTGACCGACGCAGTGTCGCGCCCCACCCTGGAGGCCGTGGCCGCGCGGGCCGGCGTGTCGCGGGCCACCGTGTCCCGGGTGGTCAACGGCGGCGACGGAGTCCGCGAGTCCCTGGCCGAACGGGTCCGGCAGGCCGTGGAGGAACTGGGCTACGTCCCCAACCAGGCGGCGCGCAGCCTCGTCACCCGGCGCCACGACGCGGTCGCGGTCGTCATCGCCGAGCCCGAGGCGCGGGTCTTCGCCGACCCCTTCTTCGCCCACCAACTGCGCGGCATCAGCAAGGAGCTGACCGCGCACGACAACCAACTGGTGCTGCTGCTCACCGAGGGCCGGGCCGACCACGCGCGTGTGGCCCGGTACCTCGCCGGCGGCCACGTCGACGGCGCGCTCGTCTTCTCCCTGCACCTGGACGACCCGCTGCCCGGCCTGATCCGGGACGCCGGCGTGCCCACCGTGTTCGGCGGCCGTCCGCACTGGGACACCGGCGCGGCCGAGGATCCCGGGGTGGTGTACGTCGACTGCGACAACCGGGGCGGGGCGCGCGCCGCGGTACGGCATCTGCTGGACCTCGGCCGCCGGCGCGTCGCGCACCTCACCGGCGCGCTGGACCAGACGTCGGCCGCGGACCGGCTCGACGGCTACCGGGACGCCGTCACCGAGGCCCTGGGCGCCTGCGACCCCCGGCTGGTCGCGGAGAGCGACTTCACCCCGGCCGGCGGCGAACGCGCCATGCGCGAACTGCTCGGCCGCTGCCCGGACGTCGACGCCGTCTTCGCCGCCAGCGACCTCACCGCGCTCGGTGCGCTGCGGGTGCTGCGCGAGCACGGCCGGCGCGTGCCCGAGGACGTGGCCGTGGTCGGCTTCGACGACATGCTGCCGGTCGCCGAGCAGACCGATCCGCCGCTGACGACGGTCCGGCAGGACATCGAGGAGATGGGCCGGCTCATGGCCCGCCTGCTGCTGCGCGGCCTGTCCGGCGACCGGGACCGGCGGCTCGCGCCGGCCGGCACCCCGGACACCCCGGCGGCGGGCGTGATCCTGCCGACCACCCTCATACGCCGCGTCTCCGCCTGAGTTCCGGCCGGCCGCTCCCGGTAGGGCTCAGCCCTGCGGCGGCTCGGCCGTGAGCACCGCGAAGCGGGCCCCGTACGGGTCGGCGAGATGGGCCATGCGGCCCACGCCCGCCACGGCCGTCGGGGGCAGGCGCACCCTCCCGCCGAGGTCCCGCGCCCGAGCCGCGACGGCGTCGGTGTCCGCCACGTCGAAGTACGGCAGCCAGTACGGCCCGTCCGCCGCCTCGGCGGGCACGTCCGCCAGCGGCACCATGCCGCCGAACATCGCGTCGTCCTCGCCGCCCTCGGGGCCGACACACGTGTACGTCCCGCCCGGGAAGGGCACTCCGGCCGTCTCCAGGCCGAGCACCCGGCGGTAGAACGCGGCGGCCGCCGCGATGTCGGGTGTGTGCAGTTCCACCCAGCTCAGCGCGCCGGGTTCGCCCGTCGTGTCCACGCCCTCGGTCCGGCCCGGCTGCCAGATCCCGAACGCCACGCCCGCCGGGTCGGCGAGGACCGCCAGGCGGCCGTGGCCCGGCACGTCCGCCGGGCGGACCAGCACCGTGCCGTGGGCGCGTTCCGCCGCCTCGGCGGTGGCCTCGGCGTCCTCGCTGCGGAAGTACACCGTCCAGGCCGCCGGCTCCTGTCCGGGCCCGGCCCGGCGCCCGCCGCCCGCCACGGTCCTGCCGTCCAGCTCGAAGAAGCCGTAACCGCCGGTGTCCGGCGCCGCCGGCCGGTACCGCCAGCCGAACAGGGCGCCGTAGAAACCGGTGGCGGCGTCGGGGTCGGGGTCGCCGACGTCGATCCAGCAGGGCGCGCCGGTGACGAAACGGGTGGTGAGCATCTCGGCCCTCCTCGCCAGGGTGCCGTCCGCGTGCACTGCCGAGTCTGGCACCGCCCGCCGGTGCCCGCCGCCGGGAGCGGCGACGGGCCGGGCCGCCCGGCACTCACCCGGCGTGAGCGCGCGGGTATTCCCGGTTTCCGCGATGCTCCGCGCGCCGCCGTGCGCCTGCCGGGCCGAGGGGAGCATGATCGGGGCGGCCGGCGGCCTCGGGCCCGTCGTTGAGCGGGCGTTGATCGAACGTTTTTCGGCCTCGGGCAGGCTTCTGGCCATGCACATCGAAACCATCACCCCGGCCGACGACACCTGGCAGGCACAGGCCCTGTGCGCGCAGACCGGTCCGGACTTCTTCTTCCCGGAGCCCGGCAGCTCGGTGCGCGACGCGAAGCGCATCTGTGCCATGTGCGAGCTGCGCCCGGCCTGTCTGGAGTACGCGCTCACCCACGACGAGCGGTTCGGCGTCTGGGGCGGCCTGTCGGAGAAGGAACGCCTGGCGCTGCGCCGCACCGCCCGCTGAGAACACCGGCGCACCGCTCCCCGGGAACGCACCGCACCGCCCGCTGAGAACGCCGGCGCACCGCCCGGCCCCCGCGGGGAGCCTCAGCTCGCGGCGCGTGCCGCCATCCGGGCCTTGCGCGCGGCCAGCTTCTCGTCGAAGCGCGCGGCCTCCGCGTCCAGCCCGCCCAGGAACAGGCCGAGCTCCTCCTGCGCCTTGAGCCCCTCGGGCCCGAGGCCGTCGATCTCCATGACCCTCAGGAAGCGGAGCACCGGCTGGAGCACGTCGTCGTGGTGGATGCGCAGGTTGTAGACCTCGCCGATCGCCATCTGCGCGGCGGCCCGCTCGAAGCCGGGGAGGCTGTGTCCGGGCATGCGGAAGTTCACCACGACATCCCGGACCGCCTGCATGGTCAGGTCGGGGGCCAGCTCGAAGGCGGACTTGAGCAGGTTGCGGTAGAAGACCATGTGCAGGTTCTCGTCGGTCGCGATCCGGGCCAGCATGCGGTCGCAGACCGGGTCGCCGGACTGGTGGCCGGTGTTGCGGTGCGAGATCCGCGTGGCCAGTTCCTGGAAGGCGACGTAGGCGATCGAGTGCAGCATCGAGTGGCTGTTGTCGGACTCGAAGCCCTCGCTCATGTGCGCCATGCGGAACCGCTCGAGCTGGTCCGGGTCCACCGCGCGCGAGGCCAGCAGATAGTCGCGCATCACGATGCCGTGCCGGCCCTCCTCGGCCGTCCAGCGGTGCACCCAGGTGCCCCAGGCGCCGTTGCGGCCGAAGAGCGTGGCGATCTCGTGGTGGTAGCTCGGCAGGTTGTCCTCGGTCAGCAGGTTGACCACGAGGGCGATCCGGCCGATCTCCGTCACCTTCGACTGGTCCTTGGCCCAGGCTTCGCCGTCCTCGAACAGACCGGGGAAGTTGCGGCCGTCGCTCCACGGCACGTACTCGTGCGGCATCCAGTCCTTGGCGACCTTCAGATGCCGGTTCAGTTCCTTCTCGACCACTTCCTCCAGGGCGTACAGCAGCCGCTCGTCGGTCCAGACGGACGGGGCGGCGAGGCGAGGGGAAGTGATCGTCACGGAGAACTCCAGGGGGACGGCGACAGGGGGAGGGTGGGTGACCCGGCGAGCGGCGCACGGGGCCCTACGTGATCGTAGGCTACGAACCCGTAGGTTACGTAACCGTAGGTTAAGAAGGCCGTAAAGAACCGCTGATCAGCTACCCCGACACGCCGCCCTCAGACCCGCCGGCGGTACCGGACCCGCAGGTCCCGGTGCCGTCGGCGGGAACGATCACCCGGTCAGGCGTACAGCTCCCGCAGCCGTACCGAGAGACACGTCACACAGCCCTCCAGCTTCTCGAACTCGCTGATGTCGACCGTCACCACCTCGTGCCCGAGGTCCGTCAGCAGTTCCGCCGTGCGCGGGGCGCTCGCCGCCATCAGCAGCGTGCCGCCGCCGAGCACCACCACGTGCGCGCCCGACTCCTCCGGCACCGACAGGAAACCCGGGAACAGCGACGGCCGGTCCACCTTCGGGATGTGCCCGATCACCGTGCCGTCCGGCAGCGCGGTGACCGCCGACTTCAGGTGCAGCACCTTGCTCACCGGCACGGCCACCACACGGGCGCCCAGCGGCTCGAAGGCCGCCCGGACCTGCCGCACGCCGGCCGCGTTGGTGCGCCCGCCCCGGCCGACGTACACGGTGTCGCCGACCTTGAGGACGTCACCGCCGTCCAGCGTGCCCGGCTCCCAGATCCAGTTCACCGAGCAGCCGAGGCTCGCCACGGCCTCCTCGACGCCGGCGGTCTCCGCGCGCCGGGACTCGGCGCCCGGCCGGGTGATCAGCGCCACGTTCCGGAACATGACGACCGTGTCCTCGACGAACACCGCGTCCGGGCAGTCGTCGGCCGGTTCGACCTCGATCGTCTCCCAGCCGTGCGCGCGCAGGGCCGCCACATAGGCCTCCCACTGCTCGCCGGCCAGCTCGGTGTCGACCTTCTCCCGCGCGATGTGCGTGACCAGGCCGTCGGCGAGGCGGGGACCGGGACGGCGGACGAGGGCCTTCTTGCTGGGCACGAGGGACCTTTCGAATCGATCGGTGCGATGGTGCGGCTGCCGGCGCCCCGGAGGGAACGCCGGTCCGTCATCATGCAGGGCACCCGGGCCGGGGCCAAACCCCGGCCCGGTGCCGCGCCCCGCCGGACCCGTCACACCGGTCCGGCCAGCGCCTCGGGAGTCGTCTCCGTCAGTCCGCCCTCCTCCATCAGCAGCCAGCGCGTGATCCCGACCGACTCCAGGAACCGCAGATCGTGACTGGCCACGATCAGCGCGCCCTCGTACGACTCCAGCGCCGTGGTCAGCTGCCGGACGCTGGCCATGTCCAGGTTGTTGGTCGGCTCGTCCAGCAGCAGCAGCCGGGGCGCGGGCTCGGCCAGCATCAGCGCGGCCAGGGCTGCCCGGAAGCGCTCGCCGCCCGACAGGGTGGCCGCCTGCTGGTCGGCCCGGGCGCCCCGGAACAGGAAGCGGGCGAGCCGGGCCCGGACCCGGTTGTTGGTGGCGCCCGGCGCGAACCGGGCCACGTTCTCGGCCACCGACAGGTCGTCGTCCAGCACGTCCAGCCGCTGCGGCAGGAACCGCAGCGGAACGTGCGCGGTCACCGTGCCGGCCAGCGGCTGAAGCTCGCCGGCGATGGTCCGCAGCAGCGTCGTCTTGCCGGCGCCGTTGCGTCCGACGAGCGCGATCCGCTCCGGTCCGCGCAGATCGAGGACGCCGTCCACGCGCGCCTGGTACGCCGTGCGCAGGTCCTCCAGGGTGAGCACCCGGAGGCCGGGCGGTACGGCGGTGTACGGCAGCTCGATGCGGATCTCGTCGTCGTCCCGTACGGCCTCCACCGCCTCGTCCAGCCGTTCCCGGGCCTCGGCGAGCCGTTCCTGGTGCACGGCCCGGTGCTTGCCCGCGGACTCCTGGGCGGCGCGCTTGCGACCGCCCATGACGATCTTCGGTTCCCGCTTGGAGTCCCACATCTTCTGCCCGTACCGCTTGCGGCGGGCCAGTTTGAGCTGGGCGTCGGCCAGTTCGCGCTGCTGCTTGCGCACGTCCGCCTCGGCGGCGCGCACCGTCCGCTCGGCCGCCTTCTGCTCGACGGCCAGCGCCTCCTCGTAGGCCGAGTAGTTGCCGCCGTACCAGGTGACCTCGCCGGAGTGCAGCTCCGCGATCTGGTCGGCCAGGTCCAGCAGTTCCCGGTCGTGGCTGACCATGACCAGGATGCCGGGATAGGAGGCGACGGCCTGGCAGAGCCGCCGGCGCGCGTACAGGTCGAGGTTGTTGGTGGGTTCGTCGAGCAGCAGGATGCCCGGGCGGCGCAGCAGCAGCGCGGCGAGCCGCAGCAGCACCGACTCGCCGCCGGACAGCTCGCCGACGGTCCGGTCCAGGCCGATGTGGCCGAGCCCGAGTTCGCCGAGCGTGACCAGGGCGCGTTCCTCCACGTCCCAGTCGTCGCCGAGGGTCTCGAAGTGCTCCTCGGCCGCGTCGCCCGCCTCGATGGCGTGCAGGGCGGCCCGCCGCTCGGCGATGCCGAGGGCCGCGTCGACACGGAGGGCGGTGTCGAGCGTGATGTTCTGCGGGAGGTGGCCGATCTCGCCGACGGCCTTCACGGTGCCGTCGGCCGGGACGAGGTCCCCGGCGAGCAGCTTGAGCAGGGTGGACTTGCCCGATCCGTTGACGCCGACGAGCCCGGTGCGGCCCGGGCCGAAGGCGATGTCCAGACCGTCGAAGACGACGGTGCCGTCGGGCCAGGCGAAGGACAGGGAGTGACAGGTGAGGGAAGCAGACATGGGCGCCTCGCGAAAGGTGTGAGCATGCGGGGGACGCGTGTCGAGACACCGCGAGGCGGAAACCTTCGAGACCGGGCACACCGGTCCTGAAGCGGACCCGTGCCGGGGGACGGCTCTACGCCGAGGTCGTACGCCACGCACACCTCACCGGTGTGACGCGGTGTCTCATGACCTCAGAGGAGCAACGTCCTTCTCCGATCGACGGCAACAGAACCGCTGTACACCGTAGGAGGGGCGGTCCGGGGTGTCAACGCGTTTTACGGGCGCCCACCCGCGCGCGCCGCGGTCAGCAGGCGTCCCGCATCAGCTCCGCGAGACCGTGGTCCAGGTCGAGCTGGAGGTGCTCCATGCCGGCGGGGACCAGTGCGTCGGCCGCCGCCAGGAACCGCCGTATCTCACCCGAGCGCACATGCACGATCGCGGTGCCCTCCGGGGCGTGGAACTCCAGCACCGTGCGGTCGTACCCGTACGGCCGCACCCGGACGTCGCCCTGGCCCTCGGGGCCCCGCAACCCGGCCGTCAGCAGCTCGCGGGAGAAGGTCCAGCACACGTCGACACCCTCCAGGGTGGCCGGTGCCGGGAACGTCATGCACACCGCGAACGGGTCCCGCCGGTCGTAGCGCAGCGTGGCGGGAATGTTCGGCATGCGCGGTGCGGCGGCGACGAGACGGGCCTCGACGGGCTGCTCGATGACGGTGGACAACACCTTGCTCCCTCGTGACGGCTGGACTGCGCCCGGACGTGCGGCACCCGGCACTGGAAGAGACGGAGGAAACGGCCGATGCGTGCACACCCCGACCTAGTGACCTCGGTCACCGCGTTCATGCGCGGCAGGCCCCGGGCCGTTCGTGCGGGTTCTGTGACCATCCACGGCCACCCGCGACCACGCGACGACCATCCGCGACCACGCGACGACCATCCGCGGCCCCGCGACGACCATCCGCGACCCTTCGCGGACCTCCGCGCGGAGCGGCCCTCTGGACGGGGCCGGGCGTCTGGACTAGCTTCGCCCGCCATGAGGCGCACGGGGAGTACGCGACGCGGGGGACGGGCGGGCCGGCTGGTGACGGCGGCGCTGGCGGCGGCGGTCGTGTGCGGGGCGGTGCTCACGGCCCCGGCGGCCGAGGCCCGGCCCGCCGGAAAGGCCGGCGCCGGCCGGGCGGACGCCGTCGACCGCGCGGCTGCCGTCCGGACGGGCGAGAGCCAGCCGGAGCCGGGCCGGGCCGGTGCCCGGCGGGCGGGTCCCGGCCGCGGGGAGCCGCGCTGGGCGGTGCGGGACACCGGTGCGCCGCAGGTCCGCTTCCGCGGCCTGGCCGCCGTGGACCGGCGCACCGCCTGGCTGGCCGGCACCGGCGGCACGGTGCTGCGCACCACGGACGGCGGCGCGAGCTGGCGGAACGTCTCGCCGCCGGGCGCGGCCGGTCTGGAGTTCCGGGACGTCTCGGCGTCCGGCGCGCGGCGCGCGGTGGTGCTGGCCGTCGGCGAGGGCGAGGCGTCCCGCGTCTACCGCACCGACGACGGCGGCACGACCTGGACGGAGTCCTTCCGCAACACCGACCCGGCGGCGTTCTACGACTGCCTCGCCTTCTTCGACCACCGCCACGGCCTCGCCGTGAGCGACCCGGTGGACGGCAGGTTCCGCCTGCTGTCCACCGCCGACGGCGGACGCTCCTGGCGCGTGCTGCCCGCCGCCGGCATGCCGCCCGCGCTGGACGGCGAGGCCGCCTTCGCCGCGAGCGGCGGGTGTCTGGTCACCGCCGGCCCGCGCGACGTGTGGCTGGCCACGGGCGGCGGCGCCCGCGCGCGCGTGCTGCACTCCGCCGACCGCGGGCTGACCTGGACGGCCGCCGACACCCCGGTACCGGCGGGCGATCCGGCGCGGGGCGTCTTCGCGCTCGCCTTCCGCGACCGCGCGCACGGCCTCGCGGTCGGCGGCGACTACCGCGCCGGCCGCCCCTCGCCGCAGGCCGCCGCGGTCACCGCGGACGGCGGCCGCACCTGGCGGCCCGCCGCCGCTCCGCCGCCCGCGTACCGCTCCGGTGCCGCCTGGCTCCCGCACAGCCGCACCACCGCCCTGGCCGTCGGCCCGACCGGCACCGACCTGACGACCGACGGCGGCCGCACCTGGCGCACGGTCGACACCGGCTCCTACGACACCGTGGCCTGCGCCCCGGACCTGAGCTGCTGGGCGGCCGGCGAACAGGGCCGGGCGGCATCGCTGGAACGCTGAGGCGACGACGGCGACGACGGCGACGACGGCGACGGCGGGGACCGCGAGCCCGCGGCGGGGACCGGAACGGTGAGCCGGCGGTGGGAAGGCGCGGCGGTGACCGGAACGGTGCGGTGAGTCCGCGCGAGGCGGGTACCCGCTCCCTACCGCCAAGGAAAGGAGCGATCATGCCAGCCGGTTCCAGCCCCAAGCGCGAGCGGCAGTACGAGCACATCAAGAAGAGCGCGCAGGACCGGGGCGAGAGCACCGGACGCGCCGAGGAGATCGCCGCGCGGACGGTGAACAAGGAACGCGCCCGCTCCGGCGAGTCCAAGACCGCCAGCCGCAGCTCGACGCAGGACATGTCGTCGGCCAAGCGCGGCGGTCAGCGGTCGGGCAACCGGGCCGGTTCGCACGGCCCGACCCGCGACCAGTTGTACAACGAGGCCCGTCAGCGTGGCATCGAGGGCCGTTCGCACATGAACAAGGAGCAGTTGCAGCGCGCGCTGGACGACAAGAAGGGCTGAGCAGGCGGCTCAGCCGAGCGTCTGCCGGTGCCGCGCCAGTTCGGGCGCCGTCTTGGTGGCCAGGAACTCGGTGACGCGGTAGGAGCACACGCCGGCGGTGACGAACGGGTCGGTCGCCACGGTCTCCTCGATCCGGGCGCGGTCCTCGGCGACGGCGAGGATCACGCCGCCGTCGCGGGGGTTCTTGCGCCCGGAGGCCAGGAACAGGCCCTCCTCGTACCGCCGTTCCAGCCAGGCCACATGGTCGGGCAGCACCGCGTCCACGGCGTCCAGGGGAGCGGTGTAGGTCAGCTCGAGAACGAACATGATCATGAGCCTACCCCGCCCGGCGGACGGTGTCCGGGGAACCCGTACAGTCACCCGGCATGACGATCGTCGGCATCCCCGCGGGCTGGCCCGCGACCAAGGAAGAGGCCCGTGCCGTACAGGACGGGCTGCGCGGCCGTGTGGTGCTCGACGAGCCCGGGCCGCCGCCCGGCACGGGCCGGGTCACGGGCGTCGACGTCGCCTACGACGACGGTCTGGACCTGGTCGCGGCGGCGGCCGTCGTCCTGGACGCCGCCACGCTGGAGGTCGTCGCGGAGGCGACGGCCGTCGGCCGGGTCTCCTTCCCGTACGTGCCCGGGCTGCTCGCCTTCCGGGAGATCCCGACCGTGCGGGCCGCCCTGGAGCGGCTGCCCGGCCCGCCCGGCCTGGTCGTGTGCGACGGCTACGGCCTCGCCCACCCGCGCCGGTTCGGCCTGGCGAGCCATCTGGGCGTGCTCACCGGCCTGCCGGTCATCGGCGTCGCCAAGAACCCGTTCGCCTTCCGCTACGACGAGCCCGGCCCGGCGCGGGGCAGTTCGGCCCCGCTGCTCGCCGGGGACGAGGAGGTCGGCCGCGCCCTGCGCACCCGGGACGGCGTCAAGCCGGTCTTCGTCTCCGTGGGCCACCGGGTCGGCCTGGCCGGCGCCCTGGCGCACAGCCTGGCGCTGACCCCGCGGTTCCGGCTCCCGGAGACCACGCGCCGGGCGGACGCGCTGTGCCGTCGGGCCCTGCGCGAGGCGGTCCGGGACCTGGCCGACAGCGGTGAGGAGCCGACGAAGCGCCGGTCGCCGGCCTCCCGGCACGCAGAGTCGTAGACGCCAGGCCGACGCCGGGGTCCAAGGAGGTTCCACGGCACCCGGAGGTCGTACGGATCCGCCCTGCTGACCGGCTGAATCTCCTGTGTTTCCCGGGGCCTGTGGTCGCTAAGGTGTTCGGACATTCCTGGGGGCGGGGGAGGCTCGGGTTGGACGAGACAGCGGCGGGTGGGGTTCCCCTCGCGCCCGGTGGAGTGCCGTTCGTGGGACATTCGCTCAGGCTGGCGCGGGGGCGGGCGATGTACCTGCAGGGGCTGCGCGGTCGCGGTGACGTGGTGGAGATGCGGCTGGGGCGGCGTGCGTTCTACGTGCTCAATTCCCCTGAGGCCATTCACGACGTGCTGGTGACGCAGAGCGGGAAGTTCAGCAAAGGCATGCTGTTCGACCGGGTCCGGCCGTACATAGGCAACGGCCTGGCGTCGTCCGACGGGCCGTTCCACCTCCGGCAGCGGCGCATTGTGCAGCCGGCGTTCCACCGGGAGCGGGTCGCGCGGTACTCGGAGATGTTCGTGCAGGTCGCCGGGGCGCGGGTGGGCGGCTGGCCGGCAGGGCGGGACATGGACATGGGGCGGGAGATGCGCGAGCTGGCCGTCGCGATGCTGGTGCCGGCACTCTTCCCGTTCACCGAGGGTTCGGAAACCGGGCGGGCCATCGGGGATCTGGGGGCGCGCGTCAGCCGTGACCTCGGCGTTCTGGTGCGCGGCGTGCTCCGGGCCACCATCCTGCCGCCGGCGCTGGCCGTCGTACCGACTCCCGGGCGGCGGAGGTTCCTGGCCTCGGCGGCGGCCCTGCGCCGGCTCGCCGAGTCGGCCGTACGGCAGGCCCGCAGCAGTCCGGAGAGCCACGGCGTCCTCGCGCTCCTGCTCGCGCACGAAGGCGGCATGTCGGACGAGGAGGCGTGCGACGAGATGCTCACCTTCCTCGTCGCCGGTGTCGAGACCACGTCCACCACCCTGTCGTGGGCCCTGCACGTGCTCGCCCGCAACCCGGGGATGGCCGACCGGATCAGCGAGGAGGCACGGGCGGCCGAGCCGGGCGTGGTCACCCCCGCCGCCCTGCCGTACACCGCCCGGTTCGTCCACGAGGTGCTGCGCCTGTACCAGCCCCTGTGGTTCATGGGGCGGCGCGCCCTGGAGACCGTGCGCGTCGGGCGGTACGAGATCCCGCGCGGGGCCGAGGCGGTCTACAGCGCCGCGACGCTGCACCGCGACCCCGCCTGCTTCCCGGACCCGCTGCGCTTCGACCCCGACCGGTGGCTCACCAGGCCGGAGAAGAGCCTGCCCCGGGCCGCCTACCTGCCCTTCGGCGCCGGCAACAGGAAGTGCATCGGCGACGGTTTCGCGTGGGCCGAGATGCTCGCCGTGCTCTCCGCCGTCACCACGCGCTGGCATCTGCGCCCTGCGCCGGGCCACAGGGTCCGGGCGGTGGCGGACGCGCAGATCCACCCCGACGCCCTGCCGATGTCCGTCACTCCGCGCGCCACAGGCTGACCAGGAGAGCCGATGCTGGAGTTCCACCTGAGCGAGATCGGCCTGTTCGACACCGCGCGGGCGCTGGACCCCCAGGTACGGGGGCTGACCCGGTTCCTCCCGGAGACCGAGCCCGAGCCGCTGGACAAGGCGGAGCTGCTGGAGACCGAGGCCGAGTGCCGCCGGGACCGGCTCGCGCTGCTCGACGCCACCGACGAGGCCTACCGGAGCAGCGCGCGGGGGCGTGCCTTCGCCGCGTGGCTGGCCGGGGCCGCACCGGCCGAGCTGATCTGCACGCGCAAGGGCGACACGTCACTGGAGGACGTGCACCGGTATGTCGTCCGGGACGCCGTGCAGTGGCTCACCCTGTGGCTGGCCGGTTATCGCCGGGACCCGCTGTGGCACGCGCTCGCCAAGGCCGTGGCGTTGCTGGCGGTCCTGGACGACATCGTCGTCCCGCCGCAGGACGTGGCCGGCGGCGTGCACCGGATCGGGGACGAGAGCCTGGGTGAGGTGCTGGACCGGGTGAAGACCCTGGGCGGCGACCGGGACGCGCGGTGGCTCGCCCACGCCTACCAGGAAACGCTGTTCAGCGCGCGGATCCAGTTCCACGAGAAGTGGTCCGCCGCCGGACCGGACCTGGCACCGCCGGCCCACCTCGACGCCATCCAGGCGTACGTCCGTGAGCCGGACACGCTGCGCGCGAGCATCGTGCGGACCTACGCGGCCGAGACCCTGCCCGTCATGCACCTGATCGCCTACTACTTCCGTCTCCCCTTCGACTCCTGCGACTGGGCGGCCTTCGTCTCGGCCGGCGTGGCCCAGACCCTCGGCATGGACATCTCCAAGGACCAGTACGGCGTCGGCGTGAAGGAACCGACCAACTTCGGCGTCCGGGCCGACCGCCGCGAACAGGACAACGTACGGCAGCGCACCGGACTCCACCGCACGTTCCTGCGTCTGACCGCCTGCTTCGAAGACGTCAGCGACTTCCCCACCGCCGTCTACGACCGCTACTCCCGCGTCTCCCTCTCCTACGCCCGGCTCGTGGACCGCTACATCGAACGCCGTGACATGACCCGCCTCCCCATGAACGGCACCCTGTCCGCCGTCGTGGACGACGTCCTCACCGGCCGCTAGCGGCAGGCCCCACCGCCACGGTGCCGGGAGGCTGGACGAGCGGGCCGGCCGGTCCCGTCAGCGTGCGGCCACCACCCGGAAGGTGATCCCGGCCGCGCGCAGCCGTCCGGTCAGCGCGTCGCCCATCGCCTCGGCCGTCGTGACCTGGCCGGCCGTCGGCGGCAGGGCGTCGAAGGCCAGGCAGAGGGCGGCCTCGGCGAACATCTTCGCCGTCTCGTCGTACCCCGGGTCGCCTCCCGCGACCTCGGTGAACACGCGCCGGCCGCCGCCTTCGCCGACGAACCGCACCCGGAACCAGCTCCTCGCCCGCTTCTCGGCGTCCGGTCCCTCGCCGGGCCTGAGCCGGTCCGACAGCCGGCGCCGGACGGGCGGGACCTGGGCCGCCAGCGCGAGCGCGGCCACGGCGGCGCTCCCGCCGAGGGCGACCGGCAGGTGCCGTACGGCGGCGTAGTGGCGGTAGCGGAAGTCCGGGCCGTAGCGCTCCAGCGCCCGCGCCGACCGCCGTACGATCCGCGGGTCGAGGGTGGGCAGCGGCAGCGCCCACGCGCCGGCCTCCGGGGCGAACCGCGGCGCGCCGGCCGACGCCGCCACCCGGCGGCCCGGCAGCCGCGGCTCGTGGCGGGCCCGGTCGCGCGCGGCGGCCAGCATCCCCCGGCCGCGTGCGGCCTGGTTCAGCGCGGAGGCGAAGGTGCCGCCGGAGAAGGCCGCGTCCACGCTGACGTAGCCGTCCACGGTCAGCGGCACGCCCTCGGGAAGCTGCCGGACGGTGAAGTACACGCCCAGGTCGTGCGGTACCGAGTCGAAGCCGCAGGCGTGCACCAGGCGGGCGCCGGTCTCGCGCGCGCGTGCGTCGTGCCGGACGTACATCAGGTCCACGAACTCCGGCTCGCCGGTGAGGTCCAGATAGTCGGCGCCGGTGTCGGCGCAGGCGGCGACGAGCGCCTCGCCGTACAGCACGTACGGCCCCACGGTCGTGGCGACCACGCGGGCCTGCTCGGCGAGCGCCCGCAGTGTGGCGGGTTCGCCCACGTCGGCCCGCAGCACTCCGACGCCGTCGCCGCCGGGCAGGCTCTCGCACAGCCGTGCCAGCCGCCGTTCGTCCCGGCCGGCGACCGCCCAGCGCAGGTCCCGCGGCGCGTGCGCGGCGAGATAGCGGGCCGTCAGCGTGCCGACGAAACCGGTGGCCCCGAACAGCACCAGGTCGTAGGGACGGTCGGTTCTGCTCATCCTGCTCATGGACACCCCTTGGCCGTGCTCCCGCCGCGCAGCCCGCGCCGCTGCCGGTGGCCGAGGCTAGCGTGAGGAGTGCGCGGTCCGGGATGCGGGCCGTTCACTCGTCCGGGTGAGGACCGGCGTGTCGGGCACTTGGCTAAGCGCTTGCTCGTTCAGGTCTTGTGTCCAGTGGAACACGTTCTTAGCATCACCGGTGTTACATCGGTTGTGTCACACACTTGGGGGCTGGTCGCATGACAACGGCAGGGACGCCGCCGGCGCCGGGCACCGGCCCGCTCGCCGGTGTCCGGGTGGTGGAGCTGGCCGGCATCGGCCCGGGCCCGTTCGCCGCCATGCTGCTGGCCGACCTCGGCGCCGACGTGGTCCGGGTGGACCGCCCGGGCGGCGCGGGCCTCGCCGTCGACCCGGCGTACGACCTCACCAACCGCAACAAGCGCTCGGTCGTGGTCGACCTGAAGGCACCGGACGGCCCCGCGCGCGTCCTGGACCTCGCCGAGCGGGCCGACATCCTCGTCGAGGGCTACCGCCCGGGCGTCGCCGAGCGGCTCGGCATCGGCCCCGGGGACTGCCACGCCCGCAACCCCCGCCTGGTCTACGGCCGGATGACCGGCTGGGGCCAGGACGGCCCGCTCGCCCACCGCGCCGGCCACGACGTCGCCTACATCGCGCTCACCGGCGCGCTCGGCATGATCGGCCGCCCGGACGAACCCCCGGCCGTGCCCGCCAACCTCCTCGGGGACTACGCGGGCGGCTCCCTCTACCTGGTCGTCGGCGTCCTCGCCGCCCTGCACCACGCGCGCGCCACCGGCACCGGCCAGGTGGTCGACGCGGCCATCGTCGACGGCACCGCCCACCTGTCCACGATGATCCACGCCCTGCTCGCCGCCGGCGCCTGGCAGGACCGGCGCGCCGCCAACCTCCTGGACGGCGGCTGCCCCTACTACGGCACCTACGAGACCGCCGACGGCCGGTACATGGCGGTCGGCGCCCTGGAGGAGAAGTTCTACGCGGAGTTCCTGCGCCTGCTCGGCCTGACCGGACCGGCCGCCGCCCACCGGGACATGAGCCGCTGGGAGGAGTTGCGCGAACGCGTCGCCGCCGCCTTCAAGTCCCGCACCCGCGCCGAGTGGACCGCCGTCTTCGCCGACTCCGACGCCTGCGTGGCGCCCGTGCTCGGCCTGCGCGAGGCCCCGGCCCACCCGCACCTCGCCGCCCGCGGCACCTTCACCGAGCACGACGGCGTCACCCAGCCCGCCCCCGCGCCCCGGTTCTCCGCCACGCCCACTGCCGTTCGCACCGGCCCCGCCCGGCCCGGCGCGGACGCCGCCGCGGTCGCCCGGGACTGGGGCCTACCGGCCCGCCCGGCCGACGGCCCCGGCGCCCCGGCCGCCGACGGCCGCTGACCCGCCCACCCCGCCCGGCCCACCCTCCGAAAGGCACCCCAGTGAGCACCGAAGCGTACGTGTACGACGCGATCCGCACCCCGCGCGGCCGCGGCAAGGCGAACGGCGCCCTGCACGGCACCAAGCCGGTCGACCTGGTCGTCGGCCTCATCCACGAGCTCCGCGACCGCTTCCCCGGGCTGGACCCGGCCGGCATCGACGACATCGTGCTCGGCGTCGTCAGCCCCGTCGGCGACCAGGGCTCCGACATCGCGCGGATCGCCGCCCTGGCCGCCGGGCTGCCGGACACGGTCGCGGGCGTGCAGGAGAACCGCTTCTGTGCCTCCGGTCTGGAGGCCGTCAACCTCGCCGCCGCCAAGGTCCGGGCCGGCTGGGAGGACCTCGTCCTCGCCGGCGGGGTCGAGTCCATGTCCCGCGTCCCGATGGCCTCGGACGGCGGTGCCTGGTTCAACGACCCGATGACCAACCTCGCCGTCAACTTCGTGCCCCAGGGCATCGGCGCCGACCTCATCGCCACCATCGAGGGCTTCTCCCGCCGGGACGTGGACGAGTACGCGGCCCTGTCCCAGGAACGCGCCGCCGCCGCCTGGAAGGACGGCCGCTTCGAGCGCTCGGTCGTCCCGGTCCGCGACCGCAACGGCCTCGTCGTCCTCGACCACGACGAACACCCGCGCCCCGGCACCACCGCCGACTCCCTGGCCAAGCTGAAGCCGTCGTTCGCCGACATCGGCGACCTGGGCGGCTTCGACGCGGTCGCCCTGCAGAAGTACCACTGGGTGGAGAAGATCGACCACGTCCACCACGCGGGCAACTCCTCCGGCATCGTGGACGGCGCCGCGCTCGTCGCGGTCGGCTCCCGCGAGGCCGGCGAGCGCCACGGCCTCACGCCCCGCGCGCGGATCGTCTCCGCGGCCGTCTCCGGCTCCGAGCCGACCATCATGCTCACCGGCCCCGCCCCCGCCAGCCGCAAGGCCCTGGCCAAGGCCGGCCTCACCATCGACGACATCGACCTGGTCGAGATCAACGAGGCGTTCGCCGCCGTCGTGCTGCGCTTCGCCCGGGACATGGGCCTCGGCCTGGACAAGATCAACGTCAACGGCGGCGCCATCGCCCTCGGCCACCCGCTCGGCGCCACCGGCGCCATGATCCTCGGCACCCTCGTCGACGAACTGGAGCGCCAGGACAAGCGCTACGGCCTCGCCACGCTCTGCGTCGGCGGCGGCATGGGCATCGCCACCGTCGTCGAGCGCATCTGACCTCCCCGCGGACCTAGCGACCTCAACGAAAGACGACTGCCATGACCGAGAGCACCACCATCCGCTGGGAGCAGGACGACACCGGGATCGTCACCCTCGTCCTGGACGACCCGGACCAGTCCGCGAACACCATGAACCAGGCGTTCCGCGACTCCCTCGCCGCCGTCACCGACCGGCTGGAGGCCGAACGGGACTCCCTGCGCGGCGTCATCCTCACCTCCGCGAAGAAGACCTTCTTCGCCGGCGGCGACCTGCGCGACCTCATCCGGGTCACGCCCGACACCGCGCGGGAGCTGTTCGAGGGCGGTCTCGCCATCAAGCGGAACCTGCGCCGCATCGAGACCCTCGGCAAGCCGGTCGTCGCCGCGATCAACGGCGCGGCCCTCGGCGGCGGCTTCGAACTGGCCCTCGCCTGCCACCACCGCGTCGCCCTGGACACGCCCGGCACCAGGATCGGCTGCCCCGAGGTCACCCTCGGCCTGCTCCCCGGCGGCGGCGGAGTCGTCCGCACCGTACGGCTGCTGGGCATCGCGGACGCCCTGCTGAAGGTGCTCCTCCAGGGCACCCGGTACAACGCGCGCCGCGCCCGGGACAACGGCCTGGTCCACGAGGTGGCCGCGACCCCGCAGGAGCTCCTCGCCAAGGCCCGCGCCTTCATCGACGCCCACCCCGAGTCCCGGCAGCCCTGGGACACCCCGGGCTACAAGATCCCCGGCGGCACCCCGGCCCACCCGAAGTTCGCCGCCAACCTGCCCGCCTTCCCGGCCGGCCTGCGCAAGCAGACGGGCGGCGCCCCCTACCCGGCCCCGCGCAGCATCCTCGCCGCGGCCGTCGAGGGCGCCCAGGTCGACTTCGAGACCGCCCAGGTCATCGAGGCCCGCTACTTCGTGGAACTGGCCGCCGGGCAGACCTCGAAGAACATGATCCAGGCGTTCTTCTTCGACCTCCAGGCGGTCAACTCCGGAGCCAGCCGGCCGCGGGGCATCGAGCGCCGCGAGGTCCGCAGGGCCGCCGTCCTCGGCGCCGGCATGATGGGCGCCGGCATCGCCTACGCATGCGCCCGCGCGGGCATCGACGTCGTCCTCAAGGACGTCTCCCTGGAGGCGGCCGTCAAGGGCAAGGGCTACGCGGAGAAGCTGTGCGCCAAGGCCGTCGCCCAGGGCCGCGTCGGCCAGGAGAAGGCCGACGCCCTGCTCGCCCGGATCACGCCCACCGCCGAGGCCGCCGACCTCGCGGGCTGTGACGCCGTCATCGAGGCCGTCTTCGAGGACACCGCCCTCAAGCACAAGGTGTTCCAGGAGATCGAGTCGGTGGTGGCCCCGGACGCGCTGCTGTGCTCCAACACCTCCACGCTGCCGATCACCACCCTCGCCGAGGGCGTGCAGCGCCAGCGCGACTTCATCGGGCTGCACTTCTTCTCACCGGTCGACAAGATGCCGCTGGTCGAGATCATCAAGGGCGAGCGCACCGGCGAGGAGGCGCTCGCGCGCGCCTTCGACCTGGTCCGGCAGATCGACAAGACGCCGATCGTCGTCAACGACTCGCGGGGCTTCTTCACCTCCCGGGTGATCGGCCACTTCATCAACGAGGGCGTCGCCATGGTCGGCGAGGGCGTCGAGCCCGCCTCCGTGGAGCAGGCCGCCGCCCAGGCCGGCTACCCGGCCAAGGTGCTGTCCCTGATGGACGAGCTGACCCTCACGCTGCCGCGCAAGATCCGGACCGAGACCAGGCGGGCCGTGGAGGAGGCCGGCGGCACCTGGACCCCGCACCCCGCGGAGGCGGTCATCGACCGCATGGTGGACGAGTTCGGCCGCACCGGCCGCGGCGGCGGCGCCGGTTTCTACGACTACACCGAGGACGGCGGGCGGGCCGGACTCTGGCCGGGGCTGCGCGAGCACTTCACCAAGCCCGGGTACGAGATCCCGTTCCGGGACATGCAGGAGCGCATGCTCTTCGCCGAGGCGCTCGACACCGTGCGCCTGCTGGAGGAGGGCGTCCTCACCTCGGTCGCCGACGCCAACATCGGCTCGCTCCTCGGCATCGGCTTCCCCGGCTGGACCGGCGGTGTGCTCCAGTACATCAACGGCTACGAGGGCGGCCTGCCCGGGTTCGTCGCCCGTGCGCGCGAGCTGGCCGAGCGCTACGGCGAGCGGTTCACCCCGCCCGCGCTGCTGGTGGCGAAGGCCGAGAGCGGCGAGGTCTTCACCGACGCCCACTGACCCGCGGCATACAGCCGACGGCCCCGGGACCCGGCCCCGGGGCCACGGCCCGCCGCTGCCGAGACCCGGCGGGCCCGTCAGCCGTGTCAGCGCCCTCGGCGCCCGCCGGTTGTCAGTGCCCTCAGCGCTGTCAGCCGTCCGCGCCGTCCGTGTGCCGGCTCGTGTCCTCCGGGTCCTCTGCGTCGCCCGTGCCGTCCAGCCACTGGTGCAGTTCCTCCTTCAGTGACCGCTGGAAGGTGGTGAGCAGCGCCTGCACCACCAGGGGGTGCATATGGGCCGACAGGGACTTCACGTCCCGCGTGTCCCGTTCGGCCACGGCCTCGCGCAGCAGGTCCGACAGCTCGTGCGCCGCCGCGCGCGCGTGCCCGGTCAGCGCGGTCCGCGCGGCCAGGATCGTCTCCTGCGCCAGCGGTACGTCGAGGAGCTGCACCGCGAGCCGCAGCAGACCGCAGTCCACGCGGAAGGACTCCCCGTCCCGCGTCAGCACGTCCATCGCGGCCAGCCGGTCCACGTCCTCCCCGGCCAGCCGCCGCCCCGCCCGCCGCTCCAGCTCCGCACGGGTCACGGTCTCCACGGTGTCCGGCGCCCAGGAGGCGACCACCGCCCGGTGGATCGCGAGCCCCTGCGGGCCCAGATCGGCCGGGAGCTGCCGCAGGTGCCGCTCGATCGCGGCCAGGGTCATGCCCTGGTGCCGCATCTCCTCGATCAGCGCCAGCCGGGCCAGGTGCTCCCGGCCGTAGTGCCCCACCCGGCGCGGACCGATCACCGGCGGCGGCAGCAGCCCCTTGGTGCCGTAGAAGCGGACCGTGCGGACCGTGACGCCCGCCCGCGCGGCCAGCTCGTCGATGGTCAGGGTCGGCTCCCCGGTGTCGGTCGTCATGCGCAGCAGTATCGCTGTCACACCCGGGGTGTGAAACCCGGGGAGAGCCCGTGACGGGCGTGTGAGAAGTACCGCTCTGTGACGTGGGCCACCGCATACCCGCCGCCTCCTCTGGGAAGCTGCTGCCTTGGTCTGTGCCCCGACACAAGGGTGGTGCGGGCCGAGACCTGCACGACCCCCGGGCCCATGAGGCCCGGGCGCACCCAGGAAGAGAAACCACCCGTGAGCAAGGAAGCCGTGGAACCGGTACAGGCCACCACCCGGCCCGAGGTGCCCCAGACGTCCGCGGACGCGGGCGACGCCGGTTACAGCAAGGACCTCAAGGCCCGCCACGTCAACATGATCGCCATCGGCGGAGCCATCGGCACCGGCCTCTTCCTCGGCGCCGGCGGCCGCCTGCACAACGCGGGCCCCGCGCTCGCCCTGGCCTATCTGGTCTGCGGTGTCTTCGCGTTCTTCGTCGTGCGGGCGCTGGGCGAGCTGGTCCTGTACCGCCCGTCCTCCGGGTCCTTCGTGTCGTACGCGCGCGAGTTCCTCGGGGAGAAGGGCGCCTACGTCGCCGGCTGGATGTACTTCCTGAACTGGTCGACGACGGGCATCGCCGACATCACCGCGATCGCGCTCTACACGCACTACTGGAGCATGTTCACCGCCATCCCGCAGTGGGTGCTGGCCCTGGTCGCGCTCGCGGTCGTCCTCACCGTGAACCTCATCTCGGTGAAGATCTTCGGCGAGATGGAGTTCTGGTTCGCGATCATCAAGGTCGCCACCCTGGTCGGCTTCATGCTGATCGGTATCTTCCTGCTGGCGACCCAGCACGACGTCGGCGGCAGCAAGCCGGGCCTGAGCGTCATCTCCGACCACGGCGGCGTCTTCCCGCACGGTCTGATGCCGGTGGTCCTGGTCATGCAGGGCGTGATCTTCGCCTACGCCGCCCTGGAGCTGGTCGGCGTGGCCGCCGGCGAGACCGCCGAACCGGAGAAGGTCGTCCCGCGCGCGGTGAACTCGATCATGTGGCGGGTGGCCCTCTTCTACGTCGGCTCGGTCGTGCTGCTCGCCCTGCTGCTGCCCGGTTCGGTGTACTCCGCCGACCAGAGCCCGTTCGTGACCGTGCTGTCCAAGATCGGCGTGCCGGCGGCCGGTGACGTGATGAACCTGGTCGTGCTGACCGCGGCCATGTCCTCGCTCAACTCCGGCCTGTACTCCACCGGCCGCATCCTGCGCTCGATGGCCGTGGCCGGCTCGGCGCCGAAGTTCACCCGGGTGATGAGCCGCAGCCAGGTGCCCTACGGCGGCATCCTGCTGACCTGCGCGGTCTGTGTGCTCGGCGTCGGCCTGAACTACCTGGTGCCCAGCCAGGCCTTCGAGATCGTGCTGAACGTCGCCTCGCTCGGCATCATCAGCACCTGGGTCATCATCATGATCTGCCACATGGTCTTCGTCCGCCGCGCCCGCGCGGGCCTGGTCACCCGGCCGCACTTCCAGCTGAAGTTCAGCCCGGCCGCCGAGATCGCCACGATCGTGTTCCTGCTGGTCTGCCTCGGCATGATGTGGAACGACACCGAGGTCGGCCGCAAGACCCTGTTCCTGATCCCGGTGGTCGCCGTCATGCTGGTCGCCGGCTGGTTCGGCGTCCGCCGCCGGGTGTCCGACAACACCGGCCGGACCCCGTCCCGGCTCCCGGAGTAACGGCCCGCGGCCCCTGCCGGCGGTATCACCCACGGTGGCGTCACACCGGAGAGCACACAGTGCCCCGGGTGACGCCACCGTGCCGTTTCCTACGGTGTCGGCGCCGGCCGGCCACGGCACCGGGACACCGGGGTGTCCGGGTCCCGGTGCCGCCGGCCGGCGTCCGGATCAGCGCCCGCTGTGCCCGTTCCCGTGCACGTCGTTCGTCGCCTCGATCTTCTTCCACGACTTCGGCTGCGCCACCGCCGTACGCGACCCCACCAGGGCGCGGGCCGACGGCGCGGCCGGCTTCGTCGGCTGGAACAGCCAGGTGTCGAACAGCGCGGCCAGCGGCTTGCCGGACACCCGCTCCGCGTACCGCTGGAAGTCGGCCACCGAGGCGTTGCCGTAGGCGTGCTCCTTCGGCCAGCCCTTCAGGATCGCGAAGAACGCCTCGTCGCCGACCGCGTTGCGCAGCGCCTGGATGGCGACGGCGCCCCGGTCGTAGACGGCGCCGTCGAACTGGTTGTCGGGACCGGGGTCACCGGGCGCGACCGTCCAGAACGCGTCGTCGGCCGGGTGCGAGGCGTACACGTAGTCGGCGAGTTCCTGCGCGGTGCCCTCGCCCTCGTGCTCGGACCACAGCCACTGCGCGTACCGGGCGAAGCCCTCGTTGATCCAGATGTCCTTCCAGCCCTTGACCGACACGTCGTCGCCGTACCACTGGTGGGCCAGCTCGTGCACGACCAGGGACGTGTTGGAGCCGTTCGCGAACTGCTTCGGGCTGTAGTAGACGCGGGTCTGCGTCTCCAGCGCGTACCCGGTCGTGGTGTTCGGCACGTACCCGCCCGCCGAGGTGAACGGATACGGCCCGAAGTAGCCGCTCAGCCAGTCCACGATCTCCCCGGTGCGCTCCACGCTGGCGCGCGCGGCGCCGTCGTTGTCGCCGAGGTCCTTGCTGTAGGCGTTGATGACGGGCACACCGCCGTCGGAGGTGCCGGTGGTGATGTCGAACCGGCCGAGCGCGAGGGTGGCCAGGTAGGTCGCCTGCGGCTTGGTCTGCCGCCAGTTGTAGCGGGTCCAGCCCAGCTTCGAAGTGCTCGACTGGAGCAGGCCGTTGGAGATGGCCTGGGTGCCGTCCGGGACGGACACCGACACGTCGTAGGTGGCCTTGTCGGTCGGGTGGTCGTTGCTGGGGAACCACCACCAGGCGGCCTCGGGCTCGTTGGCGGCCACGCCGCCGTCGGGCGTGCGGTGCCAGGAGGTGAAGCCGTAGGCGCTCTTCGTCGACGGCACCCCGCTGTAGCGGACCACGATGGTGACGGTCGAGCCCTTGGCCAGCGGGGTCTTCGGCGTGACGACCAGTTCGTGCTCGCCGGACGTCGTGAAGGCCGCCTTGGCGCCGTTGACCCGCACCTCGCCGACGTCCAGCAGGAAGTCGAGGTCGAAGCGGGACAGATCCTGGGTGGTCTTCGCCAGGATCGTCGCCGTGCCCTCCAGCTCGTCCGTCTTCGGCTGGTACTGCAGCCTCAGGTCGTAGTGCGAGACGTCGTAGCCGCCGTTGCCGTAGTACGGGTAGTAGGGGTCGCCGATGCCCGGCGCGCCGGGGGAGTAACTCGCGGCCGATGCCGGGATCGCCAGCAGGAGGGAGGACGCCGCGAGAGCGCCCGGTGCGATGATTCTGCGGTGCACGTCAGCTCCAAGTCTTCAGGACTGCACGTCCGTTCAAGGAAGTCTGTTCGAAGCCTATTCAGTCCCTGTGGTCTCCGGCCTGTCCATGGCCCCTGCTGTCACACGATCGCCATTCGGCCGTCACGTCCGCGGAGTGCCCTCTTCTGCGGGCGAGTTGACGGGGGTACCGTCCGCGCATGCCGACACGCACGCGCTCCAGAGTCCGCAGACCGCTCGTCCTCATCGCCGTCGCCGCGCTGGCGGCCGTCTTCCTCGCCCCGGCCGTCCACGCCGCGCCCCGGGAGAGCCGGCCCGTCTACTCCTACGCCGGCGCCGTCCGGGAGTCCGTGTGGGTGGACACGGGTCTCGACGGGGACGGCGACGGGAAGGGCGACCGCGTCGCCGCCGACATCGTCCGGCCCGCCGAACCCGCCCGGCAGGGCCGCAAGGTGCCGGTCATCATGGACGCCAGCCCCTACTACTCCTGCTGCGGGCGCGGCAACGAGAGCCAGCGCAAGACGTACGACACCCACGGTCACGTCGTCCGGATGCCGCTCTACTACGACAACTACTTCGTGCCCCGCGGCTACGCCTTCGTCGGCGTCGACCTGGCCGGCACCAACCGCTCCGACGGCTGCGTCGACATCGGCGGCCCGTCCGACATCCGGTCCGCGAAGGCCGTGATCGACTGGCTGAACGGCCGCGGCAGGGCGTACACCAGCCGCACCGGCGCCACCCTGGTGCGGGCCGGCTGGACCAACGGCCGCACCGGCATGATCGGCAAGAGCTGGGACGGCACCATCGCCAACGGCGTCGCCGCGACGGGCGTCCGGGGCCTGAAGACCATCGTCCCGATCAGCGCCATCTCCTCCTGGTACGACTACTACTTCGCCCAGGGCGCCCCGCTCTACGACGGCGGGCCCGACGAACTCGCCGACGCCGTCGAGAGCGACGGCGCGCGGGCGCACTGCGCGGCCGTACAGCGCCGCCTCGTCGAGGGCAGCCCGCGCAGCGGCGACCGGACCCCGCTGTGGACCGAGCGGGACTACGTCAAGGACGCGGCCAAGGTGCGGGCCAGCGTCTTCGCGGTGCACGGCATGCAGGACCTCAACGTGCGCACCCAGCACCTCGGCCCCTGGTGGGACGCCCTCGCCCGGCACGGTGTGCGGCGCAAGATCTGGCTGTCCCAGACCGGACACGTCGACCCCTTCGACTACCGGCGCGGCGCCTGGGTCGACACCCTGCACCGCTGGTTCGACCACGAACTCCTCGGCTACGACAACGGCATCGACCGCGAGCCGGCCGCCGATGTCGAACGCCACCCCGGCCAGTGGGTCACCAGCGCCTCCTGGCCCCCGGCCGGCACGCGCGCGACCGTGCTGCGGCCGGCCCCCGGCGACCGGGCCGGCGTCGGCACGCTCGGCCTGCGCCGGTCCGCCGGCACCGAGACCTTCACGGACGACCCGGCGCTGAGCGAGACCGACTGGGCCGCGCGCATCACCACGGGCACGCCCGAGAAGGCCGGCTTCCTCACCGCGCCCCTCTCCCGTCCCCTGCGGCTGGCCGGCTCCTCCGCGGTGACGGTCACCGCCACCCCGACCACCGCCACCGCCCACCTGTCCGCCGTCCTGGTGGACGTCGGTCCCGACACCATCCGCGACTACGCCGACGCCGCCGAGGGCATCACCACCCTCACCGACCGCACCTGCTGGGGCGCGAGCACCGCCGGGGACAGCGCCTGCTACAAGGAGACCCGGGCCAAGACCGCCGCCGTCGGCTCCACCGTGGTCAGCCGCGGCTGGGCCGACCTCGGGCACTACGCCTCGGCGGCCCGGGGCGTCCCGCTCACGCCGGGCCGGCCGTACACGATGACGCTCCGCCTCGGCGCCACCGACCACGTCGTGCCCGCCGGACACCGGCTGGCCCTGGTCGTCGCCGGCACGGACAAGGACCTCATCGACCCGCCGTCCACCCGGCCGACGCTCACGGTCGACCTGTCCCGCACGAGCGCGAAGCTGCCGCTGGTGGGCGGCGCGGCGGCGTTCACCAGGGCGACGCAGGGCACCACGGCCACCACGGCGCCGGCGCCGGCGATCCTGGACGGCGTCCGCACACCCGGCCTCGTCCGCCACCTCCCGACCGACTGACGGACAGGACGAAGCGGAGCGGCCGCGCGGCGCGGCCGGCCGCGGGCCGTCGTACGCCGGAAGTCGCCGGGCACGGATCGTCCTGGGCCGGACGCGTCGGTCCCCGCGTTTCTGGGGCGTGTCGGTCGCCTTGGCGGGCGCGGGCGCGGGCCGCTGTGCTCCGGAAGCGGCCGGGTGCGGGCCGTCGTGCGCGGGGAGTGGCCGGGTTCGGGTTGTCCTGGGCCGGTCGTGTGGCTCCCCGCGGCTCTGGGGCGTGCTGGTCGCCTTGGTGGGCGCGTGCCGCCGTGCGCCGGAAGCGGCCGGGTGCGGGCCGTCGTGTGCGGGGAGTGGCCGGGTTCGGGTTGTCCTGGGCCGGACGCGTCGGTCCCCGTGCCTCTGCGGCGTGCTGGTTGCCTCGGCTGGCGGGGAGCGGCCGGGCGCGCGGCCCCCGGGGCGGGCCCGGAGCCGCCCCGGGCCGGGCGCGCGGTTGCCGGGCCCCCGGAGGGGGCCGTGTCGTGGAGTGTGCCCGTCGTGTCGGGGGAGTCGTCAGGGGGCAGGGAAGGCCAGGTCCCGGGTTTCGCGGGCGCAGCCCCAGGCGACCGTGACGCCCCCGCCGCCGTGGCCGTAGTTGTGGATCAGGGCGCGGCCGCCGGGGAGGGGGCGGCGCTCCAGCCGTACCGCCGCGCGGGCCGGGCGCAGGCCCACCCGGTGGGCGAGGATCCGGGCCCCGGCGATCTCCGGCCGGACGGCCGCGCAGCGGGCGACGATCGCCGCGGCGGTCGCCGGGTCCGGCTCCAGGGACCAGTCGTCCTCCTCGGCCGTACCGCCCAGGAGGAGCCAGCCCGGCTGCGGAATGAAGTACGTGGACGCGCCCGGGGAGTGGTCGACGGAGGTGAACCAGCTCGTCACGCCCGGGTTCTCCACCACGACCAACTGCCCGCGCACGGGCCGCACCGCCGGGTCCGGCACCAGGGAACGGGCCCCGAGACCCGTGCAGTTGACCACCACCGCGGCGGGCACGGCGGCCAGGTCGGTCACCTCCCGCACCTCCACCGCGCCCCCGGCCCGCTCCAGCCGCCGCCGCAGCCACGCCAGGTGCACCGGCATGTCGATCACCGGCAGCCGCGCCGCCAGTCCGCCGGCCACCGCCCGCAGCCCCGGCACCCGGCCCGCCCACGCGCCCAGCTCCGCCGGCCGGACCCCGTCGTGAACGCCCTCCACCAGCCGCACCCCTGTCTCCGCGGGCCGCGCGGCCAGCTCCTCGTACACGCCGAGGGATTCCAGCGCCCACGCGCCGGCCAGCGGCCCGGGTTCGATGCGGTACGGCCACCACAGGCCGCCGGCGACCGCCGACGTCGTCCCCTCGGCCGGCTCCCGGGCCCACACCCGCACCCGCCGCCCGGACTCGGCCAGCAGCACGGCCGTCGTCAGCCCGGCGACACCGCCTCCGACCACGATCACTTCATCACTCGGCGCACTGTCCACACCAGGACGATAGGCCCCACGCGGCCGGCCGGGGCAGGGCGGTCGCCCGGATCCGGGAGCGGCGGGAAACCCGGCGGAGGCGTGTACCCGCCGCCGTTAGGATCGGCGTTCTGATGACTGCCACCCTCGTTGCCAAGAACCTCGCCGCCGGGCACGGCGACCGCCCCCTGTTCTCCGGGCTCGACCTCGTCGTCGCGCCCGGTGACGTGATCGGGCTGGTCGGCGCCAACGGCGCGGGAAAGTCGACCCTGCTGCGGATGCTCGCCGGACTCACCCCGCCCGACGAGGGCGAGCTGCGGCTGTCCCCGCCCGCCGCGACCGTCGGCCACCTGCCGCAGGAGCCGGAGCGCCGGCCCGGCGAGACCGTCCGCGATTTCCTGGCCCGCCGCACCGGTGTCGCCGCCGCGCAGCGGGCCATGGACGAGGCCACCCAGGCGCTGGTCGACGGCGCGCCCGGTGCCGACGACGCCTACGCGACCGCCCTGGAGCGCTGGCTCGGCCTCGGCGGCGCCGACCTGGAGGAGCGCGCGGAGGAGGTCACCGACTCCCTCGGCCTGACGGTGGACCTGGACCAGCCGATGACCGCGCTCTCCGGCGGCCAGGCGGCCCGCGCCGGCCTCGCCTCCCTGCTGCTGTCCCGCTACGACGTCTTCCTCCTGGACGAGCCCACCAACGACCTCGACCTGGACGGCCTGGAGCGTCTGGAGCGGTTCGTCACCGGTCTGCGCGCGGGCACGGTCGTCGTCAGCCACGACCGCGAGTTCCTCACCCGCACCGTCACCCGGGTCCTGGAACTCGACGCCGCCCAGGGACAGGTCAACGTCTACGGCGGCGGCTACGCGGCCTATCTGGAGGAGCGGGAGGTGGCCCGCCGGCACGCCCGCGAGGAGTTCGAGGAGTACGCCGACAAGAAGACCGCCCTCCAGGAGCGGGCCCAGACGCAGCGGGCCTGGATGGACAAGGGCGTGAAGAACGCCCGCCGCAAGGCGGGCAGCGACAACGACAAGATCGGCCGCAAGTTCCGCAGCGAGGCCAGCGAGAAGCAGGCCGCCAAGGCCCGCCAGACCCAGCGCCTGATCGAGCGCCTGGAGACGGTGGAGGAGCCGCGCAAGGAGTGGGAGCTGCGCATGGAGATCGCCTCGGCCCCGCGGTCGGGCGCGGTCGTGGCGACCCTGCGGGACGCCGAAGTGCGGCGCGGCGGCTTCACCCTCGGACCGGTGTCGCTCCAGGTCGACTGGGCGGACCGGATCGCGGTGACCGGTGCCAACGGCTCCGGGAAGTCCACCCTGCTCGGCGCGCTGCTCGGCCGTATCCCGCTCGACCGCGGCCACGCGGCCCTCGGCTCCGGTGTCCTGGTCGGCGAGGTCGACCAGGCCCGGCAACTGTTCCACGGCCCCGAGTCCCTGCTCGACGCCTTCCGCGCGGCCGTCCCGGACACCGAACCGGCGGAGGTGCGCACCCTGCTCGCCAAGTTCGGCCTGAAGTCCGACCACGTGCTGCGCCCCGCCGAGACCCTGTCCCCGGGCGAACGCACCCGTGCCGCGCTCGCCCTGCTCCAGGGCCGGGGCGTCAACCTGCTGGTGCTGGACGAGCCGACGAACCACCTGGACCTGCCCGCCATCGAGCAGTTGGAGTCGGCCCTCGACGCCTACGAGGGCACCCTGCTGCTGGTCACCCACGACCGGCGGATGCTGGACGCGGTCCGGGTGACCCGGCGCCTGGAGGTCGCGGACGGCAAGGTGACGGAGCGCTGACCCACGCGTGGACCGGGGCCGGACGGTGGCGCCGCCCGGCCCCGGACCCGTGCCGTCAGCTCTTCTTCGGGTTCAGCAGACCCGCGCGGCGCAGCGCGTCCGCCATCGCGCTGTTGGCCGGCGCCGGCGCCTGCCGCCCGCCCCGGTCACCGCCGCCCCGGCCCTGCCGCTGCCCTTGGCCCTGGGGGTGGCCCTGACCCTGGGGGTGGCCCTGACCCTGGGGGCGGCCCTGACCCTGGGTCTGGCGCTGGCCGCCCTGCCGCTGCCCCTGGCCGCCGTCGCCCCGGCCCTGCCGCTGACCCTGCTCCTGGGGCTGTCCCTGGCCGCCGCCCTGCCGCTGCTGGGGCGGACGGGCACCGCCACGCTGCGGCCGGCCGCCGCCCTGGCCCTGCGGGGCCGCCTCGTCGTCCAGCCGCAGGGTCAGCGCGATCCGCTTGCGCGGGATGTCCACGTCCAGGACCTTCACCTTGACGATGTCACCGGGCTTGACCACGTCGCGCGGGTCCTTGACGAACGACTTCGACATCGCCGACACGTGCACCAGACCGTCCTGGTGGACACCGACGTCCACGAACGCGCCGAACGCGGCCACGTTCGTCACCACGCCCTCCAGCACCATCCCGGCGGCCAGGTCGGAGATCTTCTCCACGCCCTCCTTGAAGGTGGCCGTCTTGAACGCCGGACGCGGGTCGCGGCCCGGCTTCTCCAGCTCCTTGAGGATGTCCGTGACGGTCGGCAGACCGAAGGTGTCGTCCACGAAGTCGGCCGGCCGCAGCGAACGCAGCACACCGGTGTTCCCGACCAGGGACGCCACCTCCTGGCCCGTGGTCTTCACCATGCGGCGCACCACCGGATACGCCTCGGGGTGCACGCTGGAGGCGTCCAGCGGGTCCACGCCGTCGCGGATGCGCAGGAAGCCCGCGCACTGCTCGTACGCCTTCGGGCCGAGCCGCGCGACCTTCTTCAGCTCCGCGCGGGAGGTGAAGGGGCCGTGGGCGTCCCGGTGCGCCACGATGTTCTCGGCGAGCCCGGCGGAGACGCCCGACACCCGGGACAGCAGCGGCACGGAGGCGGTGTTGACGTCCACGCCGACGCCGTTCACACAGTCCTCGACGACCGCGTCCAGCGAGCGGGACAGCTTCACCTCGGACAGGTCGTGCTGGTACTGCCCGACGCCGATGGACTTCGGGTCGATCTTCACCAGCTCCGCCAGCGGGTCCTGCAGCCGCCGGGCGATGGAGACCGCGCCGCGCAGCGACACGTCCAGGTCCGGCAGCTCGCGCGAGGCGTACACCGACGCCGAGTACACCGACGCGCCCGCCTCGGACACCATCACCTTGGTGAGCTTCAGCTCCGGGTGCCGCGCCAGGAGGTCGGCGGCCAGCTTGTCGGTCTCCCGGGACGCCGTGCCGTTGCCGATCGCGATCAGCTCGACCGCGTGCTCCTTCGCCAGCCGCGCCAGCGTGGCGATCGCCTGGTCCCACTTGTTGGCCGGCACATGCGGATGGATGACGTCGGTGGCGACGACCTTGCCGGTGGCGTCGACCACGGCGACCTTCACCCCCGTCCGGAACCCCGGGTCCAGACCGAGCGTCGCGCGGGTGCCGGCCGGGGCGGCCAGCAGCAGGTCCCGCAGGTTCGCCGCGAACACGTTCACCGCCTCGTCCTCGGCGGCCGTGCGCAGCCGCAGCCGCAGGTCGATGCCGAGGTGCACCAGGATGCGGGTGCGCCAGGCCCAGCGGACCGTGTCCGCCAGCCACTTGTCGGCCGGCCGGCCCCGGCCGGCGATCCCGAACCGCGAGGCGATCACGCCCTCGTACGACGAGGGGCCCTCGGTGGGCTCCTCCGGCTCCAGGACGAGGTCCAGGACCTCTTCCTTCTCCCCGCGCAGCAGCGCCAGGATCCGGTGCGAGGGCAGGTCCGTGAACGGCTCGGCGAAGTCGAAGTAGTCGGCGAACTTCGCGCCCGCCTCCTCCTTGCCCTCCCGCACCGTCGCGGCGAGCCGCCCGCGCACCCACATGCGCTCGCGCAGCTCGCCGATCAGGTCGGCGTCCTCGGAGAACCGCTCGGTGAGGATGGCCCGCGCGCCCTCCAGCGCGGCCTGCGGATCGGCCACGCCCCGGTCCGGGGCCACGAACGCGGCGGCGGCCGCGAGCGGGTCGACCGCCGGATCGCCCAGCAGCCCGTCCGCCAGCGGCTCCAGACCCGCCTCGCGCGCGATCTGCGCCTTGGTGCGCCGCTTGGGCTTGTACGGGAGGTAGACGTCCTCCAGCCGCGCCTTGGTCTCGGCGCCCCGGATCCGCGCCTCCAGCTCCTCGGTGAGCTTGCCCTGCTCCCGCACCGACTCCAGGATCGCGCTCCGGCGCTCCTCCAGTTCCCGCAGGTACCGCAGCCTCTCCTCGAGCGTGCGCAGTTGCGCGTCGTCGAGCATCTCGGTCGCTTCCTTGCGGTAGCGAGCGATGAAGGGCACGGTGGAGCCGCTGTCGAGCAGTTCCACGGCGGCCTTCACCTGCCGCTCCCGTACGCCTAGCTCCTCGGCGATCCTGCCTTCGATGGACCCTGTTCCGAGGGACCCGGGTGTCGTCACGATCCCGTACCGCCTTCTCCACTGAGGTTGCGCGGCAATTGTGGCAGGTGACACCGACAACCGGGATCAGGGCGCCCCGCCGGGGCCCGGACACCTCAGTCGGGCGCGGTCACGCTCCAGGTGAACTGCGGCCGGCGGCGCTCCAGGAACGCGGCGACCCCTTCCGCCGTGTCGCCGCCACCGCGGGCCCGCGCGGTCCAGTGGGCGTCCCGGTCGGTGCGGCCGGCCGCGAACTCCTTCGCGGCGGCCTGGGTGAGCTGCGAGCGGGACACCAGCACCCGGGTCAGCTCCGCGACCCGCCCGTCCAGCGCGTCCGCGGGCAGCACCTCGTCCACCAGACCGGTCCGCAGCGCCCGCCCGGCATCGATCAACTCGGCTGTGAAAAGAAGGTACTTGGCGGTGGCCGGGCCGACCAGGGACACCAGCCGGCGGGTCGAGGAGGCCGGGTAGACGATGCCGAGCCGCGCCGGGGTCACCCCGAACAGCGCGCCCTCCTCCGCCAGCCGCAGATCGCAGGCCGCCGCGAGCTGCGCCCCGCCGCCCACACAGTGCCCGCGCACCACGGCGACGGCCGGCTTGGGGAACGCGGCCAGCGCCTCCTCGGCCGCCACCGCGAGGCCCTGCGCCTCCTCGGGCGAGCCCTGGAGCGTGGCGATGTCGGCGCCCGCGCAGAAAGTGCCGCCCTCGCCGGTGAGGACCAGCGCCCGTACCTCCGGATCGCGCGCCAGGGTGTCCAGCAGCGGGGGCAGGGCCCGCCACATCGGCGCCGTCATGGCGTTGCGCTTGGCGGGGTTGCGGATCACCACGGTGGCGACGGAGTCGGCGATCCGGTGCGAAAGCTGGGGCTCCATGCGGCGGATCGTAGCCGAGGCGGTCCGCGCCGCCGCGGGCGGAGCACACCGCGCGACCGGGCAAACCCGTACAACCCGACTAGTTCGCGAACCGGCGTGGGGGAAACAGGAACAGTCCCGTCGGCGACCAGGTCAAGCGCACCCGGTCAGAAACCGTTCGATACCCGCTGACTTCTGTTCAGGTGACCGGGCGGGAGCACACCGTTGCCAACACTCGGCGTGTGGTGACAATCGAGCGCGAGGACGGCGACCGGACGAGGGACAACCACGGGTACGGGGAGGGCCCGTGCCCGGCGGGGCGCGGCGAACGGCCGCCGGACCCCCTGCCGTACGAGGGCGTCTGGCGGTTCACCGCGGCGGCGGTGGACGCCTCGGTCCCGCACGCCCGGCACGCGGTGAAGGACCTGCTGCTGCGCCAGGGCGTGCCGGTCTCCGACGACCTGGTGCACGGGCTGCTGCTGATCGTCTCCGAACTGGTCACCAACGCGGTACGGCACGCGGCGCTGCTGTCGCCGGTGCTGGCCGTGGAGGTGGCCGTCGGGGCCGACTGGGTGCGGGTGTCGGTGGAGGACGACCACCCCTACCGGCCGACCGCCCTGGAGGCCGACCACGGGCAGACCGGCGGCCGGGGGCTGCTCCTGGTCCGCGAGGTGGCCCGGGAGGCGGGCGGGGTGGTCGACATGGAGCACACCGCGAGCGGCGGCAAGGTGATCTGGGCCGCCCTGCCGCTCAAGCCCGCGGCGCTGCCGTGAGGCGACCGGGACGGATCACCAGCCGGCGGCCGGGCCCGTCAGTTCCCTGATCGCCGGCCGGGCCGCGTCCAGCACGGTCATGAACCAGGCCGAGAACGGGTCCCGGGCGTGCCGCTCCGCCAGCTCGGCCGCCGTCACGAAGCCGGTCGCGGCGACCTCCTGGTCGTCCGGCGCGAGCGGCGCCTGCACCAGGCCGACGAACAGGTGGTTGAACTCCTGCTCCACCAGGCCCGAGGCGGGGTCGGGATGGTTGTAGCGGACCGTGCCGGCCTCCGCCAGCAGCGACGGGGAGACACCCAGCTCCTCGTGGGTGCGCCGGGCCGCCGCCGCGAACGGCGCCTCGCCCGGGTACGGGTGTCCGCAGCAGGTGTTGGACCACACACCGGGGGAGTGGTACTTGCCCAGTGCCCGCTGCTGGAGCAGCAGCCGGCCCCGCTCGTCGAAGAGGAACACCGAGAACGCCCGGTGCAGCCGGCCCGGCGGCTGGTGGGCGGAGAGCTTCTCCGCCGTACCGATCGTCACACCCTTCTCGTCGACCAGTTCCAGCAAAATCGCCTCTGCGGGGCCCTCCGACGGACTGTGCGTCGCGGTGGCAGGTGTGATCGGCATACGCATCCTTCGCTTCGGTCCTAGCACCCCAAGTCTGCCGTACGGGTCCGGCGCCCCGGGCACGTCCCGCGCGTCCCGCGCGCGGCGCGGCACCGGGAGCCGGACCCGGTAGGTCATCGTGCCCGCCGCCCGCCGCCGGGAACCGCCCGGGGGCGGCCCGCACCGCCCCGGGCGCTCAGTGGCACAGCCGGGCCTCGTGCTCCGCATGGCCGCCCGGCTCCAGCTGAAAGGTGCAGTGCTCCACGTCGAAGTGGTCGCCCAGGCAGCCCTGCAGCTCGTGCAGCATCTTCTCGTTCCCGATGGCGTTCAGCACCTCGGAGCTGACCACCACGTGCGCCGACAGCACCGGCATGCCCGAGGTGATCGTCCAGGCGTGCAGGTCGTGGACGTCCTCCACGCCGTCCAGCGCCAGGATGTGCGCCCGCACCTGCGCCATGTCGACACCCTTGGGAGCCGCCTCCAACAGCACGTCCAGCGTCTCGCGCAGCAGCTTCAGCGTCCGCGGCACGATCATCAGCCCGATGACCAGCGAGGCGATCGGGTCGGCCGGCTGCCAGCCGGTGGTCAGGAGCACCACCGCCGAGATCAGCACCGCCACCGAGCCGAGCGCGTCCGCGGCGACCTCCAGGAAGGCGCCGCGCACGTTCAGGCTCTCCTTCTGCCCGCGCATCAGCAGCGCCAGCGAGACGGAGTTCGCGACCAGGCCGACCAGACCGAACACGATCATCAGGCCGCCGCGGGTCTGCGCGGGCTCGACGAACCGCTGGACCGCCTCGTACAGGACGTAACCGCCGACGCCGAGCAGCAGCAGACAGTTGGCGAGGGCCGCGAGGATCTCGGCGCGGGCGTAGCCGAAGGTGCGGTTGGTGCTCGCCGGGCGGTTCGCGAAGTGGACCGCGAGCAGCGCCATGCCGAGGCCCACCGCGTCCGTCGCCATGTGCGCCGCGTCCGCGATCAGCGCGAGCGAGTCCGCCGCCAGACCGCCGGCGATCTCGACCACCATGACCATGAGCGTGATGCCCAGCGCCACACGCAGCCGGCCCCGGTACGCCGCCGTGGCCGTACCCGGGGCGGGCGCGTGGGAGTGCCCGTGGTCGTGCCCTGCGCCCATGACATCCGCCTTCCGTGTGCCGCTCCGACAGGCCAGTGAACTACGGGCGGGGGGTATTGGCAACGCGGCACTGAACACCGTTGTCATATGCTGTGACCTGCGCAAACACTTCCCAGGTCAGGAGCTGGAGACCCGCTGTCCCTCCTGGTGCAGCAGCCAGCCGGCCCAGGCCGAACCGACCATCTCCCGCACCCCGCGCCGGGCCCGCCAGCCCAGCTCCGCGGCGGCCCGCTCGGCGGAGGCCACCGCGCGCGGCGCGTCCCCCGGCCGGCGGTCCTCCACCACGGGCGGCCGGCGGTCCCCGGTGACCTCCCCGACGACCGCGATCAGCTCGCGCACCGAGACGCCCTCGCCGCGGCCGACGTTCAGCGTCAGATCGCCGGTGACCTCCCCCGCGGCCAGCCGCCGCGCCGCCGCCAGGTGGGCCTCGGCCAGATCGGCGACATGGATGTAGTCACGGACGCACGTGCCGTCCGGCGTCGGGTAGTCGGCACCGAAGATCCGCGGGGCCTCGCCGCGGGTGAGCCGGTCGAAGACCATCGGCACGATGTTGAACACACCGGTGTCCGCCAGCTCCGGCGCCGCCGCGCCCGCCACGTTGAAATAGCGCAGACAGACCGTGGAGATCCCGTGCGCCCGTCCGGCCGCCCGCACCAGCCACTCGCCGGCCAGCTTGGTCTCGCCGTACGGGTTCACCGGGGCGCACGGGGTGTCCTCGGTGATCAGGTCCACGTCCGGGTTGCCGTACACCGCCGCCGAGGAGGAGAACACCAGCCGGCCCACGCCCGCCTCCGCGACCGCCTCCAGCAGGGTGGCCAGGCCGCCCACGTTCTCCCGGTAGTAGCGGGTGGGCCGGGCCACCGACTCCGCGACCTGCTTGCGCGCCGCGAGATGGACGACGCCCGTCACGCCGTACTCCGCCAGGACCCGCTTCAGCAGCGGTCCGTCCAGGGTCGAGCCGCGCACGAGCGGCACCTCGGCCGGCAGCCGCTCCGGCACGGCGGCCGAGAGGTCGTCCAGCGCCACGACGCGCTCGCCCGCGTCCGCCATGGCCCGCGCCACGTGCGCCCCGATGTATCCGGCTCCGCCGGTGATCAGCCACGTCATGGTCGTCCACCCTATGCCGGGAGCGGCCCCGTGTCCCGGTTGCCCGGGTCTGCCCCCTTGGGTTTGTGGCCGGGCCCCGGATCGCCCATGATGATCGCGGCAAAGGCCGGGTCAGCCCTCGTGGGCCGCACCGTGAACGGCCGGTGAACACGGGCTCCGGACCATCCGATAGCCTCTGCCGACATGCCGCCCGGGTGCCGCAGGCCGGGGCGCCCCGCCACGCAGCAGACCGGCGCCCGCGCGCCGGCACCCAGGGAGTGAGTTCGGTTGTCGACCGCCATCGTCACCGGTCAGCCGGTCCCCGGATCGTCACTGGAGCACGATCTGCGGTCCCTCGGCTTCGATGTGCGCGTGGCCGCCGACGCCGGTGCGGCGGAGAGCCTGCTCGCGGCCGTGCCGGCCGACCGGCGCGTGGCCCTGGTCGACGCCCGGTTCGTCGGCCACCCGCACGCGCTGCGCCTGGGCCTGACCGACCCGCGCTTCCCGCTCGCCGCCGTACCCGGCGCCGTCACCGCCCAGCCCGCCGCCCGGCAGGCGCTCACCCGGGCCCTGGCCGCGGACGGCGGCCCGGCCGCCGCGCGCGGCGGCGCCCCCGCGCTGGCCGTGGACAGCCTCGCCGACCGCGTCGCCACCGCGCTGGACGCCGGCGGCGACGCGGTGCACCGGCCCGAGCTGGGCAGCCTGGTCGCCACCGTGCCCGCCGACCGGGCGGCCCTGGACGAGGCCCGGCGGGCCGTCGCCGCCGTCGACGACGAGGCCGTGCGCCTGCGGTCGGCCGTGAAGTCCCGCGACGGCTTCTTCACCACCTTCTTCATCAGCCCCTACTCGCGCTACCTCGCCCGCTGGTGCGCCCGCCGCGGCCTGACCCCGAACCAGGTCACCACGGCCTCGCTGCTCACCGCGCTCATCGCGGCCGGCTGCGCGGCGACCGGCACCCGCGCCGGGTTCGTCGCGGCCGGCGTGCTGCTGATCGCCTCCTTCGTGCTGGACTGCACCGACGGCCAGCTCGCCCGCTACGCGCTGAAGTACTCCACCCTCGGCGCCTGGCTCGACGCCACCTTCGACCGGGCCAAGGAGTACGCCTACTACGCGGGCCTCGCCCTCGGCGCGGCCCGCGGCGGCGACGACGTGTGGGCGCTGGCCCTCGGCGCGATGGTCCTGCAGACCTGCCGGCACGTGGTCGACTTCTCCTTCAACGAGGCCAACCACGACGCCACCGCCAACACCAGCCCCACCGCCGCCCTCTCCGACAAGCTGGACAGCGTCGGCTGGACGGTCTGGCTGCGCCGCATGATCGTGCTGCCGATCGGCGAGCGCTGGGCGATGATCGCGGTCCTCACCGCGGTCACCACCCCGCGGATCACCTTCTACGTCCTGCTGGCCGGCTGCGCCTTCGCCGCGGCCTACACCACCGCGGGCCGGGTGCTGCGCTCGGTGACCCGCCGGGCCCGGCGCACCGACCGGGCCGCGCGGGCGCTCGCCGACCTCGCCGACTCCGGGCCGCTGGCGCGGGCCGTCGGGCGGGTGTTCCGGCGCGGTCTGCCCGGCCTCGCCGTGCCCGCCGTGGCCCTGCTGGGCGGCGCCGCGGTCGTGGCCTGCTCGGCCCTCGCCGCCCCCGGCGGGCCGCTCCCGGTGGCCGGCGCCCTCGTCTACGTCCTGACCTCGGGCCTCGCCGTCGCCCGCCCGCTCAAGGGCGCCCTCGACTGGCTGGTCCCGCCCGTCCTGCGGGCCGCCGAGTACGGCACCGTCCTCGCCCTGGCGGCCCAAGCGGGGGTGAACGGAGCGCTGCCCGCGGCTTTCGGGCTGGTGGCGGCCGTCGCCTACCATCACTACGACACGGTGTACCGCATCCGCGGCGACGCCGGAGCGCCCCCGGCCTGGCTGGTGCGCGCCATCGGGGGGCAGGAGGGGCGGACGCTGCTCGTCACCGTCCTCGCCGCGGTGCTCACCGCCGCGCAGTTCAAGGCCGCGCTCACGGTCCTCGCCGTGGCCGTCGCCCTGGTGGTGCTCGTCGAGAGCATCCGCTTCTGGGTGTCCGCTGGGGCGCCCGCCGTACACGACGAAGGAGAACCCGCATGATCGGCCTCGTGCTGGCGGCCGGCGCCGGACGGCGTCTGCGCCCCTACACCGACACCCTGCCCAAGGCGCTGGTGCCGGTGGGGCCCGCGGGCATAGAGGGCGAACCCACGGTCCTGGACCTGACGCTCGGCAACTTCGCCGAGATCGGGCTGACCGAGGCCGCGGTCATCGTCGGCTACCGCAAGGAGGCCGTGTACGAGCGCAAGGCGGCCCTGGAGCGGACGTACGGCCTGAAGCTCACCCTGATCGACAACGACAAGGCCGAGGAGTGGAACAACGCCTACTCCCTGTGGTGCGGCCGTGACGCCCTCAAGGACGGCGTGATCCTCGCCAACGGCGACACCGTGCACCCGGTCTCCGTCGAGAAGACCCTGCTCGCCGCCCGCGGCGACGGGAAGAAGATCATCCTCGCGCTGGACACGGTGAAGAGCCTGGCCGACGAGGAGATGAAGGTCGTCGTCGACCCCGGCAAGGGCATGACGCGGATCACCAAGCTGATGGACCCGGCCGAGGCCACCGGCGAGTACATCGGCGTCACCCTGATCGAGGGCGACGCCGCGCCGGCCCTGGCCGACGCGCTGAAGACGGTCTGGCAGAGCGACCCGCAGCAGTTCTACGAGCACGGCTACCAGGAACTGGTGAACCGGGGCTTCCGCATCGACGTGGCGCCGATCGGCGAGGTCGAGTGGGTCGAGATCGACAACCACGACGATCTCGCCCGTGGACGGGAGATCGCGTGCCAGTACTGACCCGGCTGATCCCCTCGCCGGTCGTCGTGGACATCCGCCCGGGTGCCCTGGACGACCTGGCCTGCGTCCTCGCCGACGAGCGCATCTCCCAGTCGGGACGGCTCGCCATCGCCGTCAGCGGCGGCTCCGGTGCCCGGCTGCGCGACCGGATCGCGCCCTCGCTGCCCGGCGCGAGCTGGTACGAGGTCGGCGGCGGCACCATCGACGACGCGGTGCGGCTGGCCGGCGACATAAAGGCCGGCCACTACGACGCGGTCGTCGGCCTCGGCGGCGGGAAGATCATCGACTGCGCCAAGTTCGCGGCGGCCCGGGTCGGCCTGCCGCTGGTCGCCGTCGCCACCAACCTCGCCCACGACGGCCTGTGCTCGCCGGTCGCCACCCTGGACAACGACGCGGGCCGCGGCTCGTACGGCGTGCCCAACCCGATCGCCGTCATCATCGACCTCGACGTGATCCGCGAGGCACCCGTCCGGTACGTCCGCTCCGGCATCGGCGACGCCATCTCCAACATCTCCGCCGTGGCGGACTGGGAGCTGGCGGCCCGGGTCAACGGAGAGAAGATCGACGGCCTGGCCGCCGCCATGGCCCGGCAGGCCGGCGAGGCGGTGCTGCGCCACCCCGGCGGAGTCGGCGACGACACCTTCCTCCAGGTCCTGGCCGAGGCGCTGGTCCTCACCGGCATCGCCATGTCCGTGTCGGGCGACTCCCGGCCGTCCTCCGGCGCCTGCCACGAGATCAACCACGCCTTCGACCTGCTCTACCCCCAGCGTGCCGCCGCCCACGGCGAGCAGTGCGGCCTCGGCGCCGCCTTCGCGATGTACCTGCGCGGCGCCCACGAGGAGTCGGCGTACATGGCCGGGGTGCTGCGCCGGCACGGGCTCCCGGTGCTCGCCGAGGAGATCGGCTTCACGGCGGACGAGTTCGTCCGCGCGGTGGAGTTCGCCCCGGAGACCCGGCCCGGCCGCTACACGATCCTCGAACACCTCGACCTCAAGACGAACCAGATCAAGGACAACTACGCCGACTATGTCAAGGCCATCGGTAGCTGAACTCCGTCCGGTCGTCCACCCCGCGGGGGTGAAGGACCGGCGCAGCGGTGAGCACTGGGCGGGACGCCTCTACATGCGCGAGGTGTCCCTGCGCGTCGACCGCTACCTGGTCAACACCAGGGTCACGCCCAACCAGCTCACGTACCTGATGACCGTCTGCGGTGTGCTCGCGGCCCCGGCCCTGCTGGTGCCGGGGATCACGGGCGCCGTGCTCGGCGTGGTCGCCACCCAGCTCTACCTGCTGCTGGACTGCGTCGACGGCGAGATCGCCCGCTGGAAGCAGCAGTACTCGCTCGGCGGGGTCTACCTGGACCGCGTCGGCGCCTACCTCACCGACGCGGCCGTGCTGGTCGGCCTCGGCCTGCGCGCCGCCGACCTGTTCGGCACCGGCCGCATCGACTGGCTGTGGGCGTTCCTCGGCACGCTCGCCGCGCTCGGCGCCATCCTGATCAAGGCCGAGACCGACCTGGTCGGCGTCGCCCGGCACCAGACCGGCAAGCCCCCGGTGCAGGAGTCCGCCGCGGAGCCGCGCTCCTCCGGCATGGCGCTGGCCCGGCGGGCCGCCGCCGCCCTGAAGTTCCACCGGCTGATCCTCGGCATCGAGGCCGCGCTGCTCATCGTCGTCCTCGCGATCGTGGACCAGGTCCGCGGCGACCTGTTCTTCACCCGCCTCGGCACGGCCGTGCTCGCCGGCATCGCCCTGCTCCAGACGCTGCTGCACCTGGTGTCCATCCTCGCCTCCAGCAGGCTGAAGTGAGCGCGGGCATGAAGGTCGGCGCCGTCGTCATCACCATGGGCAACCGGCCCGAGGAGCTGCGGGCCCTGCTCGACTCCGTCGCCCGGCAGGACGGCGACCCGGTCGAGGTGGTCGTCGTCGGCAACGGCTCGCCCGTCCCGGACGTGCCCGAGGGCGTGCGCACCATAGAGCTGCCCGAGAACCTCGGCATCCCGGGCGGGCGCAACGTCGGCATAGAGGCGTTCGGACCCGGTGGCCGCGATGTCGACATATTGCTCTTCCTGGACGACGACGGCCTGCTCGCCCGCCAGGACACCGCCGAACTGTGCCGCCAGGCGTTCGCCGCGGACCCCCGGCTCGGCATCATCAGCTTCCGCATCGCCGATCCCGAGACCGGCGAGACCCAGCGCCGGCACGTGCCCCGGCTGCGCGCCTCGGACCCGATGCGCTCCTCCCGGGTCACCACCTTCCTCGGCGGCGCCAACGCCGTCCGCACCCGGGTCTTCGCGGAGGTCGGCGGACTCCCGGACGCGTTCTTCTACGCGCACGAGGAGACCGACCTGGCCTGGCGGGCCCTCGACGCGGGCTGGATGATCGACTACCGGTCCGACATGGTGCTGTACCACCCGACGACCGCGCCCTCGCGGCACGCGGTCTACCACCGCATGGTCGCCCGCAACCGCGTCTGGCTCGCCCGCCGCAACCTCCCCGCCCTGCTGGTCCCGGTCTATCTCGGGGTCTGGCTGCTGCTCACGCTGGCGCGCCGCCCCTCGCGGCCGGCCCTGCGGGCCTGGTTCGGCGGCTTCCGGGAGGGCTGGACCACGCCGTGCGGTCCCCGCCGCCCCATGCGCTGGCGTACGGTGTGGCGGCTCACCCGGCTGGGCCGTCCGCCGGTCATCTGACAAGCTCGTCCCTGACGGACGCCGCCGCGCGCGGAGGCTCCCGACGACGAACCCGCACGCGAACCCGAAGACGAAAGTTTCCCCCCTGTGAGTGAGACCACGCACGACGGCACGGTCACGGTGACCGCGGCCCCGTCGCCCGACGCGGGACTGACGGCGGCCGAGCTGGCCGCCAAGTACGGGCTCTCCGTGAGCGGCGCCCGGCCCTCGCTCGTGGAGTACATCCGGCAGCTGTGGGGCCGGCGCCACTTCATCCTGGCCTTCTCCCAGGCCAAGCTGACCGCCCAGTACAGCCAGGCCAAGCTGGGCCAGCTCTGGCAGGTGGCCACGCCGCTGCTGAACGCGGCCGTGTACTTCTTCATCTTCGGGCTGATCCTGCACGCCAGCCGGGGCATGTCGCGGGACGTGTACATCCCGTTCCTGGTCACGGGCGTGTTCGTGTTCACCTTCACGCAGAGTTCGGTGATGTCGGGCGTCCGGGCCATCTCCGGCAACCTCGGCCTGGTGCGCGCCCTGCACTTCCCGCGCGCCTCGCTGCCGGTCTCCTTCTCGCTCCAGCAGCTCCAGCAGCTGCTGTTCTCGATGCTGGTGCTGTTCGTCGTGGCGATCGGTTTCGGCAGCTACCCGGGCCCGTCCTGGCTGCTGATCGTGCCGGTGCTGGTGCTGCAGTTCCTGTTCAACACCGGGCTGGCGCTGATCGTGGCCCGGATGGGCGCCAAGACGCCGGACCTCGCGCAGCTCATGCCGTTCCTGCTGCGGACCTGGATGTACACCTCCGGTGTCATGTTCTCCATCCACCAGATGCTGCAGGGCCGCTCGGAGTGGATCGTCCGGCTGCTCCAGGTCAACCCGGCCGCGGTCTACATGGACCTGATGCGCTTCGCGCTGATCGACGGCTACGGCGCCGAGAACCTGCCGCCGCACGTGTGGGCCATCGCCCTGTTCTGGGCCGTGGCGGTCTTCGCCGGCGGCTTCGTGTACTTCTGGAAGGCGGAGGAGCGGTACGGCCGTGGCTGAACAGCACACCCAGGACCCGCGTCCGACGGTCATCGCGGACGACCTGCACATCGTCTACCGGGTCAACGGCGCCAAGACCGGCAAGGGCAGCGCGACGGCGGCCCTGAGCCGGATCCTCCGGCGCGGCGGCGGCGAGGAGCGGGGCGTGCGCAAGGTGCACGCCGTGCGCGGCGTGTCCTTCGTCGCCTACCGCGGCGAGGCCGTCGGCCTGATCGGCTCCAACGGCTCCGGCAAGTCCACCCTGCTGCGCGCGATCGCCGGCCTGCTGCCCGCGGAGAAGGGCAAGGTCTACACCGACGGCCAGCCGTCCCTGCTGGGCGTCAACGCGGCCCTGATGAACGACCTGACGGGTGAGCGGAACATCATTCTCGGTGGTCTCGCCATGGGCATGTCCCGGGAGGAGATCAAGGAGCGCTACCAGGACATCGTGGACTTCTCGGGTATCAACGAGAAGGGCGACTTCATCACGCTGCCGATGCGCACCTACTCCTCCGGTATGGCGGCCCGGCTGCGTTTCTCCATCGCCGCCGCCAAGGACCACGACGTCCTGATGATCGACGAGGCGCTGGCCACCGGTGACCGCAAGTTCCAGAAGCGCTCCGAGGAGCGCATCCGGGAACTGCGCAAAGAGGCCGGAACGGTCTTTCTGGTCAGTCACAACAACAAGTCGATCCGCGACACCTGCAACCGCGTGCTCTGGCTGGAGCGCGGTGAACTGCGGATGGACGGACCCACCGACGAGGTCCTGAAGGAGTACGAGAAGTTCACGGGCAAGTAACCCGTTTCGGCCAGGGCCCCGCCGGAATTCTTCCGGCGGGGCCCTGGCATCTGCAAAGGAAACGTCAACTCCGCACCGCGTTAGGAATCTTGGAGCCAATCGGTGTGTTGTTGTGATGTGCGGGAGACCCCGGCGGTCGGCGCGACGTTGTACAACGTAAGCTGTACCGGCGCCGGAAACCGGCAAGTGGGGCGATAATGCGCGCCTTCCTTCACGGGCCCCGTGCATTGCGGGGCGGCGTGTCCGAAATAGTGTGTTTTGGGTCGGCAGTGTAGAACGGGAGATGTGACGGCAATGGCTACGGAAACTCCCCGGCTCGGCGGAGCGTGTGCCGTCCTCGCCCCGGGCAGCGCCCGATGACGGCCGCCACCACGGCGCCCGCCCTGGAACGCGCCACGCTGGACAAGGCCGCGCGCGAGAACTTCCCCGTGGCCCCCTTCTTCCTGCCGCGCGCCTGGCGCGAGGACCTCATGGCGGTCTACGGCTTCGCCCGCCTCGTGGACGACATCGGCGACGGCGACCTCGCCCCCGGCGGAGCCGACGCCCGCCTGCTCGGCGTGGCCCCCGCCGAGGCCGCGGACCGGCTGCTCCTCCTCGACGCCTTCGAGGCCGACCTGCGCCGCGTCTTCGACGGCACCCCGCGCCACCCGCTGCTGCGCCGCCTGCAGCCCACGGTCCGCCGCCGGGCCCTCACCCCCGAGCCGTTCCTCGGACTGATCGCCGCCAACCGCCAGGACCAGCTCGTCACCCGGTACGAGACCTACGACGACCTCCTCGCCTACTGCGAGCTGTCCGCCAACCCCGTCGGCCGCCTCGTCCTGGCCGTCACCGGCACCGCCACTCCCGAACGGATCCGGCTGTCCGACGCGGTCTGCACCGCCCTGCAGATCGTCGAGCACCTCCAGGACGTCGCCGAGGACCTCGGCCGCGACCGGATCTACCTCCCCGCCGAGGACATGCGCCGCTTCCACGTCCAGGAAGCCGATCTTGGCGTGAAAAGCGCGGGCGCATCGGTGCGCGCCCTGGTTGCATACGAAGCACAACGCGCCCGCGACCTGCTGAATGAAGGCGCCCCCCTGGTGGGTAGCGTCCACGGCAGGCTCAAGCTGCTGCTCGCGGGGTTCGTGGCGGGGGGAAGGGCGGCGGTCGCAGCGATCGCCGCCGCCGAATACGACGTACTTCCCGGCCCGCCCCGACCCGGCAAGGTCCAGTTGCTGCGCGAGGCGGGCGTGATCCTGCGAGGAGAGGGGTGATCCGGACCGTGGAGTCCGCGCCGCACGTGTCCGCACCGGTACTCGCCGCCTACAGCTACTGCGAGGCCGTCACCGGGCAGCAGGCCCGTAACTTCGCGTACGGCATCCGGCTGCTGCCGGCGGCCAAGCGCCGCGCCATGTCGGCGCTGTACGCGTTCTCCCGGCGCGTGGACGACATCGGAGACGGCCACCTCGCCGACGAGGTCAAGCTGACCCGGCTGGAGGACACCCGGGCCCTGCTCGCCCGGATCCGCGAGGGCGGGGTCGAGGAGGACGACACCGACCCGGTGGCCGTCGCCCTCAGCCACGCCGCCCGGGCCTTCCCGATCCCGCTCGGCGGCCTGGACGAGCTGATCGACGGCGTCCAGATGGACGTACGCGGCGAGACCTACGAGACCTGGGACGACCTCAAGGTCTACTGCCGGTGTGTCGCCGGTGCCATCGGACGCCTCTCGCTCGGCGTGTTCGGCACCGAACCGGGCGCGCGCGGCACCGAGCGCGCCGCCGAGTACGCCGACACCCTCGGCCTCGCCCTCCAGCTCACCAATATCCTGCGCGACGTCCGCGAGGACGCGGTGGGCGGCCGCACCTACCTGCCCGCCGACGACCTCGCCAAGTTCGGCTGCGGCGCCGGGTTCCAGGCCCCCACCCCGCCCGAGGGCTCCGACTTCGCCGGCCTCGTCCACTTCGAAGTACGGCGCGCCCGGGCCCTGTTCGCCGAGGGCTACCGGCTGCTGCCGCTGCTCGACCGGCGCAGCGGCGCCTGTGTGGCCGCGATGGCCGGCATCTACCGCCGGCTGCTGGACCGCATCGAGCGCGACCCGCAGGCCGTGCTGCGCGGCCGCGTCTCGCTGCCCGGACACGAGAAGGCCTACGTCGCCGTGCGCGGCCTGTCCGGCCTCGACACCCGTCACGTCTCCCGGCGCTCCGTCAGGAGGCGCGCTTGATGGACCGCACCGCACCAGACGGCATGCGGCAGGCAACCCTCCACTGCGGCGTGGCGTCCCTGACTGCGACAGCCGGGCGTGCACCGTTCAACCAGCACGCCCGGCACGCATGGAAGGACGCACGATGAGCGACGGCTCACCACACTCCGCACCCGCGCACCCCGGCACCCCGCCGGCGGCGGGCCGCAGCGCCGTCGTGGTCGGCGGCGGCCTCGCCGGGACCACCGCCGCGCTCGCCCTCGCCGACGCCGGCGTGCACGTCACCCTGCTCGAAGGCAGGCCCCGGCTGGGCGGCCTCGCCTTCTCCTTCCAGCGGGGCGAACTGACCGTCGACAACGGCCAGCACGTCTACCTGCGCTGCTGCACCGCCTACCGCTGGTTCCTCGACCGGATCGAGGGCGCGGCGCTGGCACCGCTGCAGGACCGCCTGGACGTGCCCGTCGTGGACGCCGCCAAGCCCGAGGGACGACGGCTCGGCAGGCTGCGCCGCGACCCGCTGCCCGTCCCCCTCCACCTGGGGCGCGGCCTGGCCGCCTATCCGCACCTCTCGCTCGCCGAGCGCGCCGCCGTCGGGCGTGCCGCGCTCGCGCTGAAGGGGCTCGACCTCGCCGATCCGCGCCTGGACGCCCAGGACTTCGGCGGCTGGCTGGCGGCGCACGGCCAGTCGGCGCGCGCCGTCGAGGCCCTGTGGGACCTGGTCGGGGTCGCCACCCTCAACGCGGTCGCGGGCGACGCCTCGCTGGGGCTCGCCGCGATGGTGTTCAAGACCGGTCTGCTCTCCGCCCCGGGCGCGGCCGACATCGGCTGGGCCCGCGTCCCGCTGGGCGAACTGCACGACCGGCTGGCCCGCAAGGCGCTCGACTCCGCGGGCGTGCGCACCGAGGTCCGTACACGCGTCACCTCCGTCTCCCGCAACGAGAACGGAGCGTGGAGCGTCGAAGTTCCCGGCGAGACGCTCTCGGCGGACGCCGTCGTCCTCGCCGTACCCCAGCGCGAGGCGCACGGCCTGCTGCCGCCCGGCGCCCTCGACACCCCCGGACGGCTGCTGGAGATCGGCACCGCGCCGATCCTCAACGTCCACGTCGTCTACGACCGCAAGGTGCTCGCGCGGCCCTTCTTCGCCGCCCTCGGCACCCCGGTGCAGTGGGTCTTCGACCGCACCGAGGCCTCCGGGCTGCGCACGGGCCAGTACCTCGCGCTGTCCCAGTCGGCCGCGTGGGACGACATCGACACACCGGTGGCCGACCTGCGCGAGCGCTATCTGCCGGAGCTGGAGCGCCTGATCCCGGGGACGCGCACGGCCGAGGTGACGGACTTCTTCGTGACCCGGGAGCGCACGGCCACCTTCGCCCCCGCCCCCGGCGTCGGGCGTCTCAGGCCCGGCGCCCGGACCAAGGCCCCCGGCCTGTACCTGGCCGGAGCGTGGACCGCCACCGGGTGGCCCGCGACCATGGAGAGTGCGGTCCGCAGCGGAGTGAGCGCGGCCGACGCCGCGCTCGGCGCCCTGGGCCGGCCCCGCCCCCGCCACCTCTTCGAGTTCGAGGAGGCGGCCTGATGCCCGATCGGCGGGCGGCAGGCCCCCGCACCCCCGGAACCGCAACAAGAGGAGAGACTGTGCCCACTGTGCCCCCGGCCGCGACGCCCGTTCGGAGGCCCGCGGTGGACGTGACCGCGCTGCTGGAGCGCGGCAGGACCCTGGCCACACCGGTGCTGCGCGCGGCCGTCGACCGGCTGGCACCGCCCATGGACACCGTCGCCGCCTACCACTTCGGCTGGATCGACGCCGCCGGCAACCCCGCCGACGGGGACGGCGGCAAGGCGGTCCGCCCGGCGCTCGCCGTCCTGTCCGCCGAGGTCACCGGCGCCGCGCCCGAGACGGGCGTCCCGGGCGCGGTCGCCGTCGAACTCGTGCACAACTTCTCGCTGCTGCACGACGACCTGATGGACGGCGACGAACAGCGCCGGCACCGCGACACCGTCTGGAAGGTGCACGGCCCCGCCCAGGCCATCCTGGTCGGCGACGCCCTGTTCGCCCTGGCCGGCGAGGTCCTGCTGGAACTGGGCACGGCCGAGGCCGGCCGTGCCACCCGCCGGCTGACCACGGCCACCCGCGCCCTGATCGACGGCCAGGCCCAGGACATCTCCTACGAGCACCGCGACCGCGTCAGCGTCGAGGAGTGCCTGGAGATGGAGGGCAACAAGACCGGCGCCCTGCTCGCCTGCGCCTCCTCCATCGGCGCGGTCCTCGGCGGCGCCGCCGACGCCACCGCCGACGCGCTGGAGCGCTACGGCTACCACCTCGGCCTCGCCTTCCAGGCCGTGGACGACCTGCTCGGCATCTGGGGCGACCCGGACGCCACCGGCAAGCAGACCTGGAGCGACCTGCGCCAGCGCAAGAAGTCCCTGCCGGTCGTCGCCGCCCTCGCGGCCGGCGGCCCCGCCTCCGAGCGGCTCGGCGAGATCCTCGCCGCCGACGCCAAGAGCAGTGACTTCGCGAACTTCTCCGAGGAGGAGTTCGCGGCCCGCGCCGCCCTCATCGAGGAGGCCGGCGGCCGCGAGTGGACGGCCGGGGAAGCGCGCCGTCAGCACACCATCGCCATCGAAGCCCTCGACGCCGTCGACATGCCCGACCGGGTGCGGGACGCGTTCACGGCGCTCGCCGACTTCGTCGTCGTACGAAAGAGATGATCACCATTGGCCGGATAAGCCTCGCGTAGTCGCCGGCCGGTGTCGCAAGGGTTCAGGACACCGGCCGACGGCGGACCCACAGCAGCACGACTCGCACGACTGCACGAAGGGGAAGCCATGACAGCGACGACCGACGGAAGCACCGGGGCCATCTTGCCGTCCCGGGCTGCCGCGGCCAGCGACGCCACCCTCACCACCCCGGAGACGACCGGGGCAGAAGAAGCCGCCGCGCGCGCCGCCCGGCGCGCCACCGATTTCCTGCTCGCCAGGCAGGACGCCGAGGGATGGTGGAAAGGCGACCTGGAGACCAACGTCACCATGGACGCCGAGGACCTGCTGCTCCGCCAGTTCCTGGGCATTCTGGACGAGCGCACCACGCAGGCCGCCGCGCAGTTCATCCGCGGCGAGCAGCGCGAGGACGGCACCTGGGCCACCTTCTACGGCGGCCCGGGCGAACTGTCCACCACCATCGAGGCGTACGTCGCCCTGCGCCTGGCCGGCGACGCGCCCGACGACCCGCACATGGCGCGGGCCTCGGCCTGGATCCGCGAGCGCGGCGGCATCGCCGCCGCCCGGGTCTTCACCCGGATCTGGCTCGCCCTGTTCGGCTGGTGGAAGTGGGAGGACCTGCCCGAACTCCCGCCGGAGCTGATCTACTTCCCCACCTGGTTCCCGCTCAACATCTACAGCTTCGGGTGCTGGGCCCGGCAGACCATCGTGCCGCTCACCATCGTGTCCGCCAAACGCCCGGTGCGCCCGGCGCCGTTCGCGCTGGACGAGCTGCACACCGACCCGGCCGACCCCAACCCGCCCCAGCCGCTCGCCCCGGTGGCGAGCTGGGACGGGGTCTTCCAGCGGCTCGACAAGGTGGTGCGCGGCTACCGCAAGGTCGCCGTGCGCAGGCTGCGCAAGGCCGCGCTGAACTCGGCGGCCCGCTGGATCATCGAGCGGCAGGAGAACGACGGCTGCTGGGGCGGCATCCAGCCCCCGGCCGTGTACTCGGTGATCGCCCTGCACCTGCTCGGCTACGACCTCGAACACCCCGTGCTGCGCGAGGGGTTGGCTTCGCTGGACCGGTTCGCCGTCTGGCGCGAGGACGGCGCCCGGATGATCGAGGCGTGCCAGTCCCCGGTGTGGGACACCTGCCTGGCCACCATCGCCCTGGTGGACGCCGGTCTGCCGGTGGACCACCCGCAACTGGTCAAGGCGGCCGACTGGATGCTCGGCGAGGAGATCGTCCGGCCCGGCGACTGGGCCGTACGCCGGCCCGAACTCCCGCCGGGCGGCTGGGCGTTCGAGTTCCACAACGACAACTACCCGGACATGGACGACACCGCCGAGGTCGCCCTCGCGCTGCGCCGGGTCCGCCACCACGACCCCGAGCGCGTGGACCGGGCGATCGGGCGGGCCGTCCGCTGGAACCTCGGCATGCAGTCGAAGAACGGCGCCTGGGGCGCCTTCGACGCCGACAACACCAGCCCGTTCCCGAACCGGCTGCCGTTCTGCGACTTCGGCGAGGTCATCGACCCGCCGTCCGCGGACGTCACCGCGCACGTCGTGGAGATGCTCGCCGCCGAGGGCCTGGCCGACGACCCGCGCACCCGGCGCGGCATCGACTGGCTGCTCGCCGAACAGGAGCCGGACGGCGGGTGGTTCGGCCGCTGGGGCGTCAACTACATCTACGGCACCGGCTCGGTCGTCCCCGCGCTCACCGCGGCCGGGCTGCCCGGCTCCCACCCGGCGATCCGGCGGGCCGTGAGCTGGCTGGAGAGCGTCCAGAACGACGACGGCGGCTGGGGCGAGGACCTGCGCTCCTACCGGGACGCCAAGGAGTGGGGCGGCCGCGGCGCCTCCACCGCCTCGCAGACCGCGTGGGCGCTGATGGCGCTGCTCGCGGCCGGCGAGAAGGGCTCCGCGGCCGTCGAGCGCGGCATCCGGTGGCTGGCCGAGACCCAGCGGGAGGACGGCACCTGGGACGAGCCGTACTTCACCGGCACCGGTTTCCCGTGGGACTTCTCCATCAACTACCACCTGTACCGGCAGGTGTTCCCGCTCACCGCGCTCGGCCGGTACCTGCACGGCGACCCCTTCGAGCGGAAGCTGCTCGCCCGGCCCCGCAAGGCCTCCCCGCAGGCCGAGAGGGACTGATGTGAGCCACCAGCCCGCTCCGGCCCCGCTGCTGATCGCCTGCGCGCTCGGCATCGAGCACCTCGCCCTGCGCACCGGCGACCGCGGCGCGCGGCCGAGGGGCGGGCCGGTGGCGCGCAGCGGCCGGGCGGGCACCGGCGGGCCGGTCACCTTCCTCCGCACGGGCATGGGGCCCCGCGCGGCGGAACGCTCCGTCACCCGGCTGCTGGCCGGTACGGCACGGGCCGGCACGGCCGTGCTGGCCACCGGTTTCTGTGCCGGTCTCGCCCCCGGCATGCACCCCGGCGACCTGGTCGTCGCCGAGGAGACCCGGGACCCGGGCGGCACCGTCCCCTGCGTGGGCACCGAACTCCTGGTCAAGGAGCTCGGGCGCCTGCTGCCCGGACGGACCGTCCACACCGGCCCGCTCACCGGCTCCGACCATGTCGTCCGGGGCCCCGAGCGGTCCGGCCTGCTCGCCACCGGCGCGATCGCCGTCGACATGGAGTCGGCGGCCACGCTGCTGGCCGCCGTCCGCACAGGCGAACGGCCGGTCGCCGCCGTCCGGGTGGTCGTGGACGCTCCCGAACACGAACTCGTCCGGATCGGCACGGTGCGCGGAGGGATATCAGCCTTCCGCGTCCTTCGTTCCATCCTTCCCGCATTTTTCGAATGGCACCGTTCTTTGCCGCTCCCCCGGAGGTGAGCCAGATGGCCATGCCGTTGCGCCAGTCCATCAAAGTCGCTACATACCTGGCCGAACAGAAGCTCCGCAAGCGGGACAAGTTCCCGCTCATTGTCGAGCTGGAACCGCTTTTCGCCTGCAATCTGAAATGTGAGGGCTGCGGCAAGATCCAGCACCCGGCCGGCGTGCTCAAGCAGCGCATGCCGGTGGCCCAGGCCGTGGGCGCGGTGCTGGAGTCCGGTGCGCCGATGGTGTCCATCGCCGGCGGCGAGCCGCTGATGCACCCGCAGATCGACGAGATCGTGCGTCAGCTGGTGGCGAAACGGAAGTACGTCTTCCTCTGCACCAACGCCATGCTGATGCGCAAGAAGATGGACAAGTTCACCCCCTCGCCCTACTTCGCCTTCGCCGTGCACATCGACGGGCTGCGCGAGCGGCACGACGAGTCCGTCGCGAAGGAAGGCGTGTTCGACGAGGCGGTGGAGGCCATCAAGGAGGCCAAGCGGCGCGGCTTCCGGGTGACCACCAACTCCACCTTCTTCAACACCGACACCCCGCAGACCATCATCGAGGTGCTCAACTTCCTCAACGACGACCTCAAGGTCGACGAGATGATGATCTCGCCCGCCTACGCCTACGAGAAGGCCCCGGACCAGGAGCACTTCCTCGGGGTGGAGCAGACCCGCGAGCTGTTCAAGAAGGCCTTCTCGGGCGGCAACCGCCAGAAGTGGCGGCTCAACCACTCCCCGCTCTTCCTGGACTTCCTGGAGGGCAAGGTCGACTTCCCGTGCACCGCGTGGGCGATCCCCAACTACTCGCTCTTCGGCTGGCAGCGCCCCTGCTACCTGATGAGCGACGGGTACGTGCCGACGTACCGCGAACTGATCGAGGAGACCGACTGGGACAAGTACGGCCGCGGCAAGGACCCGCGGTGCGCCAACTGCATGGCGCACTGCGGTTACGAGCCCACCGCCGTCCTCGCCACCATGGGCTCCCTGAAGGAGTCCCTGCGGGCGATGCGCGAGACCGTCTCCGGGAACCGGGAGTGACACGGTGACCGCCGTCCCCCTGGGCGTCCCCGGGGTGCCGGCCCGCCCGGTGGCGCCGCGACGGGTGTCGCGGGGGATCCGGGTGGGGCCGGTGGCGGTCGGCGGCGGGGCCCCGGTGTCGGTGCAGTCGATGACGACGACCCGTACGTCCGACATCGGCGCCACCTTGCGGCAGATCGCGGAACTCACCGCCTCCGGCTGCCAGATCGTCCGCGTCGCCTGCCCCACGCAGGACGACGCGGACGCCCTGGCGGTCATCGCCGCCAAGTCGCGGATCCCGGTGATCGCGGACATCCACTTCCAGCCGAAGTACGTGTTCGCCGCCATCGAGGCCGGCTGCGCGGCGGTGCGGGTGAACCCGGGCAACATCAAGCAGTTCGACGACCAGGTGAAGCAGATCGCGCGCGCCGCCAAGGACCACGGCACGCCGGTCCGCATCGGCGTCAACGCCGGCTCCCTGGACCGGCGGCTGCTGCAGAAGTACGGCAAGGCCACGCCCGAGGCCCTGGTGGAGTCCGCGCTCTGGGAGGCGTCGCTCTTCGAGGAGCACGACTTCCAGGACATCAAGATCTCCGTCAAGCACAACGACCCGGTCGTCATGATCGAGGCGTACCGGCAGCTCGCCGGGCAGTGCGACTACCCGCTGCACCTCGGCGTGACCGAGGCCGGCCCGGCGTTCCAGGGCACCATCAAGTCGGCGGTCGCCTTCGGCGCGCTGCTCAGCCAGGGCATCGGCGACACCATCCGCGTCTCCCTGTCCGCGCCGCCGGCCGAGGAGGTCAAGGTCGGCATCCGCATCCTGGAGTCGCTCGGGCTGCGCCCGTCCGAGATCGTGGAGACTCTCATCGAGGAGGCCGTGAAGCCGGCCGGGCGGACGGACCCGGCGGACCACGAGGGTTGAGACAAGGCACGGACCGAGAGGGGGCCCGAGAGTGACCATTCTGGAGAGCATCCGGGGACCACGCGACCTGAAGGCGCTGGCCGAGACGGAACTCGGAGAACTGTCCGGAGAAATACGCGAGTTCCTGGTGCACGCGGTGTCGCGGACCGGCGGTCACCTGGGGCCCAACCTGGGCGTGGTGGAACTCACCATCGCGCTCCACCGGGTCTTCGAGTCACCGGCGGACCGCATCCTGTGGGACACCGGACACCAGAGCTACGTGCACAAACTGCTGACCGGCCGCCAGGACTTCTCCAAGCTGCGCGGCAAGGGCGGACTGTCCGGCTATCCCTCGCGCGAGGAGTCCGAGCACGACGTCATCGAGAACAGCCACGCCTCCACGGTGCTCGGCTGGGCCGACGGCCTCGCCAAGGCCCGCGAGGTGCGGGGGGAGCAGAGCCATGTGGTCGCCGTCATCGGCGACGGCGCGCTGACCGGCGGGATGGCCTGGGAGGCGCTGAACAACATCGCGGCGGCCAGGGACCGGCCGCTCATCATCGTCGTCAACGACAACGAGCGCTCCTACGCCCCCACCATCGGCGGCCTCGCCAACCACCTGGCCACCCTGCGCACCACCGACGGCTACGAGAAGGTCCTCGCCTGGGGCAAGGAGGTCCTCCAGCGGACCCCGGTCGTCGGCGGCACGCTCTACGAGTCCCTGCACGGCGCGAAGAAGGGCTTCAAGGACGCCTTCGCACCGCAGGGCATGTTCGAGGACCTGGGCCTGAAGTACCTCGGCCCGATCGACGGCCACGACATCAAGGCCGTCGAATCGGCGCTGCGCCGCGCGAAACGCTTCCACGGGCCCGTCCTGGTCCACTGCCTCACCGAGAAGGGCCGCGGCTACGAACCCGCCCTCGCGCACGAGGAGGACCACTTCCACAGCGTCGGCGTGATGGACCCGCTCACCTGTGCCCCGCTCGCCCCGCCCGGCGGCCCGTCCTGGACCTCGGTGTTCGGCGAGGAGATCGTGCGGATCGGCGAGGAGCGCGAGGACGTCGTCGCGATCACCGCGGCCATGCTGCACCCGGTCGGCCTCGGCGCGTTCGCCGCACGCTTCCCGGACCGGGTGTGGGACGTGGGCATCGCCGAGCAGCACGCCGCCGTCTCCGCGGCCGGCCTCGCCACCGGCGGGCTGCACCCGGTCGTCGCCGTCTACGCCACCTTCCTCAACCGCGCCTTCGACCAGGTGCTGATGGACGTCGCGCTGCACCGGTGCGGGGTGACCTTCGTGCTGGACCGGGCCGGTGTCACCGGCACCGACGGTGCCTCCCACAACGGCATGTGGGACCTGTCCGTCCTCCAGGTCGTCCCCGGCCTGCGGATCGCCGCGCCGCGCGACGCAGACCAGTTGCGCGCCCAGTTGCGCGAGGCCGTCGCCGTGGACGACGCGCCGACCCTGATCCGGTTCCCGAAGGAGACCGCCGGCCCGTGCGTCCCGGCCGTCGGCCGGGCGGGCGGCATGGACGTCCTGCACCGCGCCGAGCGCCCCGAGGTGCTGCTGGTGGCCGTCGGGGTGATGGCCACGGTGTGCCTGAAGGCCGCCGAACTGCTGGAAGCCCGCGGGATCGGCTGCACGGTGGTGGACCCGCGCTGGGTCAAGCCCGTCGACCCCGCGCTGCCCCCGCTCGCCTCCGGTCACCGGCTGGTGGCCGTGGTGGAGGACAACAGCCGGGCCGCGGGCGTCGGTTCGGCCGTGGCACTGGCCCTCGGCGACGCCGACGTGGACGTACCGGTACGGCGCTTCGGCATCCCGGAGCAGTTCCTCCCGCACGCCAAGCGCGGCGAGGTGCTGGCCGACATCGGTCTCACGCCCGTCGAGATCGCCGGGCGGATCAGCGCCAGTCTGGCCGTCAAGGACGCCGACGGCACAGTCAAGGAGAGTGAATGACCACCGAGTTCGACCTCGGCGCCCTGCTCGCCGAGCGCGGAGCCGAACGCTACGAGCTGCACGCCAAGCACCTCAACCCGCAGCTCCCGCGCATGCTGCACACCATCGGCTTCGACAAGGTCTACGAGCGCGCCGAGGGAGCGCACTTCTTCGACGCGGACGGCAACGACTACCTGGACATGCTCGCCGGGTTCGGTGTGATGGGCCTCGGCCGCCACCACCCGGTCGTCCGCAAGGCGCTGCACGACGTCCTGGACCTGGACCTCGCCGACCTGACCCGCTTCGACTGCCAGCCGCTGCCCGGACTGCTCGCCGAACGGCTCCTCGCGCACAGCCCGCACCTGGACCGGGTGTTCTTCGGCAACAGCGGCACCGAAGCGGTCGAGACGGCCCTGAAGTTCGCCCGCTACGCCACCGGCAGGCCCCGCGTCCTCTACTGCGACCACGCCTTCCACGGTCTGACCACCGGCTCGCTGTCGGTCAACGGCGAGAACGGCTTCCGCGACGGCTTCGCGCCGCTGCTGCCCGACACCGCCGTCCCGCTCGGCGACCTCGACGCGCTGGAACGCGAGTTGCGCAAGGGCGACGTGGCCGCCCTGATCGTGGAACCCATCCAGGGCAAGGGCGTGCACGAGGCACCGCCCGGCTATCTGCGCGCCGCGCAGGAACTGCTGCACCGGCACAAGGCGCTGCTCATCGCCGACGAGGTGCAGACCGGCCTCGGCCGCACCGGCGACTTCTACGCCTACCAGCACGAGGACGGCGTCGAACCGGACCTGGTGTGCGTGGCCAAGGCGCTGTCCGGCGGCTATGTGCCGGTCGGCGCCACCCTCGGCAAGGAGTGGATCTTCAAGAAGGTCTACTCGTCCATGGACCGCGTGCTGGTGCACTCGGCCAGCTTCGGCGCCAACGCACAGGCGATGGCGTGCGGCCTCGCCGTGCTGTCGGTCATGGAGAACGACCAGATCGTCGCCCAGGTGCGCGCCACGGGGGAGCTGCTGAAGTCCCGGCTCACCGCGCTGATCGACACATACGAACTGCTCGCCGACGTGCGCGGCCGCGGTCTCATGATCGGCATCGAGTTCGGCCGGCCGTCCTCGCTGAAGCTGCGCACCCGCTGGACCATGCTCCAGACGGCCCGCAAGGGACTGTTCGCGCAGATGGTCGTCGTACCGCTGCTCCAGAAGCACCGCATCCTCACCCAGGTCTCCGGCGACCACCTGGAAGTGATCAAGCTCATTCCGCCGCTGGTCGTCGACGAGGCCGACGTCGACCGGTTCGTGGACGCCTTCACGGCGGTGATGGACGACGCGCACAGCGGCGGCGGCCTGATGTGGGACTTCGGCAAGACCCTGATCAAGCAGGCGGTGGCCAACCGCTGACCGGGGCGCCGGGCGCGCGGGCCGGCGGCGGGCGGCCGAGACCCCGGGCGTTTGCCTCTGAGGCAAGAAAATTGCCCGAGAGGCAAGCGTGGGGCTCAATGGAGGCATGAACGCCTCAGACGCCGCGCCGCCGCCGGCCGCCGACGGCGGCCTGTCCGCCGTCGCGCCGCAGCTGCGGTCCCTGCGCCGGCGGGCCGGGCTGACCCTGGAGGCCGCGGCCCGCGCCGCCGGCCTCTCCCCGGCCCATCTGTCCCGGCTGGAGACCGGGCACCGGCAGCCCTCGCTGCCGATGCTCCTCGCGCTCGCCCGTATCTACGGTACGACCGTCTCCGACCTGCTCGGTGAGACGGCCGCCGACCGGGACGCGATCGTGCGCGCCGCCGACATGGAACCGACCCGGGCCGGCGGCTGGACGTACGTCCAGGCCGGGGCGTCCGGCCGCGGCATGCAGGCCCTGCGGGTGCGGGTGCCGTACGGCTCACAGGGCGACATCGTGCGCGTCCACCCCGGCGAGGAGTGGCTCTACGTCCTGGGCGGCCGCCTGCGGCTGCGGCTCGGCGACACCGCCCATCTGCTCGGCCCCGGTGACAGCGCGCACTTCGACTCGCTCACCCCGCACCGCCTCGCCGCCGAGGACCACGACGGCGTCGAGCTGCTGTTCGTCCACACCCTGCTGCAGAGCCCCACGGCCACGCTGTGCCTGGGGCCGTCGAGCGGAGAGCTGCCATGACCAACCTCGAAGAGAAGTTCCCCCGGTCCCTGTGGATCCGGCTGATCATCTACATCGCCCTCGGACACGTCCTGGCGGCCTTCCTCTACCTGCTGTTCGCGGTGGGTGCCAAGAGCTGACCGGCGGGGCCGCGGGCCGCCCGGGTCAGTCCAGCAGACGGTCGCGCAGCCGCTCGCGGACCGCGGGCGTGACGCCGAGACCCCGGTCCAGATAGCCGTCCACGTCGCCCCAGGTCTCCTCGATGCTCGCGAACGCCGCCTGTAGATACTCCGCGCGGGCGTCGAAGAGCGGGCTGAGCAGGTCCATCACCTCGGGCGTGTACGCCGTGTCCGCGCTGCCGCTGCGACGCACCCGGTAGCGCCGGTGCTTGGCGTTGGACTCCAGGTAGTCGGCGACGATCGCCTCGCGCTCGACGCCCAGGGCGAGGAGGGTGACGGCGATGGAGACGCCCGCGCGGTCCTTGCCGGCCGCGCAGTGCATCAGCGCGGGGACGCTGTCCTCGGCCAGCGCGCGCAGCACCCGGGAGTGCTCGGCGGTGCGCTCCTTGACGATCTGCCGGTAGGAGGCGGTCATCCGGGCCGCCCCCTTGCCATCGTCGAGCAGCGCGCGCAACTGGTCCAGATCGCCGTCGCGGACCATCTTCCAGAACTCGGCGCCGTCCGCCGGGTCGCTCAGCGGCAGGTTCACGTTCCGCACGCCGGGCAGCTCGACGTCCGGGCCCTCCAGCTTCTGGTCGGCCGCGTTGCGGAAGTCGAAGATCGTGTGCAGCCGCAGGGAGGCGAGGAAAGCCGCGTCCTCCTCCGTCGCGTGCGCGAGATGGCCGCTGCGGAACAGCACTCCGTGGCGCACCCGCCGTCCGTCCACGGTCGGCAGCCCGCCCACATCACGGAAATTGCGCACTCCGGCCAGCTCAGGCTCGGTCGACGGGACCTGTTGCGTCACGGGGGCTCCTCCCGGTCGGTTCCCGCCGTCATGGCTCGTCGGCGGGGGCTGCGTCGACCATACGGCATCCATTTCCCCGTGAAACGAGTTGTCCACAGGCATTGCCAGGCCGGCGCCCGGCCTCGATGATGTCGGGATCTGCGCGAATCTGTTGACACCTGTGAGGTCTCGATGGTGGACATCGCCGAGGACGGCCGCACCTGGCTCCTGTCGAGCCCCGGCAGCAGTTACGCCCTGCACCTCACCGACGCCGACGAGCTGGTCCATCTGCACTGGGGGCCGCGGATCGCGCTCGCCGACGCCGTGGCGCTCGCGGCGCGCCCGCTGCCCGGCCACCGCCCCTTCGAGTCCCCGCTCGACGGCCGCGAGGAGTATCCCGTCGAAGGCGGACCCCGCTTCGTCCGCCCCGCCCTGTCCGTCCGCACCGAAGAACGGCGCGGCACCGAGTGGCGCTTCGTGTCGTACGCCGCGGACGGCGGCGCGGACGACGGGCTGCGGCTGCGCTTCGACGACGACGGCGTGACCGTCACGCTGCACTACCGGATGCGCGGCGACGTGGTCGAACGCCGGGTGACCGTCCTGAACGGCGGCCACGCGCGCGTGGAGCTGCTGCGCGCCGACGCGGCCACCTGGACCCTGCCCGAGCGCGAGGGCTGGCGGCTGTCCCAGTTGCACGGCCGCTGGGCCGCCGAGTCCCGGCTCACCACCGCCCCGCTCACCTACGGCGAGAAGATCATCGGCAGCCGCCGCGGCCACACCGGCCATCAGCACCTGCCCTGGGTCGCCCTCGACACCGACGCCACCGAGGAGCACGGCGAGGTCTACGCCTGCGCGCTCGGCTGGTCCGGCTCCTGGCGCATCGCCGTGGCCCAGCTCCCGGACGCGCGCGTACAGATCACCGGCGGCGCCGGCCACGACGACTCGGGACTGCAACTCCTGGAGCCCGGCGAGTCGTACACCACCCCGGTCTTCGCGGGCCTGTGGAGCGACGGCGGCCACGGCGGTGCCAGCCGCGCCTGGCACGCCTACCAGCGCGCCCACGTCGTCCCGGACGCCGGACGGGACCGGCCGGTGCTGTTCAACTCCTGGGAGGCGACGCACTTCGACATCTCCGAGGAGCAGCAGGCCGCCCTCGCCCGCCGCGCCGCCGAGATCGGCGTCGAGCTGTTCGTGGTGGACGACGGCTGGTTCGGCGCCCGCACCAGCGACCGCGCCGGCCTCGGCGACTGGACCCCCAGCCCCGACCGCTTCCCGCACGGCCTGGGACCCCTCGCGAGCCTGGTGCACGGCCTCGGCATGCGCTTCGGCATCTGGGTGGAGCCCGAGATGGTCAACCCGGACAGCGAGCTGTACCGCGCGCACCCGGACTGGGTGCAGTACCAGCCGGGACGCACGCGCACGCAACAGCGCCACCAGCTCGTGCTCAACCTCGCGCGCCAGGACGTCCAGGACCATCTGTGGGAGCGGCTGGACACCCTGCTGTCCAGCACCCCGATCGACTATGTGAAGTGGGACTTCAACCGCTGCTTCACCGACGCCGGCTGGCCCGGGGAGCCGTATCCGCAGCGCCTGTGGACGGACCACGTCCACGCCCTGTACGCCCTGCTGGACCGGTTGCGCGCCGCGCATCCGCAGGTCGCCTTCGAGTCCTGCTCGGGCGGCGGCGGCCGGATCGACCTCGGGGTGCTCGGCCGCACCGACCAGGTGTGGACCTCCGACAACACCGACCCGCTGGACCGGCTCGCCATCCAGCACGGCTTCACCCAGCTCCATCCCGCGCGCGTGATGGCCGCCTGGGTCACCGACAGCCCCAACACCCAGCTGAACGGGCGGGTCAGCTCGCTGCGCTTCCGGTTCGTCAGCGCCATGGCGGGCGTCCTCGGGATCGGCGGCGACCTGACGCGGTGGAGCGCGCGGGAACGGGACGAAGCCCGGCGGTGGGTGGAGCTGTACAAGGAGATCCGCCCGCTGGTGCAGCACGGCGAGCTGTACCGGCTGCGGCCTCCCACGGGCGGCCTGAGCGCCGTGCAGTACGTCCGGGGCGGGCGGAGCGTCGTCCTCGCCTGGCTCCAGACGCAGCGCTACGGCGAGCCGGTACCGGCGCTGCGGCTGCGCGGACTCGACCCGTCGGCGTCGTACGCGTGCCGCGAAACGGGCGAAGTGCACCGGGGGGCGGTGTTGCTGCACCACGGCCTGCGTACGGACCTCAAGGGCGACTTGGACGCGACGGTCATCCGGCTGCACCGTATCTGACCCGATCGGGAGAAGAACCTTATTCCTGCATTGCAAACTCTTTACGAGTGGCTCATCTCACCGCTCGTCAACCCCCGCCTACGGTCGCGTAAGTCACATCGGAAGGTGAATCATGGTCCGACGTGGCAGACGATTCGAAGAATGACAGCAGATCAGTGATCGGGTCGTACGTGGCGGTGGGGGACAGCTTCACCGAGGGCGTCGGCGACCCCGGGCCCGACGGGGCGTTCGTAGGCTGGGCCGACCGGTTCGCGGTACTGCTCGCCGACCGGCGCCCCGAGGGCGACTTCCGGTACACCAACCTCGCCGTGCGCGGGAAGCTGCTGGACCAGATCGTGGCCGACCAGCTCCCGCAGGCCGTCGCCCACGCCCCGGACCTCGTGTCCTTCTGCGCGGGCGGCAACGACATCATCCGCCCGGGCACCGACCCCGACGAGGTGGCCGAGCGCTTCGAACGCGCCGTGGCCCGGCTGACCGCGGTCGCCGGCACGGTCATGGTGACCACCGGCTTCGACACCCGTGGCGTGCCCGTGCTCAAGCATCTGCGCGGCAAGATCGCCACCTACAACGGGCATGTCCGCGCCATCGCCGACCGGTACGGCTGCCCCGTACTCGACCTGTGGTCCCTGAAGTCCGTGCAGGACCGCAGGGCCTGGGACAGCGACCGACTGCACCTCTCGCCCGAGGGGCACACGCGCGTGGCGCTGCGCGCCGGACAGGTCCTCGGCCTGGACGTCCCGGCCGACCCCGAGCAGCCCTGGCCGCCGCTGCCGCCCCGAGGCACCCTGGAGGTCCGCCGCGACGACGTCCAGTGGGCGCGTGAGTTCCTCGTCCCCTGGATCGGGCGCCGGCTGCGCGGGGAGTCCTCCGGCGACCACGTGACCGCCAAGGGCACGCTCTCACCGGACGACATCAAGCTGCGGATCTCCGCCGTGGCCTGATCCCCGTCCGTCCGGTGGCCGTCTGCCGGCCGTGTCCCGCGCGGGTGGCTCGGTGCGGTGGGGTGCTCGCTCACCGCTGTGGGTCCGGCTCAAGGTTGGGCGGCTCAAGGCAGGGCGGTTCAAGGCCGGGCGGCTCAAGGTCGGGCGGCGCGGGGGCGGTTCGGGGGCGCGGGCGCGCCTTGTCGTGCCTGGCGGTGGGCTTCCCGTGCCCCGGCTTACCGTCGGTGGCTCGGCCCCCCTGGGTGGCTCGGCTCGTCGCGGGTGGCCCGGCTCGTCGCCGGTGGCTCGGATCATCGCCGGTGGTCCGGCTTACCGCCGGTGGCCCGGATCACCGTCGGCGGTCGGTCAACGCCGCGCGGTCGACGCCGAGTTCGCGGGCGAGGGCGTCGTCCGCCCACTCCCGGGCCCGGGACCGCGGCACCGCGCCCGGGTACGACGTGAGCTGCACGGCGAGCCCGTCCAGCAGCGCGGTCAGCCGCAGCGCCGTACCGGCCGGGTCCGCGCACGTGAACTCCCCGCCCGCCACGCCCTCCTCGATGACCTCCGTGATCGCCGCCTTCCACTGCCGGTCCAGGTCCCGGGTGACCTCCCGCAGCGCCGGCTCCCGCAGCGCCACCGCCCAGCCCTCGATCCACAGCCGCCAGCCCTTGGCCTGGCCGGTCGGCGCGTACCAGCGCACCGCCGCCCGCAGTCGGCGCAGCGCCGTCGTCCGCCGCCCCAGCAGCCCGCGCAGCCGGGCCAGATCGTCCGCCGCCGCATACGCGAACGCGGCGGCGACCAGCCGCTCCTTGGTGGAGAAGTGGTACAGCACCAGCGCGTTGCTCACCCCGAGCGTCGCGGCCACGTCGGCGATCCTGACCGCCGCCACGCCCCGCGCCTCGATCTGCCCGATGGCGGCGCGCAGCAACTCCTCACGCCGCTCCGCCACACTCAACCGCACTCTGGCCACGCCGTCACCCTAGGGCCTGTCCGGCTTTTCCCGTCCGCCGCGTGCCCGTGACCCCGGGCACGCCCCGCCGCGACCGGGCCGCCGGAGGGGTTGTCGGAGGAGCCGACCATAATAGGGGGCCTCACCCACTTCACCGGGAGGTACCGTGACCGGTTTGCGTTCTCCGGGCTCCGGGCTGCGCGCGCTGCGGCCCGCCGCGTTCGGCGCGGACCCGGGCGGTGCCCGCCTGGCACGCATCCGCCGCTCGCCGCACTTCAAGGACGGCGTCTTCCAGAACCCCGGCGGCCCCGCCCGGACCCGCCCCAGCGGCTCCACGCTCGACCTGGCGAAGGTGTTCCTGGACAAGGACGCCCGGCCGCTGCGCGCCCCCCAGGGCACCGTGCCGGTGCACCCCACCACCTTCGCCGACCTGGCCGAGCCGCCCGCCACCGGACTGCGGCTGACCTGGATGGGCCACTCCAGCGTGCTCGCCGAGATCGACGGCCACCGGGTCCTGTTCGACCCGGTCTGGGGCGAGCGCTGCTCCCCGTTCCCGTTCGCCGGGCCCAAGCGTCTGCACCCGGTGCCGCTGCCGCTGGCCGCGCTCGGACCGGTCGACGTGGTGGTCATCTCCCACGACCACTACGACCACCTGGATCTGCCCACCATCAAGGCGCTGGCCGGCACGGACACCCTGTTCGCCGTGCCGCTCGGCGTCGGCGCCCACCTGGAGCACTGGGGCGTGGCCCCGGACCGGCTGCGCGAACTGGACTGGCACGAGTCCACCCGGGTCGGCGGCCTCACCCTCACCGCCACCCCGGCCCGCCACTTCTGCGGCCGGGGCCTGCGCAACACCCAGCACACCCTCTGGGCGTCCTGGGTCGTCGCCGGCGAGGAACACCGGATCTACCACAGCGGCGACACCGGCTACTTCGACGGCTTCAAGGACATCGGCGCCGCCCACGGCCCGTTCGACGCCACGATGATCCAGATCGGGGCCTACAGCGAGTTCTGGCCCGACATCCACATGACCCCCGAGGAAGGCCTGCGCGCCCACCTCGACCTCCAGGGCGACGCACCGCACGGCGTGCTCCTGCCGATCCACTGGGGCACCTTCAACCTCGCGCCGCACCCCTGGGCCGAGCCGGGGGAGTGGACGAAGGACGCCGCCGAGGAGGCCGGCCAGGCGGTGGCCCTGCCGCGCCCCGGCGAGCCCTTCGAACCCGCCGGCAAGCTGCCGGCGGAGCCGTGGTGGCGGGGCGTCTCGGGAGAGGTCCGGCGCACCTGGCGCTCGGTCGGCGCCTTCGTGGCGGAACCGCCCGCGCGCGGAGCCGGCACCCGGTGAACTGAGACCCGGCGGCCCCGGCCCGCCCTCGTACCCCACGCAGCGCACGTACCCCGATCCGGGTACGTGCGCTGCGTCGTGTTGTCCCGGTGCCGCGCATCCGCCGAGCCAGGGCCAAGGCAATCACACTCTGTGATTATCCTGCCGGAGAGACCGGGGGCCGGAAGCCTCGCGGGCCGCCGCCGCGGTGCACCGGAAGCCGGACGGCGGCCTCTGCCCGCCTATCGGTGCCCCGGGAAGCGAACGGCACCCGGTGCGGCCTTCACTCCGTACTGACCGCATCCGAACAGGTCGGACCGGTTCCGTTCGGATCCGTTCGCGCGCTGCACAGGCGTCATCGGACTGTCGTACGGCACCTCATACCAGAGCGGGACGCTCCTCGGGGGACTTTGCCGACTGCCGACCGCACGGGAAGCGCGGACGACTACTGTGAGTGTCCGTCGGGCGACGCGGCCGGTTCACCGGTCCCGCCGGCCGACGCATCGGTGACGCCTGCCCGCATCCACGCGTGCCCGCGGCGCACACCGCACGAGGACTCCAAGCCCGACGGACAGTACGAGGACGCAGATGTCTCACCTCCGAGCACCGGCCACCCGCGCCGACCGCCGCGAGGGCGGCCGGCACGGGCGGCCGGGCGCCCGACCCGCTCCTGCACTGCCCGAGACGCACATACGGCCACAGCTGATGCGACTCGCCGTCCTGCCGCCGCTCGCGGTCGCGCTCAGCGCCGGCGCCCCCGTGCTGTTCAGCATCCGTTCCGCCGGCGCACGCACCAGCCCCCTGCTGTGGGGCGTGATCGCGGCGGCGGCCGGCGTGGCCGCCGTCGGCATCCTGATCGCCGCCGTGGCCGCCGACCGCGCCGCCCGCTCGGTCACCACCCGCGTCGACGCGCTCCGGCGCACCGCCGCACACGGCGAGGCCGACCTGCGCGCCCTGGTCGACGCGCTCCGGCGGGGCGAGACCCCGCCCCAGCGCGGCCGCCGCCGCCCGCCCCCGGCGGACGCCGACGACTTCGACCTGCTCGCCGCCGACCTGGCCCGCGCGCACGACGGCGCCGTCACCGCCGTCGTACGGGCCGCCCAGCTCTCCAGCCGGACGGGCAGCGAACAGAAGCTGGAGGTGTTCGTCAACCTCGCGCGGCGCCTTCAGTCCCTCGTGCACCGGGAAATCTCGATCCTCGACGACCTGGAAAACGACATCGAGGATCCCGACCTGCTCAAGGGCCTGTTCCACGTGGACCACCTGGCCACCCGGATCCGGCGGCACGCCGAGAACCTCGCCGTGCTCGGCGGCGCGGTCTCCCGCCGGCAGTGGAGCAACCCGGTCGGCATGACCGAGGTGCTGCGCTCCGCCATCGCCGAGGTCGAGCAGTACTCCCGGGTCAAGCTGGTGCCGCCCGTCGACGGCGAACTGCGCGGCCACGCCGTCGCCGACGTCATCCATCTGCTCGCCGAACTCGTCGAGAACGCCACGGTGTTCTCCGCCCCGCACACCCAGGTGCTGCTGCGCGCCAGCCTCGTCACCTCCGGGCTCGCCGTGGAGGTCGAGGACCGCGGGCTGGGCATGACCCTCACCGAGCAGGACCGGATGAACGCCGTGCTCGCCGACCCCGACCAGGTCAATGTCGCCAGCCTGCTGGCGGACGGCCGCATCGGTCTCTACGTCGTCTCCCAGCTCGCCCGCCGGCACGGTATCCAAGTGCGGCTCCAGACCAACATCTACGGCGGGGTGCAGGCCGTACTCGTCGTCCCCCAGCCGCTGTTGGGGCCCGCGCTCGCGGTACCGGGCGCGGTCGCCGGGACCGGAGCCGAGGCCGGCACCGAGCCCGCTGGCAGCACTGGGAACGGCTCCGCGTACGACGGCCGGACGGCGAACGGCTCCCTGTACGACGGCCGGACGGCGAACGGCTCCGTGTACGACGGAGGGAATGCCGCCGGGCCCGTGGGCGGGACGGTGGCCGGCGGCGGGTCCGGGGCCGGGAGCGCGACGGAGTCCGGGGCGGGGGCCGGTCAGGGTGTGGCCACCGGGCGGCGGCGGCACGCGCAGCGCGGGACCGGGCGGCGCGGCATCGAGAGCGGTACCTACGGACAGCACGGCGCCGCCCCGGCCGCGCTGCCCGTACGCGGCACCCAGGAGGCGCGGCCCATGCCCGTCGATGCCGGGCACGGTGTCAGCGCCGAGGACCGGCAGGTGGTGGAGGCGCACACGGGCGTTCCGCCCACCCCGCGCGTCGACCCGGTGCGCGGCACCATGGACAAGCCCCAACTGCCCCGCCGGCGCGCGCAGGAGCACCTCGCGCCCCAACTCCGCGGCGGCCCGGCGCCCCGCCAGGACACCGACTCCGCCGCCGGCCACGATCCCGGTCTGATGGCCGCCTTCCGGCGCGGGATCGGACTCGCGGAGGCCCAGCAGAGCCTGGACACGGCCATCGACACAGCCATGGACACGGCCATCGGCACGGACAGGGAGGCGAGCACGGCCGCGGGTGCGGAGACGGAGGTGCACGCCGTGTCCGCGTACGCCGAGTCCTCCGGATACGCCGCGGCCTCCGAGTCCTCCGAGTCCTCCGAGTACGCGGAATCGCCGTACGGGCCAGGGACGTACGAGGACGGCAGGCACCGGGGGACGGCGTACGGGCCCGTGCGTCTGCCCCACAGGGATGTCACGCATACGGACGCCACACACAGGCACGCCACGCACATGACGGTTGCCGACATGGACGCAGACCACATGGACGCGGACCCCATGGACGCCGACCACATGGACCCAGACCATGTGGCTCCAACCCACACGGCCGCCCCCGACCTGGGCCCGGGCCACATGGCTCCCCTCCACATGGCTCCAGCCCACACGGCCGTTCCCCACACGGGCCGGGACCACACGGCTCCTCTCCCTCCGCCCCGGGACCACACGGCTCCGCTCCCCATGGCTCCGGACCCCACACCCCCGGGCCACGCCCCTCTGGACCGACCGCCGCTCCCGGCCCCCCTGCCCCGCACCCGCGTCCACGCGCCCGCCCCGGACGACAGCCAGGGCGCCGGCCGCACCGAGGGGAGCACCCCCGCCGGATGACCACGCCGGCACCCGCGCCCGCGCCCGCACGCCGTACCCCCATCCCCAGCGCTCCCGCTGATCTTCGTACCCCAAGGAGTCGATCCACCATGGCGAGCGAAGCGCCGACCGTTCCCGCGTCCGACCTCGACTGGCTGCTGAGCGGCCTCGTGCAGCGCGTACCGCACACCTCCAGCGCGGTGCTCCTCTCCTCCGACGGGCTGGTGAAGTCCGTGCACGGCCTCGACCTCGACAGCGCCGACCACATGGCGGCGCTGGCCTCCGGCCTGTACTCGCTCGGCCGCAGCGCGGGCGTCCGGTTCGGCGACGGCGGGGAGGTCCGCCAGGTCGTCGTCGAACTCGACGCGACCCTGCTGTTCGTCACCACCGCGGGTTCCGGCACCTGCCTGGCCGTGCTGGCCGGCCGCGACGCCGACGCCGCGGTGCTCGGCTACGAGATGGCGATGCTGGTCAAGAGCGTGCGCCCGTACCTGGCGACCGCGCCCCGGCAGCTGAGCGCGGACCCCGCGGCGACGGGGCATTGAGCGTGGCCGCAGCCGGCGACGGGCCCTGGCTGGACGGCGCGGCCGGGCGGCTGGTGCGTCCGTTCGCGGTCAGCGACGGCCGGACCAGACCCAGCATCGCCCTCGACCTGATGTCGCAGGTGCTGGCCACCGGCGTCACCCCGCTCGGCTACCTCGGCCCCGAGCACGCGCAGGCACTCGGCCTGTGCCGCGCGCCCGTCCCGGTCGCCGAGGTGGCCGCCCAGCTCAAGCTGCCCGCGGTGGTCACCAAGGTGCTGCTCGCGGACCTGGTCGACTGCGGTGCGCTGACCACCAAGCCGCCCGCCTACCACCACACACCCACTGACCGGTCTCTGCTGGAGGCAGTGCTCGATGGACTACGACGACAGCTCTGACCCGTTCCCGACCGCGCTCAAGATCCTGGTCGCGGGCGGGTTCGGGGTCGGCAAGACGACCTTCGTCGGCGCGGTCAGCGAGATCGCGCCGCTCAGCACGGAGGAGCTGCTCACCTCGGTCAGCGTCGGCACGGACAGCCTCGACGGCGTCGAGAACAAGATGGAAACCACGGTCGCCATGGACTTCGGCCGGATCACCCTCGACGCCGACCACGTGCTGTACCTGTTCGGCACGCCCGGACAGGAGCGGTTCTGGTTCATGTGGGACGAGCTGTCCGAAGGCGCGCTCGGCGCGGTCGTCCTCGCCGACACCCGGCGGCTCCAGGAGTGCTTCGCGGCCGTCGACTTCTTCGAGGAGCGCGGGCTCGCCTTCGTTATCGCCGTCAACGAGTTCGACGGCTCCCACCGCTACGACCCCGACGAGGTGCGGGCCGCCATCGGCCTCGACCCGGAGGTCCCGGTGGTGCGCTGCGACGCCCGGATCTCCAGCTCCGGTGTGCAGACCCTGCTCACCCTCGTACGCCATCTTCTGGCCCGCACCCCGGCGGCCGTGCCCAGCCAGCGCGCCCGCATGTGATCCCGCCCCACCGTTCACGGAGCCCTTGTATGAAGCACACCCACAGTGCCGGAGTCCGGCCATGAGCTACGAGCCGCCCCGGCCGGTCCGCGGTCTGCTGCTCACGCCCGAGGACAAGGAGGCACCCGCCCGCGTCCACCGGCTGCGCCGGCTCGGCCTGGCGGACCGGCCCGACCCCGCGCTCGACGCCTTCGCCGGCCGTCTCGCCCAGCTCACCGGCGCCTGCTACGCCATGGTCAACTTCATAGGCGAGGACCACCAGTTCTTCGCGGGCCTGAGCGCGCCCGTCCTCGCGCCCGTCGTCCGCGAAGACGGCAGCCGGGCCGCGATCGGCCGGATGCTGCCGCGCGACCATGGGTTCTGCCCCCATGTGGTGGTGCGCCACAAGGCACTGGTCCTGGAGGACGTCCGCGACTATCCGCGGTTCGCGGGCAACCCGGTCGTCGACGCGTTCGGTATCCGCTCCTATCTCGGCGCCCCGCTCATCGACGGCTCCGGTATGGCGCTCGGCACCGTGTGTGCCGCCGACACAGCGCCCCGTGCCTGGGGCCGGACCGGCCTGGAGACCATCAAGGCGTTCGCCGCCGACCTCGTCGTACGCCTCGAACGCGGCGCGGAGGACGGCCTGCCCTTGTGAGGCGGGCGGCACGCTGCCCGGAGGGGCCTGTAGGAAAGCTGAGGCGCCGGTTAAGAAAAGCTCGATGGACCCCGGCTCGCGCATACGGCAGATTGCAGGGTGATTCCACCCCTCTGACCCGGTGCGGGCGCCGTCGGCATGCCCGCGTGCCCGGGTCTCATCCCTCAGGAGCCGTAGCGTTGAAGGCGCTGGTCAAGGACAAGGCGGAGCCGGGACTCTGGCTGACGGACGTCCCGGAGCCGGTCATCGGCCCCGGTGACGTCCTCATCAAGGTCATGCGGACCGGGATCTGCGGTACCGACCTGCACATCCGGGCCTGGGACGGGTGGGCGCGGCAGGCCATCCGCACGCCGCTCGTGGTCGGCCACGAGTTCGTCGGACAGGTCGTGGAGACCGGCCGGGACGTGACCGAGGTCCGCGTCGGCGACCGGGTCAGCGGCGAAGGCCACCTGGTGTGCGGCAAGTGCCGCAACTGCCTGGCCGGCCGCCGCCACCTGTGCCGGGCCACCGTCGGCCTCGGCGTCGGGCGCGACGGCGCGTTCGCCGAGTACGTCGCGCTGCCCGCGGCCAACGTCTGGGTGCACCGGATCCCCGTCGACCTCGACGTGGCCGCGATCTTCGACCCGTTCGGCAACGCCGTGCACACCGCGCTGTCCTTCCCGCTGGTCGGCGAGGACGTGCTGATCACCGGCGCCGGACCGATCGGTCTGATGGCCGCCGCCGTGGCCCGGCACGCGGGCGCCCGCAACGTCGTCATCACCGACGTCAGCAAGGAACGCCTGGAACTGGCCCGCAAGACCGGGGTGAGCCTCGCGCTGAACGTCGCCGAGTCCACCATCGCCGACGGCCAGCGCCGGCTGGGCCTGCGCGAGGGCTTCGATGTCGGCCTGGAGATGTCCGGCCGCCCCGAGGCGATGCGGGACATGATCGCCAACATGACGCACGGCGGCCGGATCGCCATGCTCGGCCTGCCCGCCGAGGAGTTCCCGGTCGACTGGGCCCGGATCGTCACCTCGATGATCACCATCAAGGGCATCTACGGCCGCGAGATGTTCGAGACCTGGTACGCGATGTCGGTGCTGCTGGAGGGCGGCCTCGACCTCGCCCCCGTGATCACCGGCCGGTACGGCTACCGCGACTTCGAGGCCGCCTTCGCCGACGCCGCGAGCGGCACGGGCGGCAAGGTCATCCTCGACTGGACCGTGTAACTCCCCTCATCCGCCGGCACCTTCAGGAGAACCCCCCTATGTTCGACACCGTACGCGACGACCTGCGCACCACCCTCGACGAGATCCGCGCCGCCGGTCTGCACAAGCCCGAGCGGGTCATCGGCAGCCCGCAGTCCGCGACCGTGAACGTCACCGCCGGCGGCCGCCCCGGCGAGGTCCTCAACTTCTGCGCCAACAACTACCTCGGCCTCGCCGACCACCCCGAGGTGATCGCCGCCGCCCACCAGGCCCTGGACCGCTGGGGCTACGGCATGGCCTCCGTCCGCTTCATCTGCGGCACCCAGGAGGTGCACAAGGAGCTGGAGGCCCGGCTGTCGGCGTTCCTCGGCCAGGAGGACACGATCCTGTACTCCTCCTGCTTCGACGCCAACGGCGGTGTCTTCGAGACCCTGCTCGGCGAGGAGGACGCGGTGATCTCCGACGCCCTCAACCACGCCTCCATCATCGACGGCATCCGGCTGTCCAAGGCCCGCCGCTTCCGTTACGCCAACCGCGACCTGGCCGACCTGGAGACCAAGCTGAAGGAGGCGTCCGGCGCGCGCCGCCGGCTGATCGTCACCGACGGCGTCTTCTCCATGGACGGCTACGTCGCCCCGCTGCGCGAGATCTGCGACCTCGCCGACCGCTACGACGCGATGGTCATGGTCGACGACTCGCACGCCGTCGGCTTCGTCGGCCCGACCGGCCGCGGCACCCCCGAACTGCACGGCGTCATGGACCGCGTCGACATCGTCACCGGCACCCTCGGCAAGGCCCTCGGCGGCGCGTCCGGCGGCTATGTCGCCGCCCGCGCCGAGATCGTCGCCCTGCTGCGCCAGCGCTCCCGCCCGTACCTGTTCTCCAACACCCTCGCCCCGGTGATCGCCGCCGCCTCCCTGAAGGTCCTCGACCTGCTGGAGTCCGCCGACGACCTGCGGGTGCGGCTGGCGGAGAACACCGCGCTGTTCCGCCGCCGGATGACCGACGAGGGCTTCGACGTGCTCCCCGGCGACCACGCCATCGCGCCCGTCATGATCGGCGACGCGGCGCAGGCGGCCCGGATGGCCGAGCTGCTGCTGGAGCGCGGGGTCTACGTGATCGGCTTCTCCTACCCGGTCGTCCCGCAGGGCCAGGCCCGCATCCGCGTCCAGCTGTCCGCCGCGCACTCCACGGCCGACGTGCACCGCGCGGTCGACGCCTTCATCGCCGCGCGCGCCGCACTGGCGGCCTGACCGGACCCGGTGACCTGGGATAATCGAGATCATGATCGAGGCACGGCGGCTCCACATCCTCCGTGCGGTGGCCGACCACCGCACGGTCACCGCGGCGGCCGCCGCGCTCTATCTCACGCCGTCCGCCGTCTCCCAGCAGCTGACGGCCCTGGAACAGGAGACCGGCCACCGCCTGGTCGAGCGCGGCGCCAAGGGCGTACGGCTCACCCCGGCCGGTGAGATCCTGCTCAGCCACACCAACGCGGTCCTCGCGCAGCTGGAGCGCGCCGAGGCCGAGCTGGCCGCCTACGGCTCGGGCGAGGCGGGCACGGTCACCGTGGCCGCCTTCGCGACCGGGATCGCCCAGGTCGTGGCCCCGGCGGTGGCCCGCCTCGCCGCCGTGGCGCCCGGCATACGGATCCGGGTGCAGGACGCCGAGGGCGACGCCAGTCTGCCCATGGTCCTGGACCGGCTGGTGGACGTGGCGGTCGCCGTCGAATACCGGGGCGCCCCGCCCGCCGACGACCCCCGGCTGACCCATGTCCCGCTCTACGCCGAGCCGTTCGACGCGGTCGTCCCGCTCGGCCACCGGCTGGCGGACGCGCCCGAGGTGCCCCTCGCCGAACTGGCCAAGGACGCCTGGATCGGCCCGTACCCCGGCAATCCCTGCCACGACGTGGTGGTCCTCGCCTGTGAGAGCGCCGGCTTCCAGCCCCGGCTGGAGCACTCCTCCGACGACTTCCGGGCCGTCGTCGCGCTCGCCGCGGCCGACGCGGGCGTGGCCCTGGTCCCGCGCTCCGCGCTGTGCGGGATGGACCTCGCCGGCGTGGTCGTACGGCCCGTCGACGGGGTCGCCCCGACCCGCCGCGTCTTCGCCGCCGTCCGCCGCGGCGCCGAGGGACATCCGCTGATCCGCCCGGTGCTGGAGACGCTCGGCGAGGCGGCGCGGGCGTGAGGCGCGTGAGTTTCCCGTAACACCGGCGTCTCATATCCGGGCTAGCGTCCCGGATATGAGAAACGAGCATGCCGTCGACGCCCTGCTCGGCGCCCGGCTGGCCGAACTGCGCGCCCAGCACGGCTGGTCCCTGGACGAGCTGGCGGAGCGCAGCGGGGTCAGCCGGTCCACGCTGTCCCGCGCCGAACGCGCGCAGACCAGCCCCACCGCCGCCGTCCTGAACCGGCTCTGCCACGTCTACGGCCGCACCATGTCCCAGCTCCTCAGCGAGGTCGAGGCGGCCCCGGTGCCCGTGGTGCGGGCCGCCGAGCAGCGAGTCTGGGAGGACCGCGCCGCCGGCTTCGTCCGCCGGTCCGTGTCCCCGCCGCACACCGGGCTGCGCGGCGAACTGGTCGAGGGCCGGCTCACCCCGGGCGCGGACCTCGCCTACGACCGGCCGCCCGTGCCCGGCCTCGAACAGCACCTCTGGCTGCTGGACGGCGCCCTGGAGGTGACCGTCGCCGAACAGGTCCACCGGCTCGGCGCCGGGGACTGCCTGCGGATGCGCGTGACCGGCCCGGCCCGCTTCCGCTGCACCGGCCCGGACCCGGCGCGTTACGTCCTGGCGGTGGTACGGCCGTGAGGATCGAGCGCTGGCACGCCGACCGGGTCCGCGACCGGGCCGGCGACCTGGCGGACCTGCTGACCGACGCCGTGGACTCGGGCGCCTCCATCGGCTTCCTGGCACCGCTCGGCCACGCCGACGCGGCCGACTGGTGGCGGGAGCGGGCCGAGGCCGTGCGGGCGGGCCGAAGCGCGGTCTGGGCGGCCGTGGACCACACCGAGCGGGTGACCGGCACGGTCGGCCTGGACTTCCCGGCCAAGCCCAACAGCGGGCACCGCGCCGAGCTGGTCAAACTGATGGTGCACCGCGGCGCGCGGGGGCAGGGGCTCGGCCGCCGCCTGCTGACCGCCGCCGAACGGGCCGCCGCCGCTGCCGGCCGCACCCTGCTGCACCTCGACACCGAGACCGGCAGCCCGGCCGAGCTGCTGTACCGCTCGGCCGGCTGGACCGTGGTCGGCACCATCCCCGACTACGCGGCGAGCCCGGCGGGTGCCCTGCGACCGACGACGCTGTACTACAAGCGGCTCGGAGGGTGACTGTCAGTGGCAGGGGCTACCTTGCGTTGCATGCCGGACGCAGAAGACGTACGCCGAATCGCCCTGTCCCTGCCGGACACCACGGAGAAGGTCGCCTGGAGCATGCCCACGTTCCGGGTGGCCGGGAAGATGTTCGCCACTCTCCCGGAGGACGAGACGTCCCTCGCCGTGCGCTGTCCCAAGGACGAGCGCGACGAACTGGTGCTGGCCGAACCGGAGAAGTTCTGGATCGCCGCCCACGAGGCCCAGTTCGCCTGGGTGAGAGCGAGACTGGCCGCCCTGGAGGACGAGCAGGAGCTGCGGGACATCCTGGCCGACTCCTGGCGCCAGGCCGCCCCCACCCGACTCCTGGACAGCCACCCGGAGTTGGGGCTGCCGTCCAGGGGGTGAAAATCCCGGTGCGCGCGGCCGCGGACTGGCAGGATCCCGCGCGACGGAGCGAGCCGGGAGCCCGGCCGGGAGCCGGGGACGGGCGAGGGGGAGTACACGGGATGACCGGTACGGACGCGCGGCGCGAGAGCGCCGGCCGGCAGACGCGGCAGGCCGCGGCCGGTGCCCCGGCCGCCGTGTGGTCGCGGGACTTCGCGCTGTTCTTCGCCGCCCGGGCCGTCGCCCGCCTGGGCGACACCATGCTGCCCGTCGCCCTGGCCGCGGGCCTGCTGCGCCACGGGTACGGCGCGGGCGCGGTCGGTCTCGCCATGGCCTCCACGGCCGCCGCGTTCGCCGGTCTGGTCGTCTTCGGCGGGGTCGTCGCCGACCGGTTCGGCACCCGCGGGCTGATGATCGGCGCCGACCTCGTCCGGCTCGCCACCCAGTCCCTCGCCGCGGGCCTCTTCTTCACCGGGCACGTGGTGCTGTGGCAGATCTGCGCCGTCGGCGCCGTCAACGGCGTGGCCGGCGCGGTCTTCCAGCCGGGCGTCGCCAGCACGGTGCCCCGTCTCGCCCGGGACGTCCAGGGCGCGAACGGCGCCATCCGGATCGCCGAGTCCGCCGCCCAGCTCGCCGGCCCGGCCGCCGCCGGCGTCCTGGTCGGCCTCGCCTCGCCCGGCGGGGTCTTCGCCGCGCACGCGGCCACCTACGCGCTCAGCGCCCTGTGCCTGCTGCTCCTGCGCCTGCCCCCGCTGCCCGCGGGCACCCGGACCGCCACCGGTTCCGCCCTGCGCGCCTTCCGGGCCGATCTCGTCGACGGCTGGCGGGAGTTCCGCTCCCGCGCCTGGCTGTGGGCGGTGATCGCCGTGTGGTGCCTGTACATGATCGCCGTCTGGGGCCCGACCGTCCCGCTGGTGGCGGCCGAGGTCGTCCGGCACCACGGCCCGGGCGCCTACGGCCTGCTCAACTCGGCCCTCGGCGCTGGCACGGTGATCGGCGGCCTGCTCGCCCTGCGGCTGCGTCCCCGCCGTATGCTCCGCGCGGGCGCGCTCGCCCTGTTCGCCTTCTTCGGCTTCCCGGCGGCCGTCGGGGCGGGCCTCGGCGTGCCGGCCATGGCGGCCGGGGCCGCGCTCGCCGGGGCGGGGATGTCGTTCTGGGGCGTGATGTGGGCGACCACCGTGCAGACGCAGGTCCCGGCCGACGTCCTCAACCGCATCCACGCCTACGACGTGGCCGGCTCGCTCGCCATGATGCCGGTCGGCCAGGCCCTCGCCGGCCCGGCGGCCGGAGCGCTGGGCGCCGGTCACGTCCTGCTGACCGCCGCCGCCGTGAGCCTGGCCGTGGCGACGCTGCTGCTGGCGGTACCGGCGATACGCGATCTGGTCCGCGCCGACGCGCAGACGCTTGCCGCTGACACCGGGGCCCGCTGATACCCGGCGCCCGCTGACGCCGGGCCACACTCACCCAGAGCCCTCTCACCCAGAGCCCTCTCACCCGGCGTCCCCTCGCCCGGGGACCGGGAGCTCACCGGGCCGCCGCCGGCATTCGTCCGGTGCCCGCGAAGTGGCCGATCCGCTCCCGCAGGCCCGCCGCGTCCAGGCCGTGCGCGGCCACGTGCTCCTCCACCGTGCCGTAGCGGCGCAGCTCGCGACGGCCGACGCCGAGCCCGAGCACCCGGTGCGGCACGTCCGACAGCGCCTCGCTCACCGCGGCGGTGGACGTTCCCGCGAGGTACGGCTCGACCAGCACGACGTCCGTGCCGGCGGCCTCGGTCGCCCGGCGCAGCCCGGCCGCGTCGAACGGCCGTACGGTCGTGGCGTAGAGCACGGTCAGGTCCAGGCCCTCCGTAGCGGCGAGGACCGCGTCCAGCACCGGTCCGACGGCGATCACGACACCCGAGCGGCCCTCGCGGACGGTGAGGAAGTGCCGCCCGTCGACCGCTCGCCCCTGCCCGTTGGCCTGCCCGGACAGCCGTACGTACACCTTGTCGTCGCCCGCGGCGACCGCGTGCCGCAGCAGTGTCTCGGCCTCGTCCGGATGGCCGGGCACCTGTACGGTCCAGCCGTCCAGCGTGTCCAGGAGCGCCACATCGCCCGGCGCCATGTGCGTGAAGCCGCCGGCCGGCCAGTCGAAGGAGGCGGCGGCGCTCACCAGCACCGCGCCGGTGTCCTGGTGCCCGAGGTCCAGCTTGACCTGCTCGAAGGGCCGCTCCACGAGGAAGCTGGCGAAGGTGTGCACGACGGGCCGCAGCCCGGTGAGCGCCAGCCCCGCCGCCGCCCCGATCAGCAGTTGTTCGCGGATGCCGACGTTGATCACCCGGTCGGGATGCCGGCGCGCGGCGTCCCGGAAGCCGTCGAGGCCGATCTCGGCGAGGACGACCGCGACCCGTGGGTCCTCGTCCAGCAGCCGGGAGACGACGGGTGCGAAGCGGTCACGCATGGTGTCCATGGAGGCGGTGCCCTTTCCGGGAGAGGCGGGGGAGGTCAGGCGTTCTTCGGCTCGACCCGGGCGACGACCACCTGGGGCCGGCCCGGGTGCGGCGCGGTGAAGGCGGCGTACAGGGCGTCGTGGTCGCGCCCGTCCACGGTGAGCGCGGACCAGCCGGCGGCCTCGAAGCGGGCGGCGATCCCGCCGGGCAGCGCATGGCTGGCGGAGGAGTTGTCGATCACGACGGTGTGCAGCCGGTCCAGGCCGGCGGGCCCGGCGTAGGCGATCGCCTCGTGGTTGCTGCCCTCGTCCAGTTCGGCGTCCCCGATCAGCACCCAGACCGCCGGGCCGGGCCGGCCCTGCGCCCGCAGGCCGAGCGCGGTGCCGACGGCGATCGGCAACCCGTGCCCGAGTGATCCGCTGCCGATCTCGGCGCCCGGTACCAGCACCCGGTCGGGGTGGTGCCCCAGCGGGGAGTCGTACGTCCCGAATCCCGGCAGCCACTCCACGGGCACGAAGCCCTTCGCGGCGAGCACGGCGTAGTACGCCATGGGTCCGTGTCCCTTGCTGAGCAGGAACCGGTCCCGGTCCGGATCGTCCCGCCGCTCGGGGGCGACCCGGAGCACCCGGTCGTAGAGCACCCACAGCACGTCGAGCGTGGAGGTGGCGGCCGGGCCGTGCTTCTCGTCGCCGGTCATCGACTGCATCAGCCGGGGCAGGTCGTCGTAGCCGTACGCTCGGCGCTGTTCCGTTGCGATCGTCATACCGATCAGCGTGCAACCTCAACCAAAGTTGAGGTCAACACCGGAAACGCCGGAAACGAGCGCGCGACCACCGATCCGGGTGCGGTATGGTTTTCCCTGCGCGTTCGACCGGCGAAAGCCCAGGTCACAGCGTAGCGGGACGTGGCGCAGCTTGGTAGCGCACTTGACTGGGGGTCAAGGGGTCGCAGGTTCAAATCCTGTCGTCCCGACTCGTGAGAGTCGCAGATCAGGGCCGGTATCGGAACAATCCGAAACCGGCCCTTGCTCATTTCTGGGGACCAGTTGGGACCGGCGCCCCTTGGCCGGTGTCAGCGGGTGATGGCGCTTGGATTCGGGAGCGAGCAGGCGACTCCCGCGTCGGCGAAGCAGGTCAGGCCGGTGTGCCGGAGGTCGTGGCGGCGCAGGTGTTCGTAGCCCAGCTTTGTGATCACGTCGTCCCGGTGGGTCGCGTCGCGCAGGACGGCGGTGGCGCTGCGTCCGCCGCGCGGGCCGGTGAACAGGCGGGCCGGGCCCGCCTGGGGGCGTGGGCTTGGCCGTATGGTGAAGCTCGCCATGCGGCGTGGACCGTACCGGGCTCGGTGCGGTTCCGCCTCGACGGGGGGTAAGCCGTCGACCACGGCGTGGAACAGCCGGACCGGCACGGTGTGCAGGGTCGTCATCAGGCCCCGCCGAGGGAAGCTCGATGTCCGCCTGTATGCCGGCCGCCTCCAGAGCGGCACGGAGCACGTCGACTGCGTCTCATCCTGCCCCCTGCTGAGCGGCCGATTCCGGGAGGTCAGCGGGCTTCCGGAGGCCACCGCGCCGCCGGTCATCCCCCCGCAGGCGCTGATGACGCGCCTGCACGCCGGTACGACGGCCGGACAGTGACAGGAGGCGGTGTCAATGCCGGAGCGGACAACGACCGAACACCATCTCCGTGACGCTCTGTCGCGGGCCACTCACCAAAGCGTCGATACGATCCCCGATGACTGGCAGCTGGAGCAGGACCTCCAGATCGACAGCCTGGCCCTGGCCGAGCTGGTGACCGACCTGGAAGCACGGCTGTCCGTCGTCATCCCGGACGAGGAGACCGGCCGGCTGCGCACGACGGGCGACCTGCGCGCGCTCCTCGCCCGCCTCACGCAGAGCAGAACGGACGCACCATGAGCATGCGCCAGATCGAGCCCAAGCAGCGTGGATTCCTCATTGTGAACTCCCACCCCGACGGAGCGGCAGCCACCGTGCGCCGCGCCTGGCAGCAGATCCCCGCCCGGACCGTCGGCACCCGCCGGCCGGTGGCGCTCATCCTGGGCCACTCCGCCGGGTACGGGCTGGCCACCCTCCTGGCCGGTCTGCGTCAGCACGGCATCAGGGGAGTGGGCGTCGCCTTCGAGAGCGCGGACACCGGGCGCCGGACCGCATCGGCCGGCTGGTACCGCACCGCGGCCGCCGCCGACCTTATCCGGCAGACCGGTGGCGACTTCGCATTCGTCAACACGGACGCATTCTCCGAGGACGGCAAGAAGCAAGTGCTCGACCTGGTCGAACAGCGCTACGGACCCGTTGACTACCTGATCTACAGCCTCGCCGCACCCCGCCGCACCGACCCGGTCACCGGCATCGCGCACCACTCGGTGATCAAGCCGCTCGGCACCGCGTACGAGGCCCCGGCCCTGGACTTCTCCGGGCCGGAGCCGGCGGTGTCCCGCATCCGCCTGGAGCCCGGCACCGAGGACGAGAAGCAGGCCACCATCGCGGTCATGGGCGGCACCGACTGGTCCTTGTGGGTCACGGCCCTGGCCGGGCGCCGCCTCCTCGCGCCGGGGTTCACCACCGCGGCCCTCACCTACGTCGGCTCCGAGGTCACGGCGCCCGTCTACCGGCAGGGCACCATCGGCGCCGCCAAGGAACATCTGGAGGCCACCGCCCGCCACCTCGCCGTCTCACCCGCTCTGACAGCGGCGGGCGGCCGGGCCTGCACCGTAGTCGCCGGCGCCGCGGTGACCCAGGCATCCAGCGCCATCCCATCGATCGCTCTGTACACCGCCTTCCTGCGCACGGTCCTCGGCGACGACGCCTTCCGCAGCACCACCGACCAGGCGATCGACCTGTGGGACCAGATGGAAGGACGCACGCCGCTCGCCCTGGACGACGAAGGCCGCATCCGCCTGGACGGCTGGGAACTCGACGGTGAGGTGCAACAGCGGGTGCGGGAACTGTGGTCGGACCCCCAAGCCGGACTGCTCCAGGCGCGAGCGGGTGCCGACTGGTTCCTGGCACAGGTCCGTGACCTCTACGGATGGGGCGTCGACGGCATCGACTACACCCAGCCGGCCGAAACCGAGATCGCCTGGCCCTCCCCGCGATAGTCCGCCGCAGCGGAGGCATGGTCAGGTTCGTTCGCCAGTACACCGCGACCAGCAGTGCCCGGTCCTCTTCTCAGACCGCATCGGCCGACACTGCCGCCGGCCGGCTTCCCAGACGTGTTACGAAGACCCAGTTGGGGACCAGACGGTGCCCGCGCACCTGAACCGCGTGCATCGTCTCGCGCACTGCACGCCACTATTTCTCTCTGAAACCGGCCCTTGCTCAGTTCTGGGTCCGGGTGAGCAGTCGGTTGATCTCGGTGAGCATGCGGTCCGCCTGTGGACGCACCTGTGCCCGCAGTGCGTCGCTCCAGGTCTCTGCCGGGTAGGGGCAGTCGAGGTAAAGCCGCCTGGCGTGCTTCAGGGCGGCGCGGTGTCCGGGCGGGAGGTGGGCGAGGGCCCAGTCGGCGGCGGCGTCCTTGGACCTGATCTGGCCGGTGGCGAGCGTGGTCCAGATACGGGCCAGGGGCAGCAGGACGTTGCGGGTGTCGCCGTCCAGTTCGTCCAGCAGGCCGGGGATGCCCGCCGCGCTCGCCCGGACCACGTCGGTGTGCGGCACCGGGTCGAGGACCTGGGCCGGGCGCGGGCCGGTGAGGGGGTGGTCGTCGGTCGGCGTCATGTTGGTCAGCAGGGCCGGATCGGGCATCATCGCGCGGGTGCGGTGCCGGTCTCTACTGGTAGGCGGGTACTGCCCAGGTCACCTTGTAGCGTCGGTCGTACGGGTCCGCCTGCTGGAGGGTCATCGCTCCGCTGGTCGGGACGAAGCGGATGAACGAGGTGTCCCAGCCGTTGGCATGCTCCTCCGGGAGGTCGTCGGTCTGCATCTCGGGGCATCCGGCCTGGGAGCAGGTGGAGATCACCCGGCCCGTGGCGGGGTCGTTCCCGACGCTTTTGATCATGTGCCGCTGGGTGACCTCGGCCCGGTTCGCATAGTTCGTGCACCAGTGCTTGTCTCCGCCGGGCAGTTCGGCCACCTTCGCCGGAACGGGCCAGGTGTCCGGGGTGTCGTCGTAGCAGTCGACGGCGCCGCTCTTGGAGAACTGGACGATCCCGCCGTTGGTGCCGACCCAGAAGCGGTCGGAGTTGCCGTAGACGGGGGTGAGTTCGTGACCGTACGCCGGAGCACCGCCGGCCTGCTTGGGCAGCGGCCAGGAGGTTCCCGGGGTGAGCCGGCCGTCGGCGTAGTCGTAACGCACCAGCACGTCGGTGCCGATCGCCCAGAGAGAATGCGTGCCGGGGTCGTACACCGCTTCGTGCGCACCGTCCAGGGGGATGCCCTGGACGGGCGTCGCGTTCCAGTTGCCCGGGGTGCCCTGTGCCTTGGAGTAGACCGCGAGTCCGCCCGGGATGTCCTTGCCCGTGTTCTTGTCCTGGCCGAAGACGTGGTCGGCCGAGGCGGCGACGACGGTGCCGTCCGGCAGCATCTCGACGCCGTGGATGCCGGTGATGCCCGCGTTGATCGCCCAGTGGTAGCCGGCCAGCGCCGGGTAGGGGATCACGCCGACGAAACCGCTGGCCCGGTCGGCTGTGACCAGGACCGTTCCGCCGTACGTGCCGCCGGGGCGCAGCTTGTGGGAGGTGCCGCCGCCCCAGTTGTCACCCTTGAGGCTCGTGTCGAGGACCGAGTGGTAGGCGTCGGGAAGCCACCGCTGGTAGGGACCCGAGGCCGGCCAGACGCTCGGGTTGGCGGAGTCCAGGAAGTCCACCGTCGCGTGGGGCGTCGGATAGTCCGTGTCCTTGCCCTTGCCGGGGTAGGCGTTGCCCGAGATGATCGGCGTCGATCCGGTGTTGAACTCGACTTCCAGCGTAGGTGTGTTGTACGCGGCGTTGCACGCGTAGTCGCTGGACAGCGGGTTCATGGAGCAGAAGTCCTTGTAGCCCCTGCTGACGTCCTCCTGCGCCGAGAACCGGATGCCGTAGTTCGGGAACGAGGAGTCGTTGGCCCACGCCTTCACCCAGTCGGTGACGTCGATGCGCTGGATGCCGTTGGACGCGGACGGGTTGTACTTGTCGGGGATGTCCGGGCAGTCCGGATGGCCGAGCCCGAACCATGTTCCCTTGCCGGCGCCCACGGTCGGCTGGTTGGCCCAGGTGATCGTGGACTGGTCCCAGGGCTGGGTCACCGGGTAGACACCCATCCACGCCTTGGCGTCGCAGTCGGAGACGAAGGAGTTGTACACGCGCAGCGTGGCCTTCGCTATCGGCGCCCCGCGCAGCTTGGAGACGTCGAAGCGCATGAAACTGCGGTATTTCGTGGTGCCGTTGTCGGGTGTGCCGACGTGCAGGACGTGTCCCTGCGAGTGGTCGGCCGTGTCCGCGTTGGTGATGTACGTGTCTTGCAGACGCTTGATGATGTTGCGCGGCCCGGTCTGCGCCATGGGCGACACCGTGGGGGTCGCCGCCGCGATTCCGGCCGTCTGCGGGGCCGGTTCGGCAGCGGCTGCCGACTGCGACAGGGCTGCCGACACGAGCAGCGATGCCAGAAGCGCCCCTGTGCTGCCGGTTGCCGGCAGCCATCTTTTCCGTGGACGCCGTGGAGCGTGACCGTGCAAGAGAAGATCCCTTCCTCGATGTGATCGAAATGGCATGTCAGTGTCACACAGGGTCTGACCTGCCTTGCCTGGCAGTGGTGTTGCGAGCCTCGGTGACCCCGGCCAGGGGCCGACGGAGCCGTGGTGTGCCTGGCGACGCGTTGCCCCGCGCCGTGGGCCGCCCGCCCCGCTGGACGGCTCCGGCTCTGGCTCTGGCTCCGGTTCCGGCCTTCCGGTCAGCGGAAGGCGCCCTGTTCACAGGTCCGTGCCCGCAGCACTCTGGAAACCCACGGCGTCCGCTCCGGCGTCTCGGGGCAGGGCGCCGGAAGCCCGCAAGCCTCCTGTCCGCGAGCGCGATGCGCCATCCGAAACGCCTCAAATCCCGCTCCCCAGTCCCCAATTCGCCGATGTGCCGGGTTCGCCCGCACACAAGGGAGAAGACGATGACGACGACGTCATTCGCGCGCAACCAGTGGTACGTGGCCGCCTACGGCAGCGAGATCGGGCAGGAGCTGTTCACCCGCACCGTCTGCGGTGAGCCGATCCTTCTCTGGCGTACTGAAGCAGGCGAGGTCACCGCCATGGCCGACCGCTGCGTTCACCGTCGTTTCCCGCTCTCCGAGAAGCCGAGCCGGCTGGACGGCGACACGGTCGTCTGCGGCTACCACGGCTTCACCTACGGAGCCGACGGCGTGTGCGTGCGGGTGCCCGGCCAGAAGCGTGTGCCGCGCACCGCCCGGCTCGCCTCCTATCCCGTCAAGGAACAGGACTCCTTCGTGTGGGTGTGGATCGGCGACCAGGACAAGGCCGACGAGAGCCGCATCCCCCGTGCCCCTTGGCTGGCCTCGCCCGACTACACCACCATCAGCGGCATGGAACCGCTGGCGGCCCGCTACGGCCTCCTCGTGGACAACCTGCTCGACCTGTCCCACGAGACGTACCTGCACGGCGGCTACATCGGCACCCCCGAGGTCGCCGAGACCCCCATCACCACCGAGGTGGACGAGAAGGCGGGCGTCGTGTACGTCAGCCGCCACATGGACGACGCGGAATGCCCGCCGTTCTACGCCAGGTCCACCGGCATCAACGGCCGCATCACGCGCTGGCAGGACAGCGAGTACCACGCCCCCTGTCTGTACCTGCTGCACTCGCGCATCGCCCCGGTCGGCGCACCCGGCCCGCGCGCGGACGGCAGCGACCCGGACGCCTTCCACGTCGAGATCGTCTACGCCATCACTCCCGAGACCGAGTCCAGCACGCACGACTTCTGGGCCGTGGCCCGCGACTTCGCGCTGGACGACCAGGCGGTCACCGACTTCCTGTACGAGAACAACCGCACCGTCGTCCTCCAGGACGTCGTCGCCCTGGACAAGCTGGAGCAGGTCGTCGCCGCCGAACCGGCCGGGACGCAGGAGCTCAGCATCAACATCGACACCGGTGGCCTGGCCGCCCGCCGCATCCTCCAGCGGCTCGTCAAGGCCGGCGCGACCGAGTCCGCGGCGGCCGTCCGTTGAGCCCGCGGCCCACGACGATGCTCGACGGGGACACGGTCTACCGGATCGTGTGGCTCCCCGGCTCGGACCGGCTGGGCGGCTGGTGCTGGTGCGGCGCGTCCCGTGAGTCCGAGGATCCGGTGGAGCTGTGGGAGTGGCTGCTCGCCCACCCCGAGGGGCATCCGTGACGGGGCCTGCCTGGCCTGGTCTGGCGTCCGCGCTCAGCCACCTTGCCGGCACCTGAATCCGCGCATGCCCGTACTCCCGCCCGTTTGCGTACTCGCGTACTACTCGCGTACTCAAGGACCCTGATGTCTGGAAACACCACCGCACCCGAGGCCGAACTCGACCTCGTCGTGGCCCGCCGTACAGACGAGGCCGACGGTGTCGTCTCGCTCGACCTGCGCCGGCCCGACGGCGCTCCGCTGCCCGCCTGGACGCCCGGCGCGCACATCGACCTGGTCCTCGCCCCGGACCTCGTACGGCAGTACTCGCTGTGCTCCTCGCCGCAGGACGCCCGCGTATGGCGTGTCGCCGTCCTGCGGGAGCAGGAAGGCCGCGGCGGCTCCCTCCACGTGCACGACAAGCTGTCCGAGGGCGATCCGATCAGGGTGCGCGGCCCGCGCAACCACTTTCCTCTGGAGGGCGCCGAGGAGTACCTCTTCATCGCCGGCGGTATCGGCATCACCCCGATCGTCCCGATGCTGGAGCAGGCCGAACAGCAGGGGAGCGCCTGGGAGTTGGCCTATGGAGGGCGGACGCTCGCGTCGATGGCCTTCCGTGACGCCCTCGTCACCCGGTACGGGGAGCGGGTGCGTATCCGGCCCGAGGACGTGTACGGGCTCCTCGACCTCGACGCGCTCCTGGGGGCACCGCGCCCCGGTACGCTCGTCTACTGCTGCGGACCCGAACCGCTGATCAAGGCCGTCGAGGAGCGGTGCGCCGGCTGGCCGGCCGGCACCCTCCACGTCGAGCGGTTCACGCCGAGGGAGGTCCAAGAGCCCGTACGGGACGGGGCGTTCGAGGTCGAGCTGGCGCAGACCGGCATCACCGTCACCGTCCCGCCGGAGAAGTCCGTGCTGGAGGCGGTCGAGGAGGCCGGGGTGCAGGTCCTCTCCTCCTGCCGGGAGGGCACGTGCGGCACCTGCGAGACGACCGTGCTCGAAGGGACGGCCGATCACCGCGACTCCCTCCTCACCCCCGAGGAACAGGAGGCGCACGACACGATGATGGTGTGCGTCTCCCGCGCGGCGTGCCCGAGGCTCGTCCTGGACCTCTGACGGCCGGCGGCGCCCGGGGTCCGTCAGCGGTGGGCGCCGCGCGGACACTCCCCTCCTGCCGGACCGCTCGTCGGCGGCCAGCATCCGTCGCCTCGGATACTCGCCAGAGCATTGACGGCCGTCAGGGCTCTGCCTAGCTTTTCGGTGACGTGCCCGAGTCCGCTGGGGAACAAGGAGGTCCGCATGCAGCGCCGAGGCCCGACCGACGGCTGTTCGGTGACGGCCAGGGCGCTGCAGGTGCTGGAAGCCTTCGCCGCGGACCGGCCCGTCCTGCGGCTCGCCGAGATCTCCCGCCACACCGGCCTGCCGCTCACCACCACCCACCGGCTGGTGAAGGAACTGGTCGGCTGGGGCGCGCTGGAACGCGAGGCGGACGGCGGCTACCGCATCGGGCTGCGCTTGTGGGAGATCGCCTCGCTCGCCCCGCGGGGCCTCGGCCTGCGCGAGGCCGCCCTGCCGTACCTGTCCGACCTCGGGCACATCACCCGCGAGAACGTGCAACTCGCCGTCCGCGAGGAGCTGTCCGTCGTCTACGTGGAACGCCTGGCCGGCCGTGACGCGGTCCGGGTCCGCACCCGCGTCGGCGGGCGGTTCGACCTCGCGCCGACCGGCGTCGGCCTCGTCCTGCTCGCCCACGCACCCCGCGAGGTCCAGGAACGGGTGCTCTCCCGGCCGTTCGTCCGGTACACGGAAAAGACCCTGTGCACCCCGGACGAGGTGCGCCGCGCTCTCGCCGAGGTGCGCCGCACCGGGGTCGCCATCAGCGACCGGCAGGTGACGATGGACGCCCTGTCGGTCGCCGCCCCCGTCTGCGGGCCGGACAATACCGCCGTCGCGGCCGTCTCGGTCGTCGCCCATGCCGGCGCCGTGAACCCGCAGGCCCTCGTCCCGCTGGTGCAGGTCGCGGCGCGCGGCATCTCACGGTCCCTCGGAGCACGGCCCAGGTCCTCGGTGGTCGGCTGACGGACACGGCGGGGCCGCCGGGCCGCCGGACGGCCGGATACGGGCAGGGGCGGCCTGACGGATACGACGGCCCACCTGCTGGCGCCCGGCTCGGGAGAGTCGCGGAACCGGCCGGGAGTCAACGAGAGCCCGGCGGCTGGTCGTTCGCGGTCTGCCGCCCGGGCGGGCCCGGCTGTCTTCCGCGGCCGGTCGTGCCGGGGCGGGGGCCGGGAGACCGTCAGGCCCGGCGCAGGGCGCTGCGCATCAGTTCCTCGAGGCGGCGTTCACCTGCGCGTGTCTGCGCTCCGTCGCGCAGCCCTCGGTCCATCAAGTGCCGGACGGCGGGCAGCGCGATCTGCGTGGCCCACGCGTCGTTCTCGCGGCGGAGTCCGTCCGTGAGGGGTTCGGCGGGCAACGCGCGCTTGGCCGCTTCGATGACACCGGCGGGCAGGCCGGCGATGTTGCGGGCGATACGGTCGACGTACTCGTCGAGCCGGCCGGCCGGCAGAGCCCGGTTGATCCAGCCGTAGGACGCCGCGGTCTCGGCGTCGAACAGGTCCGCGGTGAGCACCACCTCCAGCGCGCGGTTGCGGCCCACGCGGTCACGGAGGTACTGCGTTCCGCCCCCGCCGGGGACGATGCCCATGAGTGCCTCGATCTGGCCTAATTGGGCGGTCTCGGCCGCGGCGAACGCCATGTCCGCCGCGGCTACGAATTCCGCTCCGCCACCGCGGGCCTTTCCGGCGAGCTTCACGATGGTCACCTGGGGCTGGTGACGGAGGAGTTCCCCCACGGACTGGAACACGTTGACGTCCGCCGGCGCCGACGCGGCGAGCTGTTCCAGATCGTCCATCCGTTCCCCGATCCGCATGTCCACATGGGCGAGGAAGAACTCCCGGTCGGCGCTGGAGAAGACGATCACCCGGACCGAAGCGTCACCCCGCAAGCCGTCCAGCACCGTACGCAGTTCACGCATCATCGCCGCGTCGAGCACGTTGACCGGCGGGTTGTCGAAGACGATCCGGGCGACGCCGTCTCCGGTGCTCAGGCGCAGGGTCGAGTAGACATGAGTGGTCAAGAGGCTCTCCATCGGTTACCGGCAGGTGTGTAGGTTCGCCATGCACAGTCACCGTCGGCGACAGCTCTTCCGACCGTCAAGAACGCACTCTGGGAGAACCAAGGATCATGAGGGATACCAGCCCGCACGGTGCCGACGCGGGAACACCCATCGTTTTCCGGGCGGACTGCCCCAGCCGGCCGGTCCTCGACCAGATCGCGGACAAGTGGTCGATGATGGTGATGGCGCTCCTGGACCGGCCGCGGCGGTTCAACGAACTCAAGCGCCACTTGGAGGGTGTGACACAGCGGGTCCTCACCCGGACACTGCGCCGTCTGGAGCGGAACGGCATGATCCGGCGCACCGTGCTGCCGACCTCGCCGGTGGGTGTCGAGTACGCGCTCACGGCGCTGGGCGAGTCCCTGCGCGAGCCTTTCGGGCATCTCTACCGCTGGACTGTCGAGCACGGTGAGGAGATCGAGAACTGCCGTCGGGCGTACGACGGCAGGACCGACGCGTAGCCGGTCCCGTGGAGGGCGCGGGGTGTGTCACGCCGGGCACCAGGCGGCCGGACGGCCGGGCGGTGCGAGGGCGCCGAAGCGGTCGATGTGCCGGCCCGGCGGCACCGGGTCCGCACGACCTCCAGCGTGCCGGGGCGCGCCCGGACAGGAATGTTCTCGCGCCGCCTCGCCATGCGACCGGGTCGTCGGACAAGATGTGCGCATGCCTGAGTCTCTTGAAGTGGAGCTCGCGGGAGCGGTGTTACGGCTGGAACTGTCCGACGCCGGGGAGTCCGCGCCGGCTGCCGGTGCGGAGGGCGGGGACGGGGACCGGCCGGATCTCCCGGAGGGCTTCGGCACGGTGACGCCCGTGTCCGCCGCCCGGCGCGGTCGCGCCGCCGTGGTCGCCACGGAGGGCTTGCGGGCCATGCTCAGTCCGCTGGGGCCGCTGCTGGAGGAGGTGCACCGTTCGGTCACCGGCGTCTCCCAGCCGCCCCAGCAGCTCTCGGTCACGTTCGGGATCCAGGTGGGGCAGGACCTCAAGCTGGGCATCGTGGGAGTCAACGGCCAGGCCACGATGACCGTCTCGGCCACCTGGGACGCCGACGCGGCTCGAAGGGACTGACGGATGGGGTGGTTCCGTCAACCCGGTGACGCGACACCGACGTTGGTGTCGGTGGTGGTGGCGGATCCGGCGCCGAGAGCCCCGTGTCCCGCCGGTGCAGGGGCGCTGCTGTCCCCGCAGTACGTCCTGACCTGTGCCCACGTCGTCAACGCAGCCCTCGGCCACACGCAGTTGAGTGCGGAACGGCCCGCGTCCTCCGAACCCCTTCGCGTCGTGCTCCGGCACGGCGCGGTGGTCCAGCGGATCAGCGCACGGCTGGCGGTGTGGGTGCCTCCGCGCCGGCGTCCGGGAAGCCACTCGTGGGAGGGGGACCTGGCGGTGCTCGAACTCGCCGAGCCCGCCGCACCCCCGGCGCGCGCCGTGGCGTGGCAGTGCATGACGGAGGGACTCAGAGTCCGGGCGTGGCACGGCGGCGGCGACCCCGGCACCTTCGCCGACACCACGATCAAGTTCACCGACGGCTGGTACTACTACGCCGACGCCGACCTCAGCGGTGCCTCCGTCCAACACGGCTACAGCGGAGCACCGTTGTTCACGGCGGACGACCTCACCACCGCCGTCGGGATCGTGACCAGCCACTTGATGACCGACGGACCGCTGTCGGACCGGCAGGTCGTGCGACGCAGCCTCGCGCTGCCCTGGCAGCGCGTGCGCGAGGAACTCGTCGGGGCCAAGGCGGACGACGTGGTCGCGGCCTGCCTGCCCGCTGCCTTCACCGACACGGGGAACGTCCCGGACGGCGCCGTCGACCTGGTGCGGAAGCTGTTCGACCACACGGACCAGATGAAGTACCAGGCACACCGGCTGGCGACGGCACTCGGCTACCGCATGGCCGCCGAGGAGCCGGACACGGCCGGTCCCACCCTGGAAGAAGAACTGACCGTCCTCCTGTTCACCGAGGGACGCGCGCTCGCCACCCTGGCCGAGCTGCTGACCGACGCCGTGGACGAGGCACGCCGGGAGACACTCGACCGACTGCTGGGCCTGGGGCTTCCGGAGCAGGGCATCCGGCTCCTGTCCGTCGGCGAGCACCGCAGACTCCTCAAGCTGCTCAGGCGCGTGAACTCCGCTCATCCCGCGCTCCTCTGCCAGGCGGCCCGCCACGTCCTGCAACTGGCCCACCGCCCGCCCGCGTGGGTGGACCGCCCCGCCGTACCCGAGGCGGGACTGGCGGCGGCCGTCGACGACCTGGACGCGTACCGCTTCCCGCAGGAACAGGACAGCGCTCCGCTGATGCCCCAGTTGCTGCGGCTGGCCGTCTTCCTGTCCGCCGCCGTCACCGACAGGAGAACGAGCAAGGAGCTGGACACCTGGTGCGACGACGTCCGCCGGCGTCTGGGCCGCGACCGGTCCCTGCTGACCGAATGGCGTGCACAGGCTTCCTCGTGGGCCGGGTTCCGGCGGCGGCCGGTGACACGGATCGTGGTCGACCTGTCCCGCGATCCCGCGGGCGCCGAGCGCTACTTCTGTCACATCTGGCGGGTGAGCGAGGGCCGGGCGCCGGAGGGGGCGGGCCGCTCGACCGGGCCGTACACCGCGGAGGAGATCGGCCGGCTGGTCCACACACTGGTCAAGGACCAGGACCACGGCGGAGACGCGCCCGCCCCCTGGATCGACGTGGTGGTGGGACGCGACGATCTCCACCTGCCCGTCGACGGCTGGACGGCCTACAGCACCCGGGAGCGCTTCGCCGACCTCGGCCTCCCTCCCCGGCCCGGGCAGCGGCAGCAGAGTTGGGTACTGGGGGCCACCTACCGGACGGCCCTGCGGCTGCGCCGGTTCAGCGCCGACCCCGACCGGGAACGGGCACGGCGCCACGGCCTGCGACGGCGCTGGGCGGCCGGGCGCACGGCCCCGGTCGTCCTCGATGCCGACATGAGCGACGCGGATCTGCTGTCCGCGCTGGACGGCGGACACCGGGACACGGCATGGGCCGTGCTGCACGGTGGGCCGGCGGGCCGCGACTTCCTCCTGCACGTCTGCCTGGCCATGGGAGTCCCCGTAGTGCTCTGGGACCGCGAGGCCGCCGGCCCCGAACACGCGCGGCGGCTCGAGGACATCATCGGCACCACGGCGCTGCCCGACCTTCCGGAGCTGCTCCAGGACTTCCGGAAGGGCGTGTACCACGACGCGGAGCCGTCCCCCGCCCGCCCGGCGATGGTGTGGGACGACCCCGACATGCACCTGCCCGTGCCACCCGACTACGACGACCCCTCTGACGCCCCGAAGAACTGGGAAAGGCTGACTGCCAGGTGACAGCGAAGGATTCCGGGAACGGCTGGCGGCTGTTCCGGGGCGACGGCCGGGTACGCGAGGTGGACTTCCCCGAACCACCTCCGTGGCGCAGGTTCGGTGGCGCCCCGGCCGGGGCCGGCCGGCGGCGCGAACGTCCGTACGTCATCGGGCCCGACGAGGCGGACGTGGTCAGCGCCGCCCTGCTGCTGCGGCGCCCCCTCCTGGTCACCGGGCAGCCCGGCACGGGCAAGTCGTCGATGGCGCACGCCGTCGCCCACGAACTGGCCCTGGGCCGGGTGCTGCACTGGCCGGTCAACAGCCGGACCACGCTCCAGGACGGTCTCTACCACTACGACGCGATCGGCAGGCTGCGCGAGGCGGGCCTGCGGCACGACCGGGACGGCGCGCGGGGCACGGCGCCGAAGGAGCCGGACATCGGCTCCTACATCCGCCTGGGGCCGCTGGGGACGGCGCTGCTCCCGGCGGCCCGGCCGCGGGTCCTGCTGATCGACGAACTCGACAAGGGGGACATCGATCTGCCCAACGACCTGCTGACCATCTTCGAGGACGGCGCGTTCGAGATCCCCGAACTGGCCCGGCTGACCGGGGAGCAGGACCGGGCCCGGGTGGTGACCGCGGACCCGGGCGGCCGGGCGGACGTCGACCACGGCTGGGTGCGCTGCGCCGAGTTCCCGGTCGTCGTCATCACCAGCAACGGCGAGCGCGACTTCCCCCCGGCCTTCCTGCGCCGCTGCGTCCGGCTCGATCTGCCCGAACCCGACGAGGAACGGCTGCGGGCGATCGTACGGGAGCACCTGGGCGACGGCGTGGGGCCCGGCGAGGAGATCGAAGGGGTCGACGAACTCGTGCGCGCGTTCCTGGCCCGGCGCGCTCGTGGGGAGCTGGCCACCGACCAGTTGCTCAACGCCGTCTTCCTGCGCCGTGGCGGGGTGGAACTGGACGCCGACGGTCTCCTGGAGGCCGTACTGCACCGCCTCGGCGGGACGGTGTAGCCGGAGATGCTCCAGCGGCTGCTGAACGTCCTGGCGGACAGCGGAGCCGGCCTGTCGGGTGAGGAACTCCTCGACACCCTGTGGCTGGCCGCCCGGCTGCCGCCGGCGCCCGCCACCGCGCTGGCGCGGGCGGCCCGGACATCCGGCGACCCGCCGGACGAGGGCCCGCACGCGGGTGACCGGGCCGACGGGCCGCAGGACGCCGGCGACCGGAGCGTGTACGCCCGGCCGAGAGGCGCGTCCCCCCGCGCGCGCCGCGCCCGGGGCGCCCTGCACGGCGGCGCGGTTCCCGCCGCGGACCCCGGCCGGACGTCCGCCGTCCCTCCGGCGGCACCGGCCGTATCGGTCCGGTCCCCCGGCGAGAAGGCCCTCGGCACGGCGGAACTCGCCCTCGGCCGTGCGCTGCGTCCGCTGCGGACGCACCGGCCCGATCCGCGCCGCCCCGAGCTGGACCTCCCCGCAACGGTGCGGGCCGTCGCCGAGACCGGACTGCCCGACATCGTGCTGCGCTCCTCCGACGCGCAGGGACTGGATCTGGTGATCCTGGTCGACGACGGGGTGTCCATGCTTCCCTGGCAGCGCCTCGCCACCGAGATACGGCTGCTCATGGAACGCAGCGGCGCGTTCCGCCTCGTCCACACCTTCAGCCTGGACACCCGGGCCCCGGAGGGACCGCTGCTGGGCTACCGCCCCTTCGGCACGACTCCCGCCACCCTCCCGCCCTCCGCGGTCGCCGACCCCTCGGGCCGCACCATGCTGGTGGTGCTCAGCGACGGCGTGGGCCGGGCCTGGCGTGACGGCCGTATGCACCGGCTGCTCGGCCGGCTGGCCGCGGTGGGCCCGGTCGCCGTGCTGCACACGCTGCCCCGGCGGATGTGGGACGGCACCGGCATCCGGGCGGAGCACTGGCGGGTGACCACGCACCGCCAGACGTCGGCCAACGCCACCTGGCGCGTCACGGACCCGGTGCTGCCGCCCGCCCTGCGGCCGTTCGACGGCGTACCCGTCCCCGTCCTCGTCCCCGAGCCCGGCGCGGTGACCGCCTGGACCCGGCTCGTCGGCTCCACCGGCACGAGCGCGCTGCTGCCGCTGCTGGCACCCGTGCCCCGGCGCCCCCCGACCGACGCGCCGGGCGCCGCGCGGACCCGCGCCCCGCGGGAACCGTACGCCGAGGTGCTGCGCTTCCGTTCCTTCGCGTCGGCGGAGGCGTACCGGCTCGCGGCACACCTGGCGGCGGTCGCGCCGCTGCCCGTGCCCGCCATGCAGCTCGTACGGCAGGCACTGGGCGCCACGGTGGACCCGGGCCACCTGGCGGAGGTGTTCCTCAGCGGCCTGCTCCACCGCGTCGGCGACACCGACCGCCCGCCGCAGCAGTGGCAGTTCGACTTCGCCGAGGGAACGCGCCGGATGCTCCTGAGCGCGATACCGCCGCCCGAACTGGTGCGCACCACCCGGGCGGTCACCAGCCGGCTGGCCGAACTGGGCGGCGGCGCACCCACCTTCCTGGCCTGGCTGCCCCACCCGGACGGCCAGGACCACATCGCGGCCGGCCAACGGGCCCTGAGCTGGGTGGACCAGCGGGTGATGCGCCGGCTGGGGGTCCCGGTGCCGGACGCCCCGGCGCCCACGGCCGCGCCGCCGCGCTACGACCTCGCGATCCGTACGACGCACTCGCCGCCGACGCCGCCCGGCATGGCGGCGAAAGAGGTGGTGCTCCCCTGGGCGGCCGGTGAGGAGGCCGACCCGGCCGCCCTGACGACGGACGCGCTGCGGGCCGGCGCCCTGACCCCGGGCGACACGGCCGCGAAGATCGTGTTCGTGGCTCCGCCGGGACCGGCGGCCCTGCCGGTGTACACCGCGGTGGCCGGCTTCACCCACCGGTGGGTGGACGCCTACGCCAACGGAGACGTGCTCGACATGGCCGGTCTCCAGCTCTTCACGGCGGCCCTCGGCGACGTGGCGCGGCCCGCCGGGTTCCTGATGTGGGCGCAGGCCGGCGGACCGCCCGTGGACTGCATGCCCACCGTGCCCTTCTCCGGCGACCCGGACCGGTCGCCGGACGAGGTCACCGTGCGGACCGTGCGGTACGCGGCACGGCTGAGGATGGTTCCGCCGGACAGCGCGTCGGCCGCCCTGCGCATGCTGGCCAGGGTCGCGGCCCTGCGGGCCCGGGGAGACACGGCCTGGCGCCTGCCGGTGCTGTCCACCGGCACCGAGCCGCCGCCGGCGGGCAAGTCGACCCAAGGACAGGGCGTCGACCTGGAACTGATCAGGCAGGCCGCGGACCGGTACCGCAAGGAAGCGGTGAAGGGCGGCGAGACGGTGGAAGTGATACCCGCGCCACGGTTGTCCCCGCTCAACCGGCGCATCGCGGAGGCGAACGCGACGGACCCCGCCGCGCTGCTGCCCCGGCTCGGCGCCGTCACCGAGGACGGGGTGCGCTGGAGCTGTCCCCGCGACCGGGGCGACCACGCGGAGGCCGTCCTCAAGGTGGTCGCCTCTCGTGGGGCCGTCTCCTGCGCACACTGCTACCCGCGTGGGGTGGCGTTCGTCCGGCTGGTCGTGGACACCCTGGGCCTGACGCCCGACGAGGCCGCCGCGTTCATCCTGCACGACTCGGACGGCCCGGCGCCCGGCTCGGCGGTGACCGCCCGTGTCACCGCCCGGAGCCCGGAGGGGTACCGCTGCACCGTCCGCCATCCCGTGACCGGGCGGGTGGCCGAGGCGGTGCTGCCGGCGCGCGAGTCCGGCGAACTCAAGGACCGCCCGTCGCCGCGCCTGGCGACGGGAAACCGCGTCGTCGCACTGGTGGTGGAGGCGCGGGACGACACCCTGGTCCTGTCCCTCACCGCCGCCGGCCTGGTGGAGCGCGTCCTCGCCGGCTTCGTGCCCGAGCTGACCACCGGCGAGGTGGCGATCACCGGTATCGCCCGGGTCGCCGGAGCACTCACGAAGATCGCCGCCGCACCCACCCGGCCGGCGAACAGCGTCAGGGGAGCGTTCGTGGGACGGGGAGCCGAGCGGATCAAGGGCGCCCAGCGTCTGCTCTCCGGAGGGCTGACCCGGGAGAAACTGGAGGTCGTCGCCTACTCCAGCGATCAGCGTGTCCTGCTGGTCAACGCGCTCGTCTACGCGCAGCCGACCGGCCTCCTCGTCGACCGCCGGCGCGCGGTCGTCGCCGTACCGCCGCACCAGGTCCGCAGCGCCATCGGACGAGGCGGTCTGAACGCCCAGCTCGCCGGCCAGCTCACCGGCCTGTACGTGAAGATCGTGCCGGCGGGAAGCGACCTCCGCAGGGAGATGGACTCCGCCTTCGACGGCGAATAGGGCACCGCGCGAGGCCACTTGGGCTGGACCGCGCGTACTGGACGGCCGGTTCCCCGCGTGGAACGCGTCAGGGAACCGGCCGTTCAGGGTGCTACTTGAGGTACGGGCCGTCCGTGCCTATCTTGCCCGGAGCCGCGTTTCTGCCGCCGAGGTCGAGGACGTAGACGCGCAGGTCGCCCTTGCCGGGGGCGGTGACGGTCAGGGTGCCGTTCGTGACCTGCCTGACGTCGCCCGTGACGGCGTCCTTGTAGGTGCCGTTGGGGATGCCGGTGTAGGTGGCGCCGTCGGTGACGGCGACCAGCGCGAAGCTGTCCACGCCGGTGGCGGCGTCGGTGTAGCGGCGTTTGAAGTTCATGCCGCCGCCCGTGATGCCCTCGGTGGAGTACTGGCCCATCTGCAGGGCCGGGATGGCGCGGCGGATCTCGTTGAGCCGCTGGACGTGCTTGACCAGGGGCTGGGCCAGGGTGGTGGCGACCTCGCCGGTGGCGCTCGCGGCCTTGGAGAAGTCGGCGGCGGTGACCGTGCCTTGGAGGTGGTCGCCGTAATAGGCGCGGCCCGTGGTGGCCAGCGGGCAGCGGGGGCCGCAGTCGATGGTCTTGCCGGCCTGGAACTGGATCTCCGAGCCGTAGTAGAGGGTGGGGATGCCGCGGAAGGTCCACATCAGGGCCATGTTCTCGGCCCAGGCGTCCTGGCCGCCGGTGTAGCGCTCGCTGGACTTGTTGGGTCCGTAGTCGTGGCTGTCGACGTAGACGACGTTGTAGGTGGCGTCGTTGGTGGAGTCGTCGGAGTCCTTGCCGTTGTAGTACGCGTTGTGCGCGTCGCCGAAGTTCATGTGCATGCGCATGTCGATGATGTTCATGCCGGAGAACTTCGAGTGGTCGGGGGTGTGGTAGCTGTTGCCGTCGAGGAAGGCGTTGGCGGACGTGGGCTGCTGGCCGGTGCCGAGCTGCTCTTCGTAGGTGTACTGGTCGAGCGCGGCCTGCACGTCGTCGTCGGTGTACTGCTTGCGTTCCTTCCAGGTGTAGAACTGCGCGGAGTGGTTGACGGAGCCGCGGTTCCACTTGTCGTTGACGAAGGCGGCGACCTCGGCGAAGACGAAGAAGTCCCGGGCCTTGTCCGGTCCCCAGTCCTGGGCGACGCGCTGCTGGATGGCCGGCAGGAAGCGGCGGTTCCAGGTGACGCGGGGGACGTGGACGGCGGTGTCGACGCGGAACCCGTCGACGCCCATGTCGATGTACTTGTCGTAGGCGCCGATCAGGTAGTCCTGCACCTGGGGGCTCTCGGTGTTGAAGTCGGCCAGGTCGTCGGCGAGCCAGCAGGAACGGGAGTCCTCGCCCTCCCAGTTGCCGATCCAGCACTGGTGGTAGTACCGGGACGGGAACATGCCGCTGGTGGGGCTGGGCCACTGGCAGTTGTAGAGGGTGTAGCCCTCGGGGGACTTGGCGCCGGTGGGCTTGCCCCAGTTGAGGCAGGTGTTGCCGGACGGTTCGGCGGTCGACCACAGGTCGCCGTTGTAGTACGACTTGCCGGACTTCGGCTCGACGGTCAGGCCGTCGTACTCGAACCCGGGCTGCTTCTCGTCGTAGAACCAGGACCACTGGGAGTCGCGCACGCCGTACACGGTCGGCACGAACAGGCCCTTGGCGCCCCACCGGGAGCTGTGGTTGTAGACGACGTCCTGGTAGATCTTCATGCCCTTGGCGTGGGCGGCGTTGATCAGGTCCTGGTAGGAGGCGCCCGCCGACTCCAGCCGGGGGTCGACCTTGTAGAAGTCCCAGCCGTGGTAGCCGTGGTAGTCGTAGTCGGAGCGGTTGAGGACCACGGGGGTGATCCAGACGGCGGAGAAGCCGAGGGCCTTGATGTAGTCCAGCTTCTCGACCAGGCCCTTGAAGTCACCGCGGAACATGGGGTCGTTGCCGGCCGCGTTGCCGGAGGAGACGTGCTGGCTGCCGCCGCGGTCGTTGCCGCTGTCACCGTCGTAGAAGCGGGCGGTCAGCACGAAGTAGATGGGGTCCTTGCGCGGGTCGCCGCCGAGCATCGTGCCCTGTTCGGCCGGCGGTGGTGCCTGGCCGGTCGTCGCGACGGCGGGGGCGGAGGCGGCGGAGAGGTTGCCGGCCGCGTCGAGCGCCCTGACGGTGTAGGTGTAGGAGGTGTTCGCCTCCAGGCCGGATTCGCTGAGCACGGTGGAGCCGACGCTGGTGACCTGGGTGCCCTTGGTGCCGCCCGTGCGGGTCACCTGGTAGCCGGTGACGGCGGTGTCGTCGGTGGCGGGGTCCCAGGTCAGGACGACGGACGTGGCCGTGGCCGTGGCCTTGACGGCGGTGGGGACCGTGGGTGCCGTGGTGTCCGGCGTCTGGGACGCGCAGGGGTCGGTGGCGTTCTTGGTGACCGTCTTGTCCTTCACCGTGCTGACCCCGGTGGACAGCGCGTAGTTGGCGCCGTTGTTGTTGTCCCAGGTGCCGTTGCCGTTGTTGAAGGTGGCCGCCAGCCCGGCCGCGCCGCCGAGGTCCACGCTCTTCTTGAACCATCCCGGGCACGCCTGCTCCATGCCGGTGCCGGGCACCGGCGTCCACGCGCCGCCCGTGGGGGCGTAGTGCAGATTGACGGTGCTCCAGCCCACGGACCGCGCGTAGTAGAAGACGGTCGCGCCGGACGCGGAGGTGGGGGAGGGCGACGGGCCGGGGCCGCCGCTGTCGCCGCACGGGTCGCTGTGGGCGATGACGCCGTCCTTGACGGTGAGGGTGCCGGTGCCCAGGGCGTAGTTCTTGCCGCCGTTGTTGTCCCAGGTGCCGCTGCCGTCGGTGAACGTGGCCTGCCAGGTGGAGGCCGTGCCGAGGTCGACGGTCTTCTTCACCCAGTCCGTGCAGCCGGCCTCCATCGCGGTGCCGGGCACCTGGGTCCAGGCGGCCCCGTCGGGAGCGTAATGCAGGTAGAAGTGCGGCCAGTTGTGACTTTTGGTGGAGTAGTACACCGTCGCCGTGTGGCCGGCCTCGGCGGCGGCGGGCGCCGCGTCCACCGTACGGCCCGGCCGGGGCGCGGCGGACAGCAGACCGATCAGTACCGCGACGGCGGCCAGTGCCGCCCAGGGGCGTCTGAGTCGCCAGGGTGTGGTGCGTCTCATCGAGAACTCTCCCAGGGGTGTGCCGCGGCCGTGCGGCCGCGGTCTCCGACAAGGGGGACCCGTGGCGGGCGTCCCCGTGTGGATCTCCGCCGTGAAGCCCTGACGCGCCGCAGGACCGTGGCGATGCAGCGGCCCCCGGTGCTGAAAGTGGCACCGGAAACTTGCTGCAACTGTTTGCGCACCCGGAAGGTACTCGCTCGTTAAAGGGACGTAAAGAGTTCCGGCACGCCTCGCTGCGGCCGGGGCGGTGCGGGGGAGCGGGCGGCGCCGCGGCCGGCACCGGCGGACGGTATCCGCAGACCCACCCGCACCAGCTTGACCACCCGTTTCCGGGGAACCCGGCGAAGGGACGGAGGAGGTGGCGGAAATGGCCGACGACGAGTTCTATCAGCGCGACCGGCCGGAGGGCGCGAAACTCCCGGAGGACCGTCCCCGGGAAGGCGGGCTGCCGAGCCCCCACCGGGGTGGCAAAGGGATCTGGATCACCCTGGGCGTGGTGGCGGTCCTCATCATCATCTTCGCCCTGATCATGGTCTGACCAGACCTGATCGCCGCCTGATCAGGGCCCGATCCGGTCCGCCGCGACCTGGGCGAGGCGAGCCCGGGCCCCCATCTGCTGGGGGCCCGGGCCTTTCCGTCGGTCCGCCGTCGCCGAAGCCGCGCGCCTCGCCCCGGCGGGCCGCCGACCCGTCCCTACTCGGCGGACGTGTCCTCGGCGCCGGCGGAGCCGTCGTCCTCGGTGCTCTGCGACCGCGCGCCTTCCTCCTCCTCCGGCGGGACGTCCTTCTCGCCGGTGACCTGCTCCAGCGGGTGGGACGGCTCCTTCTCCTGCGCATCGCTCATGTCGACTCCTTCCGGGGCTGTAGGGCTGTGCGCTCCCGGGTTCCCCGGACGGACGGCCGTACGACCGTTTCGCCTCTTTTGTCGCGTCTGTCCAGTCGCCGGTCCAGGCGTCCCGCTCCGCGGGGCCCCGCTCAGAAGGTCAGGCCCACGTGTGCCAGGGCCTGCTTCAGCAGCGCCCCCTGCCCGCCCGGCATCTCGTTCTGCACCGCCGGGGACGCGGCCTCCTGCGGGCTGAACCAGACGAGGTCCAGCGCGTCCTGGCGGGGCCGGCAGTCGCCGGTCACCGGCACGATGTAGGCCAGGGACACCGCGTGCTGGCGCGGGTCGTGGTACGGCGTGACACCCACCGTCGGGAAGTACTCCGCGACCGTGAACGGCTGGAGGGAGGCGGGGATGCGGGGCAGGGCGACCGGGCCGAGGTCCTTCTCCAGGTGGCGCAGCAGCGCGTCGCGGACCCGCTCGTGGTGCAGGACCCGCCCGGAGACCAGGGCCCGGCTGACCGTGCCGTCCGGGCCGATGCGCAGCAGCAGCCCGATGCTGGTGACTTCACCGCTGTCGTCCACCCGCACGGGCACGGCCTCGACGTACAGGATCGGCATCCGGGCCCTGGCCATTTCCAGTTCGTCCGTGGTCAGCCAGCCGGGCGTGGTCTCGGTCATGTCAGACATTGCTTGATCATACGTTCCGGGTGGCAGGCCCGCCGGGATAGCGGTCCGGATCGGATACGGGCGGCCCGTACAGCCGGCGGGCGTTGTCGCGGCCCGTCCAGGCCGCGATCCGCAGGGCGTCGGGCAGGCTCAACTCGTCGGCGTCCACCCGGTCTTGCAGCAGAGCGGCGAGGCCCTGGCGGAAGCACAGGGCGCCCAGGTGGTGGAATTCGGCCACCCCGAAGGCGTCGGAGCTGTACAGCAGCTTGCGGAACGGCGTCACCTCCAGCGCCTCCTCCAGCACCGCCCGGCAGCGGGCCGGACCGGTGTAGTGCAGGGCGAGACCGACGTCCAGGTACACGTGCTCGAACACCGCGGCCAGCCAGGCGGCCTGGCGGTGGTACGGCCAGCAGTGCAGCAGCAGGACCGGGACCGTGCCGGCGGTCCGGTGCAGCCAGTCGGTGAGCAGCGCGGGATCGGCGCGGTGCAGCCGTACGTCCGCGTCGCCGAAGCCGGTGTGCAGTTGCAGCGGACGGCCCAGGCCGACGGCCGTCCACAGCAGGTGCCGTACCAGCACCGGGTCGGCGAGCCGGCCGCCGCGCGCCAGCCAGCGACGGGCCGCCTCGGTCACCTCCGCGTCCGTGGGGCGCTCCGGGTCCAGGGCGAAGCCCGTGCGGTAGGCCGCGACCGACTTCACCGCCGCCACGCCCGGCCGGCGCACGGCCTCCTCGGCGGCGGCGCGCAGCACGGCCGGGTTACTCGCCCGCCTCCACACCCCGCGCCGCCACCGTCTCGGCGAGCCGCTCCAGCCGTACGACCTCGCAGGCGGCGGCGCCGGCCGCGGCGGCCAGTTCCGCGGGGGTGGTGAGCGGGTACGGGGCGAAACCGGTGTCCACGCAGAACACCCCGGTCCCGGACGCGGTCAGGAACCTGCGGTTGACCTCCCGCCAGCCCAGCTCCGCGCGCCGGGCCAGATAGGCGGCGGGCGGGGCGTGCCGCGGCAGGTCCAGCAGCGGCGCGCAGTGGCGGCGCACGGCCACGCCGACGGGGCTGTCGAACGGGGAGACGCCGGGCCAGGCCGCGCCCTCGGTGATCAGGGACTCGAAGGCGCCGGCGTCCAGATCGGCGGTCACCGCGCCGTGGCAGTGGTGGTCCACCAGCGGCAGCGCGGCGAGCGCCTCGTGGACCGGTCCCGGTGCGCCCATGGTCAGTACGTCCACCGGTAGGCCGCCGCGAGCCGGGCGGGGGCGAGCCCCTCGACGGCCGCCGCCTCACCGAGCCGTACGGCGCTCACCGCGTCCGCGAGGACGGGGCCCAGCGCGGCCCGCAGCACCGGGTCCGCACGGAACTCCCCGACGGCCTCCGGCAGCGACCGCGGCAGCCGCCGCACGCCCAGCGCCGCCGCCTCCTCGGGGCCGTACCGGGCCGGATCACCGGTGATCTCCCCGGGCAGGGCGCGGGCCGCCGTGATGCCGTCCAGTCCGGCGGCGATCACGCAGCCGAGGGCCAGATACGGGTTGGCGGCCAGGTCGACGGGCTTGACCTCCATGTTGGCCTCCTGGTCCCGGCGGCCCGCCGTGCCGGTGACGATCCGTACGGCGGCCTCGCGGGTCTCCCGGCCCCAGGCGGTGAAGACGCCGGCCCACTGGGAGGGCTGGAGCCGCAGATAGCTGGCCGGGCTCGGCGCGGTCACCGCGGTCAGCCCGGGCAGATGGGCGAGGACACCGGCCACGAACGACTCCGCGGCGGCTGTCATGCCGTACCGGCCCGCGCCGCCGGCGTGCAGGTTCACCCCGTCGCGCCAGCAGGACAGGTGCAGATGGCCGCCGTTGCCGACGCCCTCGGGGAGGTAGGCGGGCGCGAAGGAGACCCGCAGCCCGTGCCGCTGGGCCACCGCCCGGATCGTCTGGCGCACCAGCACGCTGCGGTCGGCCGCCGCCACCGGGTCCAGCGCGCCCACGGAGACCTCGAACTGCCCGGGCGCGTACTCGGGGTGGAGCTGGTCCACGTCCACGTCCTGGGCGGCGAGCGCGGCCAGCAGATCGGCGGTGTAGTCGCTCAGCTCCACCTGGCGGGCCGCGCCGTACGCCGGCCCGGACACCGCCGGCACGAACTCGCCGGCGGGCGCCGAGCCCAGCCCGACGGCCCACTCGATCTCGACCGCCGCCCTGAAGGCGAGACCGTGCCGGCCGGCGGCGTCCGCGACGGTCCGGCGCAGGAAGGTCCGGGCACAGCCCGGGTGCCGCTCGCCCTCCTGCGTGATCCGGTCCACGGGCGCCCACGCCCAGCCGGGCTGCCCCGCCAGCGGCACGAGACGGTCGAGGTCGGGGTAGAGCCTGAGGTCGCCGTCGGGGGAGCCGAGCACGTCGGTGGTGACGACGGAGTCGTCCGCGAGGAACGTGTCGAACACCGGCGACATGCCGACACCCCAGGCCGCGGCCGCCGCCAGCCGGGCCGTCGGGACCGTCTTGACCCGGCAGACGCCCGCCGTGTCCACATAGGCCAGGACGACACCGCGCACGCCCCGCGCGGCCAGGTCCGCGGTGCGGGCCGAGGCCCGCGCCAGGTCGCCGGGCCGGCCGCCGGGCACGGGATCGGCAAGGGTGGTCATGCGTCCTCCTCGACGGGCCCGGCCGGCGGGGCGGCCCCGGCCGGGGTCAGGGTTTCACGGCGACCGCTCCGTACTGCGGCACCACGGCGGCCTCCGGCCCGGCGCGCCACTGCGAGCACGGCACCAGACCGGGCTCGACGAGGTCCAGACCGTCGAAGAACGCGGCGATCCCGGCCCGGTCGCGGCCGGTGATCGGCGGGGTGGCGTTGGCGTTCCAGAACTCCATCGCGGCGACGTTGCCCTGGCCGCCGGCCTCGGCGTCGTAGGTCGGGTGGGTCAGCACCAGGTGGCTGCCGGACGGGACCGCCGCCATGATCCGCCGCACGATGTCCCGGGCCTCCTCCGTGTCCAGCACGAAGTTGAGGATGCCCAGCATCATCACCGCGACCGGCCGGCCCAGGTCGAGGGTCTCGGCGGCGCCGCGCACGATGGTGTCCGGTTCGCGCACGTCGGCGTCGATGTAGTCGGTGACGCCCTCGGGCGAGCTGGTGAGCAGCGAGCGGGCGTGCACCAGCACGATCGGGTCGTTGTCGACGTAGACGATCCGTGACTCGGGCGCGACCCGCTGGGCTATCTCATGGGTGTTGTCGACGGTCGGCAGCCCGGTGCCGATGTCGAGGAACTGCCGTATCCCGCGCTCGGCGGTCAGGAACCGCACCGCCCGGCCCAGGAAGTCCCGGTCCGCCCGGGCCACCGCCCGGATCACCGGGAACAGCCCGGCGACATGCTCGCCGACCCGCTGGTCGACCTCGTAGTGGTCCTTGCCGCCGATCCAGTAGTTCCAAACCCGCGCGTTGTGCGCCACGCTGGTGTTCAGCCGCGCCGACTCGGCCGCGGTGTGACCCTCGCTCACCCTGTTCGCCCTTCTCACATGCGGTTCTCCGCCGTCATTGTGCCCCCCGGTGATCACGTTGTCCCGGAAAACGGGGCACCCGGGCGGTTCCGGGTCCGCCGGACGCGTGCGGAACACTGGACCGGTACCCGAACACCCGACCGGAAGCAGGACATGACCGCCACGCCCACGCCCACGCCCCTGCCCGACGCCCCCGCGCCGGACGCCGGCCCCGCCGACATCCGGCTGATCGTCACCGACCTCGACGGCACCCTGCTGGACGACGCCAAACGCATCCCCGGGGAACTGTGGCCGATGCTCACCGAACTGCGGCGCCGCGGTGTGCTGTTCAGCCCGGCGAGCGGACGGCAGTACGCGACCCTGCTCCGGCAGTTCGAGCACGTCGCCGAGGGCATGGTGTTCATCGCGGAGAACGGCACGTACGTGGTCCGCGACGGCGTGGAGCTGAGTTCCGACCCGATGGAGAAGTCCGTCGCGGCCCGGGTGGCCGAGACGGTACGGCGGCTGGCCGCGGGCGGCACGGACGTCGGCGCCGTCGTCTGCGGCAAGCACGCGGCGTACGTCGAGCGGACCGACGAGGCCTTCCTCGCCCAGGTCCGCACCTACTACGCCGAGCACCGGATCGTCGAGGACGTCACCGCCGTCGAGGACGAGGTGATCAAGGTGGCGCTGTTCGACTTCGGGTCCGTCGAGCACACCACCGCCCCGGCCCTCGCGGAGTTCGCCGCCACCCACCAGGTCGTCGTCACCGGCGAGCACTGGGTGGACGTGATGAACCGCACCGCCAACAAGGGCACCGCGCTGCGCGCCCTGCAGCGGGCGCTCGGCATCACACCGGCGCAGACCATGGTGTTCGGCGACTACCTGAACGACCTGGAGATGCTCGACGCGGCCGAATGGTCCTTCGCCATGGCCGGCGCCCACCCGGAGGCGATCCGCCGGGCCCGCCACCTGGCCCCGTCCAACAACGAGGCGGGCGTGGTGCGGACCATCGCGCGCGTGCTCGGACTGTAGGGCGCGGGCGGGCCGACGGACGGCGGCGCGGTGGCCACGGCTGGGGCGGCGCCGGGTCGGTGAGTACTGGGGGCCGCCGGGCCGGTGAGTGCTTGAGCGGCGCCGGGCCGTGAGTGCCGGGGCCCGCTGGGCAGGTGAGTGCCGGGGCGCCGCCGGGCCGGTCAGTGCTTGAGTGCCGCCGCGCCGTACAGGGAGACCGGGGCGCCGGCGGCCGGCGGCTCGTCGGGGCGCCAGTCCGCCACCGGCACGATGCCCGGCTCCAGCAGCTCCAGGCCCTGGAAGAACGCGCCCACCTCGGCCCGCGAGCGGGCCACCAGGGTCACTCCGCCCGCCGCGTAGGCGGCGATGCCCTGGCGTACGTTCTCCGGCTCGAAGTCGGCGGTCATGGTCGACAGCACCAGCGCGCTGCCCGGCGCCAGCGCGTCGACCAGCGTGGCCACCAGGTCGTGGGCGCCGTCGTCGTCGGCGACGAAGTGCAGCAGCGCGATCAGCGAAAGCGCCACCGGACGGCCGAAGTCCAGTACGCCGTAGGCCCGTTCGAGGATGGTGCGCGGATCGCGGGCGTCGGCCTGCACGTACTCCGTCACCCCCTGGGCGGTGCCGCGCAGCAGCGCGTTCGCGTGGGCCAGCACGATGGGGTCGTTGTCGACGTAGACCACACGGGCGTCCGGGGCCACGGACTGGGCGATCTGGTGCAGGTTGGGCTCGGTCGGTATGCCGGTGCCGATGTCCAGGAACTGCCGGATGCCGGTGTGGGCCAGCGCCCGCGTGGTGCGGCGCATGAACGCCCGGTTGGCGCGGGCGGTCCGCGGCGCGGCGCCCCCGTCGATCGAGGCGATCCGCCGGCCCAGCTCCTCGTCGACCGGATAGTTGTCCTTGCCGCCCAGGTACCAGTCGTAGACCCGCGCCGGATGCGGGCGGGTGGTGTCGATATCCTGGTTGTCCTGGATGTCCGTCCCGGTCCCCGTCACGCGCTGCTCCTCCGCCCGTCCGGTCCCGGCGGTCCGGCCGGGACGTGCGGCAGCAGTGTGACACGCTCACGCGGCGCGGCGCAGGCAGTCCTCGGCCAGCCGGGCGTCCAGCGCCGCCCGGACCAACGCGGCGGCCAGCACGGCCGGTTCGGTGTCCCCGGCCAGGCGGATCAGTTGCTCCGGATCCGTCGGCAGACCGAGCCGGCCGGCGCCGGACAGTGCCTTGCCGTCCAGGTACGGCGCGACGTCCGGCCACACCCGCTGCGCCTCGCGCAGGAAGATGCCGGCGCCGGCCGGCCCGATGCCCGGCGCCTCCTGGAGCAGCCGCTTCAAGGCGCCGGGGTCGCCGTCGGCCGCCCGGTGCAGCCGGCGCAGATCGCCGCCCCAGCGCTCGGTGAGCAGGACGGCGCCGTCGCCGAGCTGGGCGGACGTACGCTCGTCATAGCGGCGGTAGCCGGCCCGGCCGAGGGCTTCCACCCGTCGCCGCCGGCCGGCCTGCGCCATCCTGTGCGGACTGTCGAGACGGTCCTCGTGCAGCGCGCGGGCGGCGGCCACCGCGACCGAGGCCCGGATCCGGGCGCTCAGCAGCAGGGCCAGCACCAGCAGCCGGTACAGCGGCTGCGGGGTGTCCGTCAGACGGATGCCCGCCTCCTCGGCGTACGTCCGCCCGTGCGCGGACACCAGCGCGCGCAGCACCCGCGCGTCGCGGTCCATCGGCCTACGGCTTGAGCGGGTCGTGGCCCAGCGTCATCAGCCGGTGCCGGCGGCGGGTGTCCTCCGGCGTGCTCACCGGCGCGGGCTCGTCCTCCAGGTCCACCAGCTCACCGACCGTGTCGACGACCTGGTACATCACCCGGACGTCGGCGTCGGTGAGGTCGGTGCGGCGCTTCTGCAGGATCGCCAGGACGTGCTGCCCGGTGGACGTGCCCGCCTCTTCCGGCAGCGGTTCGCTCTCCTCGCCGGCGTCCCGGACCTTCAGCCAGGCCGCGAGTTCCGCCGACGTCATGTTCACCACGCGGTGGAAGTCCTCCCACAGCGCGTCGAGTTCGAGGGAGTCGGCCATGTGTCCCCTTCCGTGTGCGGGTGTGGACGTACGAATGCCGCGGACGTCCCGTCCCCGGTCTCCGGGTGCGGTCGGACGCCCCGTTCCCGGTGTGCGGCGCCGGTGTCCTAGCTCTCGGTGTCCTCGCGCGGGTGGTTCTCGGCCTCGAACATCCAGCGCTGCTTCTCCAGGTCGGCGGTGATGGCGATCAGCAGGTCCTGGGAGACCGGGTCGGCCTTCTCGGTCGCCTCGATCCGCTTGCGCAGCCGGGCGATGGCGGTCTCCAGGGACTCGACGATCAGCTCCACCACCTCGGTGTCGCGCAGCCAGCCGTCCTTGGTGCCGGACAGCGCATAGGTCGCGGCGATGGTCTCCGGCCGGCCGTCCGGCGACACGCCCAGCGCGGCGGAGCGCTCGGCGACCGTGTCGGAGTGGGCGCGGGCCGTGGCGACCAACTCGTCCAGCTGGAGGTGGATCGACCGGAACCGCGGGCCGACGATGTTCCAGTGCGCCTGCTTGCCGACCAGCGACAGGCCGAGCAGGTCGACCAGGGTCTCCTGCAAGGCGGTGCCGGTGACGCCGAGCGCTTCCTCGGGCAGTGTGCTCTTGACCACGGTCATGGTGTGCGGGTCCCCTTCCGTCATTTTCCGTCGATTTCCGTCAGTTTTCTGCGGTCATGTCCGGAAGGGCGGGTGCCCTGCGTGCCCGGGGGCAAACCGTGCAGGGAGGCGAACCCGCTGATCAGCGGGGCAGCACCCGGTCCAGGAAGGCCAGCACTTCGGCGTGGACCTGCTGCTTGCACGTCTCGTTGAACACCTCGTGCCGCGCGCCCGGGAAGATCCGCTCGGTCAGCCGGCCGCCGCTCAGCCGCTCCACCCCGGGCCGGCTCCCGGACAGCGGCACCACCCGGTCGTCGTCGCCGTGCAGCCACAGCAGCGGCAGGCCGCCCACCGGACCGCCCCGGGCCACGGTGTCCAGCGTCCGGACGAACGCCTGGAGCGTCGGCCGCTTCATGGGCCCGTGCCAGACCAGCGGATCGGCGGCGTAGGCGGCGCCCACGGCCGGGTCCCGGGAGAGCGCGGACGGGCTGAGCGGGGTGTCCGGGATGGCGTCCAGGGCCAGCAGCCGCCCCGGCAGCTCCCAGGCGCCGATCACCGGTCCGGACAGGATGAGCGCGCTCGGCTCGTCGCCGTACCGCTGGGCGTAGCGGGCCGCGATCAGCCCGCCCATCGAGTGGCCGACCAGGACCAGCGGCAGGCCGGGGTGCGCGGTCCGGGCGAGGTCCGCCGCCGCGTGCACGTCCGTGACCACGTCCTCGAAGTCCTCGATCAGCACCCGTTCCCCGGCCGAGCGGCCGTGTCCCATGTGGTCCGGCGCGTACACGGCGGCCCCGTGCCCGGTGAGCAGGGCGGCCGGCTCGTCGTACCGGCCGGCGTGCTCGCCGTACCCGTGCACCAGGAGGGCCGCGTAGCGCGGCCGCGGGTGCGGCCACTCGCGTACGGCGACGGCTCCGCGGGTGCCGTCGAGGGTGTGCTCGCGGACGTGGGGCATGTCTCCTCCGGGCGGCTCGGGAAGGTCCTGGGGGATCTTCCCAGCGGGGCGGGCGGAGGTCTATAGTCGAAAACTAGCAGTGCTAATTAATACTGCACCGGTCCGTGATCCACAGCGTCGTAGGTCAGGAGTCCCAGCCGTGCGTCCCGTCCATTTCGCGACCGCCCGCCGCACCCCCATCGGCAAGCTGCGCGGAGCCCTCGCCCCGGTCCGCCCCGACGACCTGGCCGCGACCGTGATCCGCCGCCTGGTGGCCGACGTGCCCGCGCTCGACCCGGCCCGCATCGACGACGTCTACTGGGGCGCCGCCAACCAGGCCGGCGAGGACAACCGGAACGTCGCCCGCATGGCCGCCCTGCTCGCCGGACTGCCCGACTCCGTGCCCGGCGCCACCGTCAACCGGCTGTGCGCCTCCGGGCTCGAAGCGGTCACCGCCGCCGCCCGCGCCATCGCCGCGGGCGAGGCCGACATCGTGATCGCCGGCGGCTCCGAGTCGATGAGCCGCGCCCCCTTCGTCCTGCCCCGGCCCGACGAGGCCCTGCCGCAGCGCCTGGAGACCTACGACACCCGGCTCGGCTGGCGGCTGGTCAACCCCGCCATGAAGGAGCTGCACGGCCTGCTCGCCATGGGCGAGACCGCCGAGGAGGTCGCCGCGCGCCTCGGCATCTCCCGCGCCCGGCAGGACGAGTTCGCGCTGCGCAGCCACCAACTCGCCGCCGAGGCCCGGAAGAACGGGTACTTCGACGACGAACTCCTGCCCGTCGAGCGCCCCGACGGCAGCACCGTCGAGCAGGACGAATGCGTCCGCGAGGACACCTCCCTGGAGAAACTGGCCCGCCTCAAGCCGGTGTTCCGCGCGGGCGGCACCGTCACGGCCGGGAACGCCTCGCCGATGAACGACGGCGCCGCCGGGCTGCTGCTGGTCAGCGAGGAAGCCCTGACCGAACTCGGTCTCACCTCCCTCGGCCGGTATGCCGCGGGCGCCTCCGCCGGCGTCCACCCCGACGTGATGGGCCTCGGCCCGGTCCCCGCCACCCGCAAGGTGCTGGCCCGGACCGGCTGGGACACCGGCGACCTCCAGGAGGCCGAACTGAACGAGGCCTTCGCCGCCCAGGCCCTCGCCTGCGTCGACGAACTGGGCCTCGACCCGGACCTGGTCAACCCGACCGGCGGCGCCATCGCCCTCGGCCACCCGCTCGGCTGCTCCGGCGCCCGCATCCTCACCACCCTGCTGCACCGCATGCGCCGCACGGGCGCGCGCCGCGGCCTGGCGACCATGTGCGTGGGCGTGGGACAGGGCACCGCGGTGCTGGTCGAAAGGGACTGACGCGTCCTCAACGGGGGCTCCCCGCACGGGGATCCGGTAGTACGAGCCGCAGCAAGGAAACGGAGCAGCACTCCATGGCAACCCTGTCCGTCGCCGCCATACTCGCCGAGAACGCCCGGCGCCGCCCCGCCAAGACCGCCCTGGTCGAGGGCGGACTGCGGCTCAGCTTCGCCGAGGTGTGGCAGCGAGCGCTGGCCCGGGCCGGTGCGCTCACCGGTCTCGGCGTACGGCCCGGCGACCGGGTCGCCCTGATGGCGCCGAACACCGCCGACTTCCCGGTCGCCTACTACGCGATCGCCGCGGCGGGCGGCGTCGTCGTCCCCGTGCACCTGCTGCTCTCCGCCGGCGAGGTCGAGCACGTGCTCAAGGACAGCGGGGCCGGGCTGCTGCTCGTCCACCCGGCCCAGGCCGCGACCGGCCGCGCCGCCGCGGAGGCGGCCGGCGTCCGGGTGATCACCCTGGGCGAGGAGCTGGACGAACGGGCGGCCGGCGCCGAGCCGCTGCCCACGTACGTCACCCGGGCCGCCGACGACCCGGCGGTGATCTTCTACACCAGCGGCACGACCGGAGTCCCCAAGGGCGCCGTCCTCAGCCACTTCAACCTGGTGATGAACGCGACCGTCAACGCCTTCGACGCCAACGACATCCGCCCCGACGACATCGCCCTCGGCGCGCTGCCGCTCTTCCACGCCTACGGCCAGACGGTCTCGCTCAACTCCACCTGGCGGGCCGGCGCCACGCTCGTGCTGCTGCCCCGCTTCGACGCGGCCCGGGCCATCGACCTGATGGTGCGGGAGGGTGTGAACACCTTCCACGGCGTGCCCACCATGTTCGTCGCCCTCACCGCGGCGGCCGCCGACGCCGGACACCTCCCCGAGCTGCGCGTGTGCGTCTCCGGCGGCGCCTCGCTCCCGGTCGCCGTGCTGGAGCGGTTCGAGGCCGCGTTCGGAGCGAAGATCTACGAGGGGTACGGGCTGTCGGAGACCTCACCGTCCGCCACCGTCAACCAGCCGGTCTTCGGCACCAGGGCCGGCACCATCGGCCACCCGCTGTGGGGCATCGACGCGGAGATCGCCCGCTCCGAGACGGAGGGCCGGATCGAACTGCTGCCGCCCGGCGAACTGGGCGAGGTCGTCATCCGCGGCCACAACGTCTTCTCCGGCTACCTCGGCCGGCCCGAGGCCACCGCCGAGGCCCTGGTCGACGGCTGGTTCCGCACCGGCGACCTCGGCGTCAAGGACGACGACGGCTTCCTGCGCATCGTCGACCGCAAGAAGGACATCATCATCCGCGGCGGTTACAACGTCTACCCGCGCGAGGTCGAGGAGGTCCTGATGCGGCACCCGGCGATCGCCCAGGTCGCCGTCATCGGCCTGCCGGACGAACTGCACGGCGAGGAGGTGTGCGCCGTCGTCGTCCCGGCCCCGGGCACCGCCCCCGACCCCGCCGCGCTCACCGAGTGGTCCAAGGAGCACCTGGGCCGGCACAAGTACCCGCGGCGCGTGGAATTCACGGACGCGCTGCCGCTCGGCCCGAGCATGAAGGTGCTCAAGCGGGAACTGCGGGCGCGGTACGCGGGCTGACGGGGCGCGCCGGTTTGCGCGGATGGTGTGGCGTCTGTGCCGGTCGGGGTGTGCGTCGGCTCGTGCGGCCGACGTGACCGACCGGCGAGACGGTGCTTACGGCCACCTATGCATGCGCATAGCATCGGTCTCCGCATGAACACGATGACGCTCTGGCACATATCCGGCTGGGAGTTCGCCGCACTCGCCCTCGCGGCCCTGCTCGTCGGCTTCTCCAAGACCGCGGTCAGCGGGGCCAACACGGTCAGCCTCGCCGTCTTCGCGGCGGTGCTGCCCGCCCGCGCCTCCACCGGCGTGCTGCTGCCGCTCCTGATCGTCGGCGACGTCCTCGCCGTGCTCACCTACCGGCGGCACGCGCACTGGCCCACGCTGTGGCGGCTGTTCCCGGCCGTGGCGGCGGGCGTGGTGGCCGGCACCCTGTTCCTGGTGTGGGCCGGCGACGGCATCGTCCGCACCTCGATCGGCGCGATCCTGCTGCTGATGGCCGCGGTGACGGTGTGGCGCCGGCGGACGGCCGAGACCCCGCGGGCGCCGGAGGCGGTGACGACCGGCGCGGGCCGGATGAGGGCCCGCTCCTACGGCGTGCTCGGCGGCTTCACGACGATGGTCGCCAACGCGGGCGGGCCGGTGATGTCGCTGTACCTGCTGTCCGCCGGCTTCCGGAAGCTGGGCTTCCTGGGCACCTCGGCGTTCTTCTTCCTGATCGTGAACGTCTCCAAGGTGCCGTTCAGCGCGGGCCTGGGCCTGATCGACGGACACTCCCTGCTCCTTGACGCCGCCCTCGCGGTGTTCGTCGTGCCCGGTGCGTTGATCGGCAAATGGGCTGTGAGCCGGATCAACCAGCGACTCTTCGAACAACTCGTGATCGCGGCGACCATCGTGGGCGGCCTGCAACTGCTGCTCCACTAGAGCGCGCGGTGGCCCACGGAACTCCCGGGCCCGGCCGTACCGACCCGGACGGGCGACGGCCGCCCGCGAAGCTCCGTGGCTTACGGAACCCCCTGGCCCAGCCGTACCGACCCGGAGGAGCGACGGCCGTCCGCGACCTCGTACGCTCACCCCCATGTCCCCGCATGTGCTGATCCTCGGCGGCACCACCGAGGCCCGCTGCCTCGCCGCCGGACTCGCCGCCCGGCCCGGGGTCCGGGTCACCACCTCGCTCGCCGGCCGGGTGACCCGACCCGGCGCGCTGCCCGGCGAGGTGCGGACCGGCGGCTTCGGCGGGCCGGACGGCCTGGCGGACTGGCTGCGGGAGAACCGGGTCGACGCCCTGGTGGACGCCACCCACCCGTTCGCCGAGACGATGACCGGCCACGCGGCCCGCGCGGCCCGGAGCACCGGTGTCCCGGCGGTGGTCCTGCGCCGCCCCGGCTGGCGGCCGGGCCCCGGCGACCGCTGGTACGACGTCCCGTCCCTGGCCGGGGCCGCCGAGGCGCTGCCCGGTCTCGGCCGCCGGGTGTTCCTGACCACCGGGCGCCTCGGCCTCGCCGCCTTCGCGGGGCTGACCGGCCTGCGCTTCCTCGTCCGGTCGGTGGAGCCGCCCGAGCCGCCGCTGCCGCCGGACACCCGGGTGATCCTGGCCCGCGGCCCCTTCACGGTCCCGGACGAGACGGAACTCCTGCGCGCGCACCGGATCGACGTCCTGGTCACCAAGGACAGCGGCGGCGAGGCCACCGCCGCGAAACTCACGGCCGCGCGCGACCTCGGCCTGCCCGTCCTGGTCGTCCGCCGGCCCGCGCTCCCGGACGGGGTACGGGCGGTACCCGGCGTAACGGAGGCGCTGGCCGCGCTGGAGCGGCTGGGCGTACTGGAGCAGCCGGACGGACCGTCCCTGCTCTGATCCCCGCCCCTCGGCGGTCAGTCCTCCGCGCGATGCCTGCGCAGCAGATACGTGTCCATGATCCAGCCCTTGCGCTCCCGCGCCTCGGCCCGCAGCCGTTCGATGCGCGGGGCGGCCTCGGCGACCGGACCGGACACGAGGATCTCGTCCGGCGTGCCGATGTAGGCGCCCCAGTAGATGTCCATGTCCTCAGCCGCGAACCGCCGGAACGCCTGGTGCGCGTCCAGCATCACGACCACGTCGTCCACCCCCTCCGGGAAGCCCTCGGCCAGCCGCCGGCCCGTGGTGATCTGCACCGGCCGGGCGACCCGGTTCAGCCCCGTGCGGTGCCGGGCTACCAGGGCGGAGACACTGCTGATGCCGGGCACCACGTCGTACGTGAACTCCACCGCGCCCCGCTCCAGCACCTCCTCCAGGATGCCCAGCGTGCTGTCGTACAGCGCCGGGTCCCCCCACACCAGGAAGGCGCCCGTGCCGTCCTCGTCCAGCTCGCCGGCGATCAGCCCCTCGTAGATCCCGGCGCGGGCGCTGCGCCAGTCCCCGACGGCCGGGGAGTACGCCGCACCGCCCGCCGCGCGGTCCCGCTCCGGGTCCCGGGCCTCCACGACCCGGTACGATCCGGCCGGCAGATGCGCGTCCAGCATGTCCCGGCGGAGCTGGGTCAGGTCGCTCTTCACCTCGCCCTTGTCGAGCAGGAAGAACACGTCCGTGCTCCGCAGCGCCTTGACCGCCTGCAAGGTGAGCTGGTCGGGGTCGCCCGCGCCGATACCGATGACATGAATCTTTCGCACGCCCCGAGTCTGCCGCATGCCACTGACAGCGCGTCCACCGCCTCCGCACACCGAGCGACGAGCACCGCTCGCGCGGCCCGCGAGGACACCCCGGGAAACCCCTGACCGTGCGCCCACGGCCCGGCACCCGGGCCAACGCCTTCTGTGCCCCGTTCCCGCGGCTCCCGATCCCCCGCCCTCGCTCAGGGACCCAGTCGGGGCGCCTCGGTCCTCGCGTCGACCGGGTCCGGGTCCCGTTCCACCCGGTCGGCCAGCTCCCGGGCCCACCGGGTGAGTCCGGGCAGGTCGAGACCGTACGGCCGGTCCTCGCCCCGCGTGGCCGCCCACTCCTCGACCGCGCCGGCGCCCCGCCGGAGCAGCCGGGCGCCGCCGACGGCGTTCCCCCGGGCCGCGTGGGTGAGCCCCACCGCCAACTGGGCCAGCCCGCGCCACAGCGGGCGCTCCTCCTGCGGGCCCGACTTCCAGGCGTCCTCGAAGACCTCGTGCGCGTGGAAGGGCCGCCCGGCCGCCAGCAGCGTCTGCGCCTCGCCGACCGTCTCCAGCGGCGCCCGCAGGATGCCCTCCGGCTGCCGGGGGACGCCCTGCGCGCCGTACGGCAGCGGGCGTCCCAGCCCGTCCCGCGGCCGAGCGCTCCGGGCCCGCCCGGCCATGTCCCGGTCCCTGGCATCCGATGTGCCCGCGTTCGTCATACCGCCGATTGTCCCCGCTCACCCGGCATCCCGCCGCACCCTCAGCCCGGGTCCCCTTCGGTGCACGCCCCGGCGTGGGGTAAAGTGCTGTTCGCACGATCTCGCGGGGCACCGCGGGTGAGCGCATCGGGACGTGGCGCAGCTTGGTAGCGCACTTGACTGGGGGTCAAGGGGTCGCAGGTTCAAATCCTGTCGTCCCGACTCGTGAGAGTCGCAGGTCAGGGCCGGTTTCGGAGCAATCCGAAACCGGCCCTCGGCCGTTTTTGGGGACCAGTTGGGACCAGTGCGCCCTTGACCGGTGTCAGCGGGTCATGACGATCGGGCCCGGGAGCGAGCGGGGAGCGCGGACCGCGTTGAGGTGTGCGGAGAGTGCTGCGCCGGCGGCCGTGATCTTGTGGACGTCGGGGTGGAGGTAGCGCTGGGTGGTCATGAGGGAGCCGTGGCCGGCGAGGCGTCGCAGGACGTGGACGGGGACTCCCGCGTCGGCGAACCAGGTGAGGCCGGTGTGCCGGAGGTCGTGGCGGCGCAGGTGTTCGTAGCCGAGCCTGATGACCACGTCGTCCCAGTGGGTGGCGTCGCGCAGGACGGCGGTGGAGATGCGTCCGCCGCGCGGGCCGGTGAACAGGCGGACGTCGGGGTCGGGGCCGGCGGACAGGACGCGCTGGGCGACCAGGGGGCGGATTTCCTCGATGATGGGGACCTTGCGGGCCCGTTTGCCTTTGGTGCCTTTGTCGGTCAGGCCGCCGGGTGCGGGTGTGGTCTGGCGGCGTACGGTCCAGATCCACTGGTGGGTGTCGATGTCCTGGATGCGGCAGCCTGAGACTTCGCCGATCCGGGCGGCGGTGCAGGCGGCGAAGACGACGACGTCTCCCCAGCCGCGGTACTGGTCGTGGGAGGCGGCCACGAGCGCGTCGGCCAGCTCGATGAGGCTGTCCCAGTCTGGCAGGGCGAGGGCGCGCGGATTACGGAGTTCGTCCTCGGCCTGTTTGTAGAGCTTCTGCCAGCCGGTCACGCGGGCGGGGTTGACGGTGATGATGCCGTCCCGGACGGCCTGTTCCATGACGCGGACCAGCACGGCGATGGTGTTCTTGACCGTTGAGCGGCTGTGCTCGTCGGCGATCCAGTTCTGCACGGTCCGGTCGACGACACCGTTGGTGATCAGCCGCACGGTGAGGTGGCCCAGTGCGGGAACGACACGCTTTCGCCACCCCGCGAGGTAGGGGTCGAGTGTCTTCAGCTCCAGGCCGCGCAGCGCGAGGTCCATGTTCGCTTCGCCGTATTCGGCGAGCGTCATGGTGGCGGTCGACGGGGTCAGGCCGGCTTGTGCGGCCTGGATGATGGCCTGGAGCCACTCCTGCGCTTCTTCTTCGCTGTTCTTTCCCTCGGACAGTGACTGACGGCGTTTGGTGGTGGGGTCCCACCATCGGACGCGCGCCCGGTACGGTGCGGGGTGGTCGGGGCGGTGTTCGATGTCGGTGGAGATCCGGATGCCGACGGCGATGTTGGTCCTATCGGCCATGGATCCCCTTGGTGGGGGTGGTGCGGCGGCTGCGCAGCCATTCCTCGACATCGAGGGCGCTGTACATGACGACACGTTCCGAGAGAGCGACGAACGGCGGCCCTTGGGGAGGCTGGGCGGTGCGCCATCGGCGCAGTATCGAGGCGTCCACCCGGAGACGAGCGGCCAGGTCGCTGGTCGAGTATCAGGTATTGGTCAGGAGGGGAGCTTGGTCATCGGCCGGGACGGCATGCCGGCCGGGAGATGCGGGTTGTGCTGTGGGCTTCTTCTCACGATGGTGTTCGGCGTTGGTACTTGTTGCTATCGGGGCAGACAAGTGCGGGCAATCTCCGGGCAGTACGGAGCACCAGGCGGATGGGTGGAAGGCTTCGGATGCGGGCGACGCGCTCCGGGAACGGAGGCTTGCCGCGCCCCCGGCAGCAGCGCTGATGTCGGTCACCACACTCGCGGTTGGTCTCCGAAACGGGCGTTGACCAGATAATCGTCTCCGGATAAGCCGGTTTGGCTAACCGGCGATCGCGGGCTATGTTGCCCGGCTGACGCGACGTGACGGGGCGTGAAGAGCCAGCCGCTGCGCGCTTCGATCAACCTGTTTCCGATGACGCATCATGTGGAGTGCGTCGCCGTCTCGAACCGGCCGCGAAGGGGTCCTGACCTGCGCTTTTGCCGGTGCGCATTATGTGCGGTGTAAGCGTTATGGGTGTTATCGTGACGCATCATTTGATGCTCGTTCTGATGGAATGTCAGACACCTTGTCGGGCAGGTCAGACCCTGTCGAGGCGGCGAGCGTCGATGGGGCGCCGAGGACAGGCGACGCTGAGCGCAGACCTACTGAGTTGTGCTGATCAGGAAGTCCCAGAAAAGTCCCAGGGGGACTCCCGCTGCTGACGGGTGTCTGTCGGCTCTATACGGCAGTACGGGCTCGTCGATCGACCACCTCGGCCCGTCGCTCGCGCTCCAGCACCGCAAGCGGTTCCGCAAGGACACCGTGCTCATCGTGGACGGCACCCTCGTGCCCACCCGTGATCACCAAGTCGCCGAGCAGTCCAAGAACTACCGCTACTCCACCAACCACCAGGTCGTCATCGACGCCGACACTCGGCTCGTCGTCGCCGTCGGCCGGTCACCGGCAGCCGCAACGACTGCAATTCCAGCGCGAAGGACGCCGTCGGCCGCACCACAGTGATCGCCGACGGCGGCTACCGCGGCACCGGCCTGGTCATCCCGCACCGCCGCGACCCCGGGCAGAGCGAAGCCTGGGCGGGGAGCAGATCAGGCCGGTGTCGATGGTCGGGTAGGCGCCGGGACCATCCCCGCGGGTGCGGGGAGCACAGGCGGTGAGCACGCCGGGCGGTCTGCCCATGGGGACCATCCCCGCGGGTGCGGGGAGCACGCCGGTGACCGACGTCGTACCGGCCTAACTCGGGGACCATCCCCGCGGGTGCGGGGAGCACAGTCGCTTCCCATACCTGCTGATGCTCCCTGGGGGACCATCCCCGCGGGTGCGGGGAGCACAAGAACCTCCGGCAGGAGGGCGGCGACTTCGTGGGACCATCCCCGCGGGTGCGGGGAGCACGTACGCCTCCACCGTGATCCTGCTGCCACCGAGGGACCATCCCCGCGGGTGCGGGGAGCACCGATCGGCGTCGGCGATCAGCTGGGGGTAGTGGGGACCATCCCCGCGGGTGCGGGGAGCACGGCTTCGACTTCCGTGAGGCGGCAGGCCAGATGGGACCATCCCCGCGGGTGCGGGGAGCACACACCGTCAGGTAGGCGTCGATGTCTACGAGCGGGACCATCCCCGCGGGTGCGGGGAGCACAAAACCACCGTGATCAGGGCCAGGTAGGCCACGGGACCATTTCCGCGGGTGCGGGGAGCACTCACCGCGGCCACCGGGACCATCCCCGCGGGTGCGGGGAGCACCTGCTCCGACCGGGAGGGCCGACAATCCAGTGGGGACCATCCCCGCGGGTGCGGGGAGCACGAACTCGACCCGACCATCGTCGAGTTCCTGGAGGGACCATCCCCGCGGGTGCGGGGAGCACCTGCTTGGGGCCGGTCGTCGGCCCGGGCCTGCCGGGACCATCCCCGCGGGTGCGGGGAGCACGACCACCAGGCCCATCACGCCGGCCAGGGACAGGGACCATCCCCGCGGGTGCGGGGAGCACAGCACGAAGCCCCCCGGGGGTTAGTACCAGGTGGACCATCCCCGCGGGTGCGGGGAGCACATCGGCGGCCTGTCCTCCAGGTCCAAGATGTCGGGACCATCCCCGCGGGTGCGGGGAGCACATCGGCGGCCTGTCCTCCAGGTCCAAGATGTCGGGACCATCCCCGCGGGTGCGGGGAGCACACTTTGTGACCTGCGAGTTTATTGCCGCAGGGACACGTTTCCAGCAACTATCACCGATTCCGGCCAATGGGATGTTGGTGGCATTCGGCCTCGTAGGTGCTTTCCGTTGGAACGGGGCAAGCCGATGATCCTACGTGACGGTGACGACAGTTTGCCTGCAGGCTCTCCGGTTGGCTTGTTTTTGTGTGCCGGGCTGGGCTCTGCCTGTATCAATCGCTCATGAGCGATGAGGGGAGTGCTCGTTCCGGCCTGTTGGGTCGGCTCGGGGGGCCGGCCCGGTCGGTGTGGGCTAAGCATGACCGGGACACCGATGGGTGGTTGCCGTTGTGGCGGCATATGGAGGACGCCGCTGCGGTGGCGGGTCTGTTGTGGGATCGGTGGCTGCCGGCAGGGGTGCGCGGGCTGGTGGCCGAGGTGTTGCCGCAGGGTGATGCGGACGCCCGTGCCCTCGTTGTGTGGCTTGCCGGTGTGCACGACATCGGTAAGGCCACGCCGGCGTTCGCCTGCCAGGTCGAGCAGCTCGCCGACGCGATGCGTGACCAGGGGCTGGAGATGCGCTCGGCGAAGGCGCTGGGACCGGACCGCCGGATCGCGCCGCACGGTCTGGCCGGGCAGGTGCTGCTGGGGGAGTGGCTGGAGGAACGGCACGGGTGGGCGCCTGCGCGGACCGGGCAGTTCACGGTTGCTGTGGGCGGCCATCACGGGGTGCCGCCCGAACACGCGCAGATCACCGCGTTGTACGAGCGTGAAGAGTTGCTGCGCCCTCCTGGTGCGAGCGGCCGTGTGTGGCGGCAGGTGCAGACCGAGCTGCTCGAGGCCTGCGCCGAGCGTTTCGGTGTGGCGCAACGGCTGGCGGCATGGCGGACGGTGAAGCTGCCGCAGCCGGTGCAGGTGCTGCTCACCGCGCTGGTCATCGTCTCCGACTGGATCGCCAGCAACCCCGACCTCTTCCCGTACTTCCCCGACGGCGCGTCCCGCAGTGACCAGGAGCGTCTCGCCGCGGCCTGGCAGGGACTGGACCTGCCGGAATCCTGGCAGGCCGAGGAAACGGAGCAGAGCGCCCAGGAGCTGTTCGCCTCCCGGTTCGACCTGCCAGCGGGAGCGGAGATACGCCCGGTCCAGGAAGCGGCCGTGGAACTCGCCCGGGAGATGCAGACGCCCGGGCTGATGATCGTCGAGGCGCCGATGGGGGAGGGGAAGACGGAGGCGGCGCTCGCCGTGGCCGAGATCTTCGCGGCGCGCTCGGGAGCGGGAGGAGTGTTCTTCGCCCTGCCGACCATGGCCACCGGCAACGCCATGTTCCCTCGCCTGCTGGACTGGCTGGAGCGGTTGCCGGGAGTGGCCGGCGCGCGCCGTTCGGTGCATCTGGCCCATTCCAAATCCGCTCTCAACGAGGACTTCGCCGGCCTGATGGCCCGTGCGGGGCGAGTCGTGGCCGTCGGCGTGGACGAAGCGGCGCCCGCGACCCGGCAGCGGCACGACGAGCAGCACCGTGCGGCTGCTGAACTAGTGGCGCATGCCTGGCTGCGGGGCCACAAGAAGGCCATGCTGGCCTCGTTCGTCGCGGGCACCATCGACCAGTTGCTGTTCGCCGGGTTGAAGAGCAGGCACCTGGCGCTGCGACACCTCGCCGTGGCGGGGAAGGTCATCGTCATCGACGAGGCGCACGCCTATGACACGTACATGAGCGTGTACCTGGACCGGGTGCTGTCCTGGCTGGGCGCCTACCGGGTCCCGGTGGTGGTCCTGTCCGCGACCCTGCCGGCCTCCCGCAGACGTGAACTCGTCGCGGCGTACTCCGGCCGGACGGATGCCGAGCCGGAGACGGTCGCACCGGACGCCTACCCGCTGCTGACCGCCGTCGCTCCGGGCGGTACCGCACTGTGCCGCCGCCCGCAGGCGTCGGCCCGGTCGACGGCGGTCTGCTTGGAGCGCCTCGACGACGGCCTGGATGTCCTTGGCGACCGGCTGGAGAGCGAGCTGGCCGACGGCGGATGCGCCCTGGTGATCCGGAACACGGTCAGGCGGGTGCTCGAGACAGCTCGCGCGCTGCGCGACAGGTTCGGGGCCGGGAACGTGACCGTGGCCCACTCGTGCTTCGTCGACCTCGACCGGGCCGACAAGGACAACACGCTGCTGCGCCTGTTCGGGCCGCCGGAGAAGACGGATAACAGGCCCGCGGGCCGGCACATCGTGGTGGCCAGCCAGGTCGCCGAGCAGTCTTTGGACGTCGATTTCGACCTGCTGGTCAGCGACCTGTGCCCCGTCGATCTGCTGCTGCAGCGCATGGGGCGCCTGCACCGCCACCAGCGCGGACCGGAGCAAGGGGAGCGGCCCGAACGGCTGCGGACGGCGCGCTGCCTGGTGACGGGAGCCGACTGGACGGCGGACGTGCCCGCCCCGGCGCGGGGCTCGGTCGCCGTGTACGGGCAGTACACCCTGCTGCGATCGGCCGCGGTGCTCCTTCCACACCTCGATGGCGGATCCGGGCGGCCGGTGCGGCTCCCGGCGGACATCAGCCCTCTCGTGCAGAGCGCCTACGGCCAGGAACCGGTGGGGCCGGACCACTGGCAGGACGCGCTGAAGAGGGCACGCGAACAGTTCGACCGGCACCGCGACGATCAGGCCGGGCGTGCCGCCGTGTTCCGTCTGGGGAGCGTCGGCAAACCGGGACGTCCGCTGTTCGGCTGGGTCGCCGCCGGGGTGGGGGACACGGACGACACCCCCACCGGACGCGCCCAGGTCCGCGACAGCCGCGACAGCCTGGAGGTCGTCGTCGTCCAGCGCCGCGGCGACGGAAGTCTCGTCACCCTGCCGTGGCTCAAGCCGGACAGCAAGAAACGGCAACGAGCCGGCCTCGCCCTGCCGCAGGACGCCACACCGACGCGGTTCGCGGCCCGTACGGCCGCGAGCTGCGCCCTGCGGCTCCCCATGCAGTTCTCCGGCGAGACCATGGACCAGGCCATCCAGGAGCTGGAGCAGCTGTACATGCCCAAGTGGCAGGGCAAGGACAGCCCTTGGCTCTCCGACCAGCTCATTCTCGCTCTCGACGAGGATTGTCAGACCCGGCTGGCAGGATTCTCGCTCCAGTACAGCCCTGAGGACGGTCTGAAGGTGACCCAGGATGCAGACGACTGAATTACCAGGTGCCGGTGCGGGCGAGGCGCTGTCCTTCGACCTGACCCATCGGCCGTGGATCCCGGTGTTGCACAGCGACGGTTCTCCACACGAGTTGTCGCTGTGTCAGGTCTTTGCCCGGGCCGGGGATCTGCAGCGCGTCGTAGGCGACCTGGCCACTCAGGAATTCGCTCTCATCCGCCTCCTGTTGGCCGTCGCGCACGACGCTCTGGACGGTCCGGGCAGCGTTGAGGAGTGGGCGGAGCTGTGGGAGGACCCTGACTGCTTCGCCCCCGTCCAGGCGTATCTGGAGGAGCACCGCGAGCGGTTCGACCTTCTGCACCCGCACGTGCCGTTCCTGCAGAGCGCCGGGCTGCGTACCGGGAAGGACGAGGTCTTTTCACTGAACCGGATCGTGGCCGATGTGCCCGCCGGGGAGCCGTTCTTCACCGCACGGATGCCGGATGTGGAGCGGCTGTCCTTCGCCGAGGCCGCGCGCTGGGTTGTTCACGTCCATGCCTACGACACCTCCGGCATCAAGACCGGCATGGTGGGCGACGACCGGGTCAAGGGCGGCAAGGTGTATCCACTCGGTACCGGCTGGGCGGGCGGGCTCGGCGGGGTCTTCGTGGAGGGCGCGACACTGCGCGAGACGCTGCTGCTCAACCTGGTGGCGGCGGACACCGAAGCACTCGACTTCTCTCCCGGCGACCGGCCGGCCTGGCGCCGGGAGCCGTGCGGGCCGGGATCCGACGGGCGTACTGCGAGCGGGCTTCGCGACCTGTACACCTGGCAGTCGCGTCGGGTGCGGCTGCATCATGACGCGGACGGCATCCACGGTGTCGTCCTCGGCTACGGCGACCCGCTCGCCTGGCGGAACATGCACCGCCGTGAGCCGATGACCGCGTGGCGGCGCAGCCCCGTGCAGGAGAAGAAGCTGGGGCAGTCACCCGTGTACCTGCCCCTGGAGCACGATCCGGCCCGCTCGGCCTGGCGGGGGATCAGCGCGCTCCTGGCCGACCGGCTCGAGGGTGGCGGCGGCGCCGGCGGGCCGTCGCGTCTGCGGCCGCGGATCCTGGACTGGGTCGCCCGTCTGGTGACCGAAGGCCACCTCCCTCGCCGTTTCCTGATCCGTGCCCGGGTGGCCGGGGTCAGGTACGGGACCCAGCAGTCCGTGATCGACGAGGTCGTCGACGACCGCTTGGTCATGCCGGTCGTCCTGCTCCACGGGCAGGACCCCACCTACGCCCGGCAGGCCATCGCCGCGGCTGAGGACGCCGACCGGGCGGTGCGGGCCCTGGGGGACCTCGCGGCCGACCTGGCCCGGGCCATCGGAGCCGAGCAGGAAGGGCCGAAGGCCGCGGCCCGTGCCGAGGGGTTCGACGCGCTGGACCATCCCTACCGCGGCTGGCTGTCCGAACTCGCGGAAGTGGAGAATCCGTTCGAGCACCGCGAGACCTGGCAGCGCCTGGTACGGCAGACGGTGGGCCGTCTCGGGGACCGTCTCATCGCTACCGCGGGCGACGCGGCCTGGCAGGGGCGGATCCACACCGGTGACAAGGGCGGCACCCACTGGCTGAACGCGGGCCTGGCCGACGTGTGGTTCCGGGGGCGACTGGCCAGAGCGCTCGGGGACCCCGGCTCTCCCGGCTCTGCGAGCCCCGGCGAAAGCACCGCCGTTCCGGACGACGACGGTCCGCCCCGGCCGGGGCCCGCCCGTCTGCCGGGAACCGATCACGCCGCGACCGACCCGGAGGTGCCCGTATGACGCCCGCAACGCCCGTATCCTCAACAGCGGCGCCCGTCGCGGTCCCGGTTCACCGGCGGGTCGCAGACCTCGCCGCCACGCACATCGGCCCCTGGCAGCAGGGATACCTCCAGGACAGGCCCCAAGCCGTGGCCGCTCTGGCCCGCCTGCGCCGCGGCGCGGGCTGTGAGGCGGGCCAGACGCCCGACCTGTGGAGCCTGATCTACACCGATCCGCTGCACACCCAGGCCGACAACACCCGGCCGCTGAGCGAGCTGGAGCTGGTGTGCGCCGAGAACGCGCTGCACGCCGCCTGCACCCTGTGGGCGTTCCACCAGCAGTCCCGCGGCACGCCCATGCACCGCCGGCACACCCGGGAACGGCCCGGCGGCCTGGGCGCGGCGGTCCGGCGCCTGATGCCGGCCGACGGCATCGACGAGCCCGTGCGCAAGCGTCTGGTCCGCGCGGGCACCGCCCCCGACCTCGTCACGCTCGCCCAGCGGCTGCGCGACATCGTCGCCCTGCTGCGCCGCAACGACATCCCGCTCGACTACGCCCTCCTGGCCGGCCAGCTCTACCGCTGGCAGTGGCCCGACGGGCCCGCCACAGTCCGCCGCGCGTGGGGCCGCTCCTTCCACGAGCAGCGACAGACCCAGCCGGCCTCGGACGAGAACACCACCCCGGACAGCGAATAAGGACGCCTCGTGAACCGCATCTTCCTGGACGTACACGCCCTGCAGACCGTCCCGCCCAGCAACCTCAACCGGGACGACACGGGCGCGCCCAAGACGGCCGTCTACGGCGGCGTTCCCCGTGCTCGTGTCTCCAGCCAGGCGTGGAAGCGGGCCATCCGCACCTACTTCAAGGACGAGCACCTCCTGGACCCCGCCGAGCTGGGCGTGCGGACCAAGAAGGTCGTGGAGCTCCTGGCCGACCGGATCACCGCCCTCGACCCGTCCGTCGGACAGGAGACGGCTCTCACGCTCGCCGACGAGACCATCAAGGCCGCGGGCATCAAGACGGAGGTCCCCAGGCGGAAAGCCGATCAGGCGAAGAAGGACGCAGGCCCCGCCCCCGCTCCTGAGAGCAAGTACCTGGTCTTCCTCAGCTCCCGGCAGCTCGACGGCCTGGCCCGCCACGCTCTGGAGGGCGCCGCCGACATCACGGCGTTTTTGAAGACCAAGGAGAACAAGGCCCGCGCCAAGGAACTCGCGGACACCCGTCACTCCGTGGACATCGCCTTGTTCGGCCGCATGGTCGCCGACGTCGCCGACATCAACGTCGACGCCGCCGTGCAGGTCGCGCACGCCCTCAGCGTCCACCGGGTGGACAACGAGTCCGACTACTACACCGCCGTAGACGACGAGAACACAGACGAGGAGACCGGCGCCGGAATGATCGGCACCGTCGACTTCAACTCCGCGACCCTCTACCGCTACGCCGCCCTCGGTGTGCACCAGCTCGCCGCCAACCTCGGCCAGGGCCTGCGTGAGGACGAACCGCGCACCGAGCCGGTACGCCGCGCCGTCGAGGCGTTCGTGCACGCCTTCGTCTCCTCCCTGCCCACCGGGAAGATCAGCACCTTCGGGCACCACACCCAGCCCGACGCCGTCGTCGTCAGGCTCCGCACCACCCGGCCGATCAGCTACGTCGCCGCCTTCGAGGACCCGGTCCGCAGCGACGGCGGCGGCCACCTGCGCGAGGCAGCCGACCGGCTCGCCGCCTACGCCACCGATGTCGAGCGCGTCTACGGCGACCCCGACACCACCCTCACCTGGGTCCTGCGCGTCGGCCCCGCCACGCTCAAGCTGGCCGAACTCGGCACCGAGAGCGGCACACAGCGCGAACTCGCCGCCGCCGTCGGCCAGGCCGTCGCCGAGCGCCTGGAGAAGCCCGCATGAGCAGTACGGGCGTCCTCGCCCTCCGCCTGGCCGGCCCCCTGCAGTCCTGGGGCGCCTCCTCCCGCTTCACCCGCCGCACCACCGAATCAGCCCCGACCAAGAGCGGCGTCGTCGGCCTCCTCGCTGCGGCTGCCGGCATCGAACGCGGCGACGACGCACGCCTCGCCCCCTTGGGGGCGCTCCGCTTCGGCGTCCGCGTCGACCAGCCCGGCACCCGCGTCCGGGACTTCCACACCGCACACCACGGGGTCACCGGCGCGTCCATGCCGCTGTCCGAACGGTTCTACCTCGCCGACGCCGTCTTCGTCGCCGCCGTCGAAGGCGACCACGCCCTGCTCACCAGCCTGTGCGACGCCCTGCGCACCCCGGCGTACCCGCCCTACCTCGGACGACGTTCCTGCCCGCCCACCGAACCGGTCGGCCTCGGACTGTACGAGGACGCCCGCCTGGAGGACGTACTGACGCGTGTGCCCTGGCAGGCATCCGCCTGGTACCGCAGGCGCCACCCGGCCCCGCAGAGCCTGACCGTGCTGCGCGAGACAGCCCCCGGCGAGCCCGTCACAGCGGCAGACGTCCTGCGCGACCAGCCGGTCAGCTTCGACGCCGCCCACCGGCGGCACACGCTGCGCACCGTCGCCACCACCGCCGTGCCCGCCCCCGTCCCGCTGGATGCGCACGATCCGTTCGCCGCCCTCGATGTCCTGGAGGAGGACAGCGCCTGATGTTCATCACCCGCTTCCGCGTCAACACCGCGCGGCCCGGCGCCCGCCGCCTCCTTGCCTCGCCTCAGGCCATGCACGCGGCCGTCATGTCGTCCTTCCCGCACATCCTGCCCTCCGACACCCCGCAGCCCGGCGCACCGCGCGTGCTGTGGCGTCTGGACCAGCAGGCCCGTGCTGAGGTACTGCTGTTCATCGTCAGCCCTGAGCGCCCCGACCTGACCCACCTGGTCGAGCAGGCCGGATGGCCCGCCGCAGCCGGCCCCGACGACCCCGGCTGGCAGACCCGGCCCTACGCCCCGCTCCTCGACCGGCTGACCACCGGTGACCGCTGGGCATTCCGCCTGACCGCGAACCCCGTACACACCATCCGCCGCAAAGAAGGCGAACCTCGCAAGATCACCGCCCATCTCACACCCGTCCACCAGATGGGCTGGCTGCTCGACGAAGAACGCCAAAAACGCCTCGGCTTCCGCGTCTGCGAGAAACCGGCCGACCGGCGGCTCCTGCCCGAGGGCACCACCCACCAGAAGCGACCCCACCCCGGTGACCGCTACGAACTGGCCATACGGGACACACGGTCCCTCGTCTTCGACAAGACCCGCAGCGCCGGCGGCCGACGGGACAAGCCGGTCACCGTCGTCACCGTCACCTTCGAAGGACGGATGGAGATCACCGACCCCGACGCCCTGCGCCGCACCCTCACCCAGGGCATCGGCCGGGCCCGCGCCTACGGCTGCGGCCTCCTCACCCTCGCCCCCCTCACCCAGCTCATCCCGAAAACGCCATGAGCACACCCTCTCAGCGTCCGGCACTCACTCCCCGCCAGCTCACCCGCACCGGCGAACGACTCTCCTTCGTCTACCTGGAACGCTGCACGGTCCACCGCGACGCCAACGCCATCACCGCCCAGGACGCCGAAGGCACCACCCACATCCCCTCGGCGACCATCGGCACCCTCCTCCTCGGCCCCGGAACACGCGTCACCCACCAGGCCATGAGCGTGCTCGGCGAGACCGGCGCGGCAGTCTGCTGGGTCGGCGAACACGGCGTGCGCTACTACGCCTCCGGCCGCGCCCTCAGCCGCTCCTCCGCCCTCATGGAGGCCCAGGCCCGGCAGTGGGCCAACCCGCGCAGCCGCCTCGCCGTGGCACGCAAGATGTACCGGCTGCGTTTCCCGGACGAGGACCCGGCCGGCCTGACCAGGCACGAACTGCTCGGCCGCGAGGGACGACGACTCAAGGACTGCTACCGGGCCCAGGCCACCCGCACCGGCGTCCCCTGGCGGGGCCGCCGCTACACCCCCGGCGACTTCACCAGCGGTGACGCCGTCAACCAGGCCATCACCGCCGCCGCCCAGTGCATGTACGGCATCGCCCATGCCGTCGTCACCTCCCTGGGATGCAGCCCGGCCCTCGGTTTCATCCACTCCGGCCATGAACTGTCCTTCGTCCTGGACATCGCCGACCTCTACAAGACGGAAATCGGCATCCCGCTCGCCTTCGACGTGGCCGCACAAGGCGAGGAGGACGTCGGCTCCCGCACCCGCCGTGCACTGCGGGACCGCATCACCGAAACATCCTTGCTGAACCGGTGCGTCGACGACATCAAACACCTTCTGCTGCCCGACACGGTCACACCCTTGGACCCCGGGGACGACCGGGACATCGTCACGCTCCAGAGCGACCACAACCACCACGTCGCCTCCGGCGTCAATTACGACGGACCCGACTACGGGGACGAACTCTGGTGACCGTCATCGTCCTCACCAACTGCCCGGCCGGACTACGCGGCTTCCTCACGCGCTGGTTGCTGGAGATCTCCGCCGGCGTGTTCGTGGGCAACCCCTCAGCCCGGATCCGCGACGCCCTCTGGGCAGAGGTCCAGCAGTACGCGGGGCAAGGCCGCGCCCTGCTGGCCCACACCACCAACAACGAGCAGGGCTTCACCTTCCGCACCCACGATCACGCCTGGCATCCGGCCGACCACGAGGGCATCACCCTGATCCGCCGTCCCGACCCGAACGCACCCGCCCCGGGTCCGGCCCCACAAAACGGGCCACCACCCGGCTGGAGCAGGGCCGCCAAACGCCGACGCTTCGGGAGGGGCTGATGCACACCGGGAAACCTATGCCCTATTTGTCGGGCTCAGAGAAAGTGCTCGGAAATCGCCCCCAGCACCAGTAAAACCGCAGGTCATTCAGTCTGCTCCCCGCACCCGCGGGGATGGCCCCCAGGCGCAGGAGTTCCAGAACCGCGCGGCCTCCTGCTCCCCGCACCCGCGGGGATGGCCCCGATCCTGCGACCGCTTGTCCTTGATCGCCCCGCTGCTCCCCGCACCCGCGGGGATGGCCCCGTCGCGCAGTGGGCGGGGAAGCGCGCGATGGACTGCTCCCCGCACCCGCGGGGATGGCCCTCATCGACGCCCTTCACAGTTGCCGTGCAGTGCCTGCTCCCCGCACCCGCGGGGATGGCCCCTGGGCATAGTGGCCCTGGAAGGCGGTCGTGACCTGCTCCCCGCACCCGCGGGGATGGCCCCTTCTCCTTGGCCACACGGATGAGCGCGCCGAGCTGCTCCCCGCACCCGCGGGGATGGCCCCCGGGTGCGGACCAAGATCACGACCGTGATCCGCTGCTCCCCGCACCCGCGGGGATGGCCCCGTAGAACGCCTCAAGCGAACCGGAGCCGTCCCCTGCTCCCCGCACCCGCGGGGATGGCCCCCCCCGCCCGGGCAGGCCGCGCGCGCAACACGCGCTGCTCCCCGCACCCGCGGGGATGGCCCCCCCCGCCCGGGCAGGCCGCGCGCGCAACACGCGCTGCTCCCCGCACCCGCGGGGATGGCCCTCCCGCCCGGGCAGGCCGCGCGCGCAACACGCGCTGCTCCCCGCACCCGCGGGGATGGCCCCCCTGTAGTGGTTTTCCTTGTCGATCGCGGGATCTGCTCCCCGCACCCGCGGGGATGGCCCCTCGTACGGGGTGAGCGACTGGGTGCCGGTCGTCTGCTCCCCGCACCCGCGGGGATGGCCCCTCCGCGCCCGCCACGGGCGCGCAGGTGACCCGCTGCTCCCCGCACCCGCGGGGATGGCCCCGACTAGGCGATACGATGGCCCCGGATGTGGGTCTGCTCCCCGCACCCGCGGGGATGGCCCCCTGGTGCAGCAGGCGGTCACGCTCGGCGCGGGCTGCTCCCCGCACCCGCGGGGATGGCCCCCCCCTTGCGGCCGGGCCCTTCCTCTCCGGGCTGCTCCCCGCACCCGCGGGGATGGCCCCACGATCGCCCGCTCTCGGGGCGCACAGGGCATCTGCTCCCCGCACCCGCGGGGATGGCCCCCAGCGGAAGGCCCACCGCAGGCCCCAGATGATCTGCTCCCTGCACCCGCGGGGATGGCCCCGCCTCACCGACCTGGACACCGCCCCCGATGCCCTGCTCCCCGCACCCGCGGGGATGGCCCCGCCCACCGCCACCTCGCGCCGCGAGGACTGCTGCTCCCCGCACCCGCGGGGATGGCCCCCGGGCGCCGGGAACCCCTCGTGTCGCTGGAAGCTGCTCCCCGCACCTGCGGGGATGGCCCCGTGCCCGCTGACGACGTCCTGCTGCCTCGACTGCCCCGCATCCGCGGGATGCTATGTGGCAGCGGTAAACGACCCGACAGCGCTGGCCGGCGGGGAAGAACTGGCGGCCGTTGGGCCGCTGGATGCGATCACCGGCCCTCTCCGACCGGTCTGCCGGCGCGTGCCGACGAGCCCGCTCGCGCCCCGGACGGGTGGTCGGCCCGCGGCCGCGACAGTCCCGGCGCGCTCAGCGAGCCATGCTCTGGCCGTCTCCGGTGTGCCGGTGGCCAGGTGCTCGGAGAAGGTCGCGGCTGACCACGCGCCGTCGGCGCCGAACCGCGGGGGGCGTGTGCAGAGAGGGAGCCCGGCCGCAGCATGCCCGAGGGCGAGGTGAAGCGGAACACACCGGCCGTAATCAGCATCGGCTCGGGCAAGGACCAGGTCATGGGTGATGCCTTCCCCGCTGGCTGCCAGTGAGAGTCGCAGGCCCTTGATCATTTCCGGGGACCGGTCGGGGGCCGGTGCTCCGACAGCGACGTGCCTCTGGTGGAGCGGCTCCGGGTCCCGCATCATGTGCTGGCGACCGATGTGTCCGGGACGGGCCAGGCCGGCCTGGGCCGGGCCGATGCGGGCCGGCCGCAGAGCGGAACCCCTGAACGGAGTGCCATGGCGGTTGTCTCCACCAGGCCGGCGTCCTCGGCCGATCTGCCCCGGCTGTGCGCTCTGCTGGCCGACGGCCGGCAGACGGCCGCCGTGCCGACCGGGCTGCTGGCCCAGGCCGTGGCACACGGACTGGTGCAGGTGGCCGAGACCGAGGCAACCCTGGTGGGCTGCGCGGCTGCCGAGACACCCTCGCCCGGGCATGTGCGGTTGTTCGCGGTGGTGGTGCGTGCCGGGATGCGGCGCCAGGGCATCGCGTCCCTGCTGCTGGAAGAGATGCTGGAGAGGATTCCGCATCGCCACCCCGCAGAACGACCGGTGATCTCCGCGGTCGTGGGAGTCACGGAGCTGGAGGCGGCCCGCTTCCTGCTGGCCACGGGGTTCATCGGCACCCGGATGCTCAGAAACGGAGCGGACAGCGAGCCGCGGATCCAGTACCAGCACAAGATACGGGTCGAGTACGTCGACCCCGATGCCCGGCATCTGGTTCCGCTCGCGGAGCTGGAACAGTTGGCGGAATCCCTCGCGGCCTCCGACCAGGCCGTGACCGCGCTGGTCACGCTCGCCGGCGAGCCCGCCGTCGAGATCGCCCGGTTCGAACGGGACGACCCCGCCTCCCTTCAGTCCGGCGAGGCCGCCGCGGGCATCGCCTTCTCGGGGTCGCTGCTGGCGGCCATCACCTTCATCCTCGGCTTCGCGCTCACCTCGAGCCGCTTCCCCGACGATGTCCGCCTGCTGCTCATCGGTGCGACGTTCAGCACCATGCTCTCCCTGATCGTCTACGCGAGTGCCTCCGGGGAACTGGCCCGCATCCGCGCGAACTCCTTCGGGAGGACGATGAAGTGGGGCAACGTGCTGTCCGAATACGGGGGCGTGCTGCCGCTTGTGATCGCCCTTCCCGTCACCTATGCCCAGGTCAGCGGCAATCCCTGGACGACCATGGTGCTGGCCGTCGCGCTCGGCGTGGCGATCGTCGGCTATGAACGGTCGGAGTTCTCCATCGCCCGCCGTTTCGAACGCACCAGGCTCGACCTGGGGTTGATGACGCTGACCGCGGTGGCCCCGAGCGCCGGAGCCGCGCTCGTGACCGCAGGAGTCGTCACCTGGCCCTGGACAGCCGTCCTGGCTCTGACCTTGGCAGCCCGCGTCTGGCTGTGCCTCCTGCGCCAGGGACCCGAGGCCGGCATCGCGGAGCACCGCCGTCAGTGGCAGATCAGGGCGTGAGCCCCAGGGCCCGCCGGGTACGTGCCGCGCTCAGACGCACCGGAGGGCGCGTCCAGGGCTGCTGTCACGCAGGGCCCGGCCCCGTCGACGGCGGCCGGGGCGCCTCCCGCACGCCGACGGCCGCCTCCGGTGGCGGGGCCAGCACAGCGGCCAGGGTCGGCAAGCCGATGTTGCGGCCGGAGACCACCGCCACCATGCGTCCGTGCGCCGGCACCTTGCCCGCCAGCAGTGCGGCGACGGGGACGGCACCGGAGCCCTCAGCGACATAACCTCGGTGGGCGGCGAGGTAGCGGAGCGCGGTGCGGATCTCCGCCTCGGTGACGGTGACCAGGGCATCGATGTGCCGGGTGATCAGATCGATGGTGAGCGAGCCGTGCTCGATATTGCCCGCCAGACCGTCAGCGAGCGTGGTGCCCACCTCGACCGGTATCCGCCGGCCCGCGGTGACCGCTGTCGACACCGCCGTGGACACGGCGACCTCCACCCCGACGACCCGCACGTGGGGCCGGGTCGCCGCCCACAGTCCGAGGCCCGCGGCCAGGCCGCCACCCCCCACCCCGCACGCCACGGTCATCGGCCCGCCGACCTGTACGTCGAGTTCGCCACCGATGGTGGCCTGGCCGGCGATCACCTGCGGATCGTTGTAGCCGGAGAGGTAGGAGGCGCCCTCCCGCGCCAGTTCACGCGCGCAGGCCTCGGCCTCGTCGTAGGAGCTGCCGGCCTGGACGAGATCGACGCCCGAACGACGCAGCGCTTCCACCTTGGCCGGGGAAGCGTTCGCGGCGACCACGACGGTGGCCCTGCGTCCGAGGACCCGGGCGGCGTAGGCGACGCCGAGAGCGTGGTTGCCCGAGGAGGCGGTGACCACCCGTGCTTCCGGTGGCGCGGCGGCCAGGGCGACGAGGGCACCGCGCACCTTGAACGATCCGGTCGGCTGGAGACTCTCCAGCTTCAGCACCGGTTCCCGGGCCGTGCCCGCCCCCATGTCGACCGGAGTGGGGGACAGGTGCCGTGCGATCAGTCGGCGTGCGGCTTCCAGTTCCTCTGAGGTGGGGGACGAGCGGTGCGTCATGGGCCGGTGGGTTCTGCCGGGCGTACACAGGTCGGGCCGGCTTCCCGGCCGGGCAGCGCGATTCCGCTCACTCGGGCTCCCACCGCGCGGCCCGCCCGCCCCGCCGGCCCGGCGGTCGCGCAACGTCTCGGCTGTGTCGTCTCCCCCAACGTACCTGCCATCTCTGGTAGTTGGGCCGCAGTGCGGACGCCGGACCGGCCGGCCTCCGACCCCTGCCGATGCCTTCGAGGCATGCCGTCGAACCCCGATGGGTCTTCGACGGCAGCACCGTGCGTCCCCAGAATGCGGGCATCACCCCTTCGTGTTCCCGAGGAGTTCACCGTGCTCTTCTTGCATGCCCGGCGCCGCTGGGCTGTGTTGACCGTGCTCGTCCTGGCCCTGGCCCTCGTGCCGTTCTCACCGCTGGCGGCAAGACCCGCGTACGCCGCGACCGCCGTACCCGGTGATCCGCTCACCGGCAGCGGCGCCGTGTCCAGGTCGGTGCTGACCGCCGCCACCCTGGCCGGCGGCGCGGCCACCGGCACCGTCACCAACGACGCCTTCGCGCTGCCCGCGGCGGCCGCCGCCCCGACGCACGCCTTCGAGGGCACCCTGACGCTCAGAGGCGTGGCCAGAGCGGGCGGTTTCCGCACCATCAAGGACACCTACGGCTACGCGGCCACCGCCGCGCTCAGGCACCTGCCGCCGGTGAGCATCGACCTCGTGCAGAACGGCAGCCACGTCATCCCCGCCGTCCGCGGCCTGCAGATCACCGGGAGCGCGTACTGGAACCTGATCGTCGGGGGCGGCCGCGCCTGGAACGAGAACGGCGACGGCGGCCGCACCCGTGTCTCGCTGCCCTTCGCGCTGGTCGAGCGCAACGCCAACTGCGTGCACAACGGCCTGCTGGCCTTCCTCTTCGACGGCAGCACGATCTCCCAGGTCCGCTACCAGGTCACACACGAGACGTGCCAGTACTTCCAGTTCGACATGTGGGGCCAGGTCGGCGCGACCTACTCCCGGCACACCGTGACCGGTGACACCCGCCTGCAGAACGCGTACGCCGCCGAGGTCGCCGACCGCGTCCCGGCCAAGCCGATCAGCGCGCTGAGCACCGACCACCCGGACGCCGGCGTCGACACCAGCGCGTTCGGCAGCGGCATCACCGCCTCGGCGCTGAGTACGTACGGCGTGTCCTACGGCGGAGTCAACTACGTCGGCGCGTGTCAGACCCGCCGGGGCGCGTACCCGTACTGCAACCAGATGGTGCTGCCGTCGTTCTCGCTGGCCAAGACGGTGTTCGCCGGTATCGTGCTGATGCGGCTGACGCAGGTCTACGGCTCGTCCGTGCCGTCGCAGCTGATCCGCGACTGGGTCGGCGAGGCGGACACCTCCGCCTGGACCGGCGTCACGTTCCAGGACACCGCGAACATGGCCACCGGCAACTACTCCTCCCGCGCCTTCGAGGCCGACGAGTCCGGCAGCGGCATGACGGCGTTCTTCGACGCCGAGGCGTACGGGCCGAAGATGACCGCCGCGCTGGCCTTCCCGCACTCCGCCGCGCCCGGCACGCAGTGGGTCTACCACTCCTCCGACACCTTCGTGCTGGCCCGGGCGATGCAGAATTACCTGGTGTCCAAGGCAGGCGCCGGCAGCGACATCCACCGCTGGATCCGCGACCAGGTGCTGGTCCCGCTGCACCTGAGCCCGGACGTGCTGACCACCGAGCGCACCGGCAACAGCGCCACCGGGCAGCCGTTCGGCGGGTACGGCCTGTTCTACACGCAGGACGACATCGCCAAGGTAAGCCGGTTCCTGAACGCCGACGGCGGGAAGATCGACGGCGTGCAGATGCTCGACCCGACGATGCTCGCCGACGCGATGCAGCAGAATCCGGCGCACCGCGGCATCACCACGGCCGCCGACACGGCCGGCAGGACGTACCAGTACCAGGACGGCCTGTGGGCCCGGCGGTTCACCTCGGCGGACGACCCGGTGTTCACCAGCCCGGTGTACGTGCCGTTCATGTCCGGCTTCGGCGGCATCACCGTGGCGATGCTGCCCAACGGCGCCACGTACTACTACTTCAGCGACAACGACGAGTTCGGCTGGTCGGCGGCGGCCGCGCAGGCGTACAAGCTGCCCGTCACCGGCGGAGACGGCGGAACCTGAACGGCCGGACGACTGCTCGGCAGCGGCGGCTTCGTGACCGGCACGGCGTCGCCGTGGACGGCGGACGGCGACGTCGTGTCCGACAACGGACGAAGGCCGTCGCCTACGCCACGATGACCGCCGCGGTGCCGGACTCCTCCGGCACTGCGCATCCGCTGGCCACCTGGTCCCGCACCGTCGCCGCGGTTCACCGGCGGGCGGCGACCTGTGGCCCGTACCGCTCGACACAGAAAGCCGACAAGCCGGTAGCGAATGCCTCGATGCTGCGCAGCGCGTAGTGGCCGGCGTCCCACGCCGCGTGCAGGTGGATCTGCAGCGGTTCGCCCGTGCTGTCGAGGATCAGCAGCGGGTGCAGGTCGAAGCGGGGATCGTCGGAGACCACCGCGACACCATGGCCCGAAGCCGCCATGGCCTGTGCGACGTGCGGGGTGTCGCATTCGAGCACGATGTCGTACGAGGCGTCCGCGTCCTGCACGGCATGGTCCAGGATGCGGCGGGTGCCGTGCGCGGGGGTGAGGACGATGAGCGGCTCCGCGGAGAGTTCCCCGATGGTGACGCGGTCCCGGCCCGCCCAGGCGTGGTCGGCGCGGACGTAGGCCCACAGCGGCAGGCGGGCCACCGGGAGCCCGGCGAAACGCCGCCTCGGAGGTGCCGAGGAGATGGCGACGTCGGCGCCCCTCGCAAGGGCCTGGTACGCACGTGCCGGACTCTCCGCCTGCACGGTGACGAGCGGATCCTCCGGCCCCCAGGTGGCCAGGAACGGCGCGATCACGTCGGTGATGGTGGTGGGCGGCGCCGCCACGGTGATCCGCATGGCACAACCGGCGGCCAGCGCACCGACCGCGGCCTCGGCGGCGTCCGCACGGGCGACCAGGTCGCGGGCCAGCGGAAGGAAGCGCCGGCCGGCCGCCGTCAGGACCAGCTGCTTGCCGCCGCGGTCGAAGAGCGTCATCCCCAAGGTCCCTTCCAGGCCGCGCAGTTGGCGCGACAGTGAGGGCTGAGCGATGCGGACGACCTCGGCAGCCCTGGTGACGGAACCGGTCTCCACGATGGTCAGGAAGTAGCGGAGCACTCGGAGTTCCATGGCGGTGGTCCCTCGGGAGACGGAGAAGACATGACACCTTCATGCCTCAAAGGCATGGTAATCAATCCCACCAAGTATTTGAAGCTATGACTGACTGGTTGCATTCTTGTCGCATCGGAATTCGCGGTTATCGGCACCCGAATCTCCGAGGACTTCTTCTCGTACAGTGATCCTCTTGATTGGCTGGTTCCCGCATGGCCCGCCCCCTGCCCCTGATCCTCGCCCAGGCGCCCGGCCGTCCGGCCGACGACCTCGCAGGCTTCGCCGCCGACGTGGAGCGGCGCGTGAGACTGCGCGCACCCGGCGCCCTCGTCGTCTACCCCGAACTGCACCTCGGCGAGAGCGCCCCCGGCGTCCCGGCCACCCCGGAGAAGGGGGCCGAGCCGCTCGACGGCAAACGCGATGCGGCCTTCGCCCAGCTCGCGGGGGACCTGGGCATCTGGCTGGTGCCCGGCAGCGTCTACGAGCGAGGCGCGGGCGACCGCGTCCACAACACGGCACTGGTCTATTCACCCCAGGGTGAGCGCATCGCCACCTACCGCAAGATTTTCCCGTGGCGCCCGTACGAGACGACCACACCCGGCGACCGGTTCGAGGTCGTCGACCTCGCCGGGGTCGGCCGTATCGGACTGTCCATCTGCTACGACACCTGGTTCCCGGAGATCTCCCGCCATCTGGCCTGGATGGGCGCGGAGCTGATCGTCAACGTGGTCCGCACGTCGACGAGCGACCGCGCGCAGGAAGTCGTCCTCAACCGCGCCAACGCCATCACCAACCAGGTCTTCGTCGCCAGCGTCAATTCCGCCGCACCCTCCGGGATCGGCCGCAGCCTCCTCATCGATCCACAAGGCACGGTGCGCGCCGAAACCACCGATGCCGGCGACTCCACCCTCACCGACGTGATCGACCTCGACGAGGTCGGCAACGTCCGCCGCTACGGCACCGCCGGTCTCAACCGGATCTGGGACCAGTTCCGCCCCGGCGACCCAGCCCTCGCACTCCCGCTGTACGGGGGCCGCATCGACCCCGCCACCTGGAACCCCGCCCACACCACCGAGGAGCCGCCACGATGAGCAGCGAGACCACCGGGAACAGCATGAGACTGAAGGGCGACCTGAGCCTCCTGTCCGTCGTCCTGTTCGGCCTGGCCTACATCTCCCCGGGCATCGTCGTCACGATCTTCGGTGTGGTCGCCGCCACCAGCGGCGGCGTGGCCCCGACCGCGTTCGCCGTCGCCACCCTCGCGATGCTGCTCACCGGGCTGAGCTACGCGAAGATGGCGCGCGCCGTGCCCGGCGCGGGGTCGGTCTACACCTACGCCCGCAGGATGCTCGACAGCCGCATCGGTTTCCTGTCCGGCTGGGCGATGCTGCTCGACTACTTCTTCATCCCGATGGTCGGCTGGCTGATCACGGCGATCTACTTCAACGCCCAGTTCCCCGAGGTACCCAAGTGGGCCTGGCTGATCCTCTCGGTGGGCGTCACCACCGCCGTCAACGTCTTCGGCATGAAGCTGGCGGACCGCGTCAACAAGGTCCTGATGTTCATCGCTCTGGGGTCGCTGGTCCTCTTCGCCACCCTGTGTACCGTCTTCCTCGGCAAGCACGGCTCCTCCGCCCCCGCCACGGACGCCCTCTGGAACTCCGGCACGTCGATCGGCGCGGTCACTGCGGCCGCCGCCATCGCCGCGTACTCCTTCCTCGGCTTCGACGCCGTCTCCACGCTGGGCGAGGAGGCCAGGGGCGGGGCGAGGACGATCGGCCGAGGCATCGTCGGCTGCGTCATCGCCGCCGGAGCGATCTTCATCGTGCTGTCCCTCGTGATGCAACTGGTCCATCCCGGCGCAAAGTTCGCCGACGTCGACGCGGCCGCCTATCACCTGAAGGTCCAGGTCGGCGGCGAGACGTACGCCGAGATCATCAACTTCGTCACCATCGCCGGATCCATCGCCTCCTGTATCGCCCTGCAAGCCTCCGCCGCCCGCCTCATGTACGTCATGGGACGCGACGGCGCACTGCCCAAGGCCGTCTTCGGCAGCCTGTCGGGGAAGACCGGCACGCCCGTCCCGAACCTGCTGCTGACCGCGGCCGCCGGTGTCATCGCCATGAAACTCGACCTGACCACGGCCACCTCGTTCATCAACTTCGGCGCCTTCCTCGGCTTCACCCTGGTGAACGTCTGCGTGATCGCCCACCTGGTCCGCGAGCGCAGACACGGCCGCACCCTCCACCTCTTCTCGTACCTGGTGATGCCCGCCATCGGCGCCGGCGTCTCCCTCTACCTCCTCACCAGGCTCGGCCACGTCGCACTCCAGATCGGCGGCGTATGGCTGGCGGTCGGCGTCGTCTACCTGGCCGTCCTGACCAAGGGCTTCCGCCGGCCCGCACCCGAGATGACCTTCGACGACGACACCACCGCCACCGACGGAGCCACCGCGGCCACGGACAGAGTTACCGCGTAGCTCTCCCGACGCACGCATACGGGCACGACGTACGTAGCTGTCCGGGCCGGGCGCGGTGATATCGGCGAGGCGGTGGCCCTCCTCTCCGACGCCACCGCCACCGCCGCGTGGCGCGACTGACCTGACGGCCGACCGGTGACCGCCCACCTCAAATCTCGCTCAGAAGATCACCTGATCCCCGCTGCTGTCCCGCTCACGGTCCTGCGCGGACATCGACCTGAAGCGCGCTCGTGGTGACGGGACGGTGAGCGTGACCGCTTCGTCCGGCGTGCGGTGGGCACTCACCGTCGGACAGTAGCCAGCACGGTCCCGCCCCGCGCGTGCCGTTCCGGTCCGCTCTGTCAGAGGTGGCCGGTAGCCTCGGGCGCCATGGGAATACGGATCGAAGTCGCGGTGGATTACCCGGTCAACGATGAGATGGAGCGGGTGCTCGGGCTGGCCGAGGCGGTCGGAGAGCCCGTCACCGTCACGTTCCTGTGGGAGGGGAGCGAGGAGGCGGAGCGGGCCGTGCTGGTGCCCGCGGCCACCCTGGCGCGCTGGGAGCACTGGGCCCCCTCCGCCTACCCCGGGAGCGGCGCGGAGGAGGACGGAGCCGTGGCGCGGGAGCCGGAACTGGCCCACCCGGCGGAATTCGGCCCCTTCACGCTCTTCCGCCGTCGCACAGGAGGACGCACGGCGGTCGCCCGGGACGGCGTGGTGGTCGCCGAACTGCTCGACCCCGACGAGGCGCAGTGGCTCCAGGTTCACGGGGTCCGTCAGGGCTTCATGGACCCCAAGCAGAAGGCGGCGTTCGAGGAGTTCCTCGCCCGGCAGGCAGCCCTCGGCGAGCAATGACGCGGTGGCTCCCGGGGCACGCCGGGCACCGGAGCGGTCAGCGGAACATCCCGGCGCCGAGAGGGTGTTGCTCGTCGAAGCCGGGGAGGATGAGGAACGTCGCGCTGGCGGTGGTGGTCGTGAAGGACAGCAGCGCGTCGGAGGCGTCCATGTGGGCCAGGGTCTTGGTGAAGGCGCGCAGGTCGTTCTGGAAGCTGATGAAGAGCAGGCCGGGCGCGGGCTCGTCGGTGCTGTAGGAACGGCGGAGCATGAGGCCGGCGCCGACCACGTTCGGGTTGGCGCGGCGGACGTGGGCGTCGGCCGGGACGAGGTAGCGGCCGTCCGGTGTCTTGGCGCCGAGGTCCGGGTTCCCGGCCGCGGTCCCGCCGGAGAGGGGCACGCCGGTGGCCCTCCGCCGGCCGAAGACCGCCTCCTGGCCGGCGACGGGGAGCGCGGCGAACCGCGACAGGTCCAGTTCCATGCGCCGTAGCACGGCGATCGTGCCGCCGGCGACCGGAGCCGGCCCGGCCAGCCACAGGTGGCGTCGGCGTTCGGCCGTGGTGTGCGGGCCCACGATGCCGTCGATGAAACCGAGCAGGTTCCGCGGCGCGGAGACGCCCTTGCCCACGGACACGTCCGGACCGCGGCGCCCGGACTGCCGCCAGCGTTCCCGCAGCCGGTGGCCCGCCTGCCGCAGGAGCGCGGCGGCGACGACCGGTAACAGCATGGGGTCGCCGGCGCAGATCTGTAGCAACAGGTCCCCGCCGCGCGCCTGCGGGGCGATCCGCTCGCGGGAGAAGCGGGGAAGGTCCGCCGCGCCGGGCAGGGCGGGATCGGCGCCGCGCACCAGCCGTGGTCCCACCCCGATCGTCACGGTGAGATCGCCCGGCGCCAGACCCAGCAGGCGCGGATCGGTTCCCGCGGTGAGCGTGCGGACGGCCTCGCCGAGTTCGGCCAGCAGCGGGCCGGCGGCCACGGCGTCGCCGAGGTCGGCCACCACCGCGAGGAGGTTCGGCTGGGCCGGCTGCGGGAGCGTGACGCCCGCCTGATGACGACCGGTCGGCGACACCGGCGCGGGTGACGCGGCGGAAGGCGGCCGGTCCGGCTGGGCCGCGGGCGCTTCGCACCCGACGGTGAGCCCGGTGGCCGCGGCGGCTCCGGTGGCCCCGATGAACGCGCGGCGTGACGGATGGGCGTCGGCTCGGCTCACGGGGGGAAGAATGCCATATCCGTTCCGGCCGGGGCGAGTTGACCGGCCCCGCGCCGGGGCGACTTCATGCCAGGATGAGGTCATGCCTCGTCTCCGCCTTCGCGTGCTGGCCGCGTCAGTGTCCGCACTGACCTGTGTACTGACGGGCTGCGGGCCCGGCGACGACGGGCCGGCCGACGGCCGGCGGCCCTCCGGGGCGCATGTGACGATCCACGTGCCGGCCGACGCCCCGACGATCTCGGCCGCGGTGTCCCTCGCCCGCCCCGGCGACCTGGTGCTGGTCGCGCCGGGCGTGTACCACGAGTCGGTGAAGGTCTCCACGCCCCGGGTCACCCTGCGCGGCGAGTCCCGGGACAAGGTCGTCATCGACGGGCGGTTGCGGCAGCCGAACGGCGTAGTGGTCACCGCGCCCGGCGTGGCCGTGCAGAACCTGACCGTGCGGAACAACACCCAGAACGGGGTCCTGGTCACCGGCTCGGCGAAGGCGGCCGCCGGGCTGCCGGGGCAGTCCGGGGGCTACGACACCGGCGACGAGCCCGTCACCTTCCTGAAGTCGTTCCTCGTCTCGTATGTGACCGCCACCCGCAACGGCCTGTACGGCATCTACGCGTTCTCCGCGCAGAACGGCGTCATCGAGCACTCGTACGCCTCGGGCGGCGCCGACTCGGGCATCTACGTCGGACAGTGCAAGCCCTGCCGCATCGTGGTGCGGGACAACATCGCCGAACTCAACGCGGTCGGTTACGAGGGCACCAACGCCGGCGGAGACATGTACGTGGTCGGCAACCGCCTCGTCGGCAACCGGGTCGGACTCACCACCAACTCCGACCACCAGGAGAAACTGCTCCCGCAGCGGGGCGCCGTCATCGCGGGCAACCTGATCGCCGCCAACCAGCAGCGGGCCACCCCGGAGCAGGCCGACGGCGGGTGGGGCACCGGCATCGGCGTCGACGGCGGCAGCGACAACCGGTTCCTGCGCAACCGCGTCGCCGGCAACGCGGGCGCCGGGCTGGTGATCACGGCGACCGCCGACATACCTCCGGTCGGCAACCAGATCGTGGACAACACGTTCACCGGCAACGGCGTCGACGTGAGCTGGACGTTCCCCACCGCCACGCGGGGCCGGGGCAACTGCCTGCGCGGCAACGCCCTGCGCGCCACGGTGCCCGCCCGGCTCACGACAGCCGCGTCCTGCCCGGTCCCGGCCGGGACGCCCTCGCCGGCCGGCCGGTGGGGGACACCCGCGGCACCCGGTGGCATCCCGTTCACCGAGGTCGCGGTGCCCGCGCCGCAACCGCAGTTCCCGCACGCCGCGACCACGGGCGCCACCGCGGTCCCGGCCGTCCCGGCGCTGCCCGACACGGCGGACGTCCCGCTGCCGTCGCCGTCCCTGCTCGCCGCGGGCGCGCGGGTGCGGACGTCCGGCCCGGCGGCTACCGGGTCGGGGTGAGTCCCGGCACCGGCCGCACCGGTACGTACCTCTGGGTGTCGAACGCGATGACCACCGGCTGCGCCTCGGACCGCACGCTGACGCGGACCCGGTACATGGTGCCGTCCGGGCCGAGCCAGTAGCGCACGGTGTCCGCCGTACCGGAGCGGTCGCGGGAGGACGGCCCGGTCATGACGTCCACCCGGCGCCCGTCCACCCGGTCCCGGCCCCACCAGGAGGCGCCGTTCTGCGGCAGCAGCTCGGCGTTGTCCGGCCGGTCGCTGCCCAGCTTGAGCGCGATGGCCAGCGAACTGTCCAGCGCGCTGCCGGACGACCGCAGCGGACGGCCGTACCAGCCCGAGCGGGGCGGCGACGCGGGCGCGTGCGCCGGGGCGTCCGCCATCGGGTGGACGAACACCGAGGTGGCCGTCCACTCGATCAGTCCGTCGCCGGAGGTGTCGCGGCCGCTGCCGTGCACCACGCCGTAACCGATCTTGCCCCGGTAGTCGACGGACCCGGTGACGACCAGCCCGCCGGCCGCGCCCGGCACGGTGATCGTCATCGCGCGGCCCCGCGCCTCGTAGTTGCGGAACCGTGTGATCGCCAGCCGGTTCGCCTCGTCCGAGGTCAGCGCGCGCGGACCGCCGGACTCGGAGCCGCCGTCGGCCAGGAGGACCGCGGCCACCGCGGCCACCGCCACGGCCACGGTGCCGAGGACGGCCGCCGCCCAGCGGGGCCGCGGCCATCGGCGCCGGCCGGCCGCACGGCCCGGTGGAGCCGGCCGGATTCTCCCGCTGCGCACGCGGTTCGACGCTGGCACTCTTCTTCTTCACCCTCTCGGTCACACTGCCCGGCCGCGCGTGGTCGCGGCGGCCGGGCAGTTCGGTGACGGACGACGTCAAGGCCGGCCCCGGCGGGCCGGCCTCGGCGTGACCGTCCCCACCGCGTCATGCGGACGCGGTGGGGACGGTCACCGTGGTGTGCTCCGTTCAGTTCGTCCGGGTACGACGCTTCCGGGTCGCGAACGCGATGACCAGACCCGCGCCCGTCAGCAGACCGACGAGGCCGATCAGCTTCGGCAGCCCGGACATGCCGGTGTCCGCCATCGATCCCGAACCCCCGTCGCCGGGACCCGGGTTGGCGGGCGGCACGGGGGACTGCGGCGCGGAGGACGGCGGCGTGGAGGCCGGCGGCCCGCTCGGGGTGGAAGTCGGGGTCGGGGTCGGGGTGGGGGTGGCGGTAGGAGTCGGGGTGGGGGTCGGGGTCGGGGTCGCCTCCGGGATGTACACCCCGGCGTCGATCGTGTGGTCGACGCCGCCCGGCTTGTCGGGGGCGGTGACCGGCGCGAAGCCGTTGCACAGCCGTCCGGTGGTCGGCGGAGTCACATTGGAGTCGTGCGCACGGCTGGCGCCGGCCCGCGGGAGCGTGAACCGCAGCTCGCTCGCCGGGGGTTGTCCGGGCACCTGGCTGGTGTCCGCGGTGCACACGTCGAACTGCACCGTGTACTTCGCGCCCGGCGTCAGCTCGTACGCGGCGCCGACACCACCGAAGTAGTACTCGCCGGCGGCATCGGTCTTGGTCGTGGCGACCTGCTTGCCGTCCGCGTCCAGCAGGTTGACGGTCGCGTCCGGCAGCAGCACGTGCCCCGGGTCCTGGATGCCGTTGTGGTCGCCGTCGAACCAGACGACGTTGCCGATCTGGATCGGCGCGTTGGCCGCCGCGTAGGCGATGTCACCGAGCCCGCCGGCCTTGCCGAAGCCGCCTTGTTCCCGGCTGACGAACTGGAACCCGTTGCCCGTCGGGTTGTTGCCCGGGCCCATGCCGGTCGTGATGTGGTGGTAACCGGTGCCCGAGGTCGCGACGTTGACGACCGGGTCGAACTCCGTGCTGACGACCCACTGCTGCTGCGGGATGTAGGCCACGGATCCCAGCGAGGTCTCCTGGTGTGCGTTGGCGTAGAAGTCGCCTGGGAAGTACTCGACGACGTCGGCCGGCTGGCCGCCGTTGTTGGCGGGAGTGGCGTGGTTGGGGCAGCTCCCGGTGCCTTCCCACTGGTATGCGCCGGTGGCGGTGGCGCAGACCATGGTGATGTCACCGCCGGACATGCCGTTCTCCGCCGTGTCGTTGCCCGGGCGGGGGTCCAGCCCGCCCCAGCTGAGCGCGTCCATGAAGCGGTCGCGGAAGCCCAGGATCATCGAGCCGTCGCGGCCGAAGGCGAGGGAGGCCAGCTCCGGCTGCGGGTCGATGTAGACGCTGCCCGCCTTCCGGTCGTCCCACGTGTCCAGGCCGGTGTTCCACGGGTTCCAGTGGGTGGCCTTGTCGCCGGCACCGAAGACGCTGCCGCGCACGTCCGTGAGCGCGTGGCTCAGCACCGTGGTGAACCGCTTGCCGTCGTAGGTGGCGACGACGGCCTTCAGGTCCGCGCGCTGCTGCGTGCTCTCCGCGCTGCACACGCCCGCGACGTACAGCGTGTTGTCGTGGACCTGGAGACCGAACGGCCGCCAGTCACCGGGGCTCGCGCACCCCGGGTCCGGGATCCGCACCGTCGACTTGGGCCGCGAGGCGGTGGCCCCGGTCGCGTCGAAGGTCACCAGGCTGCGGGTCAGCAGGTTCACCGCGTACAGCGTGGAGCCGTCCTCCGACAGGGCCAGGCCGCCGATGCTCTCCTTGCCCGGTGCGTCGGTGAACCCGGCGTCCTTGATCAGGTTGGCGGTGTCGTGCGCCGTCACCGTGGCGTCCGGCACCTGCGCGAACAGCTCCGGCGCACCCGAACCGCCGAGCGGCACCGTGTAGATGGCGCCGCCGCCCTTCGGTCCGTACGGGGCGTACCGGCGGGCGAACGCGCTCTGGAACAGCCGGGTCCGGTACGTGTCGTACGCCAGCCCGAACGTCGTGCCCACCTGGTCCTGGGTGGCCAGCGTGGCCGGGCACGCCACATCGGTGGGACAGGTGCCCCGGGTGTCCGTGCCGAAGGCCACCAGGGCCCGGTTGTCGGTCGAGTTGGCGCCGTTCTGGACCGGTACGAAATACCGGGAGTCCGGCAGCGCGTAGTCGGCCGGGTCCCACACCCCGGTCACCACCGAGGCGTTCTGTCCGTCCGACACGTCCACGAACGACGTGAAGCTGTCGAAGTGGTTCTCCGCCGTCGACGCGGGTGCCGCCCGCAGATAGCGGCTGTACGGTGCCGGGACGCTGACGTCGACGCGGTAGTGGCCGCCGCTCAGCGCGGCCGACCCCGGCACCACGACCTTTCCGGTGGCATCCGTGACGCCGGTGACCTCGTGCCCGGCGGGGTCGGAGACCTCCACCTTGATGCCCTGCTGCGGCACGTCCATCGTCGTGTTGATCACGCCGGTGCCGAAGAAGTCGCGCAGGACCTCGACCGTCAGCGTGCCGTCGGCGGCCGCGGCGGCGGCCGGTCCCGCCGTCGCTCCCATGGCGCCGCCTGCCAGTAAGAGGACGGATAACCCGGTGCGGGCCAGCGGCTCCGCAAGCCGCCGGGCCGACCGGCGCGAGTCTCCGCGGACTCGGTTCATGGCATCACACTCCGCACTTCTCTTGTCTTGACAACGAAGCCCCCGCTTCTCGCCGCACGCCCACTTCGCGGCCCCGGACGCGGGCGCCGGGGCAAAGAAAAAGGGCCCATCGCTGGTGCATGGGCCGCTTTATGAGGATCTTTCGAGGAGGATGCGGGTGTGCCGTAAGCATCGCGGGCCGGAAAAAGCGAACACCCGTTCCGGCTCTCGGGCAGGACCACCCGGGATCGTGTGTTTCCGCAGCTCGATCACGGTACCCCCACCCGCCCACCCACCTCGCCGACCGCCATCGCGAGCAGCGCGCGACAGTCTAACCATCGGTGTCTCGCCGTCACCAGCGAAACCGGCGTATCCGTCGGATTGCGCAAGCGCCCGGGAAAAAGGCGGCCGGAAAACGCGGCCGGAAAGACGTGGCGACAGCGGGGTAACGGCCGGACGCGGTCCCGCGGGGTACGCGCGCGGCGCGCGGATCGCGGTCACGGATGACGGTGACGATGCGGCAGACCCCACGGGCCGCGCACCGCGCGGGTCCCGCCCGCGCGGGTCGGGCGCCGCGCGGGTCGGGCACGGCCCCCGGGAGGCGGTCCGGACGCGGGCCCCGCCGGCGGCTTTGACCCGGCATGGGGCGGGCGAGAGCCGGTTCAGGGTAATCCGAAACCTGAACTTGACTTTTTCTTGGGAACCGGGGCCGAAATGTCGTGACGGGCCCCGGTTCCGGTGCACGGAAGGTTAATAACGCGTTCCACGGGAGAACAACACATTTCCGGAATGAAAAGTTGATCATGATGGCCTGTCCACGTTGGCTGATTCCTTTGCTACGTGTCCCGAAGAACCTGTCCACATCCTGAACACCGCAGGTGGCAGCTTGATCCAAAAGAGTGGGTCGGTTGCCTCGCTGGCTGGTATTAATTGCTTGACCGATCAAGTGAGCGCTCTCTAGGATCTTCATGGATCGGACCCTTAAAGAACTGCATGGTCGTAGCAGACAAGATTTGTCATAGCCATCCGTCGCGCGTTGTCGGAATACGAGGAAGGTGGCGGACGTGGGGTCGTTGGTCAGTGAGGTGTCACCCGGCTCCGTCAGCGGCGCGCCCCGTGGAGTTTCCCTGCCCGCACGGGTGGCGCAGGCCTTGGCGCAGCGCACCGTCTGGCATCTCAACAGCACCGCCCGCGGTGGTGGTGTCGCTGATTTACTGGAGAAGGCCATAGGCCTGCACAACGAATCCGGACTGCGGGCCCGCTGGCTGGTGCTCACCGGTGACGCCGAATTCTTCGCGGTGACCAAACGGCTCCACCACCGTCTGCACGGCAGCCCGGATCCGGTGGGCCCGCTCGGCGCCGCCGAGCGCGAGACCTACGAGACCACCACCTCCCGCCAGGCGCGCGAGGTGCTGGAGCGGGTGGCGCCCGGCGACCTCTGCGTCCTGCACGACCCGCAGACCCTGGGCCTGGCCCCGCACCTCGTCGCCGCCGGCCTGGACGTCGCCTGGCGCTGCCACATCGGCACCGGCGCGCACTCCGCGGTGGTCCGCGACACCTGGACCTTCCTGGAGCCGTATCTGCGGGCGCCGGCCCGGTGCGTCTTCTCGGCCGAGCGGTACGCCCCGCCCGGCCTGCTGCGACAGCAGGGGAAGGTCGTCGTGCTGCGGCCGTCGATCGACCCCGCCGCCCGCAAGAACCGCCCGATGACGCAGGCGGCGGTGCACGACCGGCTGCGCGCGATCGGCCTCCAGGCCGGGCCCGGCCGGCCCGCGGCCGCACGCACCGCCCGCATCGTGCAGGACCGGCCCCTCCCCGAGGACGCCCCCCTGGTCCTCCAGGTGTCCCGCTGGGACCCGCTCAAGGACATGGCCGGGGTGCTGCGCGGCTTCGCCGAGCACGTCGCGCCGGTCCGGGACGACGTGCACCTGGTGCTCGCCGGACCGGACCCGGACGACATCCCCGACGACCCCGAGGGCGCGCGGATCCTGCACGAGCTGCGCGGCGCCTGGGAAGCGCTGGACGGGCCGGTCCGGTCGCGCGTGCACCTGGTCAGCCTCTCGCTGCTGGACGCCGACGCCAACGCCGACTCCGTCAACGCGCTGCAACGGCGCGCCGACGTCGTCGTACAGAAAAGCCTGCGGGAGGGGTTCGGGCTGACCGTCACCGAGGCGATGTGGAAGGGGAAAGCCATCGTCGCCAGCGCGGTCGGGGGAATCACCGACCAGATCCGCGACGGATACGAAGGCACCCTGGTGCGAGATCCCCATGACCTTCCCGCATTCGGTCGCGCGCTGCTCCGTCTGCTGGCGGAAAGCGATCTCCGGGAGCGGTACGGAACCGCCGCCCACCGCCGCTGCACGAAGGAATTCCTTATCTACCGGGAATTCATGGACTACTGCTCGCTCTATACCGGTCTCTTACAGGAAACCCCGGCCGCCACGCATTCGTGAGCGGTGCGGAAAAACCTGCGGAGGCCGGACCCGTATCACGTGCACCATTTCCTTTCCATCCGTAACCGATGAGGAAGCGACGACATGGAAAGCCTTGTGCAGTCAACCGCCCACACCCGGTCGGACACCGAAGACACCGTGGTCTCCGCTCTGATCCGCAATGACGGCAACCGGACCGAATGGCTGGTCCAGGCCACGAAGCCGGTCCGCTACGAAGTGCGCATGGTCGACGGACTCCTCGACCCCGCCCACCCCGACCTGGCCCTGGCCGGCGTCACCGAACGCACCGGCAACCGCCGGTTCATCGTCCTCGACGACCACGTGGAGCGCTTCTACGGGGACCGGCTGCGCGCCTATCTGGACGCGCACGGCCTGGAGCCGTCCTTCTGCGTCCTGCCCGCCGAGGAACGCACCAAGACGATGGACAGCGTCGCCCATGTGGTCCGGGCCCTCGACGAGTTCGGGATCTCCCGGCGGCACGACCCGATCATCGCCATCGGCGGGGGCGTCCTGCTCGACATCGTGGGCTTCGCCGCGAGCATGTACCGGCGCAGCACGCCGTACGTCCGCGTCCCCACGACGCTGATCGGCATCGTGGACGCCGGCGTCGGAGTCAAGACCGGTGTCAACTTCGGCAGTTACAAGAACCGGCTCGGCACCTACTTCGCCCCCGCGCTGGCCCTGCTCGACAAGACCTTCCTGGCCACGCTCGACGAACGGCACATCAGCAACGGCCTGGCCGAGATACTCAAGATCGCTCTGGTCAAGGACATGCGCCTGTTCTCCCTGCTGGAACGGCACGGCGCCGCACTGGTGTCCAGCCGGATGCAGGCGCAGGGCGCCGAGGGCGACGTGGTGCAGGAGGTGCTGGAGCGGGCCATCCACGGCATGCTCGAGGAACTGCAGCCCAACCTCTGGGAGAGCGAGCTGCAGCGCCTCGTCGACTACGGGCACACCTTCAGCCCCACCATCGAGATGAGAGCGCTGCCGGAGCTGCTGCACGGCGAGGCCGTCGCCGTCGACATGGCCCTCACCACCGCCATCGCCCGGCACCGCGGCATGGTGACCGAGGGCGACCAGCGGCGCGTCGGCGGTGTCATGCGACGGCTGCGCCTCCCGCAGCACCACCCGGTGTGCGAGGTGGACAGCCTCGCCGAGGCGCTGGAGGACACCGTCCGGCACCGGGACGGGCTGCAGCGGCTGCCGCTCCCGGTGGGCATCGGCTCCGCCCGGTTCGTCAACGACGTGACGGTGGCCGAGATCGAGCGGGCCCTCGCCACGCTGGCCGCCGGGGGCCTCGATGCGGCCTGACCTCCAGATCTCCGACCTCGGCTCCCCGTCGCACGTCCACGGCGTGCACGGCGCGGCCGGAGTGACCCAGTGGCGCTCGCTCGCGACGGGGCGGGGGCTGCGCGGCCCCTACGAGGCGGTCGAGTGGGCCTGCGTCCCGCCCGGCGGACTCAGCGGCGAGCATCTGCACAGCCGCACCGAGGAGGCCTACGTCCTGCTCACCGGCCGGGGTGAGGCACTGCTCAACGGCGAGCCGCACCCGGTGCGGGCCGGCGAGGTGATCCTGACCGGTCTCGGCGCGACGCACGGCCTGCGCAACACCGGTGCCGAGCCGCTGAGCTGGCTGACGCTCGAAGTTCCCGCCCCCCGCACGATGGCCCTCACCCACACGCCCTGGAAGGACGCTCCCATGACGGATCCGCACGCCGGCGAAGCGGTGGTCGTCGACCTCGAAGAGCTGCGGGACGTCGATCCCCGGCCCACCCTCCAGGGCCCGCTGCACCGCATCCGGCTGCTCGAACTGGCCCCCGGCGCGGTGGAGCGCCTGCCCGGACAGGACGCCGAGCACACGGTGTTCGTGCTGTCGGGCACCGCGACGGCGTCCAGCGGGTCCGGTGACGTCACCGTACGGGAGGGCATGTCCGTGACCACGTCCGGCGGCGAGGACCTCCGGCTCACCGCGGCCGCCACGACGTTCCGGGCGGTGTGCGCCAGTTTCGTCGTCCCCTCGCCGCTCGGGAAGGGCGCGGGCCGGTGATCGTCACGGACAGCGGCGCCGCCTCGACCCTGGTGGACGGCGACGGCCGCAGCCGGCGCTGGCGCTGTCTCGCGCGCCGCGGCATGCTCTTCAGCGAGTGCGAGTCCATCGACCACATGACCCTGGAGAAGGACTCCGTGCTGCACGCCGACCCGGAGGCCGGTACCGAGAGCCTCTGGTACGTGGTGCGGGGCGACGCCGCCTTCCACACCGACGGCGACGGCCAGAGCCGCCCGGTCCGGGACGGCCACGCCGTCCTCGTCCCGGCCGGCGCGTCCGGGCGCCTGGTGGCCGGTTCCGCCACGGAGGTCGTCGTGGTGACCTGCGTACCGGACGCTACGGCGCGGCGCCTGCCGCACCGGGCGCCGTCGCTCCCGGCGCCGGCCCGGGGCATCCCCACCGCGACCAACGTCGACCACATCGCCTACACCGTGCCCGACCTCGACGAGGCCGTGCGCTTCTTCGTCGACGTCCTCGGCGCCGACCTGCTCTACCGCGAGGGCACCATCCGCGCCGACGACGACTGGATGCGCGAGGCGCTCGGCGTGCATCCGCGCGCCACCGCGGACATCGCCATGCTCCGCCTCGGACCGGTCACCAACCTCGAACTGTTCCAGTACACGGCACCGGACCAGAACCCGGTCCCGCCGAAGAACAGCGACGTCGGAGGCCACCATCTCGCCTTCTACGTACGCGACATCGACGCGGCGACCGCGTACCTGCGCCGCCAGCCCGGCGTGCGGATCCTCGGCGACGGACCCCGGACCGTGGACAGCGGGCCCATCGCGGGAGACCGCTGGCTCTACTTCCTCAGCCCCTGGGGCATGCAGCTCGAACTGATCAGCCTCCCCGGGAGACTGCCGTACGAGGAGGAGACACCGCACCGCCGCTTCGGGCCGTGCGACACCTGGACGGTCGCACCGTGACCGGCGCACCGCCCCGGGTCGGCACAGGGCCGCGCGCCTTGCCGGACGCGGGAGAACTGACCTGCCGCGCCGTGCTGTTCGACCTGGACGGCGTCCTGGTGCGGTCGGAAGCCGTGGTGGAGCGGTCCTGGACCGAATGGGCCCGCGGCCGGGGCCTGGACCCGGCCGGCGTGCTCGCCGCCTGCCACGGCCGGCGCTCCGTCGAGGTGATCGCCGCGTTCGCCCCGGATCTGGACGCGGAGGCGGAGGCGGCCCGGCTGGAGGCCGGGCAGGCCGCGGACGTCGACGGCCTGGCGCGCTGCGCCGGCGCGGACACCGTGCTCGCCGCCCTGTCCGGTGCCCCCTGGGCGGTGGTGACCTCCGGGAGCAGGGCCCTGGCCGTGTCCCGGCTGCGCGGCACCGGACTGCCGGTGCCGGACGTCCTGATCACCGCCGACGACGTCGAGCGCGGCAAACCCGCGCCGGACGGTTATCTGGCCGCGTCCGCCGCGCTCGGCGTCCCGCCCGCGGACTGCGTCGTCGTGGAGGACGCGCGCCCCGGCGTCCTCGCCGCGCGCGCCGCCGGCATGCGCGTCGTCGGAGTGAGCGGCACCGCCCTCGGACCCGAAGAGCCGCTGGACCGGATCGTCGGCACGGTGGGCGACCTCGCTCCCCGCGCCGAGGCGGGACGCGTCGTCCTGCTGGGCGGCGCCCCACGGCCGGCGCGGACGGTCCGCACCGGCCCCTCACACACCGGCCCGGCTGCCCCGGCCGGCCCCGCGCACGACCCGGGAACACCTTCCAAGGAGGCGTCATGAGCGGAGATTCGCCCACCGTCGGCCTGGTGACCGCGGCATCCGGCGGCATCGGCCGCGCCGTGGCCGGGGAACTGCTCGCCCGGGGCGTCGTCGACCGGCTCGTCGCCGTCGATGTCGCCGAACCCGCCACACCGCTGCCCGCGGGCGCCGACTTCCGCCGGTGCGACCTGCGGGACCCCGCCGGGCTGGCCGAACTCGTCGCGGACCTGCCCGCCGAGCTGTCGGTGCTGGTGAACGTGCTCGGCGGCGAACAGCGGCCGCCCGTCGCACCGGTGACCGACGTGGCCTGGCCGCCGCCAGAGGTCTGGGACGACATCATCGACCTCAACGTCTCGGCCGCCTACCGGCTGACGCGGGCCCTGGCCGGCCGGCTGGTCCCGGGCGCGGCGGTGTGCAACGTCAGCTCCATCGCCGCGGCGATGCCCTGGGCGGTCTCACCCGCCTACGGCGCCGCCAAGGCCGCCCTGGAGCACTGGAGTTCCTCCCTGGCCGTCCTCCTCGGACCGCGCGCCGTCCGGGTCAACCTGGTCCGGCCCGGGTTCGTCTGGAGCCGGCAGTGGGCGGCGGTGGACCGGGCGGAGTTCGAGCGCGTGGTGGCCGACCGGGTCGTCCTGCACGAGGCACCGCCGTACACCAGCCGGGAGCAGACGGCCGCGGACATCGCCGCCGCGGTGGCGTTCCTCTGCTCGCCCGACGCCCGGCACGTGACCGGGCAGGCCATCAACGTCGACGGCGGGGCGACCCTGGTCCGGGCCGCCCGATGACGGACCCCGCCGTGCCGCCCCCGTTCCCGGGGCGGGTTTCAGCCAAGAGAAGGGCAGACATCGTCATGCAGGAAGAGACCGTTCCCCGGCTGTCCGTGGTCATCCCCACGTACAACCGCGAAGGTCTGCTGGACCGGACCCTGGCGTCCCTGGTGCGGCAGGACCTCCCGGCCTCCGACTTCGAGGTGGTCGTCGCCGACGACGGCTCCTCGGACGGCACCGCCGCACTGGTCCGCTCCTACGCGGACCGGCTCCGGGTGCGCTACCACTTCCAGGAGGACCTGGGCTTCCGGGTGGCGGCCGCCCGCAACGGCGGGGCCAGGCTGGCGACCGCCCCGGTGCTGGCGTTCCTCGACACCGGCATGATCGTGGGCCCGGACTGGGTGCGCGCCCACCTGGACGTCCACGCGGCCGGCCGCCGGCAGGCGGTGCTCGGCTACTCCTACGGCTACAACCCGGCGAACCCGTGCCGGGAGATGGACGGCATCGTCGACACCCTGCCGCCCGAGGAGGTGGTGCGGCGGCTGATCGACGTGCCGTCCTTCCAGGACATGCGGCTGCCCGACTACGAGCGCTTCGGCTTCGACCCGGGCCGCATGGCGATGCCCTGGGTGTTCCTGTGGACGCTCAACTTCTCGGTGCCCGCCGACGAGTTCTGGGCGGTCGGCGGCTTCGACGAGGACTTCACGGGCTGGGGCGTCGAGGACATCGAGCTGGGGTACCGGCTGCACCGCAACGGCAACGCCATGGTGGTCTCCCGTGCGGCGTGGGGGATCGAGCTGCCGCACGAACGGGCGTACGACGCGGCCACCGTCAGCATCCTGCGCAACTGCCAGCGGTTCCTCGACAAGCACCCCGGGGTGCAGACCGAGCTGTACTGGGCGGCGTCCGCCCGGGCGGTCTCCGCCGGCGGCCTCGTCGACCCGCTGGAGGTCGAGTGGGAGGACCTGCTGGCCTGGACCGCGGCGGCCGAGGGACGGGACGCGGCCGGCGAACTGGCCGAGAGCACCCGGGACCTGACCGGGCGCGACGGCGATCCGCTCCGGGTCGCGGTGTTCGGCTGCGGTGCGCAGCTCCCGGCGGAGTGGGCGCACGCGAACGCGCGGTTCACCCTGTGCGACTTCGACGCCGAAGCCCTGCGGCAGGCCGTGGCCGGCGCCCCCGCCACGGTCGTGGAGTCCGTGCAGCTGTGCGGGATGCGCACCCCCTGGGCGGACCGGCAATTCGACCTCGTGGTGATCACCTCCCGGCTCGCGGGCGGGCTGTGGAGCCGCTGGGGCGACCACGTGCTGGCCGAGGCCAAGCGGCTCGGCGGCGAGGTGCGCGCCCCCGCTCCCGAGCACATGTGAGGCCCGCGGCGGCCGGTGACGGGCGGCCGGAAAACGACCATCGGCCCTTTATTTTCAGGAAGCCTGCCTGAAAAATGGGCGCCCGTCCGCCCGCGCCGGACCGCCGCACGTGCCTTGTCGTCATCGCACCCCGAGGAGAACCCGCCATGAAAGCGTCGACCGACCGGCCCGCAGGGCCACGCCCCGGGGCACGCAAAGCGCGCGTGCGCACCGCGACCGTCTTCGCCGTGCATGGCGCCGTCGCCGGCAGCTTCGCCACCCGCATCCCCTGGATCGTCTCCCACCTGCACATCAGTGACGGCTCGCTCGGCATCGCCCTGCTGGCCCCGGCCCTCGGCTCCCTGGTCGCCATGCCTCTGTCCAGCAGGCTGGTCCACCGGTTCGGCGGGCGGGCGGCACTGCGCACGCTGCTCACCGCCTGGTGCGTCGCGCTGCTGCTGCCCGCGCTCGCCCCCGACCTGGCGCTGCTGTTCACCGGGCTGCTGGTGTTCGGGGCGGCGTCCGGCATGGCGGACGTCGTCATGAACGCCGCCGGGGTCGAACTCGAACAGGAGGTGGGCCACTCGGTGATGGCGAGCATGCACGGCATGTGGGGCGTCGGCGGACTGGTGGCCTCGGGCGCCGGGTCGCTCGCCGCGGCGGCGGGCGTGGACGCCCGGATCCACTTCGCCGCCGCGACCGTCGTCCTCGCCTCCGTCGGGCTGTACGCCATCCAGGGGGTGCCCGACATCCGGCCGCGGCCGGGCCAGGAGGAGCCGCCGCGCTTCGCGCTGCCCCCGCGGTCGGCCCTGGCCATCGGCGCGGTCGGCTTCTGCGCCGTCTTCGCCGAAGGCGCCAGCGGCAACTGGAGCGCGCTGTACCTGAGTTCCGTCGCCCACGCCTCCGACGGCGTCGCCGCCGGCAGCTACACGGGCTTCGCCTGCGCCCTGGCCGCCAGCAGGCTGCTCGGCGACCGCCTGGTCCGGCGGATCGGCGTGGTGAACGCGGTACGGCTCAGCGGGGCCGTCGCCAGCGCCGGCCTGCTCCTCGTCGTCCTCGCCCGGACCCCGGCACCCGCCATCTGCGGCTTCGCCCTGGTGGGCATCGGCGTGGCGGTCGTCCTGCCGCTGTCCTTCGCGGCGGCGGGAGCGGCCTCCGCGGACACCAGCCGTACCATCGCCGGCGTCGCCACCCTCACCTACACCTCCAACCTGCTGGCGCCGGCCGTCATGGGCTTCGTCTCCGACGCCACCTCGCTGCCGGTGTCCTTCGCGCTGGTGGCCGTGCTGACCCTGTCACTCGTCTTCATGGCCTCCGTGCTGCGCCCGTCCGCCACACCCGCCGAGGCGGCCCCCGCCGCCTGACGGCCCAGCGCGCACGCGACAGGACCCCAGCCGCCGCCCGCGGTCACCCCGCCGAGGGCATCGATCCGGAGAGACAGCCCGCATGGACATCACCACCGACCGCACCGCGCTCCGGCGCGGACGCACCGCCACCTCCCTCCTCTTCCTGCTGTTCGGCGCCGCCCTGGGCGCCTGGACCAGTCGGATCCCCAGCGTGAAGAGCCATCTCGGCCTGGGCGACGGCCTGCTGAGCCTGGCTCTGCTCTCCTTCGCCCTCGGGGCGATCGCCGGCATGATGGTGCTCGGCCGGCTCGCCGACCGGTACGGCAGCACCCGCGTCATGGTGCCGATGGCACTGCTGGAGGGACTCCTCCTCATCCCGCCCGCCTACATGCCGAACCTCGCCGCGCTGATGCTGGCCCTGTTCCTGTTCGGACTGGTGCACGGCACGCTGAACATCGCGATGAACGCCAACGCCATCGAGGTCCAGCGGGCCTGGGGCCGGCCGATCATGTCCTCCTTCCACGCGGTCTACAGCATCGGCGGCTTCCTGGGCTCGGCGGCCGGCGGACTGTTCGCCCGGCAGGAGCTGAGCCCCCGGGTGACCTTCCTCTCGGTGGGCGGCTGCGTCGTCCTCATGGCGCTCTGGGCGGCCCTGTGGGCCCTGCCGGCCGGCACCGGCGCCACCCCGGCCGAGGCCGGCCCCGCCCGGCCCGAGGGCCGCAGCGTCATGCGCTCGCCGCAACTGTGGTTCCTCGGCAGCCTGGCGATGTGCGCCCTGGTGGGGGAGGGCACGGCCGCCGACTGGAGCGCCGTCTACCTGCACGAGGACCTCGGCAGCTCACCCGGCTTCGCCGCGTCGGCGTTCGCCGCGTTCTCGATCGCGATGACCGCCGGACGGCTGCTCGGCGACCGGCTCACCGCGCGCTTCGGCCCGGTGGCGCTCGTACGGGCCTGCGGGGTGCTCGCCTCGGCCGGCATGACGGCCGCCCTGCTCGTGGACCGGCCCTGGGCGGGAGTCGCCGGATTCGCCTGCCTGGGTGCGGGCATGTCCTGCATCGCCCCGCAGGTCTACTCCGCGGCCGGACAGCGCGACCCGGCCCGCGCGGGCGCCGCGCTGTCCCTGGTGGTCAGCCTCGGCTACGTCGGTTTCCTCATCGGCCCCATCGTCATCGGCAGCGTCAGCACCTTCGTCGGACTGCCCCTCGCCCTCGGCCTGCCGGCCCTCCTGGTCTTCCTCGTGGCGCTCGGCGCGTCCGCCCTGCGCCCGGCCGGCCGCACCCCCGAGACCCCCGGCCGCGCGCAGGACACCGGGCTGGTGCCCGGCTCCGGACGCGGCTGACCCCTCCCTCCGAAACCGACTTCCCGTATCCCCGAACGAACAGAGGGTCCGGTGCACATCATCGAGTGTCACTTCGAGTTCAGCGGCTTCGACGACCACCTGGTCAAGGCGGGCACCTCCGTCTACCTGTGGAACCTGGCCCGGCAGTTCCGGGACCAGGGACACCGGGTCGGCGCGGTCACCCCCGCCCACGGCCTGCTGCCCCTGCTGCGCGAACGGTACGAGGTCGTCGACCTGGACTGGCGGACGGACGACGAGATCCCGGTGCGGCTGGACCCGGCCGAATGGCCGGACCACCCCGACACGGTACGGCTGCCGGTGTCCGTGCGCGCGCACCGGATGACCGTCGACGGCATCGACATCGTGCTGCTCAGCGGCGGCGTGCTGGACACCCACCCGGACTCCTTCTACCCGCCCGCCGGGCTCAGGGGCCACGACCTCACCGCCCTGAAGACCCTCGTCTTCCAGGTCGCCGCCGCCCGGTACGTCCGGCAGCGCGTCCCGGCGGGCGCGGTCGTGCACCTGCACGAACCCGTCCACCACTACCTGCTGCCCGCGCTGCTCGCCGGCCACGGCTTCCACGTGGTCTCCACCGTGCAGACCAACCTCGCCGTCAACACCAAGGTGTACGGCCCCGAGGTGCGCGCCGTCCTGCGCCACGAGAGGGCCGACGCCTCGGTGGCCGACGGGCTGGCGGACCCGCCGCTCGACGGCCACCTGGAGCGGGCGATGCGCGCCTACCTCCCGCGCACCCTGCTCTACGCGGACTCCCCGGAGCGCCCGGGCCACGACTATCTGCCCGTGCTGGGCCTGGTGTCCCGCTCGGTCGCCGCGCTGGACTTCCTGTCCGACGGCCAGCTTGCGCACGCGCTCACCCAGGCCGGCACCCCCTTCGAGCAGCTGTTCCAGCGGCTGGCCGTACGCCGGGAACTCCGGGCGCGCACCGATCTGATGACCGTCGGCGGCTGTGCCATCGGCGACGAGTGGCTCGACGTGCCGCGGTCCGAGGAGCGCCGCAAGCGGACCCTGGACGCCCTGGGCCTGGACCCCGCGCTGCCCACCCTCTATCACAACGCCCGCTACTCGGTGCAGCACAAGGGCCAGAAGGAACTGTTCCGGGGAGTGCGGCGCCTGCTGGACGAGGGCCACCGGGCCAACGTGCTGCTGCACTGCCTGTCCCCGCGGCCCCCGCACGACGAGGACCTGACCGCGCTGGAACGCGACCACCCCGGCCTGGTGCGCGTGCGGACGGGCCCGATGGGCACGCCGGAACTGATGGACTGGGCGGCCTCCAGCGACTTCTGCGTCTTCCCGTCCAAGTTCGAGATGGACACGTTCCTGATGGCGATGGGCGAGGCCATGGCCGCGGGCTGCGTGCCCGTCGCCACCGCCCAGCAGGGGATGCGCCACTTCGGGCACACCGAGGACCTGGACGCGCCCGGCGCCACCGGGCTGGCGCTGCCCCGCTCCTTCCGGGTGGACGACGAAGCGCTGACACAGGCGGTGCACGACGGCGTGCTGCGCATGCTCACCCTGTGGCACGAGGACCCGGGCCGGATCGCGGCCCTGCGCGCCAACGCCGTTGCCACGGGCCGCAGTTTCACCTGGAAGGCCGCCGCCGACCGGTTCCTCGCCGTGTTCGCCGCCTGCGCCGAGGGGCGCCGGCCGGCGGACGCCACCCCCGTGGTCCGCTCGGTCCTCGCCGGCGCGGGCCACGCGCCGCTGCCGGCCGGACAGGGCCGCGCCCACCGCAGCGGGGACACCGTGCGGGTGCGGTGGCGGGGCACCGGCCTCGGCCGGGTCGAGGTCGTGCCGGCCGCCCCGGACCCCGCCGTGGTCCCGCTCGCCGCGCAGCCGCCCGGAGACGTGTTCACCGGTGAGGTCCCCGCCGCCGGCCCGGTGCTGGCGCTGCTCGTCACCGGCCGTGACGGCAGGTCGGCGTGGAGCGCGCTGGAGGTGCGGGACGAGCCGGAGCTGACGGCCACCGGCTCCACGGTGGTCTACGAGAACCGCTGGATGAGCGTGCGGGAGGACACCACCGTCAGGGCCGACGGCACCCCGGGCCTGTACGGCGTGGTGCACAAGCCCGACTTCGCGGTCGTCGTCCCCTACGCCGACGGCGGGTTCCACCTGGTCGAGCAGTACCGCTACCCCGTCGAGGGACGCTACTGGGAGTTCCCGCAGGGCTCCTGGGAGGACCGGCCGGACGCCGACCCCCTGGAACTGGCCCGGGGCGAACTGGCCGAGGAGACCGGGCTGACCGCCGCCACGATGACCCCGATCGGGCATCTGTACGCCGCCTACGGCTACAGCGACCAGGGCTTCCACGTGGTCCTCGCCACGGACCTCACCCAGGGCGAGCCCCGCCTCGAACCCGAGGAGGCCGGCCTGGTCAGCCGCTGGTTCCCCGAGGACGAGGTGTGGCGGATGGTCGCCGAGGGCCGGGTCAAGGACGCCTCGACCCTGGCGGCCCTCGCCCTGTTCAGACGGCACCTGGAGAACAGCCGGCCGGACGCGCCGGCCGCCGACGACCGGAGCTGACACGCGGAAAGGGCACACATGGGAACCCACGTATTGGTGGTGCACACCCGGCCGAGACCCGGCGCGGAGGCCGAGTACCACCGCTGGTATGACGACTTCCATCTCGACGAGGTGCTCCGGGTCCCGGGCTTCACCTCCGCCCGGCGGCTCCAACTGCTCCCGGGCGAGGCGGGCGAGGCGGGCGAGGCGGGCGACGCCGGTGGTGCGCTTCCCCTGGGTCCGCAGGCCGGGCCCGGCAGCCACCTCGCCCTGTTCACGGTGGAGTCCGACGACATCGACGCCACCATCGCCGCGTTCCGGCACGCGCAGACCACGATGCGGACCCCGGCCTGCCTCGACCCGGACAGCGTGGCGCTGAGCTGGTGGCGCTGCCTGGACCGGCACACCACCACCCCGGACCCCGGCCACCCGGACGGCGCGAGCACGGCACCCACCCCAGCGTCCCGCGACAGGAAGGCCCCCACGCCATGAACGCACGGCCCGAACCGACGACCGCGACGCCGCCGCCCGCCCCGGGCGGGACGGAGGGAGTACGCGCCGTCCTGCTGGCCGGCGGGGAGGGCCGGCGCATGGGCCCCCTGGGGCGCGGCCGGCTGAAACCACTGGTGCCGTTCGGCGGCACCGCCCGGCTGATCGACTTCAGCCTCGCCAACGCCCGCCGCTCCGGCTTCCGCGACGTGCTGCTGCTCTCCCAGTACGAACAGCGCCGGCTCATGGACGACCTGCACACCGTCTGGAACCGCGACCCCGCCTTCCGCGTGCACTTCGGACCCTACGACCAGGCCTACCGCCGCTCGCCCGGCGCGCTGCCCGACACCGTGCCCGAGCGCACCGGCCCCCGTGAACGGGGCACGGCCGACGCCCTGATCAGCAAGGCCGAACACGTCTTCGCGGGCGACCCGTCCGAGATCCTGGTGCTGCACGCCGACCACGTCTACCACTTCGACTACGGCGACATGATCCGCCGCCACCGCGCCTCCCAAGCCGCGCTCACCGTGTCGTACCAGCGCGTCGAACGGCGCTACGTCCACCTCTTCGGCATGGTCGAGTTCGACGCCTCGGGGAACCTGACCCGGTTCGTCGAGAAACCCCCGGAGCCGACCAGCGACCTGGTGTTCGCCGCGTTCTGCGTCTTCGACGCCGCGGTGCTGCGCCGCTACCTCGACCGGCTCCAGGGCACCGACTGGCAGCACGACATCAGCCGGGACGTCATCCCGGCCATGCTGGCCGGCGGCGAGCGCGTCCGCGGCTACGCCGTCGAGGGCCATTGGGAGGACATCGGCACCGTCGACCGCTACCACCGGTCCCACCTGGGACTGGTGCGCCGGCCGCCCACCATGCCGCTGGCGGACCTGCCGCTCACCATCCGCCCCGACCTGCCGCCCCGGTACCTCGACGACGGCGACGGCGTCCGGTCCAGCATCGTCCGCGACGACCTCGTCAACCGCGGCCTCCTCGACCACTGCGTGGTCTACCCCGGCGTACACGTCGGCACCGGCGCGACCGTACGGGACTCCGTGCTGCTGCCGGGCGTCCGGATACCCGACGGGGCCCGGCTGGAGTCGGTCATCGCGCTGGAGGACGGCACCGTACAGCCCTGCGACCGGGAGCCCTCGACCGCCGGGACGGCGTCATGACCGCCACCGGGACCACCGCGCCGGGACCGGGCCGGCCCGTGGTGGCCGACCTGGGCGGCACCACCCTGCGCATCGGCCGGATCGCGGCGCACGGCGGCGTGGAGGCGGTGCGCCGGGTCGCCACCGACGGCATCGGCCGCCACGGCCCGGGATCCGCCCGCACCCTCCAGGACCGGGTGCTCCGCCAGCTCGCCCGCGAACTGGAGGAGTACCTGCGCTCACCCGCCGGCCACGGCGCGAGCGCGGTGGGACTGTCCTTCGCCGGTCCGCTGGCCAAGGACGGCGTCGTCCGCGCGGCCCCCACCCTGTGGGGCGGGCGGGCCGACCCCGTGCACGTCGGCGACCTGCTCTCGGCGCGGCTCGGCCTGCCGGTGCTGGTCGCCAACGACATCACCGCCGCGGCCTGGCGCTATGCCGAGCGGGAACCGGAGCCGTTCTGCCTCATCACCATCAGCTCCGGCATCGGCAGCAAGGTCTTCCGGCACGGCGAGGTCCTCGTCGACGACCAGGGGCACGGCGGCGAACTCGGCCACTGGCGGATCGACCTGAGCGAGGACGCGCCGCCCTGCGACTGCGGCGGCCGGGGCCACCTCGGCGCCGTCGCCTCCGGCCGCGGCATCCTGCTGGCGGCCCGCCGGGCCGCCGCCGCCGACCCGCGGGCCTTCGCCCGCTCCGCGCTCGCCGCTCCCGCCGGAGACCGCCCGGAGGGCATCACCAACGAGGCGCTGGCCGGGGCCGTCCGGGCCGGCGACCCCTTCGCGACCGAGACCCTGCGCGGCTCGCTGCGCCCGCTCGCCTCGGCCGTCGACTGCCTGTTCACGGCCATCGGCGTCCGCCGCTACCTGTTCATCGGCGGCTTCGCCGTCGCCGTCGGGGACCGGTTCGTGTCCCTGCTGGGCGACGAACTGGTCCGGCACGGCTGCTTCGGCCTCGACGACGACGAGACGCGCGCCATGCTCGCGCTCGGCGCCGCCGACGACAACCACTGCCTGATCGGCATGGGCCGCATGCTCGACCGGTTCCCGCACCCCGTCCCCGTCCTGGAGGAGAGCGTATGAGCACCTTGGTGATAGGCAGCGGATTCGTCGGGCGGGCCGTCGCCGCGCATCTGCTGGACTCCGGTGAGAAGGCCGTGGTGGCCTCGCGGACACCCCCGCCCGCGGAGACCGGTCGGGAGGCGCCGTGGACGGCCCTCGACGTCACCGACCCGGCGGCGGTCCGGCACGCCCTCGACACCACGGACGCCGAGCGGATCGTCCTCGTCCACGGGCCGTCCGACGTCACCTGGTGCGAGGAACACCCCGAGGAGACCCTGCGCGGCCACGCCGGCGCGGCACGCGTCGTGGCCGAGGCCGCCGACGGCAGACGGATCGTGCTGATCTCCACCGACAACGTCTTCGACGGCACCGTCCAGGCCCCCGACGAGACCACGCCGACCCGCCCCGCCAACGCCTACGGCCGGGCCAAGCTGGCCGCCGAACGGATCCTCGCCGAACAGGACGCGGCGACGGTGCTGCGGGTCAGCCTGATCTACGGCTGGGAGCCCGCCACGGCCCCGAAGTGGCTCAACTACTTCTCGTCCTGCGTGCACCGGCTGCGCGCGGGAGAGCAGATCACGGCCCCCACCGATCAGTGGACCACCCCGGTCCTCGTCGAGGACGTCGCGGCGGTCACCGCCGCCGTGCTGTCGGCACCGGCCCCCGCACTGCTGCACCTCGGCGGACCCGAGCGGATCTCCCGCGCCGACTGGGCCCGGCTCGTCGCGCGCGAACTCGGCCTGCCCGAGGACCGGGTGACGGGACAGCCGCGCGCCCTCGGCCGGTACGCCTCCCGCCCGGAGAACACCTGCCTGGCGAGCACCCTGCTCACCGTCCACCCGGCCACCGCCGGCGTCCGGGTGCGCGGAGTGCACGACGGCACCCGGCTCCTGCTCGGCCGCGCGGAAGCCGCCGTCCACTGACCCCCGCCCCGGCAACCGCCCCACCGACCCCCGCTCTGTGCCGCACAGGAAGGACTCCCGTGGCCGCCCTGATGCCCCACGACCCGGACACCCTGGCCGACGCCGTCGTCACCACCCTCGCGGTCGACGCCGACCCGCAGGCACGCGAGGCCAGCATCTTCTACTGGGAACGCGGACTGCCCTACCGCCAGGCGGTGACCGAAGCCGTCGCCCAGGTCCCCGACCCCGCACTGCTCGAGGCGGCCCGCGCGCTGCGTGACAGACCGGCCGACCCCGCCACCCACGCGGCCCTGCACCGGCGGCTGACCGCGCCGGCGGACGACCGCGCCGCCCCCGCGCTCGACAAGCTGTTCGCCCAGGCCTGGCAGGCGGAGTCCAACTCCCGCCTCGGCTACCACCTGGGAGCCCGCTACCGCCCCCACGAGGGCGACGACGTCACCCCCGAGCGGCTGCACGCCCTGGGCCGCCAAGCCGCCCCGAGCGCGCCCGCCGCCTCCGGCGGGGACGCCGAGACGGTCGTCATCGTGCCGTTCCGCGACCGCGGCCCCGGACGCCGGCTGCGCAACCTGCTGGCCTGCCTGCTCGCGCTGCGCGACCAGTCGGTGCCGGCCTCGTCGTACCGGGTCGTGGTCGTGGAGAGCGACGACACGCCCCGCTGGCGGGACGCCATCACGCCGTACGCCGACCACTACCTCTTCGCCCGCAAGGACGGCCTCTTCAACAAGTCCTGGGCGGTGAACGTCGGCGTGGTCAACGCGCCCGGCCGGCCGGAGGCCGTGTGCATCCTGGACGCGGACGTGCTGGTCGACCGCGACTTCATCGCCCGCAACACCGCCCGGTTCCGGGAGCGCGGCACCATGGGGCACCTCAGCTACCGCGACATGTGGTGCCTGGACGAGTCCGCCACCTCCTGGGCGATCGAGGAACGCCTGTGGCGCGGCGCCGCGCAGGTGGACAGCGACCACCTGCGGGCCTTCGTGCTCCGCCGGCCGCCCGGCTGCTGCGTGTGGGTCCGCACCAGCGCCTTCCACCGGATCGGCGGCATGGACGAGCGCTTCGAGGGCTGGGGCGGCGAGGACAACGACTTCGCCTACCGCATGGACACGCACTCCGCCTTCGACCAGTACCGCGATCCGCTGCTGCACATGTACCACCCCTCCTCCGCCGTGCTGCGCGAGGACGGGGAACTGATCAACGCGCACATCCCCGCCCTGACCTGGGGCCCCGGGCAACGCCTGGGCGACATCGAGCGGTTCGCGACGCAGCGCGCCGACGACGGGACGAACGCGGTGACGAAGTGACGACCGATTTCCACCCTGACGAAAGGCGGCCCGCCGTGGCGCACGACATCCCCGTACTGGACCTGACCGAGTGGGAGGGCGCCGGCCCCGAGCACCGCGCCGGCATCGCCGCGCGCCTGGACGCGGTCCTGCGGCAGACCGGCCTGTTCCTGCTGAGCGGGCACGGGGTACCGGAGGAACTGACCGACCGGATGCGCACCGAGGGACGCGACTTCTTCGGCCTGCCGCGCGAGAGCAAGGAGCGGTACCGGGTCAGCCGTCCCTACGACAACGGGTGGCGGGGACTGGGCGCCCTCCAGGTCGGTGCCCTCGACGGCAAGCCCGACACCTCCGACCTGCACGAGGCGTTCCACGTCGGCCCGAGCCACCGCACCGGCGACGCGGCGTTCGACACGCTGTACTACCCCGAGAACAAGTGGCCGGACGAACAGCCCGCGCTGCGCGAGACGGTGCTGGAGTACACCGGGCACATGACCCGGGTCGCCCACGAGGTGATGGAGGTGCTGGCCGGCGTCCTCGACCTGCCCGCGGACTTCTTCACCTCGCGGTGCGCGCGGGCCACCTGGACGCAGAACGTCAACTGGTACCCCTCCCTGACCACCCTCGGCGAGGTGCAGCCGGGCCAGATGCGCGTCGGACCGCACACCGACTTCGGCACGCTGTCCCTGCTCGACCGGCAGCCGGGCGTCGGCGGCCTGGAGGTGTGGAACGAGGAGGACGGCTGGTTCGAGCCGCCGTTCGTGCCGGGCACCCTGGTCGTCAACCTCGGCGACCTGATGTCCCTGTGGACCGACGGCCGCTGGCAGGCCCTGCGCCACCGCGTCCTCGCCCCCAGCGACATCGCCCCGGACGAGGAACTCGTGTCGCTGGTCTACTTCTTCGAGACCGATCCCGACGCCGAGATCGTCCCGCTGCCCGCACCGGCGGGCGGCGGCGCGGGCTTCACGCCCGTCATCGCCGGCGAATCGATCCTGCAGAAGGTCGGCGCGACGGTGAGCATCCCCGGCTGACGCCGGGAGCCTGCCGTACCGGCCGACGGGGGCCTGCCGTACTGAGCGACGGGAGGCCCGCCGTGTCGGCCGACGGCGGGTCCTGCCGTTGTCGTACCGGCTGGTGAATCCATGGCCCGGGGGCGGTGCCGGAGTTCTCCGGCACCGCCCCCGGCCCGTGTGGCCGACTCGTGTCACCGCCCCTCTCCGGGCCCGGTGGCCGCCTCGGTGGGCGACCGCGTCAGGGCGCCACGGCGCGGCCGGTCTGCGGCGAGATCCGCCCGGCGCACAGACCCTTGGCCGACAGGGTCTGCGCGATGCGCGGGATGGCGGCCAGGGTGTTGGCCGGCCACTCGTGCATCAGGATGATCTGGCCGTTGGACAGCCGGGACACGGCCTGCACGATCGCGTCGGTGCTCGCGCCGTTCCAGTCCTGGGAGTCGACGTCCCAGATGATCTGCCGCAGCCCGTACTTGGCCTCCACCGCCTGGACGGTGGCGTTGGTCTCCCCGTACGGCGGCCGGAACAACTGCGGGGTGCCGCCGCCGGCCGCCGCGATCGCCTGCTGGGTGCGGGAGATCTCGGAGTCGGTCTGCGCCTGGCCGAGCTGGGTCAGGTGCGGGTGGGTGTAGCTGTGGTTGCCGATCCACATACCGGCGTTGGCCTCGGCCCGGACCTGGGCCGGGTAGGCGGCGGCGAACTGGCCCTCGTTGAACACGGTGGCCCGCAGGCCGCTCTGCCGCAGGGCGTTGAGCAGGGCCGGGGTGTGGTCGTTGGACGGGCCGTCGTCGAAGGTGAGCCCGACGTACCCGGAACAGGCGGCGGCCCGCGCCGGGGTGGCGTGGACGGCGGAGGTGACGGTGCCGGCCACGGCCGTGGCCGCGACGGCCAGGGCGGTGAACAGGGAACGGGATGCGGCGCGCATGCGGGGGATCCTCTCGGAGCGGGCGTGACCGCGGTGGGGGGAGGGGGGAGGGACGGACGGGCCGGGGACGGAGCCGGGTCAGCCGCTCACCGTGATGTTGGAGTAGCCGCTGCTCTGGTAGCCCTCGGTGGCGAGGATCATGTAGTAGTTGAAGCTGCCGAGGGGCATGCCGACGCGGGCCCAGGCGTCGAAGTGGTTGCCGGTGGTGATGGCGCCGCCGGTCCGCTTGGACTGCCGGACGCTCCAGTACTGGTTGAAGGTCCTGGTGCCTTCCACGGACGGCGCGTTGTACCGCGTCGTCTGGTAGATGTCGTAGGTGCCGCCGTCGCTGGTGACGGTGCCCTTGTACGTGCCGGTGGGCCGGTAGGTGCCCCAGTTGTCGACGATGTAGTACTCGACCAGCGGGTTCGAGGTCCAGCCGTACAGGGCCAGGTAGGCGTTGCCGGACGGGCCGAAGCTGCCCGAGTACTGCACGGTCCGGCGCGCGCCGTTGCTCCAGCCCTTGCCGGCGACGAAGTTGCCGCAGTTCGTCCACGACGTGCTGTAGTTGCCGCCGGAGTTCAGGGTCATCGAGACCGAGCCGCCGCCGTCGGTCCAGAAGGAGTAGTAGAAGCCGTTGTTGGTGCCGGTCTGGTTGGTGGTGATGGTCGTGGCGGCGTGGGCGGGGCCCGGCAGCAGCAGCCCGGACGCGGTGCCGGCCGCCGCGAGGGCGCCGGCGCGGCCGAGGAAGCCCCTGCGGCTGATCGGGCGGGAAAGGGCGCGGTCCATGTCCATGCTTCCTCCAGGGTGAAAGCGGGTGGGCGGAAGGCCCGGTGCGGGACGGCGGCGCGGGGCATGACGGCGAACACCGTTCGCTTTGTCATGCTCGCGCCATACGGCTCGACGGGGCCGTCCCTCGCCGGGGGAGGGCTCGATTGCTGGAGAGTATGCGGCGGGGCCGAAACGGCGGTCAATCCGTCTGTTTCCGAAACTTCCTCGAAACTTCGACGGCATCGACCCGCAGTAGGGTCGAAAATTTCGAAGTTCCAGCAGGGTTGCGGGACTCCTTGATCTCCTCCGTGGTTGACGGGCCCCGGGTGGCTGTCTAGCGTGACGCAACGCTCGTTCGACTGTCCGAATGTTTCGATATCGGGAGCCCTCGTGTCCCTGCCCCGCCTCGCCGCGGCCGTCGCCACCGCCTGTTGCCTCGCCGTCCTGCCGCTCGCCACCGCCGGCCCCGCGGGCGCGTCAAGCAGCCCCGGGGCACCGGACCGCCCGCTGCGGCAGCTCGCCGCCGACGACCGGCTCCGGATCGGCACCGCCGTCGACACGTCCGCGCTCGCCGACGACGCCGACTACCGCCGGCTCACCGGCGCGCAGTTCTCCACCGTCACCCCGGAGAACGTGATGAAGTGGGAGGTGACCGAGCCCCGCCAGGGGGAGTACGACTACGCCGCCGCCGACCGCCTGGTGGACTTCGCCCACCACCACGGACAGCGGGTGCGCGGTCACGTCCTGGTCTGGCACAACCAGCTCCCGTCCTGGCTCACCTCCGGGAACCTCACCCCCGACCGGCTCCGCGCCGTCCTGCACCGGCACATCACCGACACCGTCCGGCACTTCAAGGGCCGTGTCTGGCAGTGGGACGTGGTCAACGAGGCGTTCAACGACGACGGCACCCTGCGCGACAGCATCTGGCTGCGCGAGCTGGGCCCCGGCTACATCGCCGACGCCTTCCGCTGGGCCCACGAGGCCGACCCGCACGCCCTGCTCTTCTACAACGACTACAACACCGAGTGGACCGGACCGAAGAGCGACGCCGTCTACGATCTGGTGCGCCGGCTGCGTGCCGAGGGCGTGCCCATCGACGGCGTCGGCTTCCAGGGGCACCTCGGCATCCAGTACGGCCTGCCCACCGGCATGGCGGCCAACTTCGCCCGCTTCGACCGGCTGGGCCTGGCCACGGCCGTGACGGAGGCGGACGTCCGCATGCAGATGCCGGCCGACGCGGAGAAACTGGCCACCCAGGCCGAGGGCTACCGCCTGCTCCTCGACGCCTGCCTGCGCACCCGGCACTGCGTCTCGTTCACCGTCTGGGGCTTCACCGACAAGTACTCCTGGGTTCCCGGCACCTTCCCCGGCGAGGGCGCGGCCAACCTGTACGACGAGGACTACCGCCCCAAGCCGGCCTACCGGGCCCTGCAAGCGGAGCTGACGGGCCGGGCCCGGCCCGCGTCCGCCGGGTAACGCGGGCCGTCCGCGCCCCGAACCCGCCCGTCCGCCGGGCCCGCGCCCGTCCCAGTGAGCCGTGCCCGCACGGTGTCCGCCCGCCCCGGTGTGTCCCGCCGGTGGCGGGCGCGCCCGGTTCCGGCGGCCCTGCCGCGGCCTACCGCGCCGTCCCGCGGGTAGCCGCATGGACGGAGACGGCCAAGTCGGACAGACAGGGAAGATCGTGGACGGACGTTCGCTTCGCGCGGTGGGCTGGGCACGCTCGCTGCCGCTCGACAGTCAGGTCAAGACGGCACGGGACTGGGCGCGGGCCCACCTGGACGAGCTGGGCTGGACCAGCTCCGCCCCGGACACGGCGGACGACGTGCTGCTCGTCGTCTCCGAACTGGTCACCAACGCGCACGTGCACGCGCACAGCAACGCGCAACTGGTGATGTCCTGGGACACCGACTGCCTGCACATCGCGGTGCACGACACCTCCCCGGTGCTGCCCGAACCCCGCAACCCCGGCGTCCTCCAGCCCGGCGGGCGCGGCATGCTGCTGATGGACGCCCTGGCCGATAGCTGGGAGGCCCGGCACTGCCCGCACGGCAAGACCGTCCTCGCCTGTTTCCGGCCACCGGCCGGCGCGAACGCCTGACCCGGCGTACGGCCCCGCCCGCGCGAACGCCTGACCCGGCGTACGGCCCCGCCCGCGCGAACGTCTGACCCGGCGTACGGCCCCGCCCGCGCGAACGTCTGACCCGGCGCACGGCCCCGCCCGCGCCCGGGCCCCGCGGGCATCCCTGGCGCCGAGCGGCGTTCAGTCCGCCGCCGGGGGCGCGGTGCTCTGACGTACCACCAGATGCGTGGCCAGTTCGATGCGCAGCGCCGCCTTCCTGGGGTCGGCCGGGCGCAGCAGCATCCGGGCCGCCTCTTCGGCCATGCGCTGGAGCGGCTGCTGCACCGTCGTCAGCGGCGGGCTCGACCAGCGGGCCGGGGGCACGTCGTCGTAGCCCACCACCGAAAGCTGGCCGGGCACGCTCAGGCCCAGCACCCGGGCCGCCTCCAGGACGCCCAGCGCCTGCAGATCGCTGCCGGCGAAGATGGCCGTCGGACGGTCCGGCCGGCGCAGCAGGTCCATGGCGTGTTCGAAGCCGCCCTGGACGTGGAAGTCGCCGAACCGCACCAGTCGCGGGTCCGGTTCGTGCCCGGCCATCGCCATCGCCGAGCGGTAGCCGTCCAGCCGGGCCAGCGAGCACATCAGGTCCTCGGGGCCGGTGATGATGGCGACCCGTGAGTGCCCCTGGTCGGTGAGGTGGCGGGTGGCGGCCACCCCGCCGGCCCAGTTGGCCGAACCGACGGAGGGGACGTCGGGATCGGGGTCGCCCGCCGGGTCCACGATGGCGAACGGGATGGCCCGGGACCGCAGTTGGCGTTTCACGTCCTCCGGTACCGTCGAGAAGACCAGCAGCACGCCGAGCGGCCGGCGGCGCAGCACGCCCCCGATCCACTCCGGTCCGGGAGCCTGCCGGGTCCCGCTCTCGGTGAGCGCCACGGTCGCGTCGTTCTGCTTGGCGACGTTCTCCACCCCGCGGATCAGCTCCATCGCCCAGACGCTCTCCAGCTCGTGGAAGACGATCTCGATGAGCGGGGCCTGCGGCGGTCCCACGGTCCGCCGGCGGTAGCCGTGCACCTCCAGCAGACGCTCGACCTTGGCTCGGGTCGCGGGGGAGACATCCGAACGACCGTTGAGAACCTTCGAAACTGTCGGAAGCGAGACGCCGGCCTCTCTGGCCACGGCTGCCAAGGTGACTCTACGACCGACCTGGGCTTCTTCGCGCATGGACGCAGCATAGGCCACGACGCCGGGTAACGGTTTGGCTGCGTAACTGCACGACCGTTGACCATTTCTCCCCGCGCCTCCTACTGTCCAGCCGCAGGACTTTCGGCTCTTATACCGAAACTTTCGGAAGGCGGATGACCATGCGTACACGGATGCCCAGAGTGGTCGCCTGCGGCGCGACGCTCGCCCTCGCGGCGACGCTCGCCGCGTGCGGGAACGGAAGCGGCGGTTCCGGCGACGACGGCAAGATCCATGTGCTCGTCTACGGGGACGCCGGGAACAAGGTGGAGCGGCAGATCGTCGACACCTTCAACAAGACCTCGGACGTCAAGGCCGTCCTCGACACCATCCCCGGCGCCGACTACCAGCAGAAGCTCCAGACGATCATCAATACACCGCAGGCGCCGGACGTCTTCTTCAACTGGGGCGGCGGCAGCATCCAGCCGTTCGTCAAGGCCGGTCTGCTGCTGCCGCTGGACGACTTCGTCAAGAAGGACCCGAACCTCGACGACAAGTTCCTGCCCAGCGTCTACAACAGCGCCGTCATCGACGGCAAGCCGTACGGCGTCCCGATGCGCGGCACCCAGCCGGTGCTGCTGTTCAGCAACAAGACCGTCCTCGCCAAGGCGGGCGTGAAGCAGCCGCAGACCTGGGACGAGCTGCTGGACGCCGTCAGGAAGCTCAAGTCCGCGGGCGTCACGCCGATCGCCCTCGGCGGCGGCGACCAGTGGCCGACGCTGATGTGGTTCGAATACCTCTACGACCGCGTGGCCGGCCCGGAGCTGTTCCAGAAGGCCCTCGGCGGCGACAAGGACGCCTGGGCGAGCCCGGACAGCAAGAAGGCGCTCGGCATGATCAAGCAACTGGTCGACGCCGGCGCGTTCGGCAAGAACTACGACTCGGTGAAGTACACCAACGGCGCCTCGCCCGCGCTGGTCGCCCAGGGCAAGGCCGGCTTCGAGCTGATGGGCTCCTGGTACTACTCGCAGCAGCAGGAGGACGCCAAGGACTTCGCCGCCAAGGGCCTCGGCTACAGCACGTTCCCGACCGTCCCCGGCGGCAAGGGCGCCCCGACGAACGTCGTCGGCAACACCAACAACTTCTACTCGGTGCTGAAGAAGACCAAGCATCCCGAAGCGGTCGCCCAGTTCCTGAAGCTCATGTACTCCGACCAGTTCGTCGAGGCGCAGCTGTCCATCGGCAACCTGCCCACCACCACCAACACCCCGCAGTTCCTGGAGAAGTCGGCCAACCCCGCGTACTCCCGCTTCCAGTACGGCCTCGTGGCCAAGGCCAAGTCGTTCCAGCTCTCCTGGGACCAGGCCTACCCGCCGTCGGCCATGACGCCCATCCACCAGGCCGTCCAGCAGTTCCTCAACGGACAGTTCGACGAGGACGGCTTCATCAAGGCCATGCAGGCCCTCCCGACCGAATGAACCGCTCATGACCACACAGCTCACGAGCGCCCCGCCCGCCGCCGCGGCCACCAAGAAGGCCCGGCGGCGGCCGGAGGACTCGTACACCGCCCACGGCACGCGCCCCGGATTCCTCTGGGCGCTGCCCGCCACCGTGTTCTTCGCCCTCTTCGCCATCGCACCGCTGATCATGGTCGCGGTGCTGTCCTTCATGAGCTGGAACGGCCTGGGATCACCGCAGTTCGTCGGGATGGACAACTGGCACCGCATCCTCGACGACCCCGTGATGATCAAGAGCATCTGGCTCACCCTGCTGCTCACCGCCCTGGGCGTGGCCCTGCAGACCCCGCTCAGCATCCTGCTCGGCGTCTGGGCCGCCGGACACCAGCGCAACCGCGCCGTCCTCTCGGCGATCTACTTCGTCCCGCTGCTGCTGTCCTCCACCGCCGTGTCGGTGCTCTGGCGGGCGCTGCTCGACCCGAACTTCGGCATCCCCGCGCGGATGACCTGGCTGTTCGGCGACGGCAACCTGTTCGGTGAGCAGGCCTCGGCCATCGGGGTGCTGGCCTTCGTCAGCACCTGGCAGTTCACGCCGTTCCACACGCTCATCTACCAGGGCGCCGCCCGGGCCATCCCGCCGGTGCTGTACCAGGCGGCCGAGATCGACGGCGCGGGCCGCTTCCGCCAGTTCTTCCACATCACGCTGCCGCAGCTGCGCAACTCGGTCGTCACCTCGATGATCCTGATGATCGCCGGCGGGCTCACCACCTTCGAGACCGTGCTCATCCTCACCCAGGGCGGACCGGGCACCGACACCACGATCAGCGCTTACTACATGTACCAGAAGGCGTTCAAGGGCTTCGACTTCGGAGCGGGTTCGGCCATCGCCCTGTGCCTGGTCGTCGCCGCCACCATCGTCTCGCTGGTCGTGGTCCGCGTCTCCGGCTACGACAAGATGCGCAGCGACATGGAGGGCGTGTCATGAGGCGCCGCCCCAACTACCTCGCCGGCACCGGCTCGATCGTCTGGCTGGTCCTCGTGGGCCTGCCGCTGTACGTGCTGCTCGCCGCCACCCTGCGCACCCGGCAGGACTACGCGAAGAACGGCCCGGTCTCCTTCCCCGCCGACTTCACCCTCGACAACTACACCGGGGCGTTCGACTCGGGCTTCGGCGAGTACTTCCTCAACACCATCATCGTGACCGTCTGCGTGGTCGGGGTGGTGCTGCTGCTCGTACCGCCGCTGGCCTACGCGATCGTCCGCAACCGCAGCCGTGTCACCTCGCAGGTCTTCCGGCTGTTCCTGCTGGGCCTCGCCATCCCCGCCCAGGCCGTCATCGTGCCGATGTTCTACCTGATCAGCGAGGCGGGGCTGTACGACAACCTGCTCGGGGTCATCCTGCCCACCGCCGCGTTCTGCCTGCCGATGTCGGCACTCATCCTCAGCGGCGCCATGCGGGACATCTCCCCGGAGCTGTTCGAGGCGATGACCATGGACGGCGCCAGCCCGCGGCGGATGTTCTTCCAGCTCGTCGTGCCGCTCTCGCGCGGCGGCCTGTCCACGATCGTGGTGTTCTCCGCGCTCCAGGCGTGGAACGGCTTCCTGTTCCCGCTCGTCCTGACTCAGTCCGACTCGACCAAGGTGGTCACCCTCGGTCTGTACAACTTCCAGACCGAACACGGCGTCGACATCCCCGGCCTGCTGGGAGCCGTCACGCTGTCCATGGTGCCCGTCCTGCTCGTCTACCTGTTCGCCCGACGGTCCCTGGTCCAGGGTCTGATGGGCATGGGAGGAAAGTGACCGCCAACGTGGCCGTAGAGACCACCCCCGAGATCCCCCTCTGGAACGACCCGGCCCAGGACATCGGCACCCGTGTCCGCGCGCTGATCGACGCGATGACCCTGGAGGAGAAGACCGCCCAGTTGTACGGCGTGTGGGTCGGCGCGTCCGACGAGGGCGGCGAAGTAGCCCCGCACCAGCACGACATGGAGGAGGCCGTCGACCTCGACGCCCTGCTGCCGGCCGGTCTGGGCCAGCTGACCCGCCCGTTCGGCACGGCGCCCGTCGATCCCGCGCTCGGCGCGCTCTCCCTGCTGCGCACCCAGACCCGGATCACCGCCGCCAACCGCTTCGGCATCCCCGCGCTGGCGCACGAGGAGTGCCTGGCCGGCTTCGCCACCTGGGGCGCCACCGCCTACCCCGTCCCGCTGTCCTGGGGCGCCACCTTCGACCCGGACCTGATCCGCCGGATGGCCGCAGCCATCGGCCGCGACATGCGGTCCGTCGGCGTCCACCAGGGCCTCGCGCCCGTCCTGGACGTGGTGCGCGACGCCCGCTGGGGCCGCGTGGAGGAGACCATCGGCGAGGACCCGTACCTCGTCGGCAGCATCGGCACCGCCTACGTCCAGGGACTGCGGTCCGCCGGTGTCGTCGCCACCCTGAAGCACTTCGCCGGCTACTCCGCCTCCCGCGCCGGCCGCAACCTCGCGCCCGTCGCCATGGGCCCGCGCGAACGGGCGGACGTCCTGCTGCCGCCGTTCGAGATGGCCGTGCGCGAGGGCGGCGCCGACTCCGTCATGCACGCCTACACCGACACCGACGGGATGCCCTCGGCGGCCGACGAGGACCTGCTCACCGGACTGCTGCGGGACACCTGGGGGTTCGACGGCACGGTCGTCGCCGACTACTTCGGCATCGCCTTCCTCAAGACCCTGCACGCCGTCGCCGGCGACTGGGCACAGGCCGCGGCCACGGCCCTGCGCGCGGGCGTCGACGTGGAACTGCCCACCGTCAAGACCTTCGGCGCACCGCTGACCGGGGCCGTCGCCGCGGGCCGGGTACCGGAGGCGCTGATCGACCGCGCCCTGCACCGCGTGCTCACCCAGAAGGCCCGGCTCGGCCTGCTCGACGCCGGCTGGGACCCGGTGCCGGCCGCCCTGCGCGGAGCGGACCTGGACGACCCGGACGCGCTGCGCGGCACCGTCGACCTGGACAGCGCCGGCAACCGGGAACTGGCCCGGACCGTCGCCGAGGAAGCGGTCGTCCTGCTGCGCAACGACGGCACCCTGCCGCTCGGCAGGCCCCGCCGCATCGCCCTGGTCGGCCCCAACGCGACCGCGCCCACCGCCGTACTGGGCTGCTACTCCTTCCCCCAGCACGTCGGCGTGCACCACCCGCAGACCCCGCCCGGCATCCACCTGCCGACCCTCGAGGACGCCCTCGGACGGGAGTTCCCCGACGCCGAGCTGACCGTCGTCCAGGGCACCGGCATCGACGACGGGGACGTGTTCGGCATCGCCGAGGCCGTCGGCACCGCGCGCCGGGCCGACGTCGTCGTCGTGGCCCTCGGCGACCGCGCGGGACTGTTCGGCCGGGGCACCAGCGGCGAGGGCTGCGACGCCGAGTCCCTGGCCCTGCCCGGCGCCCAGCAGCAACTGCTCGACGCGCTGCTGGACACCGGTACGCCCGTGGTGGCGGTCCTGCTGTCCGGCCGGCCCTACGCCCTAGGCCGGGCCGCGGACGAGGCCGCCGCGCTCGTGCAGTCCTTCTTCCCCGGAGTGGAGGGCACCACCGCCATCGCCGGCGTGCTCAGCGGCCGCACCAACCCCTCCGGCCGGCTGCCCGTCAGCGTGCCCCGGGACACCGGCGGCCAGCCCGCCACCTACCTCGGGGCGCGGCTCGCCCAGGCCAGCGACGTGTCCAGCATCGACCCCACGGCGGCCTTCCCGTTCGGCCACGGCCTGTCCTACACGTCCTTCGACTGGGACGACCTGACGGTGGACCGGCCGGAGACGGACACCGGCGGCGCCTTCTCCCTCTCCCTCACCGTGCGCAACACCGGGGAGCGGGCCGGCACCGAAGTGGTGCAGCTCTACCTGCACGACCCGGTCGCCTCCGTCGTCCAGCCGGTGCAGCGGCTCATCGGCTACGCCCGGGTGCCGCTCGCCGCGGGGGAGGCCCGCCGGCTGCGGGTCACCGTCCCGGCCGACCTGGCCTCCTTCACCGGGCGCGACGGGCGCCGGGTGGTCGAACCGGGCGAGCTGCACCTGCGACTGGCGGCGTCCAGCACCGACGTCCGCCTGACCGCGACGGTGACCCTGACCGGCCCCGAACGCCACGTGGACCACACCCGCCGGTTCCACGCGGACCTCGTACAGGAGCCGGCCGGCCCCGCCGTCTGACCCGCGCCGACGCGGCCCGTCCCTCCACGCGGGGGACGGGCCGTCTCAGCCGCGCGTCACGGTGACCGTCACCCACGCGCCCGGAGCCGCCAGGACCCGGGCCCGGCCGGGCGTACGGCCCACCACGCGCGCCGCGCCGTCCGCCGTGATCCGCCAGCGGCCCGGCGGCAGGGACAGCCCGGTCACCCGGGAGCCGTGCGACGCGGCACGGTACGTCAGCCGGTACACGCCCGCCCCGGAGTCGTACCCGGCCGACCGGACCGTGCCCGCCACGGCCTCGGCGTACGGCTCGGCGGTCAGCTCCTTGTGGGGGCGGAAGGCGCCCGCGCCGTCCACCGCGCAGTACCCGCCGCCGTAGCACCACACGTAGCCCGCCCAGCCGGACGCGTAGCGGCCCAGGGAGGCCAGCGCGTCCCGGTAGAAGAGGTTCATGTGCGGCAGCGAGCTGTCCGGCGGGCCCCACTCGCCGACCACCACCGGCACCCGGTACCGCCGTGGATAGACGGTGACGGCCCGCTCGTACGCCGCGATCCAGCCGGCCCCGGGGTCGTAGTCGGCGCCCGCCTCCATGGCGGTGTCGTAGAAGTGCGGCGCGTACACGACCCGGGGATCGTGGACGCGGCCGAGGCCGGTCGGCACGCCCTCGCCGACGACCGGGGTCGGCTCCACGAACAGCCAGGCGTCCGGGTCGGCCGCCCGGACGGCGCCGGCCAGCCGGTCGTACATCGGCGTGAGCTGGTCGCGTTCGATCCGGCGCGCGGCCGTCGCCAGGTCCTCGCCGGGCCGTTGCTCGCCCATCGGCTCGTTGAGCAGGTCGTAGCCGAGCACGGCCGGGTGGGCGGCGAAGCGGGCGGCCAGGATGTGCCACATCCGCGCCTGGGCGCGGCGCAGGTCCGGGTCCGCGTAGAGATGGGTGAAGGCGCGCTGCACGGCGGGTTCGAAGTACTCGGCGAACCAGTCGTCCGGGTGCGCGGTGAACGGCAGCCCGTCGGTCCTGGTCGCCCACCGGGGTATCCCGCGATGGCCGAAAGCCGGCCCGAAGACGTCCTGGTGGGCGTCGATGACGACCTTCACGTCATAGCGCTCCGCCCAGTCCAGGACGCGCCCGATCCGGCGCAGATACCCCCGGCTGTACCGCCCCGGACTCGGCTCCAGGTCGTCCCAGAAGACCAGCAGCCGGGCGAAGCCGAAGCCGTGGGCCCGCAGGTCGCGCAGATGGCGCTCGGTGATCGCGGACAGCGCCTGCTCACCCCGGTGCGCCTTGTCCTCGATGTTCCAGCCGCGCAGTGTGAGCACCCGTCCGTGCCGGTCGGTGAGCGGCGGGATGCCCGGCCCGGCCTCCTCGGCGCGGGCGGTGGCGGGGGCGAGCAGCGCGGCGACGACCGCGCCCGCCGTGAGCAGTGCGCGCAGCACGGGACACCTCCGGGACGGTGGGACCGGATCGGGCTTCCTGGACTCGTTCCTGCCGGACTTCCTTGACTTCGCGTGCACTTGAAGCGGAACACTCCCGTGCTACCAGCCGTGCTCGGGAAGGACCAGCATGAAATACCGCATCATCGGAACGGAACCGGCCACCCGGCGGAAGGTGAGCGTCCTCGCGCTCGGCGCGATGCTGTTCGGGTCGCGCACCGACGAGAAGACCTCCTTCGCCGTCCTCGACCGCTACGCGGAGGCCGGCGGGACCTTCATCGACACCTCCGACAACTACGCCTTCTGGGAGGACGGGAGCCAGGGCGGCCAGAGCGAGGAACTGCTCGGCCGGTGGCGGCGCAGCCGGGGCGTCGGCGACGAGATCGTCATCGCCACCAAGGTCGGCGCCCGGCCCCTCGCCCCCGGCACCTCCTTCACCGACAACCCCGAGGGCCTGTCCGCGAAGGTGATCCGCGAGTCGGCCGAGCGCAGCCGGGACCGGCTCGGCGTGGACCGGATCGACCTGCTCTACGCGCACATCGAGGACCGCGCGGTCCCGCTCCAGGAGACCGTCGAGGGCTTCGCCGCACTGGTCGCCGAGGGCACCGTGGGCCTGCTCGGCGTCAGCAACCACGCCGTGTGGCGGGTGGAACGGGCCCGCGCCCTCGCGGCGGCCGCCGGACTGCCGGGCTACGAGGTGCTCCAGTACCAGCACAGCCACCTGCGGCCCCGGACGGACGTGCCGAGCGAGCTGTTCCCGCACGGCAGCCTCGGCGGCGCCGACGCCCAGCTCCGCGACTACCTGCACGCCGAGCCGGAACTGACCCTGGTCGCCTACTCGCCGCTCCTCGCCGGCGCCTACACCCGCGCCGACAAGCCGCTGCCGGCGGACTACGACCACCCCGGCACCCCGGCCCGGCTCGCGGTGCTGCGCGAGGTGGCCCGGGAGACCGGGGCGAGCGTCAACCAGGTGGTGCTGGCCTGGCAACTAGGCGGCGACCTGCCCGTGATACCGCTCGCCGGCGCCTCCTCGGTGGCCCAGCTCGACGAGAACCTCGCCGCCGTGGAGCTGGAACTCACCGACGAACAGCGGGCCCGGCTGGACGCGGCGCACTGACCCGCGCCGCCCCTGCTCCGTCCGCGTCCGACACCTGCGGCCCGACCGGCCGTGAGAGGATGTCTTGACAAAGCAGGGGTGGCGGGCGCCAACTGAACCGGGTACGCGGCGCCGGCACCGGGGAACCGTCCGAGGAGGGCGGCCCCACCCGCGCCCGAGGCCACCACTGCCGAAGGGAACCCCGACCATGCCCCAGGCCCTCGACCGCATCCGGGTCGGCTCCGCCCCCGACTCCTGGGGCGTCTGGTTCCCCGACGACCCGCGGCAAGTCCCCTGGCAGCGCTTCCTGGACGAGGTGGCCGAGGCGGGCTACGCGTGGATCGAACTCGGCCCCTACGGCTACCTCCCCACCGATCCGGCCCGGCTCACCGAGGAGGTGGCCCGGCGGAACCTGAAGGTCTCGGCGGGCACGGTCTTCACCGGCCTGCACCGCGGCCCGGCCGTCTGGGAGGAGACCTGGGCCCAGGTCAGCCGGGTCGCCGCGCTCACCCAGGCGATGGGCGCCCGGCACCTGGTCGTGATCCCCTCCTTCTGGCGGGACGACAAGACCGCCGAGATCCTGGAGCCGCCGGAGCTGACCGCCGAGCAGTGGACGCACCTGGCGCGGGGCATGGAGCGGCTCGGGCGCCAGGTCCGGGAGACCTACGGCCTGGACATCGTCGTCCACCCGCACGCCGACACCCATCTGGACACCGAGGCCCACGTCGCCCGCTTCCTCGACGCGACCGACGGCGGACTGGTCGGCCTCTGCCTGGACACCGGGCACTACGCTTACTGCGGCGGCGACAGCGTCAAGCTGATCGAGACCTACGGCGAACGCATCGGCTACCTGCACCTCAAGCAGGTCGACCCGGACGTCCTCGCCGAGGTCGTCGCGCAGGAGCTGCCGTTCGGGCCCGCCGTGGCGCGCGGGGTGATGTGCGAACCGCCGTCCGGGGTCCCGGCGCTCGGCCCGGTGCTGGAGGCGGCACAGCGCCTGGGCGTGGACCTGTTCGCCATCGTGGAGCAGGACATGTATCCGTGCGAGCCGGACGCGCCGCTGCCGATCGCGGTCCGCACCCGGCGGTTCCTGCGGTCCTGCGGTGCCTGACGGGGCACCCGGCGGTTCCTGCGGTCCTGCGGCGCCTGGCAGGGCGCGCGCCGGATCCTGCGGTCCTGCGGTGCCTGACGGGGCGCGCGCCGGATCCTGCGCTTTCCCGACGGATTCGGCCGGGGCGGGGCCGGGAACCAACCGGGGCACGCGGGCGTCCGACCAGAGAACCCGGACAGCCCCGGCAGCGGGGAACGTCCGCGCGGACGGGAGGACGACATGGCACACCGCACGCAATCCGACGAGACGTCCCGGGAGACCGGCGACGAGGCCGGCGCCGGGCGTCAGCGGCGCTACGGCAGGCTGCCCGAGCGGATACGCCCCCAGGACACGGTGGAGACGAAGCCGGCCACCCTGCCCGATCCGGCGCGGGACACCTACCACGCGGACGAGTGGCTGATCCGGTACTGCGGCTGACCCGAAGCGGAACGGGGAGCGGGAAGCGGGGGCGGGCACGCCCGGCCCCGCTTCCCTGTCCGCTCAGCCGGTCCGTACCTCCGCGAGCGTCACCGGCCGGTGCTCGCGCAGGGACAGGGCGCACGCCTCGGCGGTCCAGCCGGCCTCCAGGGCGTCCTCGACGGTGCACGGGGACGGCCGGGTGCCGGCCACCACCTCGGTGAACGCGGCGAGTTCGGCGCGGTAGGCGTCGGCGAACCGGTCCATGAAGAAGCCGTGCGGAGGGCCGGCCGGGAAACCGGCGCCGGGCTCGACCGAGCGCAGCGGCAGCCTGTCGTCCAGACCGACGGCGATCGAGTCGGCGAAGCCGTGCAGCTCCATGCGCACGTCGTAACCCCGCGCGTTGTGGCGGGAGTTGGACACCACCGCGATCGTGCCGTCGTCCAGGGTCAGCACCGCCCCGGTGGTGTCGGCGTCCCCCGCCGCCCCGAGGGGACCGGCGCCCCGGGTGCCGCCCACCGCGTACACCTCGGCGACCTCACGGCCCGTCACCCAGCGGATGGCGTCGAAGTCGTGCACGGCACAGTCGCGGAAGATGCCGCCGGACGCGGCGATGTACGCGGCCGGCGGCGGCGCCGGGTCCAGGGTGGTGGACCGCACCGTGTGCAGCGGGCCCAGCTCCCCGGAGCGCACGGCGGCCCGCGCGGCGGCGAAGCCCGCGTCGAAGCGCCGGTGGTAGCCGATCTGGACCGGCACACCGCCGTCCCGCACCACCGCGCGGACCCCGGCGCCCTCGCTCATCGTCCGGGCGACGGGCTTCTCGCAGAAGACCGGGACGCCGGCCTCCACGCCGGCCCGGATCAGGGCCGGATGGGCGTCGGTGGCGGCGGCCACGACGAGCCCGTCCACACCGGCCGCCAGCAGGGCCGCGGGCGAGTCCGCGACCTCGGCGCCGAACCGCTCCGCCGCGGCCTTGGCCGCGTCCGCGACCGGATCGGCCACGACGAGCGACTCGACGACGGCGAGCCCGGCGAGGGTCTCGGCGTGGAAGGCGCCGATACGGCCGAGACCGAGGATTCCGATACGCATGAGGGTGCGCTCCTAGGGTGGGGTGCCGAGTTCTGGGGCGGAGCCGCGAGGCCGGTCCGGCCCTGCCATTCTTGTCCGTACAAACCCCGCGCACCATCAGCGGCGAGCCGTCAAAAACCCCTCAAGGAGCCGGGCCATGGGCCACCCGTTCCCGATCCGGGAGATCGCCCGGCAGGCGGGCCTCAGCGAGGCCACCGTGGACCGGGTGCTGAACGGCAGGGGAGGGGTGCGCGAGAGCACCGCGCGCGAGGTGCGCCGGGCCATCGCCGACCTCGACCGGCAGCGCACCCAGGTCCGGCTGGTCGGCCGCACCTTCATGGTCGACATCGTGGCGCACGCGCCCGGACGGTTCACCGCCGCCGTACGCGCCGCCCTGGAGGCCGAACTGCCCGCGCTGCACCCGGCCGTCGTCCGCTCCCGCTTCCACTTCCGGGAGACCGGCCCCGTCCGGGACCTGGTCCGCGTCCTGGACCGGATCGCCCGGCGCGGCTCACAGGGCGTGATCCTCAAGGCGCCCGACGTGCCCGAGGTCACCGCGGCCGTCGCCCGGCTCACGGACGCCGGCGTTCCCGTCGTCACCCTCGTCACCGACCTGCCCGCGAGCCGGCGGATCGCCTACGCCGGCATCGACAACCGCGCGGCCGGCGCGACCGCCGCCTATCTCACGGGCCAGTGGCTCGGTGACCGGCCCGGCAACGTCCTCACCAGCCTCAGCAGCGGATCGTTCCGCAACGAGGAGGAGCGGCTGACGGGGTTCCGCTGCGTCATGCGGGCCCGGCAGCCACGGCGGGCGCTGGTGGAGACAGCCGGGGGACAGGGCCTTGACGCCACCCAGTACGACCTGGTCCGCGCCGCCCTGGAACGGGACCCGGAGATCCGCGCCGTGTACTCCATCGGCGGCGGCAACCAGGCCACCCTGCGGGCCTTCGCCGACCTCGGCCGGGAGTGCGCGGTGTTCGTCGCGCACGACCTGGACCAGGACAACAGCCGGCTGCTGCGCGAGCACCGCCTGTCCGCGGTGCTCCACCACGACCTGCGGCACGACCTGCGCGAGGCCTGTCACGCGGTGATGCGCCGGCACGGCGCGCTGCCGCCCGCGGGCCCGCCGCAGCCGTCGGCGATCCAGGTGGTCACCCCGTACAACCTGCCGCCCGAGTAACCCGGTTCCCCGTGTCCGCCGAGCGCGCCATCGCGTCCGGCACGGCCGCGCTGCGCACGGCGTCCGCGACCAGCCGGGGCCGCGGCGGGAGGTGCGGACAGTGGTGCCGGTGCCGCGCGTACGCCCGGGTGCGCACCCGGCCCCTCCTCACAGACGGATCACGTACGCCTTGCGCAGCGTCTCGTGCACCGTCCACGTCGTACGGTCGCCCGCGCGCAGCACCGCCAGGTCGCCGGGTCCCACCCGCAGCGTCGGCCCGTCCGCGACCTCGATCGTCGCGGACCCGCTGATCACCACGAACAGCTCGTCCGCCTCCGTGTCCGTGACCACGCCCGGCGTGATCTGCCAGATCCCGCGGAGCTGGCGCCCGTCCGCCGACCGCTCCACCACCTTCCCGGTGACCTCCGGTGTCCCGGAGACGATCCGCGCCGGGTCCAGGGGCTCGGGTTCGAGAACGGCGTCGGCGATGTGGAGCGCGAAGCTGTGCGTCATGCGGCCGACCCTAGGCGGCGCGCGGGTCCGGCCGCCGTGGACAGTGTGTGGGGCATCGGGCCTGGTCACCGGACACTTCGTCGGGCCACGCCGACTGGCGCGGGCGCCGGGCCCGGGTGATCGTGGGGACATGGCCGACTCCACCGCGGCCGGCCCGGCACCGCCCCGGCGGCACAGCATGCGCGAGATGGTCCTGTTCGGCGGCGTCTACGGCGCCGTCCTCGCCAGCTCGATGGTCGCCGCGCTCACCCAGTACGGGCACACCTCCGCCGACGTCCGCGGCTACGACGCCGCGTGGGTGCTGGTGACGGCGGGCGCCTCCGCGCTCGCGCACGGCTACGCCCACTACATCGCCGAGCGCGCCCCGCACCGCCGGTGGGACGTCCTGCTCGCCCTGCGCGACGAGTGGCCGCTCGTCGCGGCCGTACTGCCCACGGTCCTGCTGCTCGCGGGCGCGCGCTGGGGCTGGTGGCCCGCGAAGGGCGTCGAGTACGCGGCGTTCGCCCTCAACATCGCGATCCTGTTCGTGCTCGGCGTCCTCACCGCCCGCTGGTCGGCGCGGCGCTGGCCGGTCGCCGTGCTCATGGGGGCGGGGGACGCGCTGCTCGGGCTGGTCGTGGTGGGGGCGAACGCGGTGATCAAGTAGGTGACGGGACCGTACCGCGAGCCGTTGCTGGCACGGGCGCCGGGGCGGGCGGTGTCAGCGGGTGGCGCGGACCCCGTCCAGGGCGATGGCGAGCACCCGGTCGCGCTGGGCGTCGTCCGCGAAGGCCGTCGCCGTGATCCCGGCGGCCATCCGCACCAGATCGTCGAAGTCCATGTCCGTCCGGGCGACACCCGCCCGCTGCGCGCGCTCCAGCAGCGGGCTGCCGGCCGCGTACATGGAGTCACGGCAGGACTGGAAGATGTCCGACGTGCCGTCGAGGGCCTCGCGTACGGCGCGCTTGGTGACCATGTAGCCGGCGAACCGGTGCAGCCATGCGGTCAGCGCCTCCCATGGCTCCCGTTCGGCGAGTTCCACGGCCGCCCGGCACAGCGCGTGCACATCGTCGGCGTAGACGGTCTCGAACAGATCGCGGCGGGTCGGGAAGTTGCGGTACAGCGTGCCGATGCCGACGCCCGCGCGACGGGCGATGTCCTCCAGGGAGGCGGCCGCCCCGTGCTCGGCGAACGCCGCGCGGGCGGCGTCGAGCAGGGCGTCGTAGTTGCGGGCGGCGTCCTTGCGCAGCGGCCGGCGGGCCGCCACGATCTCGCCGACGGGGAACGGCGTGGCCGTCACTGCTGCCTCCCGGAGGGGGAATCGATTGAAACCGGAGGTGATCCTCCGCTACAGTGGAGGGGTACCTCCACTTTACCAGTGCGGGGTGGCTCCGCCCTGGCCGGACGCGGCCCGGGCCGCCGCCACCGCACCCGGCGCACGGACCGTACGACCGTGCTCCCTCCCTCCCGACCCTCCGAACCCCGATTCCGGAGAGGCTTCCTCATGCCCCGCGCGTCCACCCGTCTGACCTTCGCCGTCCTCGCGACCGGTGCCGGCGTCTTCTCCATGCTCCAGTCGCTGATCGCGCCGGCCCTGCCGACCGTCCAGCACGCCCTGCACACCTCCCAGTCCACCGTGACCTGGGTGATGACCGCCTATCTGCTGTCCGCCTCGGTCTTCACCCCGATCCTCGGCCGGGTCGGCGACATCGCCGGGAAGAAGCGGACCCTCGTCGCCGTCCTGCTCACCGTCCTCGCCGGCTGCCTCCTCGCCGCGCTGGCCCCCAGCATCGGCGTGCTGATCGTCGCCCGGATCGTCCAGGGCGTCGGCGGCGCCCTGTTCCCGCTCTCCTTCGGCATCATCCGGGACGAGTTCGCCCCGGCCCGGGTCAGCGGCAGCATCAGCAACATCTCCGCCGTGATCGCGGCCGGCGGCGGGGTCGGCATGGTGGCCGCCGGACCCATCGTGTCCGCGCTCGACTACCGCTGGCTGTTCTGGATCCCGGTGGCGATCGTCGCCGCGACGGCCCTGCTCGCCCTGCGCTGCATCCCCGAGTCGCCCAAGCGGGCCGAGGGGCAGGTCGGTTGGGCCGGCGCCGTGCTGCTGTCGGGCTGGCTCGTGGCCCTGCTGCTGCCGCTGAGCCAGGCCGGGCGGTGGGGCTGGGGCTCGGCGCGGGTGCTCGGCCTGTTCGCCGCCGCCGTCGTCCTGTTCGCGGTGTGGCTGACGACCGAGGCCCGCTCGCGCAACCCGCTCATCGACCTTCGGGTGCTGCGGCTGCCCGCGGTGTGGACCACCAACACCGCCGCCCTGCTGTTCGGCGCCGGCATGTACTCCATCTGGTCCTTCCTGCCGGGCTTCGTCCAGACACCCGCCACGGCCGGCTACGGCTTCGGCGCCGGCGTGACCGCGTCCGGCCTGCTCATGCTGCCGATGCTGCTCGCCATGTTCCTCTCCGGCATCCTGTCCGGCCGCCTGGAACCCCGCGTCGGCGCCAAGGCGCTGCTCACCACGGGTGCCGCGCTCGGCGCGCTGGCCTGCGGCTTCCTCACCCTGTGGCATGACGCGCAGTGGCAGATAGCCGTCGTCGCGGGTCTCTTCGGCCTCGGCATCGGACTGGCCTTCGCCTCGATGGCCAACCTCATCGTGGGCAGCGTGCCGGTGGAGCAGACCGGCGCCGCCACCGGTATGAACGCCAACATCCGCACCATCGGCGGCTCCATCGGCGCGGCCCTGACCAGTGTCCTGGTCACCGGCCGGCTCCAGCCCTCGGGCCTGCCGTACGCCTCCGGCTACACCCACGGCTGGACCCTGCTCGCCCTGCTCTGCCTGGCCGCGGCCGGCGCCGCCCTCCTGGTCCCGGCCCACCGCTCCGGCCGCCGCCCGGCCGGACCGCACACCACACCGGGGGTGACACGGGCACCCGCGCGGGTGCGGTAGGGTTGACCTGCGTGATCACGCGGGCCGCCCCGCGTGATGACCGCAACGGGACGTGGCGCAGCTTGGTAGCGCACTTGACTGGGGGTCAAGGGGTCGCAGGTTCAAATCCTGTCGTCCCGACTCGTGAGAGTCGCAGGTCAGGGCCGGTTTCGGAGCAATCCGAAACCGGCCCTCGGCCGTTTCTGGGGACCAGTCGGTAACCAGGCTCCCTTCCTCCTCGCCGTGGCCTGCGGATCGGGAAGGAGTGCGCTGATGGGTCACCTCAGTTGTCGGTGATCCAGGTGCCCTTGTCGGGGTGCCAGTGGATGGTGGCCTTCTGGAAGCGCTGCGCTCGGCCGCCGCCGGCCTCGTCCACCTCGTCCGTGGTGGGGTAGCCCAGCACGCTTTCGTGGCCCGCCGCGTGGAAGGCGTCGTAGATCGCGTCATGGACGACGTGCGTGCCGGTGGACGGCGACCACAGGAACAGGCCCCGGTCGAAGAACTGGTAGCGGCCGCGCGTTCCGTCCGGTGCCCGGGAGGCGTCCGCCTCGTCCATGGTGGGAAAGCCCCAGCGCCGTTCCGCGTCCGTGGCCCAGAAGGTGGTCAGGATGTCGCCGTGCACCGCGTACGCCACATCCGGATGCCACAGGATGATCCCGTTCTCGAACTCCTGGAAGCGCCCGCCCAGCGAGGCATCGCGTTCACCACGGACGGGCCGTCCCAGTACGCCGCCAGGTCCGCCCATGCTGTCGTACTTGACCGCGATGCTGCCGTACGGCACGAGGTCGTCCAGTTGGTTGTAGCGGCGGGGTGCGAACCCGCGGAGCCCGTCGGTCCACACCGATTCCTCGGCCACGTGCCCGAAGTCGTACTCCTCACGGACCACCGGTCGGGTGTGGGCCGCGTCCGCCCAGCGGACGAACAGTGCCACGTGGTCGACGCCGCCGGAGTCCCGCAGCAGGGCGTCACCGGGCTGCAAGTCGTCGGCCGGGATGTCGAACGTGACGTTCCACAGGCTCCAGGTGGTGAGGGAACTGCTCAGATGCCAGGCCATGGACACATAACCCGAGCAGTCCGGGCGATAGCAGCCGAACCGGTTGTTGTGGCAACCGGTCTGGCTGTACGGCACCTGCTCCTCGATCCACGACCATGCGCGGTCCATCACCTCACCCCGCCCGATCGGCTCGTCGGGAGCCGACGCGTGCGCGGCCGGTATGGCGCAGAAGGTGACCGCGAGAGTCGCCAGCGTCAGAGCCGCCAGACGACGCACCATGCGGTGAAAGGTCCTCAAGGAAGCCCCCCGTTTCAGTTGTCGGTGATCCAGGTGCCCTTGGCGGGGTGCCAGTGGATGGTGGCCTTCTGGAAGTGCTGCGCTCTGCCGCCGCCGGTTTCGTCCACCTCGTCCGTGGTGGGATAGCCCAGCACGCTTTCGTGGCCCGCCGCGTGGAAGGCGTCGTAGATCGCGTCATGGACGACGTGCGTGCCGGTGGACGGCGACCACAGGAACAGGCCCCGGTCGAAGAACTGGTAGCGGCCGCGCGTTCCGTCCGGTGCCCGGGAGGCGTCCGCCTCGTCCATGGTGGGAAAGCCCCAGCGCCGTTCCGCGTCCGTGGCCCAGAAGGTGGTCAGGATGTCGCCGTGCACCGCGTACGCCACATCCGGATGCCACAGGATGATCCCGTTCTCGAACAGCTGGAAGCGCCCGCCCAGCGAGGCTGCCTCCTCGGCCCGGACCGGACCGCCGAGGACGCTTCCCGGGCCGCCCATGCTGTCGTATTTCGCCCCGATGGTGCCGTAGGGCCGGAACGCCTCGTCCTCCAGCCCCCGGGCGATGCCCTCCGCCTGGTCGTAGCGGTCAGGGTACGCGGAGCGCTGCACGGCCTGGGCGAGCTGCCCGGCGGTGCTCCCCTCCATGCCGGGGTCCATCTGCAGGGCCACCTCGAAGAACTTCTCCGCCGCGTAGTCGACGTCCATGACCTGTTCGGGCGAACCCCAGCCCTGCGAGGGGCGCTGCTGGAAGACGCCGAGCGAATCCCGGTCCCCGCACGACAAGTTGTTCATCCGGGACTCGACCCAGCCCGTCTCGAACCCGGCGAGCATGACCTTCTGGGAGACGTTCATGCGCTGGCCGACCTCGTAGACCTTACGGGTGACCGCGATGTCTCGCTCCGGAGGGACGTCGCAGTACAGCGTGGCGGGGGCGGCGTGGTTCAGGGGGCCGGGGATGTCCTTCCGGGGCTTCGCGCCCTGGGCGTTCGCCGGACTGCCGCTCAGTACGGTCAGGGCGATGAGGGCGAGCAGGGCTATGCTGCCTGGTCTCGCGCGTCGTAAGCGGGCTCCGCTCATATGTTCCTCCTGTAGTGGGGGTGTGTGCCGAAGGGGAAGTACGCGGTGCGGCCTACGGGTTGATGCCGTCGTACTGCAGCACCCGGTAGGGCGACTGGTGGGGCTGCCCGTTCCACTGCGACACGATCAGCGTCAGGGAGTTGGGTGCGGCGCTGCCCGGGTGGATGTACCCGCCGTAGAGGAAGGGGAGTTGGGGCTTGCCCCAGTGGTTGGGCGGCCAGGCGGTGTCACCGACGATCTGCGGCTTCGGTGCGCTCCACACGGCGTCGGGCCGGGGGGCGGTGCGGGTGCAGATCGAGTAGTCGGTGACGTCGAAGTAGCTCATGCAGTACGTGCTGCCGATGCGCTTCACGGAGAACTCACCGATGTTGTTCCCGGAGAGGATGACCGAAGGCTGGACCGCACGGGTCCACTGCCAGCGGCCGTCGAGGTAGGCCCAGTTCTCCTGTGCTCCGAAGTTGCCGGCGCGGAACTCCTCCGGTCGGATACGGAAGAGCTGGATCGCCCCGCCGTCACCGGTGTTGCGGTGGCTGCCGTTCCAGCGTTTGGAGAAGATGTACAGCCAGCCGTCGGGGTCGATGCCCGCGAACGACCACATCCCGTACATGGACTGGTTCACCCCCTGGGTGTCACCCGCCCAGTGGTAGGGGTAGTCGTGCCAGGTCACGCCGTGGTCGTCGGAGTAGGCGACACCGGACATCCGGGAGCCGTCGTAGCCCGCGGGCGGCTGCCAGACCTCCACGGAGGTGTACTGGATGTACGTGCGGCCGCCGAACTCGATGCAGTCGTTCGGGATGCGGCTGACCTCGAAGCCGTATCCGTTGTCGGCGTTGTGCTGGTAGTCGAACAGCTGCCGGGCCGCGCCTCCCGTGGGCATCGCCCAGCTAAAGGAGATCGGGGTCGCGCCGGAGGCATCGAACGCGGCCTGGTTCAGCATGACCGGGGAACCCAGGTATTCCCCTCCCAGTGCCGGTTCGGTGAAGGAGTCACCGAAGACATAGCCCCAGGTGTTGTCGTGCTCCCGGTAGTAGGGGATGGCGAGATCCCCCGACCCCAGCCCCTGCGAGCGCGCCGAGTCGCCGGGCTGTTCGCACAGGGCTGTCCCGCGCTGAGCCGCGGCGGCGCGGGGCGCGGCGGCGATCGAGCTGCCCAGGACACCGGCGCTCAGGGCGACGCCCGCTCCGGCCCTGAGCAGCGACCTGCGGGTGAGCGAGAGGTGATCGGCGTGTGCGGGATCGGACATGGTCGGCCCTCCAGGGTCGGCTCACCGCGGTGCACGCGGTGTCGAGTCGGCAAGGTGTCCACGAGCGTTGTGCCGGCCGTTGCGTGTCTCCTCATGCCTCGGTCGGTGCCGGGGCAGCACAGGGCGCTCGCTGCGCCACGGCTCCGGGAACGGCCCGGGCAGCCGCAGCAGGTTCATCCTGGCGAGGGGCGTTGACAAGGTGATGAAATCCCTGGTCGGGGGCGCCGGCATGAGGCGGGCCGACCCCCTCGACCAGGCCGAGGACGTCAACGGCGTGGTCAGCACTGTGGGGAGACCACGCAGGGCGTCCCCTTCCTGAGCTGAGACCGCACACGAGCACGCCGGCACGTCGGTGCCGGCCTCCGGCCTGCGCTTTCATCGGGACTTCACCGCTTCCCGATACAACTTGCGCCACCAGCACGAGCGCTCACGAGGAGGCACGCTGTGAAAGGGACACCGAACGGGTGGCGACTCATGGCGGCAGGGATCGTCACCGCCGTCGCCATGGCGGTCATGCCGGCCGGTCCGGCACAGGCCGCCGACACCACCTCACCACCCCCGATGGCGAACGGATTCGGCCTGACCCAGGTCGACACGGCCGTAGGCGGTCCCACCGACTTCTCCATCACCGTGACCACGCCCGAGGTGGCGGGCAAGCACCACATCAAGATCATCCTGCCGAGCGGCTACTACGACGATCCGGGCAGGCGCTACCCCGTGCTGTACTTCCTGCACGGCTCACCGGACGACCCGGTCCGGCAGAACTACCCGGCGCTGACGATGTCGGACTCGATGATCACCGTCATTCCGGACGGTGGGGCACGGGGGTGGTACGCCAACTGGCTCAACCAGAAGACGCAACTCGGCGCCCAGAACTGGGAGAACTTCCATCTCAAGCAGGTGATCCCGTTCATCGACGCCAACCTGCGGACCGTTCCCACCAAGAAGGCCAGGGCCATCGCCGGTGTGTCCATGGGCGGCTTCGGCGCCTTCCACTACGCGCAGGTCCGCCCCGACCTGTTCAGCCAGACCGCATCCCTCTCGGGAGACATCGACCTGTCGGCCAAGTCCATGGACCTGCGGCTGGCCGTCGTCGCCTCCGTCACCGATGCGCTGGGCGCGATCTGCGGCTCGTCATCCGGAGCCTGTGACCCCGACAACTCCCCCTACAAACCCGGCGTGGACAGTGACGCGCTGTTCGGCTCGCCCTACCCGGTGTTCAATGCCGACTGGCGGTGGAACGAGGTCGACCCCGCAGCGCACATGGACAAACTCGCCGGAATCGGGGTCTCCGTCTACGTGGGCAACGGAGGCGGCTCACCCGTCGAACCCGAGTTCTGGCTCGAAGGCGCGGCCCAGCACGTCAAGGACAGCATGGACGCGCTGGGCATGTCCTACCACTACGTCGACTACGGCGATGGCTCCGCCTGGGGCACTCAATGCAACGGCGGCCACAACGGCGGCTGCTGGGAGCAGGACCTCCGGGACCTGATCCCCAGGCTGGAAAAGGCCTTCGCCTCCTGACACGGCCGAGTTCCTGCACACTTACGGGGATGTGGACGGTCCGCAGGAAGATCCGGCAGTAGTCGTGTCCCGGCTCATCCGGCGGGCGTCCGGCCACGTGGTGCGGCTGCTGGGGCGGCTCAGCGCACCCACATGCCGCACACTCGGCACATCCCTAAGCGAGCAACAAGTGCCCGTAGTCGGTCAGTACTTCGCGCGCCTCGGGTACGTCTTCGTACTCCTTCAGCCGCCGCAGGACCGTCCGGGCCCGCTCCGCCGCGCGCTCCGAGGAGAGATCCCCGGACGCGTCGATGACACGGCGTGCCTCTTCGGCGGCCTGCTCGGGCTCGTTCGCGTCGGCAAGCGCCACGGCCAGCCACGACCGGTACACAGCGACTTCCCGGGCGTGCGTGGCGTCGTAGCGTCCCAGCACGTCCTGGAGCAGCGGCACCGCGCGTAGCGGGCGGCCCAGCTCGGTGAACACCCGGGCGTCCATGACCTCCAGCTCCTCGCGGGTCACCCACTAGGCCCGACCTGGCCGAGGACGGGGCGCTGATCGTCTCCGAGCTGGTGGCCCACGCCGTCCAGCACGCCCGGCGGGAGTCCATCCGAGTCGTCGTCGACCGCCCCGACGCCGCGCGGGTGCGTGCCGGCGTCGGGGACCTCTCCAGGACGCGGCCGGTGGAGCGCGAGGCTGACGACAGCGAAGAGGGCGGGCGCGGCCTGCGTCTCGTGGCGGCGCCGGCCGCCGCCTGGGGCACGGACGAGCGGCGCTGGCCACTCGGTGCGATAGAAAATGTCGTGGAGATGCTCACCGAACAGATCGAAGGCCGCTCGGCATGAGCATGGACCAGCTGAAGACTGCCGTTGCCGCTCACCCAGCCGGAAGGAGTGCCTGGTGAACTCGATCGTGCAACCGGACGGAGGCGCAAGCGAGCGGCTGGATCGAGTGGCCGCCGTACGTCGCGCGCTCACCAGTGACGGGCCGCCGCGGAGTCCTGACGGCGGTCCGGACTTCGCCACGGCCACGCTGCCGGAGCGCGACTGTGATCAGGTACGTGACCTTCTGGTGCAAGAGCGAGTCGGCACCGTCGTCGAGATCGGGCTCGCCTATGCCAGCTCGGCACTGGCGATCAGCGAGGCACTCCTGCGCACCGGTGCACGAAACCCACGGCATGTGGTGATCGACCCGTTCCAGTACACGGCATACGACGGTATCGGGTGGGAACTGCTGTGCAGCGCCGGTCTGGACGACATGGCCGAGTTGGTGACCGAACCATCACAGCGGTTCCTTGCCCGGTTGGCCGGCGCGGGTTTCGCCGCGGACGCGGCGTTCGTCGACGGCAGTCACCACTTCCACAACGTGTTCGTCGACCTCCACTTCCTGGGCGAGATCGTCCGACCCGGCGGCATCGTGCTGCTCGACGATGTCTGGTGGCCATCGGTCCGAGCTGCCGTGGCGTACTTCGAGATCAATCTCGGGTGGCGTCCGATACCGGGTGCTCTGGCCGACGGGATCGCCGACCCGGCCCGTGATCGGCCGCGGATCGGTGCCTACCGGCTGCCCGATCTGCGCCCGACGCCCGACTTCAGGGAGTTCCGGCCGTTCTGCTGATCCAGGTGGGGCGCGGCGCCCACCCAGATCGGGCGGCCGTGCCTCAGCCGCAGCGATGACGCCGCGTTGAGCTTGGTGTGTCCAACTCGAGTGCTCACTGGCCAACTGAAGCTCATAGTCACCCATGTACACCCGCCGGCCATGAGCCCGGATGCCTCAGAAGCGAGCACGTCACGGAGTTGTGAGCGGGCGGTGATGCCCAGCTTGGGGAAGACCCGGTAGGGGTGGGAGCCGACCGTGCGCGGTGACCGGAGCACACGGCCGCCTATGCGGTCGGGCAGGTACCGCCAGTGGCGGAGAAGAGGGCTGGGAAACCCTTCTGCGTGGCCGCCGTGTTCAGGAGGCTGACGAGGCCGGCGGCCGTTTGGCCCGCCTCGTCGACTCCGGGAGCCGTGATGGTCATCGACTGCCAGGGGCGGCCGTTGTAGCGGAAGCAGAAGGGGAAGGGGAACAACTGGACACCGACGGCGGCCTCGACGGCGTTCGGCAGCGAGAGAGTCGCGACGGCGGTGTGACCCGTGGACAGATTGTGTTCCTCGGCGGCGGTTATCCCGTCCTGCTCCGTCGTCAGATCCTGGGCTACCTGCTTCTCCTCCTCCGGACACCAGGCACCCCAAACCGGTGACAACTCAGAGGAATCCGCGACGAGCTCGTTGAGCGTGGGCGTGAGGTCGGTGTCTTCTCCCATGACAGCTCTCCTTCGCGCGAGGGAACAAGACCGTGCACTTCACGATGCTTCCGGAGCTACCGGACGGGCGCAAACGGGTGCCAGGTTGCGGCCCTCCGCAGGCTGCGACACCCTTGAAGGTGAGGCTGGCTGGACCGGGCCCGCGCCGCCCGCGGGTGGCGCCGCCCCCCTCTCGTACCGGGCCGTGACCGACCAGTGCGTTCCAGCCTGCCGTGAGGAGGCCGCATCATGTCCACCGTCTCGGTCAGCCCGCTGACATCCAACGTGACCGTGCAATCGGTCACCGGCACCGATTCCACGGGTCTCGGCAGCTCCTTCAACGTCGGGAGCCTGGCACCGGTGACGGATACGGCGCTCGCCAGTCCCGGTGTGGCGCTCACCGTCGATATCAAGGCCGAGAACACCAAAGGTGAGGCCAACTCGCTGAAGGCCACTTTGACAGACCCTTCCGGGAGCAGCGGTTTCTTCGGGGAGGGCACGATCACGTGGGACGAGGGGGATGACGGCGTCGCCTGGATCGAGTTCACCGGCTTCCCGCTCCAGGACGACCAGGTGACACCGACCGGCGAATGCGAGCTCGCCCTCCAGACCTCCGGCGCGGACGTCTCCGTACGCCTGTTCACCGTGTAACGGTTGACGGTGGTCGTTCCCACCTGACCCGACGGACGCGCCGGAAACCGTGCCGCCGTGTCCGTCGCAACCGGAGGGGTTGCGGCATCGAGGTGTCCTCTCCTCGGTGAAGCCCTTCCCCGTGGGCTGGTGCCCCCGGCGGTCACGGGCAGAACTGGCCGTTGGGTTCGACGAGGCAGCTCACCTGCCAGTCGGTCCACGTACCGTTGGGGTAGCGGACCCGGAACCAGTAGTTGTTGTCCTTGCCGAGGGCCGACATGAAGACGAGAGAGTCACTGGTGCTCTGCTGAGGGTCGACCTGGATGCGGCTCTGGACCCATCCGCCCATGGACACCCATCCGTTCCAGGAGCCGTCAGGGTAAGTCCAGTTGGTCCATACCGCGTGATCGCTGCCGACGACGAACTCCTCCTTCGTCCCGTTGGCCAGCTTCGTCGTCGAGATGCCGTACTCGCAGAAGTACTTCTGGCTCTTGTTCGTGCAGGAGGTCGCCGCCTGTGCCGGCGCCGCTGCCATTCCCACTCCTGCGCACGCGGCCACGGCCGCGACGGCCGCGAGGACACTTTTGAATCCGCGCATGTGCATGCTCCTTCGTCCCGTGATGCTGTCCTGTCGGGTCGGCGAGGGGGCAGGTCAGGCCCCCCAGCGCCTCTGATCAGTCCATCACGGGCATGTGAGGGCAGACCATGCGGAACTACCGGCAGAAGTAAGGCCCTCTTGCAGTTCCGCACACCCTGAACGAGCGCACACGTCGTGACTCAGGCACGGCCTCTTGTGGAGGCGTGTGCCCCGGTTCGACGCGCGCGCTGTTGTGTCGTGCGCATGGCAAGTATGTTGATGGTTCGTCAACTGCCTTGTAACCCAAGCCCGTTGTTGGCAACTCTTGATCGCAGTTCGAGCGGGGCGCCACGTCCCCGCCTCGGCAGGGGGCGCGATGACGCGCACCCGCCCCCACGGAAGCGCGCCCCACCCGTGCGCGCGCCGCCAAGAGGAGGAACCCCTCGTAATGGCACAACTGCGTAGCAAGAGAATACGGTCCGTCGCGATCGCCGCTGTCGCGGCGACCACCTTGGCCGGCGGCCTCGCCGCCGTCCCCGCCCAGGCCGCTCCCGCCCAGGGCACGGTGATCGGTGCCGGCTCGCCCACGGCGGTCCGGGACAGTTACCTCGTGACGCTGCGGAAGGACGCCGGATTCAAGGCCTCCTCGACCACGGGCAAGCATCTGGTCGAGGAGTACGGCGGCAGCGTGAACAAGACGTTCGGCAGCGCGCTGAACGGCTACACCGCCACCCTCTCCGCGACGGAGGCCAAGCACCTGGCCGCCGACCCGGCGGTGGCGGCCGTCGAGCAGAACCAGCGCGTCCGTGTCGCCGACACCACGCAGTCCAGCGCGCCGTGGGGCCTCGACCGCATCGACCAGACCTCCCTGCCCCTGTCCGGCACCTACACCTACCCGGACAGCGCCGGCAGCGGTGTGACCGCCTACGTCATCGACACCGGCGTACGCATCACGCACCAGCAGATCAGCGGCCGTGCCTCCTATGGTTACGACGCCGTCGACGGTGACACCGACGCCGCGGACGGCAACGGCCACGGAACCCATGTGGCCACCACCATCGCCGGCTCCACCTACGGCGTGGCAAAGAAGGCGAAGATCGTCGCCGTGCGCGTGCTGGACAACAACGGATCCGGGACCACCGCCGGAGTCATCGCCGGCATCGACTGGGTGACCCGGAACCACTCCGGGCCCTCCGTCGCCAACCTGTCGCTCGGCGGCGGTGCCTCCGCCACGCTGGACGCGGCCGTGCGCACCTCCATCGCGAGCGGCGTGACGTACGCGGTGGCCGCGGGCAACAGCAACGCCAACGCCTCCTCGTACTCCCCGGCCCGGGTCACCGAGGCCATCACCGTCGGCGCGACGACCAACACCGACGCCCGGGCGAGCTACTCCAACTACGGTTCCGTAGTGGACGTCTTCGCCCCGGGCTCCTCCATCACGGCCGGCTGGAACACCGGCGACACCGCGACCAACACGATCTCCGGCACCTCCATGGCGACCCCGCACGTCGCCGGAGCCGCCGCGGTCTACCTGGCCGGCCACCCCTCCGCCACGCCGGCCCAGGTCGCCACGGCCCTGGTGGACGGAGCGACGACGGGCAAGGTCACCGGCGCCGGCTCGGGCTCGCCCAACCGCCTGCTGAAGCTGGTGCCGTGACCGCTTCGCCGACGGTCCGCCCGTCGTGAGCACCGTGCCTCGGAGGCCGTCCCTGCCTCCGAGGCACGGTGCTGCCGTTCTACGGCAGCACCGTCCCGGGCGTGAACGTCACGTCGCCGCCGCGCCCAGGGCCCGTCGCTTCAGGTCCGCGCCGGTTTCCCGGACGGGACGTCAGTTCCGTAGCAGAAGTCGCTTGGTGAGGGCTTCCAGGCGGCCGGCCGCCGCGCGGTCGAAGTCCTGGGTGTCGACCCGGATCCGCTGCCCTTCGACGAAGGCGCTCAACGGGTCGTCGGGGGGATCGTCCAGGGCGGCGACGATCGGTGGCAGTGCGGCGGAGACGGGCTTCGCGTTCCGCTGCATCGACCGGATGTGTTCGAGCGTCCCGGCGTCGTACACACCGGAGAAGCCGGTCGCGGTGACCCCGGGGTGGATGAGGACGTAGCGGACGCCGGTGGCGGCGCCGTACCGCTCGGCGAACGACACGCCCAGCAGGTCGTTGAGTTTTCCGCCCTGGCCGAGGGCGGCGCCCCCGTGGTACCCGTGCCGCAGTTGCAGGTCGTCCCAGCGGACCACGCCGAGACCGGCTCCGGGGCCCGCGATGTTCACCACCACCGGGCGTTCCGCCTTGCGCAAGGACTCCACCAGGCCGTGGCCGAGGAGGTAGCGGCTCAGGTAGAAGAGGGCGAAGTTCTCCTCGTAGCCCTCCGCGGTGACGGTGCGGCGGTACTGGTAGTGCCGGGCGCAGAGGACCAGCGCGTCCACGGACGGCGTCTCGCGGGTGATCTCGTCGACGGCCGCGGAGGTCTGGGCCAGCAGGCTCAGGTCCGCGGTCACGAACCGCGCCCGGTCCGCGGCGCCGTGCCGCGCGGCACGCTCCAGGAAGGCGCGGCCCTTGGCCGGGTTCCGCCCGATGACGAAGACCTTGTCGCCCCGGGCCAGTTGCCGTTCGGCCAGGGCCTTGCCGATGCCGTCCGTGCCTCCCGCGATGACCAGGACCTTCACGTCGTCTCTCCTCGTGTCGTCGCGGCGTGCCGGGCGGATCCAGGCGTCCGTCCGGTCACGGGCGCCCCTCCGACGGCTGCACTGTAGGGGCCGGTGGACTGTGATTGCAATCGCTGGCCTAGTTCATTGCACTGGCCAGTGCAGTCTCTGGCACGGGTGGGTACGATGATCCGGTGACGGGAGCGAGTGCAGTGGGGAAGACGGGCAAGGCGGCGCCGCGGGCGGCGTCCCGCGGACGGATCGACAAGCGGGAGGCGATCCTGCGTGCCGCGTTCACGGTGTTCTCCCACCGCGGCTACGCCCGCGCGTGCATGGAGGAGATCGCGGAGGTGGCGGGGGTGGCGAAGCACACCGTGTACAACCACCTCGGCGACAAGGAGAACGTGTTCCGCAGTGCGCTCGAAACGGCCGCCGACACCGTGATGGCCGAGAACATCGCCGTGGTCGAGCTGCTGACCGTCGACGGACACGGACACGGACACGGACACGGACACGGAGCCGAGGCCGGCGACGAGGAGGTGCAGGCGGTGTTCGAGGACGTGGCACACCGCCTGCTGCTCCAGTGCTGTGACGAGCGGTCATGGGCGTTGCGGCGGCTGCTCTACGCGGAGGTGGCCCGGTTCCCCGAGCTGCTGGAGATCGTCTGGGGCCGCGGTGCGAGCCGCCTCCAGCAGTCCCTGGCCGACCGGCTCGCCCGTCTGTCGCTGGCCGGGCGGCTGCGCTCGTGCGATCCCGCGGAGGCCGCGGAGCAGTTCCTCGCACTGCTCACCGGCCCGATGGAGCGACGCTCCCGCCTCGGCACCCAGGCGGTGGACAAGGAAGAGCTGCGCGCCGTCGCGGGCTCGGCTGTGCGCACCTTCCTGCTGGCCTACCGGCCCGCGGTCTGACCCCTCCTGCTGGCCTATCGGCCGGCGGCCTGACCCGTTCTGCTGGCCTACCGGCCGTCGGCCTGACCCTTCCTGTGACGCCCCGCAGGGCTCGCGGAGCCTCGTCCGCTCTGCGGGGCGTGCCGGGTCGTCAGGGGCTCTGCCGCAATGCGGCGGCCAGTGCGCGGACGCCGGTGTCGATGTCCCGGGTCGTGTGGCGTGCGGTGACGTTGCCCCGTACGTCGGAAGCCGCGCGGTCGCCCGGCCGGTCCGACGACGAGGCACCCCGGGGCCGCGGAGCTAGTTTCCGGCCTTCGTGGGGGGCCCGGGGACGACGCCTACCAGGGCGACGGGGCAGGGCGAGTGGCGCAGTGCGGCGTGGTGGGTGGGTCTGAGTTCGCGGTGGACCATGCCGTGCCGGTGCCGGACTCCCAGGACGAGGAGGTCGGCGTGTTGCGCGGCGTGGGGCAGGGCATGGGGTGCGGGGCCGTCGACGACGTGTCTGTGCACGGTGACGCCGCTTTCGAGGGCGGCCCGTGCCGGGACCGCCGCGCTGAGGAGCGCGTCGGCTGCCGCCGAGCCGTTATCCGGTGGTTCTTGCCGTGTTTCCTGCCGGCTCCGGGCGTGCACCGCGACCAGGTCGCCGCCACGGGCCTGTGCCTCGCGGAGGGCGAAGGCGACATGGGCGGCACCGGCGTCGGTTGCCTCCCCGACACCGAGGACGACCCGCCGGTCTCCTGTGGGGCGCTCTGGGGCGGGGCCGCCGACGAGGATGACGGGGCACCACGCGCGTTCCGCGACACGAGGCCCGACGGAACCGAGGGACAGGCGGCGTGCGAGGGAGCCGTGGTCACGATGGCCGACGACCAGCGCGAAGGCGCCTTCTCCCGCGTGGACCAGGACGTCGACGGGTTCCCCGGGCAGCACTTCGGCGTGGACCCTCACCTCGGGGCGGCGCCGGCGGACCCGGGCCTCGGCGTCGGTGATGATCTCTTCCAGTGCGGCGGCTTCAGCCCGGCCTTCGGGAGAGTCCTCTGCAGGGGTGGCGTCTTCGAAGCGTTCCCATACGGAGGCGTGCACGATGCGAAGGGGCCGGCCGTGCAGAGCGGCCTCGTCGGCGGCCCAGTCCAGCGCCCTCATGCTGGAGGGGGAGCCGTCCACGCCCACAGTCACTGGTTCGTCCACCGGCCACGCTCCCTCTCGTCACCAGTGAAACGACGGTCCGCGGTGCCCGCAAGCCGCGCGGGGCGTCCGGATGGCATCCGGTCAGCGTGACGGTTCGCCGCGGCGGACGGAGCCCGGGGCACGCGGACCGTGGTGGTCGGCCCCTGCGGAGGAGAGGAGCTGCCAGGGCACGCTGATCACCATGACGCCGGGAATGAAGCGCAGGCGCGCCTTGATCCGCAGCGCGGACTGGTTGTGCAGCAGGTTCTCCCACCAGCGGCCGACGACGTACTCGGGGATGTGGACGCCGACCATGTCGCGGGGACCTTCACGGCTGAGGGAGCGCACGTAGTCGACGACGGGCCTGGTGACCTCACGGTAGGGAGAGTCCAGGACCTTGAGGGGGATGTCGATGCCGAGTCGCTGCCACTCGTCTTCCAGCGCCCGTGCCTCGTCGTGGTCGACGGCGACGGTGAGCGCCTCCAGCCGGTCGGGGTGGAGAGCGCGGGCATAGGCCAGCGCCCGCAGGGTCGGTTTGTGGACGTTGGAGACCAGCACGATCGCCAGGACACGGGAGGGGGAGGTGAGGTCGGCGTGCGGGTCGGTGCTCGTCAGCTCGGCGGTGGTGCGGTCGTAATGCCCGCGGATCGCGCGCATCAGCAGCCACAGCACCCCGGCGGCGAGCACGGCCAGCCAGGCGCCTTCGAGGAACTTCGTGAGCAGGACCACCACCAGGACCAGGCCCGTGGTCACCGCGCCGGCCGCGTTGATGACTCTGGCGAGGTGCCGGCGGCGCCGCAGCGCGGGGTCGCTCCCGGCGGACATGGCCCGGTTCCAGTGCCGGACCATGCCGGTCTGCGACAGCGTGAAGGAGGTGAAGACGCCCAGGATGTAGAGGTGGATCAGGGCCGTGACGCTGGCTTCGAACCCCCACAGCAGCATACCGGCGGTGACGGCCAGCGCCACGATGCCGTTGGAGAAGGCGAGCCTGTCGCCGCGGCTGTGCAACTGGCGCGGCAGGTAGCGGCGCTGCGCCAGGATCGACGAGAGCAGCGGGAAACCGTTGAACGCGGTGTTCGCGGCGAGGACCAGGACGAGCGCGGTGGCGGCCTGGATGAAGTAGAAGCCGGGACTCCTCTCCCCGCCGAAGACCGCGGCGGCGATCTGGGCGATGACCGTGCGCTGCTGGTACGAGGAGCAGTCCTCGCCCAGTCCGGTGAGCCGGCAGGTGTCCTCGGCGATATGGACCTTGGAGACGAGCGCGAGAGCGGTGACACCGACGAACATGGTGACCGCGATGAGGCCCATCGCGGCCAGGGTCGTCGCCGCGTTGTGCGACTTCGGCTTCCGGAAGGCGGGAACCCCGTTGGAGATGGCCTCCACGCCGGTCAACGCGGTGCAGCCGTTGGAGAACGCCCGCAGGACCAGCAGCACCAGCGCCACACCGGCCAGCCGCGAGTCGCCCGCCTCCGGCCGGATGCCGTACGAGGCGCTCTCGGCGACCGGCGCGTCCCCGGCCAGATACCGGAAGAGCCCGGTGACGATCATGATGAGCACACCGCCGACGAACAGGTACGTCGGCGCCGCGAAAGCCCGCCCGGACTCGCGCACCCCCCGCAGGTTCACCACCGCGAGCACCACCACGAAACCCAGCGCCATCGGCACCCGCTGTGCGTGCACCTGCGGAACGGCGGAGATGACGTTGTCCACGCCCGAAGCCACCGACACCGCCACCGTCATCACGTAGTCGACCAGCAGGGCGGCCCCCACCACCAGACCGGTGTTCTCGCCCAGGTTCGCCGACACGACCTCGTACGAGCCGCCACCGCTCGGGTAGGCGCGCACGACCTGCTGGTACGACAGCACCACCACCGTCATCAGCGCGACGACCGCCGCCGCGATCCACGGCGTGACACGCACATAGGCCAGCCCGCCCAGCGTGAGCACCAGCAAGATCTCCTGCGTCGCGTAGGCAACCGACGACAAGGGGTCCGAGGCGAAGATCGGCAGGGCCAGACGCTTGGGCAGCAATGCCTCGCCCAACTCGCTGCTGCGCAGGGCACGGCCGACCATGAGCCGCTTCGCCACCCCGGAGATCCTGATCACAGTAGCGAAGGTAGAGCGCCGGCCTGCCGATCAGAAGGACCATCGCCCCGACTCGGGCTCCGGCATGCGCCGGATGGCAGGAGGCCGTCCGGCCACACCCGGCCTCCCACCCGTGGTTTCAGGTCGACGGAGGCTCAGCCCAGGAAAGCCGTCAGCCGGTCGTCCAGTTGCTGCGGCGAGGTGAGCGGCAGGGAATGGTGGGTGGCTCCGGGGAGTACGGCCACCTCGCCGCGCGCAAGCGCCCGGCGGGCCCGGTCCGCGACCTTGGCGGTGGAGTGGGCGCGGCTGTGTTCCGCGAGCAGGACCAGGACCGGCATGGCGAGGCCGGCCGGCCGAGGCCGGGCGCCGGTGACCAGCTTGCGGCCGGGAACGGTGGTGGCCAGCGCGTAGAGGCGCTGCCAGGTCTCGTCCGGGTGGGTGCCCGCCGTCTCCCAGGCCAGGAAGGCGCGGGCGCGGGCCTCGCTCGGACGGATCAGGGCGGGCAGCGCGCGCAGCAGATAGCCGAGGCGGAACCCGGCGAAGACCTGGGTGGGGTCGACCAGGGCGAGACGGTCCACCCGGCGCGGTGCGTGCAGGGCGTATCTGACGGCCAGCCAGGCGCCGTACGAGTGACCGCACAGGTGGGTGCGGGCGAGCCCGAGGCCGTCCAGCAGCGCGTCCAGCCACGCCGTCAGATCGTCGGCGTTCCTCAGCGGTGCGCCCCGGCGTTCGGTGCGGCCGGCGTCGCCCAGCAGGTCCACGGCATGCACCCGGTACCGCTCCCCGAGGGCCGGTGCGTTGGCGAACCAGGACAGGCCGGTGGCCGAGCCGCCGGGCAGCAGCACCAGCGGGCTGCCGTCCGCCGGGCCGTACACATGGACCCGGGTGCGGCCGTACGGCGTGCCGACATCGCGCTCCTCGGTGGACTCGGGCCAGCGGGCGCGGAGCTGGTCGTAGGCAAGGTCGAAGGCGGACGGGGACACGGGATTCCTCTCGCCAGGCGATAATCTCGCTCAGCGAGATATTACGCCGAGGCCGAGGAGTGCGCATGGACGAACGGGAACCGGCGATGCGACTGGTCCACTTGCTGCGCGCGGTCACCGTGGAGTTCGACCTGCTCGGTGCCGAGTTCGCCGCGCGCCACGGGCTGCATCCCACCGATGTGCGCGCGCTGATCCACCTTCTGGACGCGGCACGGGCGGGTACGCGGGCCACGCCCGGGTGGCTCGGCGAGCAGCTCCGGCTGAACTCCGCGGGAACCACCTCCCTGGTGGACCGGCTGGAGCGGCTGGGCCTGGTCCGGCGCAGCAGGGACACGGCAGACCGGCGACGCGTCCTGCTGCACGTGGAAGAGAAGGCCACGGAACTCGGGTGGACCTTCTTCGGGCCGGTGATCGGCGAGGTGATGGCGGCCGCGGAAGGCTTCGACGCGGGCGAGCTGGAGACGGTGCGCCGCTTCCTGACCGCGGTACTGGAGTCCACCGGACGGACCCGCCCGTGAGCCGCCGGTTCCACGGGACCTTCCCGCTCTCCGGCTGGACGCGACTGCCCCGGCTCTCGACGCCTTCGCGCGGAGCTGTGTCTGCGCCACGCACGGCCGGGGGAGACGGGCCGTCCCGACGCGGTGGTGCGGGACGGACATCCGCGTTCATGACCTCGCGCTCCCGGAATACGGATGAGCCGACGGGTGTTCGCGCGTTGCGTGGCACCGCTCCGTCCGTCGCGTCGGGCCGGTGACCGCGGCATGCCAGTGGAGCGACCCGGAGGAGAGAACCGCTATGCCGAGGCTTTTATGCCGGCCGCAGCCGGCCGAACGGAGCGCCTGATGAACACATCGGTGGGCACACTCGATCGACTGACGGAGCCGGGTGCACCCGGCCCGGTGGAGGTGCCGGGACCGCCGGCCTCCCCGTACCGGATGTCCCCCGATCCCGCGGTGGACGAGGAGACGCTGCGTATGGGCGAGATGGCCGAGACGACGGGGGTGAGCGAACGACTGCTGCGCTACTACGAGAGCCGTGGTCTGCTCACCCCGGGACGCACGGCGCGCGGTCACCGCTTCTACACGAGCGCGGACGTCGCCCGGGTGCGGCTGGTCAAGTTCCTGATCGACGGGGGGATGAGCACGAAGGACATCCGCTTCCTGCTGGAGTGCGTCCACGAGGGCGTGGACGTGTCCCGGGTGTGCGAGGAACTCGACACCGTGCTGACGCGTGAGTACGTCCGCATCAGCAAGGAGATCCAGTCCCTCGAACTCACCCGCAGGTACCTCGCCGTCCTGACGGGCCGTCCCCTCGCGCAGCCCGCCGCGTGGGAGCAGGCGGGCCGGTGGGTGGATCCCGGTCAGGAGTGCACGGCGCCGGTCCGACGCCCCCGGTAGCCGACCGCATCCTCTCCCAGCACGGAGCGGACGTTGGCGTCCGCGGCGATCAGCGACAGACCGCCGTCGACGACGAACGACTGCCCGGTGACGTAGGCGGACCGGCCGGACACGAGCCAGCGAATCAGATCGGCGACCTCACGCGGGTCACCCGGCCGCCCGGCCGGCACCACCGGCCGGGCGACCGTCGCGGGATCGACGGCCGGATCGTGCCCGTTCATGGGCGTGGCGGTCTCCCCAGGGGCCACCGACACCACGGTGATGCCGTGCTCGCCGAGTTCCAGGGCCATCGTCCTGGTGAGCATGCCGAGCGCGCTCTTGGCCGCGCAGTACGCGCTGCCGCCCGCGATCGGGATGTGCTCGTGCACACTCGTCACGTTGACGATCCGGCCGCCGCGACCCGCCGCCACCATCGTCCGAGCCGCCTCCTGCGCCAGCGCGAACGGGCTGTCGAGGTTCACGGTGAAGACGTGTGACCAGGAGTCGAGATCCTCCGTCAGGACGGAGGCGCGCCGGTTGACGCCCGCGTTGTTGACCAGGACGTCGATCCCGCCGGCCGTCCGGACGGCCGCGCGCAGGGCCGCGACCGCGGCCGCCGGGTCCGTCAGCGGGAAACCCACCGCCCAGGTGCGCACCTTGGCGCCCTCCGCGATCTCGCGGGCGACCTCCTCGGCGGCCTGTCGATTGCCTCCGTAGCCGACCACCACGTCGAAACCGGCCTCGCCCAGCGCGCGGGCGGTGGCCGCCCCGATGCCCGAACTGGCGCCCGTCACGACAGCCGTTCCCGTCATCCCCGAACTCCTTCGCCGTTCAGCTCGATCACCAACCGGACGACGACCTCGCCGTCGACCACCCGTCCGCCCGCCACCACACGGTTCATGACATCCACCCCGGCCTCCGGGCCGAGACGGTGGGTCAGCAGCCGCCCGTAGCGCTCGGGCTGCCGCCCCAGCTCCGCGGCCGCCGCGGCCAGGGATACGCCGGTGACGCCCCGGTTGCCGGTGAACACGACCGTCGTGCCCTGGCCGTCGCTCCACACGACCCGGCGCGCGGGCAGGGGGCCGCCGGTGTTGGCCGCCCGTACCCCGGCCAGGTCCACCCCGGGGTGGGCGGCGCTGCGCGCGTCGGCGGAGACCCCTCCGATGACGTGGTACGCGCGCACCGCCGAACCGAAACGGCGGTGCGCCGCCGCCAGGGCCTCGACGGTGCGGTCCCGGTGGGTGGCGACGAGGACGAGGACGGGACGGTCCGGGAGCTGCCGCCGGCTGCCGGGGGCGGCCAGGCCGGCGAGGTCGAGGTGCCGCACGCCCCGGTCCCGCCAGGCCGTCTCGGACCACGCCCGGCCCGCCGCGTTGGTGTGCACCAGGGTGACGGCCAGGCCGTCGTCGGGAGTGCCGGTGCCGCCGAAGAGATCGCGGGCGCGGGCCGCCGCGAGGTTGCCGATGAGACCGGCGCCGATCACCACCAGTTCCTCGCCAGGGCGCGGCGCCAGGCACTCCCAGGCGTAGTCCACGACGGCGAGCGGTTCCACCAGGGTGGCCTGGGCGGGCCCGGGTTCCTCCCCGATCGGGACCAGCAGGCCCGCCGACACGGCCGAGGAGGCGATCAGCACCCGCTCTTGGAAGAGGCCGTCGACGTTGTGCCCGAGCAGGAAGGAAGGATCTGCGGGGTGGGTGGGGTTCACGGTCACCCGGTCGCCGCTGCGGACCTGGGTGACTCCCGGACCGACCGCCACCACGCGGCACGCGCCCTCGTGGCCGAGGACCGGGGACGGGTCGTCCCGCAGGCCGCGCAGCATCTGGATGTCCGTGCCGCACAGGCTGACCGCCTCGGGGGCGAGAAGAACCTCGCCGGGGCCGGGTTCAGGGGTGGGCCGGGTGACGATCCGGCTGACGCCGGCCTCTCGGACGATGGCGCGGTGGGTGGCCATGCTCCTTCTCCTCGGATGCTCGAGGGCCGGCCGGGCGGCCTGCCATGCCGGTACGGCCGGGACGCTCGTCGTCTCGGCATGCGCGCGCTCGGTGTCCGCGGTCATGGTTTCACCACCCGCAGGAAGCCGTCCGCGAGGAGGGCGGCGCCCCGGATCGGATCGATCTCACCGTGGGCCGGCACGGCCAGCGTGGCGTGGCGCCCGGAGGGAGCGGTGTAGCCGGCCTCCCGGTCCAAGTGGCTTTCCAGGGCCCGCTGATAGGCGGTGCCCAGCCCCTCGGCGACTCCGCCGCCGATCACCACCAGCGCGACGAGGGGGTCGATTGCCGTCAGCCAGCGGATCGCCTGGGCCAGCGGGTGGACGACGACATCCAGGAGGAGTGTCGCCTCCGCGTCCCCGCCCGCGACCCGCTCCGGGAAACGCGCGGGGTCGAAGCCGGACATGCCGAGCACCCGGGCCACCCGGGGCAGCGCGGGTCCCGCCGCCACGGAGGAGACATGCCCGGCGCCGCCACACGGGCAGGGCAGCTCCAGCAGCCGTGTGTGCACGACCGGTTCGAGCCCGGCGGGCAGGGCGGCGGGCAGATGGCCGATCTCGCCCTGGAAACCGTCCGGATCGACCGCGATGGTGCGGGTCGTGAGGTCCGCGGTCTTCAGGGCGATGCCGCTGCTGACGGTCACGTAGGCCACGTGCGGGGCGCCGGGCAGTGCCGCGCCCCGCCCGGCGGCGAGGTCGGTGACCGCGCAGGTGACGTCGTTGTACACATGCCAGGAGATGTCCGGGCGCCGCTGGGCCAGCTCCGCCACCAGATCGCGGCCGGGTGTGCCGGAGCCCCACAGCGGGCCCGAGCCGTGCACCCGGCCGGTCAGGTCGTCCATGGCCGCGCCCAGGGAGACCACCACCCGGCCGGCGCTCACTTCGGGACCGGTCAGCTCGTCGAGGAGCCGCTCCGTCAGGTCCTCGACGGACAGCGTCGGGTGGTTGAGTCGACTGGGTGCCGGGCGGCGGACGGTGTGTCCCCCGGACCGGAAGCGGAGCCAGGTGCCGCCGATGTCGAATCCGGTCACGGCACCCGAGCCGGTGACGGCAGCCGCGGAGGACACCGGGGCCGGCGCGGGCCGGACCGCTTCGGCCGCCCGGCCCGCCGCGCCCCCGTGCACCCGGGCAGGAGCCAGGGCAGTCGGGTGGCTGGCGGTCATCGTCCGTCTCCGTCCGTTGTTCCCGTCGCCTCCGTCGCGGCGGGAGGGGCGAGGTGCCGGTACGCGCAGGAGCAGTCCGGTCTCCGTCACGGTGACGGTGACGCCCCGCAGATCGGGGACCCGGGCGTCCGTCTCCACGTCCGTCACCGCCTCGCCGACACCGACGCAGCGGCACCCCGCGGCCCGGCCGGCACGGATCCCCACGTCGGCGTCCTCGAACACCACGCAGGTCCGCGGCGGTGCGCCGAGGGCCTGCGCCCCACGCTCGTACCCCTCGGGATCGGGCTTTCCGGAGCGTACGGATTCGGCGGCGATCAGGACCGGCGGTTCGGGCAGTCCGGCGGCGGCCAGGCGGGCCCGCGCCACCTCCTCGTACGCGGCCGTGACCACCGCCCACCGGTCGGCGGGGAGAGCCGCCAGGAGGTCGAAGGCGCCGGGCAGCGGGCGTACGTCACCGGCGTGCTCCCGCTGCATGCGGCGGACGCGCTCGGCACCCGCCGCGACCGCTTCCGGGCCGGGCAGGAAGTCGGTCAGGATGTCGACGGCGGTCCGGCCGGGCAGGGCGGCCAGGACGGCCTCGACGGGCAGTCGCCGTTCCCGCGCGAAGGCGGACCAGGCCCTCTCGATGGAGGCCGACGAGTCGATCAGCGTGCCGTCCATGTCGAACAGCACAGCCTGGCAGGCGAGTTCCGTGCCGTCCGCCGCCCGTGTGGAGGCGGCCGGGGAGCCGGCCCCGGGCGCCGTCACGGCCGCACCGACTGGGCGTGCCGGAAGACGTTCCCCGGGTCCCACTGCCGTTTGACCGCCCGGAGGCGAGTGTGGTTGTCGCCGTAGTACAGATCGCCGGCGGACAGCCCCGAGGTGTTGAACCGCGCGTCTGACAGGTCGCTGTTCGGATAGTTGACGTAGCTGCCGGCGGTGGCCTCGTCGTAGCCGGGCACGCCGCCGGTCTCCCGGAACATGCCGTGGTAGGCGCGGCGCAGCCAGCCGATGTTGCCGGCGTCGTATCGCTGGTCCGCCCAGAAGGTCTGTACGAGCAGTTTCATCGTGGCGTCGCGCTGGAAGACGGCCGTGTCGGCGGGCCGGACGCGGGAGATCGCTCCGCCCAGGGCCGCGATGTCGACGCCGGCCGACAGCGAGCCCTCGACCGGCTCGTGCAGGAACCGGTGGATCTCCGCCACCTGGGCCGTGGTGAGCCGGCCCCGCAGATTGGCCGAACCCTGCTTGCCCCGCCGGTTGGGGTCGCTGTTCTCGTCGCTGGATGTGCCGACGAGCCGGACGGCGTTCATCCACGGCATACGGGCGCGGGTGACGTACCGCTCGTCGTCGGTGCGGCCCAGGGCCGCACCGAGCCGGGCGACGAGGTCGTCACCGACGGGCTCGCCCGCCGGGTCGGCGACCTGCATGACCATGCCCACGCCGCCGTGGTCCCGGTGCCGGATCGTCAGCCAGGGGAAGACGGAGTCGGCCGGTCCGGAGGAGGTGTGGTGCCGGGCGCACCAGTCGGCGAACACGTCGAGGAACGAGCCGAGGCGTTCCGGACCGACGCCCTCCCACGGCCAGTCGCAGAACACCAGCAAGACGTCCGCAGGCGGCGAGGGCAGGCCGCGCGGCTCGTCGGGGCTGTGGAAGTCGAAACGGGTGACGACACCGAAGTTGCCGCCTCCTCCGCCGGTGTGCGCCCAGAACAGGTCGCCGAGAGCGCCGGTGTCGCCGCGCCGCGCGTAGGTGAGCGCGGCCTTGCCGTGGGCATCCACGGTCACCACCTCCACGCCCGCGAGGTGGTCCACGGTCAGCCCGTGCCGACGGGACAGCAGACCGTAGCCGCCACCCGTGACATGGCCGCCGACGCCGACCGAGTAGCAGACCCCGCCGGGAACGGTGACGCCGTGGTCGCGGTACAGGCGGTCGTACACGTTCAACAGGCGGGCACCGGAACCGACCGTGTACACGCCCCGCGCGGAGTCGTACCCGATCTGGTCGAGGGAGCCCATGGTGATGAGGGTCTGCACGTCCGCGGAGAGCACGAAATCCTCGAAACAGTGCCCTCCGCCGTAGACAGTGAACCGGCGGCCACCGTCGAGGGCCCGCTGCACCGCCGCCACCGTCTCGGCGGCGGTGCGCGGGGCGAGGATCTCGGTGGGACGGACGTCGAAGCGCCGGTTGTAGCCGGTGCGCAGCGAGTCGTATTGGGGATCGCGGCCCGGTAACACCACGGGTACGCCGGCCGTCACGGCCGGGCCGGCGGCCGCGGCGCGCGCCGTTCCCGCCACCGACGTGCCGGCACCGGCCGCGCCGGCCCCGGCGACGGCGGTGAGGAAGCCGCGGCGTCTCAGACGAGCGGACCGCCGGACACCGGGCGGCCCTCCGGATCCGGTGGGGCCGGGCACTGTGCGGGCCGGGACCGTACGCCCTGGCGTCGTGTAGTCCGCAGCTATCTGTCTTATGTGTCTTACATGTCTGTCACCTATGTGGTCGCCAACTACAGGGTCACCGGACGTGTGGTCGCCGGTCGAGCCGCTTCTCGTGCTGTCCATGCGTCCCGTTCTCCGTACCGCCGCTGACGGCGCTGGTCTTGGTGGAGTTCTCGGCGCGAAGGATCCGCCGGTCGTTCGGCCCGTCCCCCGGCCGTCGTCGTGTCAGCGCCCCACCCGTACGCCGAGGGCGGCGCGCAGGGCCGCCTCGTACGGCGCGAGGAACTCCTCGATGTCGTCCAGGGGCGCCGACGGCAGCAGCGTGGCCACCTGGTCGACCCCCGCCTCGGCCAGGACCGAGAGGACGGACGGGTCGTGCGGCACGCCCATCACCACCACCGGCAGGTGCCGGCCCTGTTCCCGGCCGACCGCGCGGACCTCGGCGAGTCCCGTCAGCAGCCGCTCCAGCGGAACCGAGCCGAAGTCGGGCATCCAGCCGTCGCCGAAGGTGCGTACCCGGTGCGGGGCCCGTGGTCCGGCGCCGCCGACGAGGATCGGCGGTCCGGGCCGCTGCAGCGGTGTCGGCAACACCACCACGTCCTCGAACTGGACGTGTGGCGAGGACACCGTGGTCGGTTCGCCCGACCACAGGGCCCGTACGGCCAGGGCGTGTTCGGCCAGACGGGCGTTGCGGCGGGCCGGGTCGACACCGTGCCGGCGCATCTCGTCCTCGATCCAGCCGGCGCCGACGCCGACGTCGAGGCGGCCGTCGGTCAGCCGGTCCAGGCTGGCGAGCCGTTTCGCCATGGCGATCGGCTCGTGCTGGGCCAGCAGGCTGACGGCGGACCCCACCCGGAGGCGTTCGGTCACCGCGGCGGCGGCCTGTGCCGCCACGAACGGGTCGAAGGTCTCGCGGAAGCGGCGTTCCAGGGTGGGGGCCTGGCGGGCGAAGGCCAGGGACTGGTGGGTGTGCTCGCAGAAGTACAGGGCGTCGTACCCGGTGTCCTCCAGCCGGCGGGCCAGATCCGTCACCCGGGCGGTCCGGGTGGTCTGGAAGACCGAGACGCTGATCTTCATGCTGGTACTGCCTTTCCGGTCTCCGCCGAGGCGGAGGCCATGGCCTGCTCGCCGTCCGGCGCACTCTGCGCTTCCGGATCCCGCAGGGCGGATTTCAGCGCGCGGATCAGGTTGCCGGCCCGGTGGTCGTCGTTGCCGATGTCAAGGAGGCGGCTGGGGGTGTAGGAGAGCGCGATGCGCGCGTCCGGCCAGCCGAAGTGCGCCGACCCGCCACCGCCGTCGTGGCCGAACATGTCGGCGTCCACACCGGTGCGCGGGGTGCCCTTGAGACGGAACCCGCCGCGTCCGTAGGCGAAGGGGAAGCCGAGCGTCGGGTCCTCCTGCCGCACGTACGGGGTGAGTGCCGCGCGGACCGTCTCGGCCCGGGCCAGGTTGCCCGGCTGTCCGTCCGGCCGGTGCAGGTCCTCGACGACCAGCGAGTACAGGCGCGAGATGTCACGCGCGGTGCCGACGAGGTTGGCCGCCGGGATGTACGCGGTGCGCAGGGCGTCGTCGTTCCACACCACCCTGCCCTTCGGGAAGGGCATGGGATTGGCCCAGATGGCGCGGGTCAGCGGGTCCTCGCTGTCGTTGAAGCGGTCGTACTGGGCGGCGAACGCGTCGTCGTGGACCACGGTCGCCACCTCCGCGGCCGGGCTCAGACACCAGTCGAGGACGAGGCCGTGCGGTTCGGCGATCTCGCGGCGGAAGTAGGCGCGCAGGGACAGACCAGTGGTGCGGTGGACGAGTTCGTCGACGATCCAGCCCATGGTCCACGGACCGTAGATGAGCCGGGGCTCGGTCACCGGGGCCTGGCCGGCGAGGGCCCGTGCCATGGTCCGGACGTCCGCGAGGTCCTGGTGGCCGACGCCCCGGCCCGTGACGGCGGGCAGACCCGCGCAGTACGTCACGGCGTCGGAGACGGTGACGCGGTCCTTGCCGTGGGCGGCGAACTCCGGCCAGTAGCGGGCGACGGGTTCGTCGAGCCGCAGCACTCCGCTGTCGCACAGGCGCAGCAGGGCTACGGCGATGATCCCCTTGGAACCGGAGAAGATCTGGGCCCGGGTGCCCCTCGCCCACGGGCGGCCCGTCGCCGGGTCGGCGGTACCACCCCACAGGTCGACGACGAGCCGGCCCCGGTGGTGGACGGCGAACGCGGCCCCCACCTCGGTCTCGCGCAGGTTCGCCTCGAAACAGTCCCGTACGGCCTCGAAACCCGGGGCGACGAAGCCCTGGGCGCCGTCGGAGCCCAGGCGTGCGCCGTCGGTGGTCCCGGCGGGTCCGTCCGGGTCTCGTCCGGCGCTCATGCGGCAGCCGCCTGGACCCGGGTGCCGTCGCCGGACTCGGCGTACGCGGCCACGTAACGCACCGCGGCGGCGATCTCGTCGGCGGTGACGTCGTTCACGAACACGTGGTCTCCGATGCCCCGGGTCAGCGGGAGCCGCTGCTGTCCGTCACGGTGCCGGACGGTGTCCTCCAGCGCGCGTACGAGCAGCCCGGTGTCGGCCAGCGCATCGTTCCACGGGCTGAGGCCGAGGCCGCGCATGACCGCGAGGACCCGGGCGGCCTCGGCCTCGGTCGTCAGGCCGCGTCCCAGGGAGATGCCCGTGGTCAGGGCCATGTCGACGGCGACGGCCTCGCCGTGCAGCAGTTCGGCCACGGAGTGCATCTCGATGGTGGGACTGAAGGTGTGGCCGTAGTCGACGCAGCGCTCGAGGACGGCTTCCCACAGGTTCGGCTGGAGCTCCTCCAGCATCAGATGGATGGACTCGTGGGTGATGTACTCGGCCATGCCGGCGTGGAACGCGTCGTCGAAGACGTCCCGGATCCCGTACCTGCCCGCGCGCTCCAGCATGGTGAACAGCGTCTCGGACTTGACCAGGGCCACCTTGAGTATCTCCGCGAACCCGTTACTGAGGTGCCGCTGCGGGAGGGTGGCGAGGAAGCTGGTGTCGAGAAGGCTCAGCAGCGGCTGGGCGTAGGTGCCGATGCGGTTCTTGCCAGAGCGGTGGTTGACCCCGGTCTTCACCCCGACGCCCGCATCGATCAGGCCGACCAAGGTGGTGGGTATGCGTATGTAGGGGGTGCCGCGCCGGTAGATGCTGGCGGCGAAGCCGACGATGTCGCACAGTACGCCGCCGCCGATGGCGATGACGGGCTCCCGCCGGCGGTCCACGCCGAACTCGTCCATCGCGGCGAGCACGGCGTCCACGCTCTGCCAGTCCTTGACCTGCTCGTGGGCGTCGAGGACGAGGGTGTCGGTGGTGAAGCCGTGGGTGTCGAAGTAGGCGGCGATCGCGGTGCCGTAGAGGTCGTGGACGGTCCGGTCCACGACCAGCAGCCGCCGGTCGCTGGGCGTGCCGGGGCCGGTGGCTCCCGGTTGGGCGACGCATCGGCGGAGCGCGTCGGCGAGGTGCGGGTCGGAGGGGTCCAGCAGGTGGTGGTGGACGAGGACTTCGTACGACACCTGCTTGACGGCGTCCACGGTCCATCGGCCCTGCGGACGGCGGGTCAGCGCATGTTTGTACTGCGGGGCGGAGGCGGTCATGGAAGGCAAGGGGTCTCCATCGATCGGTTCGCCGGAATCGGTCGCGGGGATGCGGTGTCAGGCGGTCGTGGGAGTGCCCGCGTGGGGTTCGTCCGCCGGGCGCGCGGTCCCGGAGCCGGGAGCCGAGCGCCGGCGGCGCACCAGGACCCAGGCGAGGGCGGCGGCCAGGGCGGCGGGCGGCAGGGCGATGAGCGGCAGGTTCCCGACCGGCCGGCCGGAGTTCAGCCAGGCCGAGCCGGTCCAGCCGGCCAGCGCGATCCCGATGTTGAAGGCGGAGCTGTTGAGGGCCAGGGCCAGGTTGGGCGACAGCCCCTCGGCGTTGGAGGCCACCCAGGTGTTCAGGGCCGGGAACGTGGCGAAGTAGGCGAGGCCGACCAGGACGGTGACGATCACCGTCGGTACCGCGCTGCCGGACACCAGCAGGAGCACGGCGAGCACGGCGAGGGTGGCGGTGACGGTGCCGGCCATCGCCTGGAGCACCCGGCCGTCGGCGATCCGTCCGCCCAGGGTGTTGCCGACGACGCAGCCGGCGCCGTACGCGAGCATGATCCACACGATCGCACCGGAACCGACCCCGGAGCCCTGGGTCAGGAACGGGGCCACGTACGTCACCACCGTGAGGGCCGCCATGCCGGTCAGCGCGGTGACGCAGATGCCGAGGAGCAGTTCGGGGCGGCCCAGCCCGCGCAGGCCGGCCCGCGGCGCGGGCGCACCGGCCGGCTCGTCGGCCGGGAAGACGGCGAGGATCACCAGCAGGCTGACCGCGGCCAGCACGGCGACCAGCCAGAACGCCGCCTGCCAGGCAAGGTGCTGGCCGAGGAAGACACCGATCGGAACACCGAGCACGGTGGCCACGGACAGGCCGAGGGTGATGTTGGCGGCGGCCGACGCCTCCTTGCCGGGCTCGGCCACGCGCATGGCCGCCGTCATGAACACCACCATGATCGTGGTGTGCACCAGGCCGGTGATCACCCGTCCCGCGACCACCGCGGGGAAGGAACCGGCCGCGGCGGCCAGTACGGAGCCCGCGGCGTACAGCGCGATCGATCCGGTCACCAGTTTCCGGGGCCCCACCCGGTCGAAGAACAGGGTCACGATCGGGCCGGCCACGGTCACCGTTCCGGCGTACGCGGTCACGAGCAAGCCTGCGGATCCCTCGCTCACCCGCAGTCCGCGGGCGATCTCGGGCAGGATGCCCGCGACCACGTTCTCGCTGGTGCCCAGGGCGAACGCACCGATCACGAACCCCACGAACAGGAGCCTTCGGGCCGTCTCACGAGTTCTTGGCTGGGTCATGGGACAGGACGGTATGACCTGACATCGTGTGAGGCGGAAACCCGTACGGAGGTGACCTTGACCACACAGCGTGAGCGGCGTGAACTTTCGGCCACGCCCCGGCGGACGCCCCCCCCCGGCGCCCCGACCCACAGCGCCCCCCGTCCCCCGGGAGTCGGGGGACAGGGGGCGGCGTCGTGGGGTCAGACGCTTGCGGTGTGGCCCGTGATCGGGCAGGTTGCCGCTGCCGCGGCGGTGGTGAAGGCCGCGGTGTTGGCGGTGGCCGCCGTACCGCCGATCTGCTGGAGGATCTCGTCCGACAGCAGGTCCTCCTTGCCCTTGAGGGCGTCGGCGACCTTGAGGTCGGTGTTGAAGACCATCTCCGCGGCGACGTTGTCCTGGACGATCCGGGCCAGGTTGTCCAGGGCCACGGCGATCGGGTCCGACGGGGTCTCCACGGTGGGCAGGTCGATCAGGTGGGTGTTCACCTTCGCCTGGTTCATGGTGCGGCGGATGATGATGGACGCCTGGTTCAGCTCGGCCGTCGTCCAGATCGACAGCACCGTGACGTACAGGTTGCTCCACGCCTCCTCGCCGATCAGCGTGCGCCACCGCTTCATCAGCGCCTCGATGCCGGTGATCTGCGCGGTCGCGGCGAACGTCATGTTGACGCGGATGGACGGGTAGACGGTCGCGGCGAACCGGTTGAACGCCACCATGTCGAAGGAGCCCGCCTTGACGATGGTGTCGATGAACTTGACGGCCTCCGACAGGATCTTGGTGCAGGAGGCGTCGAGGTCGGTGGGGAGGTTCGCCGTCGGCAGCATCGTGAGCGCCGAACTCAGCGTCGTGCGGAAGCTGTTCAGCGGAGTGACCCAGCCCTTGTCGCCCGGTGTCTTGAAGGCGACCATGTCCAGATCGTGCGGGTCGATGCGGCCGGCGTTGGGGATGTTCGGCACCTGGTCGCTGAGGTAGGCGGCGATCACCGAGTAGATGCCCAGCGGGATGTGCGCGATGGACTTGGCCAGTTCGAAGTACTCCGGAACCGGGTCGACCGTCTCGACCTGCACGCCCTTGTTGATCAGTGTGAAGCGTCCGCCGACGGCGTTGTTCTGGACGACGATCACGGGCGAGAGCTGCTTGATCAGCTCGGCCTTGAGGGACGCGTAGTTGGCGCGCATCCCGGCGTTCACATTGCGTATCGCGTTGCGTGCCGCCTTCTCGTCGGTCGCTGCCGGTGCGGCCGACGCGCTGGTGGCTGTCTGCGTCTGGGCGAGGAAGGTGGCCGCCCCTGCTGCCGAAACGGTACCCAGAAATCCTCTACGTGTTGCCATGCCCCGTCTTTCCGTTGTGATGGATCGGTCCTCTGCGGGGTGGGGGGAGGAATGTGGGGGGGGGCCTCGGGGTGGGGGGTCAGGCGTGGGGGGAAGATCAAGTGGGGAAAGCGTGGGGGGAAGACCACAGGGGGAACGCGTGGGGGGACGTGTGGGGTAAGTCCGTTACGAGGGTGGGGTGGCGGGCCGGACCGCCGGCGTTCAGGTCGCCGGCGGACCGGCCCGCTCGCGCCGGACCGGGGGAGGCCCGGCGCGAGCCGGTCAGGTCAGCGACTTCTGCGACGGCACCACGACGCCGTAGAGGTCCTGGACCGTGGCGAGAGCGGCTTCGTGGAGCTGCCGCGCGGGAATGCCCTCCGGGTCGCCCTTCAGCGGCAGCGGCCGGGTGGCCGAGGCGTCGGCGACCACGGTCGGCCGGTATCCGTCGAGGAAGGCGCCCTGCGCGGTGAACAGAACACACATGTTGGTCATGAACCCGGCGACGATGACGTTCTTCTTGCCGGTCTTCTCGACCTTCTCGGCCAGATCGGTGCCGTGGAAGGCGTTGGGGACGCTCTTCACCACGACCGGCTCGCCCTTGGCGGGCTTGAGCGCCGGAATGATCTGTCCCGCCTTCGACTTCAGGTCGTAGCCCTTGTCGACGATGTGGATGACCGGGGTGCCCGCCGCGCGCGCCCGCTTCAGCAGCGCTTCGGCGTTGTGCAGCGCGGGTTTCCACCCGTCGAGTTCCATCACACCGTCGGTGTAGGTGTTCTGGTAGTCCACCATGATCAGCGTCGCGTCGGACAGCGTGGCCGGTGTCTCGTCGAGGCCGTTGAGCTGCCTCAGCGTCTTCGTGTCCTTGGCGACGTTCGTCCGGGCGGCGGGTGCCGACGGCGCGTCCTTGGCGGCGGCGGCCTCGGACGTTCCGCCGCACGCGGCGACGGTGGCCGCGAGCAGGGCGGCGGTGCACAGCGCGACGGCTGAACGCAACGGCTTCATCAGGCGAGGTCCTCCTGGGACGGAACGACGACCCCGTACAGGTCGGCGATGGTGGCGAGGGCGCCGAGGTGCACCTGGCGGGCGTCCAGTTCCGTGCCGGCGACCGGCAGCGAACGGGTGGCGCTGGCGTCGGCCACCACGGTGGGCCGGTTGCCGCGCAGGAAGGCGCCCTGGGCGGTGAACGCCACGCACATGTGGGTCATGAACCCGGCGATGACCAGATCGCCGCGCCCCGCCTCGTCGACGAGGTCGCCGAGGTCGGTGCCGTGGAAGGCGTTCGGCGCCTGCTTGACGACCACGGGCTCGCCGTCGGCCGGCGCGACGCTCGGGTGGATCTGGCCGATCTCGGCGCGGATGTCGTACGGCGTGCCCTCACCGCCGTCGTTGACGACGTGGACGACCTTGGCACCCTCCCGGCGGGCGCGCTCCAGCAGCCGGGCGGCGGCGTCCAGCGCGGGCTGCCAGCCGTCCAGCTCCATGACACCGGTCGTGTAGGTGTTCTGGTAGTCGATCATGACCAGGGTCGAGTCGGCCAGCTTCGCGGGCGCGTCGTCGAAGCCGTTGAGCTGTCGGAGCGTCGTTCTGGGCATGGAGTACCACCTGAGGAAAGGGAGTTGGGAGGGGACTGCGCCGGTGCGATGACCTGCACTCATGACGCTATGGCCCGGCGGACGCGTCGGCAATGTCGTCTAGCATGCAGATACCGACATCACCGTCGTACGGTCAGGGGGACCCGTGCACACCGGCGAACGACTCATCGTCATCGTCCTGTTCGAAGGCGTCGACCTGCTCGACGTCACCGGGCCGCCGGAGGTGTTCTCCCTCGCCCGGCGCGAGACCGAGGAGGCGGCGGGCTACGACGTGGCCCTCGCCGCCGAGACCATGGACCCCATCACCACCGCCGCCGGGGTCAGGGTCCTGCCCGACGTCACCTTCGCGGAGCTGACGAGGAGGAGCATCGACACGCTCGTCGTGCCGGGCGCGGTCGAGGTCGACGGCCAGCACCGGGTGCAGGCGCTCGTCGACCCGGCCGTGGTGGAGCGGGTACGCCAACTCGCGCCCCGCACCCGCAGGATCACCTCCGTCTGCGTCGGAGCGCACATCCTCGCCGCCTCCGGGCTCCTGGACGGCAAGCGGGCCACCACGCACTGGTCGACCGCGCAGCAGCTCGCCGCCGACCATCCCGCCGTGGAGGTCGACTCCGACCCGATCTTCATCCGCGAGGGGAACGTCTGGACCGGCGCGGGGATCAGCGCCTGTCTCGACCTGTCACTCGCGCTCATCGCCGACGACCTCGGCGAGGCCGTCGCGCTGCGCGTCGCCCGGCAACTGGTGATGTACCTGAAACGGCCCAGCGGCCAGAGCCAGTTCAGCGTCCCGCTGGAGCAGGTCTCCGCGACCCGGCGCATCGAGGACCTGCGCCACCACATCCTGCGCCACATCGCCGAACCGCTCACCGTCGCACACCTCGCCGAACACGCCCACGTCAGCGACCGGCAGCTCACCCGGATCTTCAAGACCGAGCTGGGCACCACCCCGCACGTCTACATCGAGTCCGTCCGCGTCGAACGGGCCCGGCACGAGCTGGAGACCACCGACGCCACCCTCGAACGCATCGCCACCGCCTGCGGGTTCGGCACCGTCGACACCCTCGTCCGGGCCTTCCGCCGCCGCCTCGACACGACCCCGACCGAGTACCGCCGCCGGTTCCGCACCGGCGGCGACTGAGCCGGGGGACACCGGCCACCGCGCGGAACGCGCGACCCCCGTGCCGGACTTACCGTACGGCGCCGTGCGGAGTGCGGGGCGGGCCGTCCGGGAACCTGTCCCTTTCGTCGCCCGGTGCGTACACTCCACTGCGACGTCTGATCTTCGCGGGTCGGAGGACGCGGCATGAGTGCACCGGGGACTCCTCGGCGTGAAGTGGTCACGGGGGTTCCCCGGGCGCCCCGCCCGGCCCACGGACCCGCCCGCCCCGCCCGGACGCACCCGGCGGACCCCGCCGTCGGCTCCCCGGCCCTGCGTTCCCTGATGCGCCGTCAACTCCGGTTGGCACTCGTAACTTTCGCGCTGCTCCTCGCCCTGCTCGGACCGCTGCCCCTCGCCTTCGCCGCCCTGCCGGACCCGGCGACCCGGCCGGGCAGCGCGGCGGTCGTCTGGGCCGTCCTCGGTGTCGCGGTCTATCCCGTGCTCGTCCTGACCGGCCGGTGGTACGTCGTCCGCGCCGAACGCAACGAACGCGACTCCGTGCGGGACACCGGACGGGACGCGGCGGACCCCGCCGGGAGGGCCCGCAGGTGACCGGTGCCCGGCCGCGCGGGCCCGCCCGCGCCGCGGGGGCCGCCGGGTGAACCAGACGTACGGTGTCGTGGCCGTGTCGGCGGCGGTCCTCGCCACGCTGCTGATCGGCTCCGCGGGACTGCGCGTCTCCCGCACCACCTCCGACTTCTACGTCGCCTCCCGCAGCGTGCCGCCGTACCTCAACGCCATGGCCATCGGCGGCGAGTACCTCTCGGCGGCCTCCTTCCTCGGCATCGCCGGACTCGTCGCCGCCCAGGGCGTGGAGATGCTCTGGTTCCCCGTCGGCTACGCGGCCGGGTACCTCGTTTTGCTTGCGTTCGTCGCCGCCCCGCTGCGCCGCTCCGGTGCCTACACGCTGCCCGACTTCGCCGACGCGCGGCTGGAGTCCGGGGCCGCCCGGCGCGTCGCCGGGGTGCTCGTCGTCGGAGTCGGCTGGCTCTACCTGCTGCCGCAGCTCCAGGGCGCGGGCCTGACCCTCGGCCTGGTCACCGGCGCGCCGCACTGGCTCGGCGGGGTGCTCGTCGCCGTCGTCGTCGCCCTGGCCGTGGCCGCCGGCGGCATGCGCGGCATCACCTACGTCCAGGCGTTCCAGTACTGCCTGAAACTGATCGCGCTCCTGGTGCCCGCGGTCTTCCTGGCCGTCGCCTGGCACGGCGACCCGGGACCCGCCGGCGCGGTGGACGAGCCGCCGGCCTTCCGCCGGTCCACCCAGGTCACCGTCGAGAGCACCGTGCGCGTCCGGATCGACACACCGCTGCGGGCCACCGCGACCGGCGCCGTCGACGGCAAGGACTACACCGGCGGCCGGCTGGACCTGGACCCCGGTGTGCACGAGATCCGCGCCGGAACGACCCTGCGCTTCCCGCCCGGCGCCCCGGTGCCCGAGCGCGCCGACGACGGCCGGCGCACCGCCTCCAGCTGGGCGGCGCCGCTGTCCGGCGGCCGGGACGAACACCCGCTCTACTCGACGTACGGGCTGATCTGCGCCACCTTCCTCGGCACGATGGGACTGCCGCACGTCCTCGTCCGCTTCTACACCAACCCCGACGGCCGCGCCGCCCGGCGCACCACCGTGATCGTGCTGGCCCTCGTCGGCGGCTTCTACCTGCTGCCGCCCCTCTACGGCCTCCTCGGCCGGCTCTACGCCCCCGACCTGCTGCTCACCGGCACCACCGACGCCGCCGTGCTCGTGCTGCCCCAGCGGCTCGTCGGCGGCACCGGCGGCGACCTCCTCGGCGCGCTGATCGCCGCCGGTGCCTGCGCCGCCTTCCTGTCCACCGCCTCCGGGCTCACCCTGTCCGTCGCCGGCGTGCTCAGCCAGGACGTGCTGCCCTCGCTCGGGGTCGGCCGCTTCCGGCTCGCCACGCTGCTCGCGGTCGCCGTGCCCGGCACGGTGAGCGTGGCCGCCGGGAAGCTGCCCGTCGCCCACGCCGTGGGGCTCGCCTTCGCCGTGGCCGCGTCGTCCTTCTGCCCGCTGCTGGTGCTCGGCATCTGGTGGCGCGGACTGACCGCGCCCGGCGCGGTCGCGGGCCTGCTCACCGGCGGCGGCAGCGCCCTGACCGCGGTCGCGCTGACCATCGCCGGGCGGCCGGCCGGCGGCTGGCCGCACGCGCTGCTCGCCTGGCCGGCCGTGTGGTCGGTACCGCTCGGCTTCCTCACCATGATCCTGGTCTCCCTCGCCACCCGGGACCGCATCCCGGCCGGCACCGAGGCGGCCATGGCCCGGCTCCATCTGCCCGAACGCCCGGCCGGACCGGACGCGCCCACCGCCCGCCGAGGAGTGAGGACCCCATGACGACCCGCCCGCCCGTGGCCCGTACCGCCCGCCGTGCCCGCCGGTGAACGGCCTCGCCGTCGCCGCCGCCGGAGCGCCCCTGCTGTTCGCCGCCGGCCTCGTCACCGGGCGGCTGCTGGCCCGCCGGTCCGCCCGGGACGGCACGGACCTCGGCACCCCCGCGGCCCGCGCCACCTTCCGCACCCTGCACACCGCCTCCCTGGCCGCGCCCCCGCTGCGCGCCGGACTCACCCCGGACGCGGCCCGCAAGGCGGTGCGCCGGCTGCGGCCGCTGTTCGGCACGGCCGCGCTCGGGCTCACCGCCGACGACCGGCTGCTGGCCTGGGAGGGGCCGGGCCGGCACCACGCGGACACGGCCCTGGACCGGGTCCGCGCGGTGCTGGACACCGGCCGCCCGCACACGTTCACCGTGGACTGCCCGGACCCGGACTGCCCGGTGCGCTGGGGCGCCGTCGCGCCGCTCACCGTCGACCGGCGGGTGCCCGGCGCCCTCGTCGTACTCGGCGCCGGCGAGCCGGCGTCCGGGGCCCGGGCCACCGAGGAGGTGGCCCGCTGGATCTCCGTACAGCTCGAACTCGCCGACCTCGACCGCACCCGCACCGGACTGATCGAGGCGGAGATCCGGGCGCTGCGGGCCCAGATCTCCCCGCACTTCCTCTACAACTCGCTCGCGGCGATCGCGTCCTTCGTGCGCACCGATCCCGAGCGGGCCCGTGACCTGCTGCTGGAGTTCGCCGACTTCGCCCGCTACTCGTTCCGCCGGCACGGCGAGTTCACCACCCTGGCCGAGGAGCTGCGCTCCATCGAGCAGTTCCTGGAGCTGGTCCGCGCCCGGTTCGGGCCGCGCCTGGAGGTGACCTTGCGGATCGCCCCGGAGGTGCTGCCCGTGGCGGTGCCCTTCCTGTGCCTGCAGCCGCTGGTGGAGAACGCGGTCAAGCACGGCCTCGGGGACGGCGGCGAGCGCGGCCGGATCACCCTCACCGCGCGGGACGAGGGGGCGACGGCACGGATCGTCGTGGAGGACGACGGCGTCGGCATGGAGCCGGACCGGCTGCGCCGCATCCTCGGCGGCGGCGAGGACGCGGCGGCCGGCATCGGGCTGCGCAACGTGGACGAGCGGCTGCGCCAGGTCTACGGCGACGACCACGGCCTGGTGATCGAGACCGGCGTGGGAGCCGGCATGAAGATCACCCTGCGCGTCCCCAAGTACCGGCCCGGAGTGCGCGACGGGCCCCCGGGACCCGGCCCGCCGGACCGGCCGGACGCCGGCCGGTCAGACCGCCCCGCTCGCTGACGGCCGCTGCCGCTGCCGCCGGGCCGCCATCACCGCGTAGACGATGATCCCGACGAACAGGAACAGCACGCCCTGGTACACCGCCGCGTAGCCGGCGCCCGCCATCAGCCAGACGGAGAAGGCGGCGGCCACCGCGGTGACCACGGAGTCCCGCACCAGCCGCCCCCGGTCCACCGCCCCGGGCCGGCCGGCCACCAGGTGGAAGATCTGCGCGGCGGTGGCCAGCAGATACGGGACGGTCGCGGTGAACGTGGTGACCAGGACCAGGACCTCGAAGACCCTGCCCGAGCCCGAGAAGTAGTTGTAGACGGTGAGCAGCGAGGCGAGCACGGCCGTCACACCGACACCGACCGTGGGCACGCCCCGCCGGCGGCGCGCGAAGGCGCTCGGGAACAGGCCGTCGCGGGCCGCCGCGTACGGGGTCTGGGCGCTCAGCAGGGTCCAGCCGTTGAGGCAGCCGGTCATCGACACGAGCGCGGCGAGCGCCACCGCCGTACCGCCCCAGCCGCCCCCGAACATCGCGTTCACGGCGTCCGAGAACGGCGCGGTGGAGGTGAGCAGCCGCTCGTGCGGGACCGTGCCGAACACCGACACCGTGCCCAGCAGGTACACCAGCGCGGCGCCCGCGGTGCCGATGACGGTGGCGCGGCCCACGTTGCGGCGGGCGTCCCGCACCTCGCCCGCGCTGACGGCGGCGGACTCCACACCGAGGTAGGAGAAGAGCAGCAGGGCGGCGGAGGCGGACACCGCGCCGACCGCGCCCTGCCCGCTGGAGTTGAACGGGCCGAGCCGGGAGGGGTCGAAGAAGAACAGCCCGCCGACCGCGACGAGCAGCAGCGGCACGAACTTCAGCACCGTGGAGACGAGCTGGACGGCGCCGACGTAGCGGGTGCCGGCGAAGTTGGCGAGGGCGGGCAGCCACTGGAGGGTCAGCGCGGCCAGGCACGCGCTCCAGCGGTGGCCGTTCACCGGGATCAGCACGTCGAGGTAGCCGACGGCGGCGACGGCGAGCGCGGCGTTCGACACCCAGGTGGTGATCCAGTACGACCAGGCCGCGAGGAAGCCCGCGAAGTCGCCGAACGCCTCCCGGGCGTAGACGTACGGGCCGCCGGTGCGCGGGTCGCGGGCGGCGAGCCGGCCGAAGACCAGGGCGAGCGCGATGGCGCCGACGGTCAGCACGCCGAAGGCGACCAGGCTGACGGTGCCGTACGGTGCGATGGAGGCCGGGAGCAGGAAGATGCCGCCGCCGATGATGTTGCCCATGACCAGCGCGGTGGCGACGGGGAGACCGAAGCTGCGGGCGTGCTTGCTGCCGGACCGGGGCTCCGCCGCGGTGGCGGCGGGGGACTCCGTGGGGGCCGGAGCCGGCTGCGGTGCGGTTCCGGGGACGTGCATGGGTGGTGCGCCTCTCATCGAACAGCTGCCCCTGGGTGCCGGGACGCAGCCATGGTCGGGGATGCCCCTATCTGGCGCAAAATCGCCGTTCCTTGTCCCGCGACGCCCCCGAGGCCATGAAAAAACTGAGGTCAGGGGCGCTTTCCGCAGCGAGATGTACGGCGCTGTCCGGGCCGGCGGCGGTCAGTCCCCGGCGGCCCACAGACCGCGCACATGTCCCAGGTGCCGGCTCATGACCGCGTGTACGGCCGTCTCGTCGCGCTCCAGCAGCGCGTCCAGCAGCTCCAGGTGCTCCTCGGCGGAGGCGTGCAGCCGGTCCGCCTCCACCAGCGCGGTCAGCCCGTAGAGTCGGGAGCGTTTGCGCAGGTCGGCCACGACCTCGACCAGATGGGCGTTGCCCGCGAGGGCGAGCAGACCGAGGTGGAAGCGGGTGTCGGCCTCGACGTAGGCGATCAGGTCGCCGGCCGCGGCGGCGGCGACGATCTCCCGGGCCGCCGGGCGCAGCGCCTCCAGCGAGACCCGGTCGGCGGTGCGGGCCAGGCCCGTCACGGTCGGGATCTCGATCAGCGCCCGGATCTGCGTGTACTCGTCGAGCTGCCGGTCGGAGACGACGGTGACCCGGAAGCCCTTGTTGGGCACGGTGTCGACCAGCCCTTCCTTGGCCAGGTCGAGCATCGCCTCCCGCACCGGCGTCGCCGAGACCCCGAACCGGGCGGCCAGCGAGGGCGCCGAGTACACCTCGCCCGGTCGCAGCTCGCCCGCGATCAGCGCGGCGCGCAGGGCGTCCGCGACCCGCTCCCGGTAGCTGCTGCGCCGTCCGCCGAGCCGGGGGAGCGCGGACAGTCCGGCGTCCCGGGTGTCTGGTGCCATGTCACGCATCACCGGGCGAGTCTAGAACAGGCCGCGCCCGCTAGAGGACGAACCCCTCCGGGAACGGGTCGGACGGGTCCAGCAGATACCGGGCCGTCCCCGTGATCCACGCCCGGCCGGTGAAGCTGGGCAGCACGGCCGGCACCCCGGCGACCTGCGTCGTGCCCAGCAGCCGCCCGGTGAAGCGGGTGCCGATGAAGGACTCGTTCACGAACTCGGTGTGCAGGGGCAGCTCCCCGCGCGCGTGAAGCTGCGCCATGCGCGCGCTGGTGCCCGTGCCGCACGGGGAGCGGTCGAACCAGCCCGGGTGGATGACCATGGCGTGCCGGGAGTGCCGGGCCGTGGCACCGGGCGCGTACAGGTGGACGTGGTGGCAGCCGCGGATCGACGGGTCCTCGGGGTGCACCGGCTCCTCCCGCCCGTTGACCGCCCGCATCAGGGCGAGGCCCGCCGAGAGGATGTCGTCCTTGCGGGCGCGGTCGAAGGGCAGTCCCAAGGCGTCCAGCGGCAGGATCGCGTAGAAGTTGCCGCCGTAGGCGAGGTCGTAGGTGACGGTACGGCCGTCCGGGAGCGTGACGCGGCGGTCCAGGCCGGCGGCGAACGACGGCACGTTCCGCAGCGTCACGCCCCGGGCGGCGCCGTCCGCCACCGCGACCTCGGCGACCACGACGCCCGCCGGGGTGTCGAGCCGGATGGTGGTCACCGGTTCCGTGACCGTCACCCTGCCGGTCTCCACCAGCACGGTGGCCACTCCGATGGTGCCGTGCCCGCACATCGGCAGATGGCCGGACACCTCGATGTACAGGACGCCCCAGTCGCAGTCGGGCCGGGTGGGCGGCTGGAGGATGGCGCCGCTCATCGCGGAGTGGCCGCGCGGCTCGTTCACCAGCAGCCGCCTGATGTGGTCGCGGTGGTCACGGAAGTACAGCCGCCGCTCGTTCATGGTCGCGCCGGGCACGGTGCCGATCCCGTCGGTGATCACCCGGGTCGGCATGCCCTCGGTGTGCGAGTCGACGGCGTGCAGGACGAGTCCGCTGCGCATGCGCTGCCTCCCGGTCAGCCGAGGTCCGCGGCCAGGGCCCGCTCGGTGGCCGCGCGGACGGCGGCCTCCCGCTCGGGTGACAGCGGCACCCGGGGCGGGCGCACCGGGCCGCCGTAGCGCCCGACGGCGTCCATGGCGGCCTTGACCGCCTGGACGAACTCCACTTCGGAGTCCCAGCGCAGCAGCGGGTGCAGCCGGCGGTACAGCGGGACGGCGGTGGCGAGGTCACCGGCCGCCGCCGCGCGGTACAGCCGTGCCGAGACGCGCGGCAGCGCGTTGGGGAAGCCGGCCACCCAGCCCTTGGCGCCGGCCACCGCCAGCTCCAGCAGCACGTCGTCGGCACCGGCCAGCAGATCCAGACCGGGGGCGAGTTCGGCGATCCGCCAGGCGCGGCGGACGTCGCCGGAGAACTCCTTGACGGCCTGCACCAGGCCCTCGCCGTGCAGCCGGGCGAGCAGTTCGGGCACCAGGTCGACCTTGGTGTCGACGGGGTTGTTGTACGCCACCACCGGCAGGCCCGCCTTGGCGGCCTCGGCGTAGTGGGCGAGGACGGAGCGTTCGCCGGCGCGGTAGGCGGTGGGCGGCAGCAGCATCACCGACGCGCAGCCGGCCCCGGCGGCCTGCTCGGCCCAGTGGCGGGCCTCCCGCGCGCCGTACGCGGCGACGCCCGGCATCACCCGCTGCCCGCCGACGGCGGCCACGGCGGTCTCCACCACCCGGGCCCGCTCCTCGGCGGTGAGCGTCTGGTACTCGCCCAGCGAGCCGTTCGGCACGACACCGTCGCAGCCCTGTGCGACGAGCCAGGCGCAGTGCTCGGCGTACCGCTCAAGGTCGACCGAGAGGTCGGCGCGCAGCGGAAGGGCGGTGGCGACGAGGACGCCGTGCCAGGGACGGTGGTGCTCCGCGTGGTTCATCGAGTCGTGCTCCTTTCGGCAGGGTGTGACATAACACTGGTCGGGACGTGCGGCCGGTGCTCACTCCGGGTCCGGCAGGGCGGCCGGTCTTCACTCCGGGTCCGGCAGGGCGGCCAGCACGCCGAGCGGCACCGGCCGGGCGAACGGCCTGCGCCCTGCGGTGAGCGGGCAGCCCGCCAGCTCCGCGACCGCCGGGGCGCAGATCCGGCCCTGGCACCAGCCCATCCCGGCCCGGGTGAGCAGCTTCACGGTGCGGGTGTCGCCGGCGCCGAGCGGACCGGCCGCCTCGCGCACCCGCCCGGCGGTGACCTCCTCGCAGCGGCACACCACCGTGTCGTCCGGCAGTCGCTCCGCCCAGTCCGCCGGCGGCGCGTACACCGCGTCGAGGGCCGCGGCGAACGCCCGGGCGCGGGCCCTGGCCCGGCCGGCGGCGGCCCAGCCGCGCGGATCCGGTGCGGTGCCGTACAGCCGGGCGGCGGCCGAGCGCCCGGCGATGTGCCCCTCGGCGAGTGCGAGCGCCGCCCCGCCGATCCCGGTGGCCTCCCCGGCCGCCCAGACGCCGGGCACGTCGGTGCGCTGCTCGGCGTCGACGCGCACGGCGGTGCCGGACAGGGCGCAGCCGAGGGTCTCGGCGAGGTCGGTGTGCGGCAGCATGCCGTGGCCCACCGCGAGCGTGTCGCACGGGACGCGCCGGGCGGTGCCGGGGCGGAGCCGGCCGTGCCGGTCGAGCGCGGCCACCGTCACCGCGGTCAGCCGGTCGGTGCCGTGCGCCGCCACCACGGTGTGCCGGGTCAGCACGCGCACGCCGTGCCGCAGCAGCCGGGCCGCGTATCCGGCGCCTTCCGCCAGTTTCCCGGGCTGGGCGGCCAGGGCGGGCGCCCGGCGCGGCAGCGCGGCGGGGCCGGCGGACTCGACCAGCGCGGCGACCCGGGCGCCGGCCGCGGCCAGCCCGGCGGCCACCGGCAGCAGCAGCGGACCGGTCCCGGCGACCACGGCCGTCCGCCCGGGCGGCAGCACCGGGCCGCCCTTGAGCAGGGCCTGCGCACCGCCCGCCGTGACGACCCCGGGCAGCGTCCAGCCCGGGAACGGCAGCACCCGCTCATAGCCGCCGGTGGCGAGCAGGACGGCGGCGGCGCGGACGGTGACGCCCTCCTCCTGCGCGGGGCCGCGCAGCGCGTGCACGGCGAACGTCCCGGAGCCGGACGCGCGTACCACGCACCACACATGGTGGTCCGTCAGGTGGGTGATCCGGCCGGCCGCGCGGTGGTGTTCCAGACCGGCCCGCAGCCGCTCCCAGGTGCGCCCCCCGTGCCGGTCCCGGCGGGCGGCGAGGGCCGGGGCGGGCTGCCGGTGGATCTGGCCGCCGGCCTGGCCGGCCGCGTCGAGCAGGGTCACCCGGACACCGCGCGCCGCCGCCGCCAGGGCGGCGGCGAGACCGGCGGGCCCCGCGCCCACCACGGCCAGGGACGGTTCCTCAGTCATCGTCCCGGCCCGTTCCCCGCTGGGTGCGGATCGCGTCGCCCGGGGCCACCGGCACCAGGCAAGCCCGTTGATCGGGGCTGCCGTTGACGGTCACCAGGCAGTCGAAGCACACCCCGATCCCGCAGAACACCCCGCGCGGCCGGCCGCCGCCCCGGGTCTCGCGCCAGGCCGTCACGCCCGCCGCCCACAGCACCGCCGCGACCGTCTGGCCCGCCCGCGCCCGCAGGGGCCGGCCGTCGAAGGTGACGGTACAGACCGCGCCCGGCCCTGCTCCCTGGCGTTCACCGTTCGTCTCCCGCATCGGCCTCTCCCGCGTCGGCGTCCCGGGCACCGGTGCCGGGTCCAGGGCCGCCGCGTCCCCGGCCGCCCTGCCCTTCGGTGCCGTGTCCTTCGATGGCGTGTTCTTCGGTGCCGTGTCCTTCGGTGTCGAACCGCTCCGGCCGGAACGGAGCGAGGTCCAGTTCCGGCGCCGTTCCGGTGAGCGCCTGCGCGATCAGCCGCCCGGTGCCGGTGGCGAGTCCGATGCCGGCGCCCTCGTGCCCGCAGGCGTGGAACAGCCCGGGCACCCGCGGGTCGGGGCCGATCGCCGGCAGGTGGTCGGGCAGATACGGCCGGAAGCCCGCGTACGCGCGCAGCGCGCGGACCCGCTCCAGGAACGGGAACAGCCCGACCGCGCCGGCGGCCAGCGCCCGCACCGCGCGCAGCGACAGGGTGCGGTCGAAGCCCACCCGCTCCCGGGTGGCGCCGATCAGCACCGGTCCGGCGGCGGTGCCCTCCACCACCGGCGAGGCGCGCAGCCCGGCCGAGCCGTCGGCCACGTCCGTCACATAGCCGGCGGCGTACACCTTGTGCCGGATCACGTGCGGCAGCGGCTCGGTGACCAGGACGAAACCGCGCCGCGGGAGCACCGGAAGCCGCACGCCGGCCAGCGCCGCGAGGTCGCCGCCCCAGGTGCCGGCCGCGTTCACCACCGCCGGCGCGTGGAGGTCGCCCCGGTCGGTGCGCACGCCGTACACCGCGCCGCCGGCCGTGCGCAGCACCCCCGTCACGGTGTGCCCCGGATGCAGCCGGGCCCCGCAGGCGCGGAGCAGGTGGGCGGCGGCGAGCGCGGGCATCACCTGGGCGTCCTGCGGATAGTGGACACCGCCGGCCAGGCCGGGAGCCAGCCGCGGTTCCAGCTCCGCGAGCCGGCCGCCGTCCACCGGTACGGCCGTGACGCCGGCCGCCCGCTGGCCCGCGGCGAAGTCCCGCAGCGCGGCCAGGCCGGCCGGTGCCCGGGCGACCACGAGACCGCCCTTGGGTTCGTACTCGACCTTCGGGCCCAGCTCCTCGGCCAGAGCGGCCCACAGCCGGACGGACAGCAGGGCCAGCCGCAGCTCCGGGCCCGGTGCCTTGTCCGAGACGAGCACATTGCCCTCGCCCGCTCCGGTGGTGCCGCCGGCCACCGCGCCCCGGTCCACCACCCGTACCTCCAGGCCGGCCCGGGCGGCGTACAGCGCGCAGGCCGCGCCCGCCATCCCGGCTCCGACGACCACGACATCGCAGGTCAGTCGCTTCGCCACGGCAGTACTATGTCACATGTTTCTCACTCTGAGGAGACCCCCGATTCCCAGGCGCGGACGCCCCCTTGACGCCGCAGGCGGCCCGATCGACACTCCAGGAAGGGAATCCTAGTGAACAGGTAGGGAATCATGACGCGCCTCGCGACGGGCACCGGCCGCACGGACCGGACCCCGCCCCGCGCGCTCCTGCTCACCTCCCGCCGTCATATCGACCTCCAGCGCGTCTGCAGCGCCATCGGCCGCCACCGCTGATCCGGGCCCCGTTCCGCCGGACCCGGTCCGCCCCGCACACCGCCGCCGCACGCGCCCGCGCCGGAGCACCCGTCCGCACACCCATCACCCGGGGAGACGCATGTCCATCACTCCGCTCGCCGCCGTCCAGCCCGCCCTCCGCCCCGCCCCGCTCTTCCGGGGCCGCATCGGCGTGGACGCGCGCAGTGGCCACTACGCCGTGCCGCACCGCTACCGGCTCCACCTGTCGACCGCCTGCCCCGACGGGCTGCGCCTCGCCGTCGGCCACACCCTCCTCGGCCTGGACACCAGCTGTCCGGTCACCTTCCTGCCCGCCGTCCCGGACTGTCCCGGCGGCGGCCACGCGGCGCTGCGCCCGCTGTACGAGGCCAGCGCCCACCACTACACCGGCCCGGCGCTCGGCCCGGTCCTCAGCGACGACTGGTCCGGGCGCATCGTCAGCACCCACACCCCCGACATCCTGCGCGACCTGGACCGGTTCCGGCCGGACGACGACGCCCGCCTCTACCCGGCCGGCCTGGAGTCCGTGCTCGACGCGGTCGAGCGGATGTGCGCCGAGGGCGTCGAGGAGGCCGCGCAGCGCGCCGGCCGGGCCGGCGCCCACCCGGAGGAGCGGGCCGCCGCGCTCGACGTGCTGCTGGACACCCTGGGCCGGCTGGAGCGGCGGCTGCACGGGGAGGAGTACCTGGCCGGCGACCGGCTCACCGCCGCCGACATCGAGCTGTGGGTCGCCCTGCTGCGGCTCGACACCGTCCACCGCTGCCACCTCGACGCCTCCGCCGTGCACCGCGTCGCCGGCCACCGCGCGCTGTGGGCCTACGCCCGCCGCCTGACCGCCCACCCGGCCTTCGGCCGCCATCTCGACCTCGACGGCATCGCCCGCCGCCATCACGGCCACTGCCAGGGCCTGGAGGCCGCCGGCGCCGCCGTCCAGATCCTGGACTGGGCGAGCCACGCCGGACAGCCTTCGCAGGCCCGCCGCAGGTGACAGCGGTCGGCCACCGTCCACAAGGCGGACGGGCGTTGACATTCGAACGGTCAACTGCCTTACTTACGCCTCAGAACGGTCATGAGCGTCAGCGCCAAGCCCTGGCTCGCTGACCGGCAACCCTCGCACCGCGGTGGGGTGCCCCAGGTGACGACCGGACCGGATGACGTTTTCGGTAAGCGCGAGGCCCCGCCGGGCCGGAACAGTGACAGGTGACGCCATGGACGCAGCTCCCAGGACGGCCGTAAGCCGCCCTCAGGGCTGCGTGCCGTCGTACGCCGGCCTGCTCGTCGCCGACCGTGCCGTCGATCTGCTCCGCGTGAACAGCGCACTGTGTACCGCACCGGGCTCTGCCCGCCGCCAGGGCTGAGGACTCCTCCCCGCCCTCGCGTCCCCGCCGCGCACCCGCCGCCCGGTGTGCCGTCGTCCGCCCAGCCCCCGGTTCCGCGCCAGCCCCGTGCGCCGCCTCGTGCCCCCGTGCCGTCGTGGCCCGCCCGCCCGGCCGCGGCCCGGGGTGTCCGACTCCGGAGCCCCTCATGAGTGAACCTCCAGGCGCCGTCTCCCTCGCCGAGGCGCCGATACCCGCCGACACACCGTCAAGAGCACTGAAGGCGCAGCGAGTTCAGCCGCTGCGCCGGCCCGGCCGGTGGATCGTCACCGCCGCCGTGCTCGTGCTCGTCGCGCAGATCCTGCACGGACTGGTCACGAACCCCTTCTACCAGTGGGACCGCTTCCGCTACTGGTTCCTGCGCCCGACCGTCCTCGACGGACTCCTCGTCACCCTCGAAGCCGCCGCGCTCAGCGCCGTCCTCGGGCTCCTCGGCGGCGTCCTGCTCGCCCTCGCCCGGCTCTCCGGAAGCCCGGTGCTGCGCGCGGTCAGCTGGACGTACACCTGGCTGTTCCGCTCCGTGCCGCTGATCGTGGTGCTGATCTTCCTGTACAACTTCAGCGCCCTGTACAAGACCTTGAGCCTCGGCGTGCCGTTCGGCCCGGCCTTCGTCACCTTCGACGAGTCCCGGCTGGCCACCGACCTGACGATCGCCGTGGTCGGCCTCAGCCTCAACGAGGCGGCGTACGCGGCCGAGGTGGTCCGCGCCGGCATCCTCTCCGTCGACCAGGGACAGCACGAGGCGGCCGCCGCACTCGGCCTGCCCCGCGGCTACCGGTTCCGCAGAATCGTCCTCCCGCAGGCCCTCAGGTCCATCACCCCGAACTACGTCAACCAGCTGATCGGCCTGATCAAGGGCACGTCCCTGGTGTTCTACGTGTCCCTGCTCGACCTGTTCGGCACGGTGCAGTCGATGGGCAGCACCTACCCCGGAGACGTGGTGCCGCTGCTGCTGGTCGCCACCGTCTGGTACCTGATCCTGACCAGCGCCGTGTCCGTCGTCCAGTTCTACGTCGAGCGGTACTACGCCCGGGGCGCCACCCGCACCCTGCCGCCGACCCCGCTGCAGAAGGTCCGCGCCCGGCTGACGGACCTGCGGGCCCGGCTGCGCAGGGAGGCCGCCGTATGACCACCGCACACACCCCGGCGAAGACCGCGCCCGCCGCGCCCGCCGCGCTCGAAGTGCACGACGTCCACAAGTGGTACGGCGCCCACCGCGTCCTCGACGGCATCGACCTGACCGTCCGCCCCGGCGAGGTCACGGTGATCCTCGGGCCCTCCGGTTCCGGCAAGTCGACCCTGCTCCGGGTGATCAACCACCTGGAGAAGCCCGAGATCGGGCACGTCAGCGTGGGCGGCGAACTGATCGGCGTGAAGCGGCACGGCAACCGGCTGAAGGAACTCGGCGAGCGCGCCATCCTCGCCCAGCGCGGCCGCATCGGCTTCGTCTTCCAGAACTTCAACCTCTTCCCGCACCTGACCGTCCTGGACAACATCGCCGCCGCGCCCGTCGCCACCGGCGGACTGAGCAGGCCGGCGGCCCGGGAACTCGCCCGCGAACTGCTCGTCCGCGTCGGCCTCGGCGACAAGTGCGACGCCTATCCACGGCAGTTGTCCGGCGGACAGCAGCAGCGGGTCGCCATCGCCCGCGCCCTCGCGCTGCGGCCCGGGATCATCCTCTTCGACGAACCGACCTCGGCGCTCGACCCCGAACTCGTCGGCGAGGTGCTGGCCGTCATCAAGGACCTCGCGAGCGGCGGCACCACCCTCGTCATCGTCACCCACGAGATCGGCTTCGCCCGCGAGGTCGCCGACCGCGTCGTCTTCATCGACGCCGGCCGGATCGTGGAACAGGGCCCGCCCGCCGAGGTGCTGGACAACCCCCGGCACGAACGCACCCGCGACTTCCTCGCAAAGGTCCTCTGACCGCCCGACCGCCCCGGCGGCCTCCCCGGCTCCTCCCTCCGACCGACCACCCGCGGGCCTCCCGCACCTCACGACGACAAGGACAGCCATGCCCAGCCAGTTCTCCCGACGCAGCCTGATCCGCGGCCTCACCGCGACGACCGCGACCGCCCTGCTCGCCGGCGGACTCGCCGCCTGCGGAGGAGACAGCGACGCCGCCACCACCACCGGTGCCGCCGGCACGGTGACCGTGGGACGGCTGTCCAACGGAGCCGCGAAGGAGACCGCGCTGAAGGTCTCCGAAGTGAAGTCCATCAGCGCCGAGCTGCCCGCCTCCGTCCGCAAGAGCGGCAAGCTGGTCATCGGCGTCGGCGCGCTGCCCTCCGGGTCGGCCCCGCTGGGCTTCGTGGGCAGCGACCAGAAGACCCTCACCGGCGCCGAACCCGACCTCGGCCGGCTGGTCGCCGCGGTGCTCGGACTGGAGCCCGAGGTGCGCAACTCCACCTGGGAGAACCTGTTCGTCGGCATCGACAGCGGCAAGGTCGACGCGGCCTTCACCAACGTCACCGTCACCGAGGAGCGCAAGAAGAAGTACGAGTTCGCCTCCTACCGCAAGGACAACCTGGCCTTCGAGGTGCTGAAGAAGAGCACCTGGAACTTCGACGGCGACTACCGCAAGCTGGCCGGCAAGACCGTCACCGTGGGCGCCGGCACCAACCAGGAGAAGATCCTGCTGGAGTGGAAGGCCAGACTGGCCAAGGAGGGCAAGACGCTCACGGTCAAGTACTACCCGGACCAGAACAGCATCAACCTGGCGCTGCGCAGCGGGAAGGTCGACGCCTTCTTCGGCCCCAACCCCGCCGTCGCCTACCGCGCCCGGCTGACCGCGAGTTCACCCGACGCCACCCGCAGCGCGGGCACCTTCTCCGGCGCGGGCGAGACCGTCCAGGGTCTGATCGCCGCCACCGCCAAGAAGGGCAGCGGCCTGGCCAAGCCGCTCGCCGACGCCCTCAACTACCTGATCGACCACGGCCAGTACGCCAAGTGGCTCGCCGCCTACAACCTGTCCGACGAGGCCGTCGGCAAGGCCGAGGTCAACCCGCCCGGGCTGCCGCTGGACAACTCCTGACCGGCCGGCCGCGCACCCCGGGAACATCCGGCGCCGGCCGCGCGTTGAACGTCAAGACGAGATCCGACCGGCGGGCGCCCGCCCGGCCCGCCGCGTCCGACGGAGGGAGGTGACGGCCGTGACCCGACTGCCGGGGCAGGCCCGCCCGCCGCGCGCCGCGCGGCCGTACCGCTCCGTCCGGCTGCACTCCCGGCCGCACATCGATCTCCAGCGCGTGTCCGCCGCGCTCTGTCGCCACTGACGTCCGCCCGGCCCGAGGCCCGGCTTCCCCTGCTCCCGCGCGCCCGCCCCGGCCGGTGCCGTGTGCCGCCCCCGCCGGTGCCGCACGCCCCGGCCCCGGCCGCCCGCGCGCCGCTCCGACCCACCCGGACGCTCCGACTCGTACGGACATCAAGGAAGGCACCGACGTGTCCCCGACCTCCTCCGCACCCCTGCACCTCGCCGTCGCCCTGGACGGCACCGGCTGGCACCCCGCGTCCTGGCGCGAACCGGTCGCCCGCCCCCGCGACCTGTTCACCGCCGGCTACTGGACCGACCTGATCACCGAGGCCGAACGCGGCCTGCTCGACTTCGTCACCCTGGAGGACAGCCTCGGCCAGCAGTCCTCCCTCCTCCTCGACCCCGACGAGCGCACCGACCAGGTCCGCGGCCGGCTCGACGCGGTCCTCATCGCCTCCCGCGTCGCCCCGGTCACCCGGCACGTAGGTCTCGTCCCGACCGTGGTGACCACGCACACCGAGCCGTTCCACATCTCCAAGGCGATCGCCACCCTCGACTACGTCAGCAACGGACGCGCGGGCCTGCGCGTCCGGGTCAGCGCCCGCCCCGACGAGGCCGCGCACTTCGGCCGCCGCACCATCCCGCGGGTCGAGTCCTTCGACGGCCCGTCCGCGCAGGACCTGCTCACCGAACTGTTCGAGGAGGCCACCGACTACGTCGAGGTCGTGCGCAGGCTCTGGGACAGCTGGGAGGACGACGCCGAGATCCGGGACGCCGCCACCGGCCGCTTCATCGACCGGGACAAGCTGCACTACATCGACTTCGAAGGCCGCTACTTCAGCGTCAAGGGCCCCTCCATCACCCCGCGCCCGCCGCAGGGCCAGCCGCTGGTCACCTCCCTCGCCCACCAGACCCTCCCGTACCGGCTGGTGGCCAGCCGGACCGACGTCGGCTACCTCACCCCGCACGACGCCGACCAGGCCCGCGCGATCGTCTCCGTGGTCCGCGCCGAGCAGGAGGCGGCGGGCCGCGCCGACGAGCCCCTGCACCTCTTCGGGGACCTCGTCGTCCTCCTCGACGACAGCGAGACCGCCGCACGGGCCCGCCTGGACCGCCTCGACACGCTCGCCGGCGAGCCGTACACCAGCGACGCCCGGATCTTCACCGGCACCGCCGCCCAGCTCGCCGACCTGCTGGAGGACCTGGCGGCCGGCGGGCTGACCGGATTCCGGCTGCGCCCCGCGGTCGCCGGCCACGACCTGCCCCGGATCACCCGGGACCTGGTGCCCGAACTCCAGCGCCGGAACCGCTTCCGCACCGCCTACGAGGCGACGACCCTGCGCGGCCACCTCGGCCTCGCCCGCCCCGCCAACCGTTACGCCACAGCCGCCGTCTGAGCCGGGAGGACCGCACCGTCATGAGCAAGCCGCTGAAGCAGATCCATCTGGCCGCCCACTTCCCGGGTGTCAACAACACCACCGTCTGGAGCGGCCCGGCCGCCGGCAGCCACATCGAGTTCAGCTCCTTCGCGCACTTCGCGCGGACCGCCGAACGCGCCAAGTTCGACTTCCTGTTCCTCGCCGAGGGCCTGCGGCTGCGCGAACAGGGCGGCCGGATCTACGACCTGGACGTGGTCGGCCGCCCCGACACCTTCACCGTGCTCGCCGCGCTGGCCGCCGTCACCGACCGGCTCGGCCTGACCGGCACCATCAACTCCACGTTCAACGAGCCGTACGAGGTGGCCCGCCAGTTCGCCAGCCTCGACCACCTCTCCGACGGCCGGTCCGCGTGGAACGTCGTCACCTCCTGGGACGCCTTCACCGGCGAGAACTTCCGGCGCGGCGGCTTCCTGCCGCAGGAGGAGCGCTACTCCCGCGCCAAGGAGTTCCTCACCACCGCGCACGAACTGTTCGACTCCTGGCGTGAGGACGAGATCCTCGCCGACCAGGGCACCGGCGCCTTCCTGCGGGACGCCAAGGCCGGCGCCTTCGTGCACCAGGGGCAGCACTTCGACATCCACGGCCGGTTCGACGTCCCGCGCTCCCCGCAGGGCCGCCCCGTCATCTTCCAGGCCGGCGACTCCGAGGAGGGCCGCGAGTTCGCCGCCTCCAGCGCGGACGCCATCTTCAGCCGCCACTCCACCCTGGAGGAGGGCCGGGCCTTCTACACGGACGTCAAGTCCCGCCTCGCCGCCTACGGCCGCCGCCCCGACCAGCTTCTCATCCTGCCCGCGGCGTCCTTCGTCCTCGGCGACACCGACGAGGAGGCCGAGGAACTCGCCCACGAGGTGCGCCGGCAGCAGGTCAGCGGCGCCACCGCCATCAAGCACCTGGAATTCGTGTGGAACCGGGACCTGTCGGCGTACGACCCGGAGGGCCCGCTGCCCGACGTCGACCCGGTGGTCGGCGACGAGCACATCTCCCGGGGCCGCGCCCAGGTGCGGATGTACCGCGACCCGGTCGCCATCGCCCGCGAGTGGCGGCAGCTCGCCGAGGCCAACAACTGGTCCATCCGCGACCTGGTCATCAACACCGGCAACCGGCAGTCCTTCATCGGCTCCCCGGCCACCGTCGCCCGGACCATCAACGAGTTCGTCCAGACCGACGCCTCCGACGGCTTCATCCTGGTCCCGCACATCACGCCGGGCGGACTCGACGGCTTCGCCGACACGGTCGTCCCGCTGCTCCAGGAACAGGGCGTCTTCCGCACCGAGTACGAGGGCACGACCCTGCGCGACCACCTGGGCCTCGCCCACCCCGGCACCGACGCCGGAGCCCCGGCCGAACGGGCCGCGTCGTGAGGTTCCTCGCCATCACCCTGATCGCGCACCGGCCGGACCCGGTCACCGGCCGGTACGCACCGACCCACGAGCGGTTCCGCGAGGTCCTGGACAACGCGGTGCTGGCGGAGGAGCTGGGCTTCGACGGATTCGGCGTGGGGGAGCGGCACGAACGGCCCTTCCTCTCCTCCGCGCCGACCGTGGTGCTCAGCCACATCGCCGCGCTCACCCGCCGCATCCGGCTCTTCACCGCCGTCACCACCCTGAGCCTGCTCGACCCGGTCCGGGCGTACGAGGACTACGCCACCCTGGACCACCTCTCCGACGGCCGGCTCGACCTGATCATCGGCAAGGGCAACGGCACCGCCCAGCGGGAGCTGTTCCAGGTCACCCCCGAGGACCAGTGGGACCGCAACGCGGAGAGCTACGAGGTGTTCCGGCAGTTGTGGCGGCAGCAGAAGGTGAGTGCCGACACCCGGTTCCGGCCGCCGCTGACGGACGCCGAGGTCTGGCCCCGGCCCTACCAGCGGCCGGTGCGGGTCTGGCACGGCAGCGCCACCAGCAAGGAGTCCGTGGACCTCGCCGCGCGCTACGGCGACCCGCTGTTCTCGGCGAACGTCACCCACCCGGTGGAGCCGTACGCCGAGCTGGCCCGGCACTACCGGGAACGCTGGGAGCACTACGGCCACGACCCGGCGGACATCGCGGTGGGCGCCGGCTCCGCCGGGCTGTACGTGGCCCGCACCTCGCAGGAGGCGCTGCGGGCGTACCGCCCGGTCTTCGAACGGAACCTGGCCTTCCAGCGCACGACGGGCCTGCCCGTGGTCTTCGAGTCGCTGGAGGACTTCGTGGCGCGCAGCTCGGCCCTGATCGGCAGCCCCGAGCAGGTCGTCGACAAGGTGCACCGCTACCACGAGCGGCTCGGACACACCGTGCTGCACGTGAGCGCGGACGCGAACGGACTGCCGCCCGGCCGGCACCACGACTCGCTGGAGCTGTTCCAGTCGGAGGTCGCCCCGGTGCTGCGCCGGAACATCCCGGACCCGCCGTTCCCCTGGGCACCGGTCAACCCCGAACCCGCGTCCGCACCCGCGACGGACCCGGTCCCCGCGGACCGCCCCGTGCCCGCGACCCGACCCGTGTCCGGAACCGCCGCCTCCGGAGCCGGTTCCGTGCCCGCCGACCGCTGAGGAGGCGTTCATGTCCTCGGATTCCTCAGGCTCCTCGCCGTCCGACAGGTCCTCGAACACCCCGCTCGGCGTGCTCGACCTGGTGCCCATCACCTCCGGTTCGGACGCGGCCGAGGCGCTGCGCAACTCCCTCGACCTCGCCCGGCACGCCGAGCGGTTCGGCTACGCCCGCTACTGGTTCGCCGAGCACCACCTCAACCCGGGCGTCGCCGGCACCTCCCCGGCGGTCGTCCTGGCCCTGACCGCCGCCGCGACCAGCACGATCCGGCTGGGCTCGGGCGCGGTCCAGCTCGGCCACCGCACGGCGCTGTCCACGGTCGAGGAGTTCGGCCTGATCGACGCCCTGCACCCCGGCCGGCTGGACCTCGGCCTCGGCCGCTCCCTGGCCGGCCCGCCGGGGCCCCGGACCCCGCTCCCGTCGGCCACCCCGGTGGTGGACGGCCGGGCCCCAGGCGGGTTGCTCATCCCGCCGCCCTTCAGCTTCGAGCACCTGCGCGGCTCGCCCCGCGTCGCCCTGGTGACCAAGCTGCTGCGGCAGCCGCACGCCCAGCCGCAGGAGTACGGCGAACTGATCGACGACATCCTCGCCCTGCTCGCCGGCACCTACCGCTCCCCGGACGGCGTGGAGGCGCACGTCGTGCCGGGGGAGGGCGCCGAGGTCCAGGTGTGGATCCTGGGCAGCAGCGGCGGGGTGAGCGCCGAGACCGCCGGGGCGCGCGGCCTGCGGTTCGCCGCCAACTACCACGTCAGCCCCGGCACGGTCCTGGACGCCGTGGACGGCTACCGGGCCCACTTCACCCCGTCCGCCGACCTGGCCGAGCCGTACGTCAGCGTCTCCGCCGACGTGGTGGTGGCCGAGGACGACGACACCGCCCGGGAACTCGCCGCCGGCTACGGCCCGTGGGTGCGCAGCATCCGCACGGGGGAGGGCGCCCTCCCGTACCCGACGCCGGCCGAGGCCCGCGCGCTGCCGTGGACGGACGAGGACCAGGCGCTGGTCCAGGACCGCCTCGACACCCGGTTCGTCGGTTCACCCGGCCGGGTCGCCGACCACCTGGAACAGCTCCGCGAGGCCACGGGCGCCGACGAACTCCTCGTCACCACCCTCACCCACGACCACAAGGCCCGCGTCCGCTCGTACGAACTGCTGGCACAGGAGTGGCAGCGCAGATGACGGCCCCGGCCCCGGGCGGAAGTTCACGCGAGTGCAATGGTGGAGCCTGGCCCGGGGCCGGACCGGCGGACTACCGTGGAGGGGTGACCTCCCCGGCGTTGTCCCGCACACCGCACGCGGCCCCGGCGCACACCGGCGCCGCGCCGTGTCGGCACGCCTGACCTCTCTCCACCGCCCCCGGGCCCGTGCGCGGTTCCGAGCGACCACTCCCGCGCACGTGCCTCCAAGGCGCCCTCGTCCGCACGGCGTTCCCAAGGAGACGGGCATGACCATCGTCACCCATCCCGACACCCACCTCGCCCTCCACCGGGCCGGCCCGCGCATCGGCGCGGAGGTGACCGGCGTCGACCTGACCGGCCCCGTCGACGGCACCACCGCCGACGCGCTGCGCCGGGCCTTCCGCGACCACAAGGTGCTGGTCTTCCGGGACCAGCACCTGACACCCAATCAGCACGTCGAGGCGGTACGGCTGTTCGCCGAACCGTTCGACCACCCCACCGCCCAGCGGCACCCGGACAACCCGCTGGTCTACCCCTACAACGTGCGGCACACCGGCAAGGCCAGCAGTTGGCACATCGGCGGCCTGTGGCGCACCCCGGCCTTCGCCATCGAGTCGCTGACCTACGACGAGGTGCCCGAACTCGGCGGGCACACCCTCTGGGCGGACCTCCAGGCCGCCTACGACGATCTGTCCGAGCCCTTCAAGACGCTGCTGGCCGGTGTCGGCGCGGTCTACGACGGCGATCCGCGCAACTACGCGCAGGGCCGCGGCAACAGCCCCGTCGGCGAGACGACCGTCGAGCATCCCGTCGTCCTCGCCCACCCGCTCACCGGGCGCAAGGGACTCTTCCTCAGCTCCTCCGCCCTCCGGCTCACCGGCGTCACCGCGCAGGAGGGCCGCGCCCTGCTCGACCACCTCCTGCGGCACGCCGCCTCGCCGGACTACACGATCCGCTTCGGCTGGCGGCCCGGCGACTTCGTCCTCTGGGACAACCAGGCCACCTGGCACTACGCCGTGGACGACTACGGCGACGGCGCCCGCGTCTACCGCAAGGTCATCGGCGTGGAACCGCTGCGCACCGCCGCCTGACCGGTTCCGCGGCCGCCCGGCTCACGCCGGCTCGTCCAGAGCTTCCACGGTCGCGTCCGCCGCCCGCGCGGGCAGCGGACGCGACCGGCCGGACTCTTCGGCCGGGCGGCCCCGGACCAGGGACAGCACCAGCGCGACGGCGAGGAGGGCCGCGCACACCAGCGACGCCTGCGCGTACGCGGCGCGCGGCGGACCCGCCGGTGCGGCCGCGCCCCGCAGATAGATCCCGGACACGGCGCTCAGGCACACCGCCGCGGCCACCCGCTGCGCCATCTGCAGGATGCCGCCCGCCACCCCGGCCGCCTCGGCGGGCGCGTACCGCAGCACCCGGGCCTGGTTCGGGGAGACGGTCAGACCCGACGCCGCGCCGGAGACCAACTGCACCCCGGCCAGCGCGCACGGCAGCGCGGCGACCGGGACGACGGCCGCGGCGAACGCGCCGCCCAGCAGGGCGAGGACGCCGACGGCCAGACCCGCCGGCACCGCCCGCTCACCCAGCCGCCGTACGACCCGCCACGCCACCGCCGACACCACGCCCATCGCGACGGCCGACGGCAGCGTCACCGCGGCCGTGGCGAGCGCGGACAGCCCGAGCCCCGACTGCAGGAACAGGGTGAGCACCAGACCGGCGCCGAGCGAGGCGCCGAACTGGGCCATCGCCACCGCCGTGCCCAGCGCGTACGGCGCCGACCGCCACAGCGCCGGATGCACCAGCGGCGTCCGGCCCGCCCGCAGCCGCCGCCGCTGCCCCAGCACGAGCGCACCGGCCGCACCGGCGGCGGCCACCGCCCACCGGGCCGCCGTGGCGGCGTCGCCGGGCGGGCGGATGAACGGCAGCATCAGCGCGAGCGTCAGCGCGGCCACGCAGCAGATGCCCCACGGATCGAGTCCCCGGCCCGCCGCCGACCGCCGGCCCGGCGGCAGCCACCGGGCCGCCAGCCACAGGGTGAGCAGGCCGCAGGGCGTGCTCAGCAGCAGGCACAGCCGCCAGCCGGTGTCCGGTCCGCACACCGCGACCAGCGCGCCGCCCAGGGCCGGGCCCAGGGCCGCCGCGACGCCCCCGGTGACCGCGTACAGACCCAGTGCCCGGGCCCGGTCCAGACCCTGGAAGACGTCCTGGAGGGTGCCGATCACCTGCGAGTTGACGAGTCCGGCCCCCGCGCCCTGCGCCAGCCGCGCCGCCACCACCGTGCCCGGCGCGGTCCCGGTCGCGGCGAGCAGCCCGCACAGCACGAACACCGAAAGGCCCAGCAGGAACAGCCCCTTGCGGCCGCGCGCGTCACCGAGCCCGCCGCCGGGCACCAGGACCAGGCCGAAGGAGAGCGAGTATCCGGCCACGATCCACTGCACGTCGGTGGCGCCCGCCGACAGCGAGTCCCGCAGAGCCGGGACGGCGATGTTGAGCACCGACTGGTCCAGCAGGGTGGTCACTCCGGCGGCCAGGCAGACCGTCAGCGCGCGCCGGGCGGCGCGGGTCTCTCCGGGAAGCATGCGGTCATGCTCACACGCCCGCCACGCCCCGGTCGCCGTACCCCGGGCACCGTTCGCAGGACGGACACACGCGCGTCGCACACGGACACACCGCGTTCGCGCCCGCACCTTCGGCGCTCGCCCGGCGTACGTCCGCGCGCGCACCCGGCTCCCCGGTGCCCGTCCGCGGGAACACCGGTGCGGGCGTGGATGTCACCGCCCCCGTTGGCGACATCCACGCCCTTCCCCCCGGTACGGGGCCGCGGCCCCGTCCGCCGCCCGTGTGCCGTCACCAGCACATGACCGCCGTCTCTCCCGCCCCCCAGCCGGAGTACAGACGGACCCGGACGGTGTAGCGGCGGCCCTTGACGAGCCGGACCCGGACGGCGGCGTTGTCCGGGGTGCCGCCGTCGTCGTGCCCCGCGAGGAAGCGCGGTTCCCCGTCGCGCTCCTCGAAGACCACCAGCACGGCGTCGGCCTCACCGAAGGTCCCCACGGTGTACTCGCGGGTCTGCGGTGGCGCCACGGTGAAGTCCGCCTGCCCGCCCGGCCCCAGACCGAGCGGCGCCGACCGGAACGGCACCAGCGCCGCGGGCGCCGCCGCACCCGTGGGCGGGTACCAGCGCAGCACGAACTCCTTGTCGGCCGGCGACGGTGAGCCGGGCGGACGCAGCCCCCCGCGGTACTGCTCCGGCTCCAGCACCAGCCCCGGCCCGAACGGCAGCGTCATGACCGACTGCGGATCCCACACCGAGGCCCCCGCCTCGCAGGCGTCCAGCCGGTCCAGCACGTTCGCGTACGTCGTCGACCGGCTCCAGAAGTTCGGCGGCCCGGCCAGCTCGGCGTACACGGCCTCGTCGTCCCAGTGCAGGCCCGCGAACGGACTCTGGTGCTCGTGCACCATGCCGAGCGCGTGCCCGATCTGGTGCAGGACGGTCCCGCGCTCCCCCGGCGCGGTCACGTCCCAGCCCAGATTCAGGGTGCGCTCGGCCCGGCCGGCCGACAGCGCGTCCCGGCCCACCGCCGACCAGGACCCGCCCCCCGCCTGGAACCCGATCCGCAGCTCCGCCTCGTGCCGGTCCGCGACCTCGGCGAAACCGACGCCGACGCCCAGGTCCCGCCACTCGCGGAAGCAGTCCCGCACCACCTCCCGCTGCTCCTCGCCGCCCGCCCACGGCACCCGGCGCAACTCCCCGGTGCCGGGCACCGGGATGACCGAGGCGTCGGTACGGGCGTCCAGGAAGCAGTAGTGCAGCACCGTGCCGTTGACCCACATCCGCCGCCCGGCGAGCAGCGCGCCCAGCCGCTCGGCGGTCAGCCCCGGTGCGAACATCGGGGCCGGCTGCCGTGGAAGCGAGCAGAGGCGTCGGGTCATGCCGCAAGGATGCCGCCCGCCCCCGGCCGGGCGCCTGAGTCGGGGCCTACTCAACCCGCCCTGTATCAGAACTGGGTAGGCGGACTCCAGATGGTGTGAGGACTGACGCACAGGACGCGACGACCAGGACCTACGCGGACACCGGGGCCTTTGAGCCGCCCTGGCCGTTCACCGGCCGGGCGGCCGAACTGGAGGCGGTGCGCGGCGCGCTGGCCGCCGGCCGGCCCGGCATCGTGGTGACCGGCCCGGCGGGCCACGGCAAGACCCGGCTGATCACCGAGGCGGTGGCGGGCGCGGACCACGCCCGGGTGACCGGCACGCCCGAGGCCCGGGGCCTGCCCCTCGCCGCGTTCGCGCACCTGCTCCCGGACACCCTCCCGCCGCACCGCGCGGTCCGGGCGCTGACCGGTGTGCGCGTCCTCGTCGTGGACGACGCCCACCTGCTGGACGAGACCTCCGCCGCCTTGGTGCACCAGCTCGCCGTGCACGGCCGTACCCGTCTGATCGTCGTCGCGGCGGACGGCGGGCCCGCGCCCGGCGCGGTGTCCCGGCTGTGGACCGGGTCGATGCTGCCCCGGCTGGCCCTCGGCCCGCTGCCCCGCGAGGACACCGCACGGCTCCTGGCCGGCGCCGGACTGGAACCGCTCACCGTGCGCCGGCTGCACCAGGCGTGCCGGGGCGATCTGCGGCTGCTGCGCGACCTGGTCACCGCGCTCGCCGCGGCCGGCCGGCTGACGCCCGTCCCGGGCACCGGCGAGCGGGCCTGGCGGGGCGCGCTGCCGGTCACCCCGGCGGTCCGGGACCGGCTCGCGCCCGCCCTGGGCCGGTCCGGTCCCGGCGAGCGCGACGCCCTGGACCGCCTCGCGTTCGCCGAGCCGCTGCCGCTGCCGGCGGACGAACTGGACCTGGACGCCCTCGAACGTCTGGAGGCGGACGGCCTGATCGACGTGGACGAGCGGGGCGCGGTCAGCCTCGCCCATCCGCTGCACGGAGCCGCGCTGCGCGCCATGGCCGGCCGGCTGCGGGCCCGGCGGCTGGGCCGTGCGCCCTGCGCCGGCGGTCCGGCGCTCACCGCCGAACGGCAGGCGCTGGAAGGGCGGATGGCGCGGTGCGACGTGCGGCCGGTGCCGACGCCGGTGGGGGACTGGCTGGTGGCGCAGGACGGCCCGCTGCCGGCCGGGTACGCCGAGGTCCGCGCCCGGTTCGCGCGCCTGGGCGGCGACCTGCGCGAGGCGGCGGCCTGGGCCCGGGAGGGGCTGCGCCGGTTCCCGGCGGACCCCGGGTGCCGGCGCGAACTCGCCCTGGCCGAGGGGCCGGTGGGCGAGGTCGCCGACCCGGACCCGACGCGGGCGGGTTACGACGCCGTACGCCTCGGCACGCCCGCGCGGGCGGCCGGACGGCTGCCGGCCGGCAGCGTGTTCGCACGGCACGCCGAGGCCCTCGCGCGCGGTGACGGGACGGCGCTGGACCGGGCCGCGGAGGCGCTCGCGGACCGCGGGTTCCTGCTCTACGCGGCGGAGGCGTACGCGCAGGCCGTGCGGGCGCACCGCGATCCACGGGCCGCGCGCCGCTCCCGCACCCGGGCGGTGGCGCTGGCCCGCCGCTGCCCGGGCGCGAGCACGCCCGCGCTGGCCGGACTGGTGCTGGGCGAACTCACCGCCCGGCAACGGCAGATCGTCACCCTGGCCGCGGCCGGGCTCAGCAACCGCGAGATCGCCGAACGGCTCACCCTGTCCGTGCGGACGGTGGGCAATCACCTCTACGGCGCCTACACCCGGCTCGGCACGGGCGACCGGGGCGCGCTGCCCTGGCTGGTGGAGGTACCGGAACCGGCGTGAAGGGCCGGGAGGCGGCGGGCCGGTGCAGGAGACGGGCCGGGAGGCGCGGGGCCGGTGCGGGAAGCGGCCCGCGGGGCGCGGGGCCCGGTGCCGGGTCGGGGCGGGAGGCGGCCCGGGAGGCGCGGGGGACCGCTGCCAGGGCGGCGGGGCGGGAGGCGGGTTGCTCACGCCGCGCCGAACGCCGCGAAGGCCCAGCCCGTCGCCTGGTGGACCGCGTCGCCCGGCAGGGCCGCGCGGGCGTCGCGGAGGGCCTCGGCCAGCGACAGGCCCGCGTCGAGACCCTGGTGCAGGGCCAGCATCAGCGGCACCACCGCCGCGTCGTTGACCGGCGCGCTGCACGCCACCACACCGGCCGTGCCCAGCGGCAGCAACGCCGTGACCAGGCCGAGGAGTTCGTCCGCGCCGACCGAGGCCAGACGGGCGGTCTCGCAACTGGACAGGATGATCCGGTACGGACTGCGCGCCAGGCACTCGAAGTCGTGCACGATCAGCGGCCCGTCGGCCATCCGCAGCGCGGAGAACAGCGGGCTGTCGGCGCGGAACGTGCCGTGCGCGGCCAGGTGCGCCAGACCCGCGCCGTCGAGTTCCCTCAGCACCCGGGGCACCTGCGCGTCGTCGCCCTCCAGGACCGTCGCCGTGCCGTACCGTTCGGCCAGTTCCGGCACCTCCGCGCCGCCGGTCGCCAGACCGGGACCGCGCACCAGCACCGGCCGGCCCCGCGGCGGCGGCGCCGTCTCCCGGGCACGCAGCCAACTGCCCGCCGACGGCGACACGCTGAGCACCCGCTCGCGCAGCGCGGGCAGCAGGGCCCACGGCACCCGGTGCAGCGCGCCCGGCGGCACGATCACCACCGGGCCCGTACCGAGATGCGGCACCGCGCCGGCCAGCAGGATCTCCTGGAGCCGCCGGCCGGCCGCCTCCACCAGCGGCAGCCGCCCCTCCGCCCCCGGATGCGCCAGCCGCCGCAGCCCCGCCTGCACATGCTCGGCCTCGGCCGCCGCCTCCGCCAGCGAACCGCCGGGAAACCGCCGTACCCTGCCCTGCCCGCACAGCAGGACGTGCACCCGGCCGTCGACCACGACCAGCTCCACCAGCCGCCCGGCACCGAGCCGGTCCAGCAGCCGGTCCACGTCGAAGCGGTGCCCGGCGCCGCCGGCCGCCCCGCCCGTGTGCCGGGTCCGGGAGCGGATGTCCCGCTCCAGGCGCCGCTGTTCCCGCTCCAGCGCCGGCACCGGGCGGCCCTCCATCCGGGCCTCCTCCGCGCGGGCCGCGATCTCCCGGTAGGCGGTCAGGCAGCCGAGCAGCGCCGGATCGCCGGGCGGCCGGGCCGGCGGTGCGGACAGCACGGTCGCCCGCCACCGCTCGCTCCACACCAGCAGCCGCCGCGGACCGCCCTGGGCGAGGCTCACCTCCTGTGCCAGCGCGGCCAGTTCGGCGCCCTGCGCGGTGGCGTGGGCGCGCAGCTCCGAGGCGCCCAGCGTCATCCGGTGGTCGTCCAGCACGGCCAGACCCCGCCGGCACGCCTCCAGCACGCCCCGCCGCGACCCGGCCGCCCGCGCCCGCAGCGCCTGCGCCGCCCAGCCGGTCACCCGGGCCGGCGGCGGACCGCCGTGCCGGCTGCGCGCGGCCACCGCCAAGTGCCGTTCCGCGTCCGCCGTCCAGCCCAGCGCCAGCGCGATCCGGCCCGCGAGCAGCGAGGCCTCCGGCGCGGCCGGCGAACCGAACGCGGCCAGCCGGTCGGCCACCGCCGCCGCGTCCGCGACCATCCGGCCCGAGCGGCGCCCGGCCGCCACCCGGGCCTCGATCAGCACCAGCCGGGCGTGCGTCTCCCACCACGTCCGGCGCTGCGCCGCGAACAGCCGTACGGCGACGGCGGCGCGGGCTATGGCGGTGTGCGCGTCCCCCGCCGAGCGGGCCGCCCAGGACGCGGCGAGCAGCAGCTCGGCCTTGCGGGTGGACTGCCCGCCGATCCGGTCCAGTTCCGCGATCGCCGCGTCCGCCTCGGCCAGCGCCTCCGGGGCCAGCCCGGCCGCCCGCAGCACCTCGCAGCGCCGGATCGACAGGTTGTAGGCCGGCGTGCCCAGCTTGGCGTAGCGCTCCTCGGCCTCGTCCAGCAGCCGCAGCGCCGCCGGGATGTCCCCGGACCGGAAGGCGGCCAGGCCCCGGCTCTCCACCGCGTCCGCCTTGTCGTGCTCCTGGCCGGTGGTCTCCCACAGCCGTTCCGCCGCCGTGAAGTCCGCGGCCGCCCGGTCCACCGCGCCGAGCGCCAGGTGCACGGTGGCCCGCAGCGTCAGCGCCCGCGCGGTCCAGATGTCGTCGGCGGCCTGCCGCAGCACGGGCAGCGCCCGCCGTACGTCCTCCAGCGCCTCCGGGTGCCGGCCGAGCACCCACCACACGTAGGCCCGCCGGTACAGCACCCGGGCCCGGGTGTGCCCGCTGCCCCGGGCGACGCCCCGCTCGAACGAGGCGAGCCCCTGCCGGGTGCGCCCCGCGTGCACCAGGGCGACCCCCAGCGTCGCCAGCACGTCGGCCTCCCGGTCGGCCGACTCGGCCCGCGCGGCCAGGTCCCGGGCCCGCCGCAGATGCCGCAGCGCGATCCGCAGATCGCCGAAGTCCCGCTGCCAGATGCCGAGTACCTGGTGGGCCACGCTCGCGTGCAGCGGCGGCGGAGCGGCGCGCAGGACGTGTTCCGCCCGCGCCCGGGCCTCGCCCGGATCGGCGAACACCATGGGCAGCAGTTCGAGAACCGGCTCGCTTCCCGCTGTCACGTCTCGCATGGTAGTGGCCTGCTGTATCAGACGGCGGTCCCGCGACTCTCACTGTGGAACACCGTCTTACGGGGGAGGACATCAGGTGGCACCACAGCGCTTCCACGAGCAGTTCCACCACATCCAGCGCTCCTTGCCGGACGTCCCGCTGACCATGGGACCGGACGACTCGGCCGGATTCCTCTACGAGAAGGGGGTCGTCCTCGTCCGGGACGGGGAAGAGGCCCGGTTCGTCGAGGACGCCGTGCGCACCCACTTCACCGAGACCCGGGGCCTCGTCCCGGACCACGTGCGCCGCGTCGGCCCGCAGGCGGGCCGCGGCGGCGTCACCCGCATCCGGGTCGGCGACCCGGCGGAGGGCGAGGACGCGGTACCGCACGCCCTGCGCGCCGTACGGCAGGCCGAGGCCCGCCGGGGCCGCCGGCTGGCCGGACGCAACCACGTGGTGCACATCGCGGTCAACGCCTGCCCCGGCGACGAGCCGGTGCCCGTCCCGCGCTCCGAGCCCGCCAACCCGGGCGCCGCCGCGGCCCGTCACGATCCGGCGACCGCGGTCGGCGTCCTCGTGATCGACACCGGTCTGGTGCACGACCACCGCCGCTACCCGCTGTTCGCCCACACCAGCGGCGACGCCCAGCAGTCCGAGACCGACGCCGACGGGGTGCTCCACCAGTACGTCGGCCACGGCACGTTCATCGCCGGGCTGCTCGCGGCCGTCGCGCCCAACACCGACATCACCGTCCGGGGCGCGCTGAACGACGCCGGTGCCGTCCTGGAGTCCGAGTTCGGCGCCCTGCTCTTCGAAGCGGTCGACCGGGACGGCTGGCCGGACATCATCAGCCTCTCCGCTGGCACCCCGAGCGAGGACACCGACGGCCTGATCGGACTGGACGCGTTCATGCGGGAACTGCGCGGCCGGCCCACCCTGCTGGTGGCCGCCGCCGGCAACAACGGCAGCGACACCCCGTTCTGGCCCGCCGCCTACGCCGGTCTGCCCGAGTACGCCGACACCGTGCTGTCGGTCGGCGCGCTCCGCTCGGACGGCGCGGGCGGTGCCTGCTTCACCAACCACGGCCCCTGGGTGCGCGCGCACGCCCCCGGCGAACGCCTCACCAGCGCCCTCACCGGCTTCGCCACGCCCGTGCCGTACGTCTACCAGCACTCCACCTACGACACCTGCCGGTTCGGCGCCGACTACCCCTGCACCTGCCAGTACCCGCGCCACACCGGCGTGCTGAGCGAGGGCCGGGAGAGCACCGGCGGCAAACCGGACCAGGTGATGTTCGAGGGCCTCGCGCAGTGGAGCGGCACCTCGTTCGCCGCGCCGGTGGCCGCGGGGCTCGTCGCCGCGCGGATGACGGCGGACCGGGACCGCGACCCGCGCGCGGCCGCCGCCCGGCTGCTGGCGGCCGCCACGGACCGGGCCGAGGTGCGCGGGGCACACGTCCGGGCGCTCCGCCCGCCCACCTGGCGCCCCGTCCCGCTCGCGACCCCGGCGCTGCCCGCATGAGGTCCGGAACGCTGCCCTCCACGGCGTACGATGACGTGCCGTACACAAGGGGTGGAGCCGTGGACCGAACAGAGGTCGGCGCGTTGGTCCAGTCCGCCGTCGACGGGGACGCCGCGGCCTGGAAGGCGCTGGTGGAGGGGCTGAGCCCGCTGGTGTGGTCGGTGGTGCGCGCGCACCGGCTGTCGGACGCCGACGGACACGAGGTCTTCCAGACCGTGTGGTTCCGCTTCGCCCAGCATCTCGGCCGCATCCGCGAACCCGACAAGGCCGGTTCCTGGCTGGCCAGTACGGCCCGCCACGAGTGTCTGAAGGTGCTCAAGGGCCTGGCCCGGCTGACCCTGACCGACGACCCGCGGGTGCTGGACCGGGCCAGTGAGGAACGGACGCCCGAGGAATCGCTGATCGACTCGGAGGAGGCGGCGGACCGCGCCGAGCGCATCCGCCGGCTGTGGCAGGAACTGGACGCGCTCGGCGAGCGCTGCCGGCAGCTACTGCGCGTGCTGATGACCTCGCCGCCGCCCAGTTACGGGGAGATCTCGGCCGCGCTCGGCATCGCGGTCGGCAGCATCGGCCCGCTGCGCCAGCGCTGTCTGCGCCGGCTGCGGGCCCGGATGGACGCGGGAGGTGCGGTGTGAACGACGACGATCACCTGACGTCCGGCGGTCCGGGCCCGCTCCCGGACGAGGACGCGTTCGCGGACGCGCTGCTGGAGGAGGAGCTGCGGCAGGCCGCCGCCGTCCTGGACCCGGTGCCGGCCGAGCTGCTCCAGTCGGCCCTGGACGCCTTCGCGTGGCACGGCCTGGACGCGCGGCTCGCCGAGCTGACCTTCGACTCGCTGGTGGACGCGCTGCCGGTGCGCGGGGCCATGGCCCCGCCGCGCATGCTGACGTTCCGCGCGGGCGAGCTGACCGTGGACGTGGAGGTCACCGGGGACGGGCTGATCGGCCAGCTCCTGCCGCCGCAGTCCGCCCGGATCGAGGTGCTGGGCGGCCCGCCGCCCGCCCGCCCGGTCAGCACCGACACCCTCGGCCGCTTCACCAGCGACACCCCGCCGACCGGCCCGTTCGCCCTGCGCCTGCGCACCGGCGCGGACGTCATCGTGACGGAGTGGCTGAGAGCCTGACGAACCCGACCGGGCCCGCGCACTCCGCGGGCCCGGCACGGCCTCGGCCGGCTGGGGCGGCCACGGGCCCGGTAGGGCGGCCACGGTGCGGGGGCTCGGCCGGCTGGGACGGGTCCGGTGTCGGCCTGGCGGGGGACTCGGTCGCCCGAGGCGGGTCCAGCGCGGGGCTCGGCCGGCTGGGGCAGCCTGCCGCGGAGGAGCGGCGGGTCCGACGTGGGGGCCGCACTGGACTTGGCCTGTTGCGGCGGCCCGGCGCACGGGTCTGGTACGGGAGTCGGTCGGTTGCGGCGGCCTGCCGCGGAGGGGCGGCCGGTCCGGGCGGGGTCCGGCGCGGGGCTCGGGCGGCTGGGGCGGCCCGGCGCATGGGCCCGGCCGGCTCGGGCGGGGGGCCGGTTAGCGTATTGCGTTGATCAGTGTCGCCAGGGCTGTGGCGAGGGTGTTCAGGCCGGGGCCGGCCGGGCCGCCCGGTTCGGTCATGTACGTGTCCCGGCGGATCTCCACCATCAGCGCGCCGACCCGGGCGTCCGTGCCGTAGAAGTCGAGTGGTACGTACGTCCCGGCGAACGGGCTGTCCAGGCCGGTCCCGCCGCAGCCGGCGAACGCCTCGCGCGCGGCCTCGGCCAGCCAGGGCGGGGTGTGGAAGGCGTCCGTGCCCAGGCACACCGGCGGGCGCGGCCCGGCGCCGTGCAGCTCGTACGGGAGCGGCTCGGCCGGATACGAGTGCACGTCGATGATCACCGCGCGCCCGGCCGCGGCCAGCCGGCCGGCCACCGCCTCGGTCATGGCCGCGGCGTAGGGCCGGAAGTAGCGGGCGAGCAGCGGCTCCGGGTCGGTGTCCGCGGGCCGCAGTACGCCCCGGTGCGTGGTGCGGGTGTACACCGCGCCCATGCCGACGGCCGCCATCTCCTCCCGCTCGTCCGGGAACCGCTCCGGGTCCACCACCAGCCGCGACAGCCGGTTCACGAACCGCCAGGGCCGGACGCCGGCCAGCGCGGCGGCGCGCTCGGCGATCTCGGCGGTGTGCGCGTCCGTGATGTGGTCCAGCTCCCGCTCCAGCTCCGCGTCGTCCAGCACGATCCCGGCGCGCACGTCGTCCGGTATCGCGCGCGCGGAGTGCGGCACGTGCAGCAGCACCGGTGAGCCGGCGGCGCCGGGCAGGAGGGCGAAGGAGGGGTCGGTCCGGGTCACGGGCTGCTCCAGGGAGGTGGTCGGTCACGGCGTACGTGATCAAGGTGCCACACCCCACTGACAACGGCTCCGCCCCGCCCGGAGAGGACCGGACGGGGCGGGGACGAGGTGGCGGCGGGCGTCAGCTCAGGGACGCCAGGGCCTCGTTCCAGGTGGCCGACGGGCGCATGACCGCGTCCGCCTTGGCCTTGTCGACCTGGTAGTAGCCGCCGATGTCGGCCGGCTTGCCCTGGACGGAGTTCAGCTCCTCCACGATCTTCTGCTCGTTCGCGGCGAGCGTCTCGGCGAACGCCGCGAACGCCTTCGCGAGGTCGGCGTCGTCGGTCTGCCGCGCCAGCTCCTGCGCCCAGTACAGGGACAGGTAGAAGTGGCTGCCGCGGTTGTCGATGCCGCCGACGCGCCGGGTCGGGGACTTGTCCTCGTTGAGGAAGGTCGCCGTGGCGCGGTCCAGGGTGTCGGCGAGGACCTTGGCGCGGCTGTTGCCGGTGGCCGCCGCGTACTGCTCGAAGGACGGCACCAGCGCGAAGAACTCACCGAGGGAGTCCCAGCGCAGGTAGTCCTCCTTGACCAACTGCTGGACGTGCTTCGGCGCGGAGCCGCCGGCGCCCGTCTCGAAGAGGCCGCCGCCCGCCATCAGCGGGACGACCGACAGCATCTTGGCGCTGGTGCCCAGCTCCAGGATGGGGAAGAGGTCGGTCAGGTAGTCACGCAGGACGTTGCCGGTGACCGAGATGGTGTTCTCGCCGCGGCGGATGCGCTCCACCGACAGCTTGGTGGCCTCCACGGGGGACAGGATCCGGATGTCCAGGCCCTCGGTGTCGTGCTCCGGCAGGTACTGCTTGACCTTGGCGATCAGGTTGGCGTCGTGGGCGCGGTCCTCGTCCAGCCAGAACACGGCCGGGTCGCCGGTGGCGCGGGCGCGGGTGACGGCCAGCTTGACCCAGTCGCGGATCGGGTCGTCCTTGGTCTGGCAGGCGCGGAAGATGTCGCCCCGCGCGACCGGCTGCTCGATCAGCACGTTGCCGGCCTGGTCGACCAGGCGGACCGTGCCCGCGGCCGGGATCTCGAAGGTCTTGTCGTGGGAGCCGTACTCTTCGGCCTTCTGCGCCATCAGGCCGACGTTCGGCACCGAGCCCATGGTGGACGGGTCGTAGGCGCCGTTGGCCCGGCAGTCGTCGATGACGGCCTGGTAGACACCGGCGTAGGAGGAGTCCGGGATGACGGCGAGGGCGTCGTGCTCCTGGCCGTCGGCGCCCCACATGTGGCCCGAGGTGCGGATCATCGCCGGCATGGAGGCGTCGATGATGACGTCCGAGGGGACGTGCAGGTTGGTGATGCCCTTGTCGGAGTCGACCATGGCGAGGGCCGGGCCCTCGGCGATCTCGGCGTCGAAGGACGCCTTGATCTCGGCGCCCTCGGGCAGGTTGTCGAGGCCCTTGAGGATGCCGCCGAGGCCGTCGTTCGGGGTGAGGCCGGCGGCCTTGAGGGTCTCGCCGTACTTCGCGAACGTCTTCGGGAAGAAGGCGCGCACCACGTGACCGAAGATGATCGGGTCGGAGACCTTCATCATCGTGGCCTTCAGGTGCACGGAGAACAGGACGCCCTCCTCCTTGGCGCGCGCGACCTGCGCGGCGAGGAAGGTGTTCAGCTCGGCGACGCGCAGGACGGAGGCGTCGACGACCTCGCCCGCCCGGACCGGCACGGAGTCCTTCAGGACGGTGGTGGTGCCGTCCTCGCCGGCCAGCTCGATCCTCAGCGCGCCGGCCTCGGGGACGACCACGGACTTCTCGGTGGAGCGGAAGTCGTTCTCGCCCATGGTGGCCACGTTGGTCTTGGACTCGGAGGACCAGGCGCCCATGCGGTGCGGGTGGGTCTTGGCGTAGTTCTTCACCGAGGCCGGGGCGCGGCGGTCGGAGTTGCCCTCGCGCAGCACCGGGTTGACGGCGGAGCCCTTGACCTTGTCGTAGCGGGCGCGGATCTCGCGCTCCTCGTCGGTCTTCGGGTCGTCCGGGTAGTCCGGCAGCGCGTAGCCCTTGCCCTGCAGCTCGGCGACGGCGGCCTTCAGCTGCGGCAGGGACGCCGAGATGTTCGGCAGCTTGATGATGTTGGCCTCGGGGGTCTTGGCCAGCTCGCCCAGCTCGGTCAGCGCGTCCGGGATGCGCTGGTCCTCGTCCAGGTACTCCGGGAAGACGGCGATGATGCGCCCGGCCAGCGAGATGTCACGCGTCTCCACGGGCACACCGGCCTGCGAGGCGTACGCCTGGATCACCGGCAGGAACGAATGCGTCGCCAGGGCCGGGGCCTCGTCTGTGTAGGTGTAGATGATGGTCGAGTCAGTCACCGGGTGCTCCGCTCCACGTCTGCAACATTGCTCGACATCAAGATATCTCGTGATCGGGTCCGGCTCGACAGGGGTCCTGGCCGGAAAACGCGCCGCCGGTCATCTCGCGGGCGATCCAGCGGCAGATCACCTCCACGACGTACAGGTGTTCGGCGCGGGTCAGCTCCCGTCCCTTCGGGATGCCGTGCCGGCGCTCCAGGCAGCCGCGGCAGCAGGTCGCGGTCGCGTGCTGGGCCACGAACACCGGGTGGCCGCGGTACGGCGTCTGCCGGCCGTCCTTGTGCGGCTCGGCCGGCGCCAGCCGCCGGGCGGTCAGGTCGTACGCGTGCCACCGCAGCGTCGCGGGCCCCTTCAGCGCGGCGGTCGCCCGCTCCCGCCCGCGCAGCCGGAACCGGACCCGGAACGGCTCCCGCGCGAGCGCGTCGAGCCGCTGGTCGAGTGAGCGGGGATCGGGGGACGGGCTGGTCATACCCTCCGAGGATAAGACGAGGGGGCTCCCTGCGGGGTACCAGTGCCGCCCCCCGGCCCCGCGCCCCGCCGGGCTACTCCGTGCCCGGTGTCCCGGGGAACGTGTCCGCCGGTGTCTGCCCGGTGCGCTGGTGCGGGATGGCCGCCGTACCCTGCTGGAGGGTCACGGTGCGGGCCGGGGAGGGGATGTGGATGCCCTCCTCGCGGTAACGGCGGTGCAGGCGCTTGATGAACTCGTGCTTGATCCGGTACTGGTCGCTGAACTCGCCCACGCCGAGGATCACCGTGAAGCCGATCCGGGAGTCGCCGAAGGTGTGGAAGCGGATGGCGGGCTCGTGCTCGGGGACGGCGCCGGTGACGTCCGTCATCACCTCCGCGACCACCTCCGCGGTCACCCGCTCCACGTGCTCCAGGTCGGAGTCGTAGCTCACGCCGGCCTGCACCAGCACGGTCAGCTCCTGCTCCGGCCGGGTGTAGTTCGTCATGTTGGCCTTGGCGAGCTGGCCGTTCGGGATGACCACCAGGTTGTTGGAGAGCTGCCGGACCGTCGTCTGGCGCCAGTTGATGTCGACGACGTAGCCCTCCTCGCCGCTGCTCAGCCGGATGTAGTCGCCCGGCTGGACGGTCTTGGAGGCGAGGATGTGGATGCCCGCGAAGAGGTTGGCGAGCGTGTCCTGGAGGGCCAGGGCGACGGCCAGACCGCCCACGCCCAGCGCGGTGAGCAGCGGCGCTATGGAGACGCCCAGCGTCTGGAGGATCACCAGGAAGCCGATCGCCAGCACCAGGACGCGGGTGATGTTGACGAAGATCGTCGCCGAGCCCGCCACGCCCGAGCGGGACTGGGTGACCGAGCGGACCAGCCCGGCGATCACCCGGGCCGCCGAGGACGTCACCACGGCGATCACCCAGACCTGGAGGACCTGGTCGATGTGGTGCTGGACGATCCTGGTCAGCGGCAGCACGGCCGCGGCCGCCGCCGCGCCGCCCGCGATCGCCGCCCACGGCACGACCGAGCGCAGCGCGTCCACGATGACGTCGTCACCGCTCCAGCGGGTCCGCTTGGCGTGCTTGGCGAGCCAGCGCAGCAGGGTGCGCGACATGAAGGCGAGCACCAGACCGGCCGCCAGGGCGATACCGGCGAGGACGAGGTCGTCCAGGGTCAGCGTGCGGTTCACCGGTCACCTCCGGGGCGCTCAGCCGCTGCGGGAGGCCGGTTGTGCAGTCTCGTCACGTTGTCACCTGCTCTGTCCGGGATGTGCGACCGCGCCGGCCGGAGGAACTCCGGGAACCGGCGCGCTCGTTCATCCTGCCGCATCCGGCACACCTGTCCGAACCGGAGGCGGCGCTCGCCGGACGGCCGGCTCAGACGATGCCCTCCGCGAATTCCTCCTGGTCACGGTCGCTGCCGTAGGCCGCGGAGGCGGGCGTGCCGTACGACCGGCGGGCGACGTACCACCAGACGCTGGCGAGGACCAGGACCACGGCGAGGGCGACGGAGGCGTAGTTCATCGTCTCCGCCGTGACCGGCGAGGACTGCGGCAGGCAGAACAGGACGGTCACGCACGCCACCCACACGACCGCGATCCAGCCGACCGGCTTGCTCCACCGGCCGAGCTGCCACGGCCCCGGCCGGAACCGGTCGCCGGCGCGCAGCCGCAGGTAGACGGGGATGGCGTAGGCCGGCGTGATGCCGATGACGTTGATGGCGGTGACCGCGTTGTACGCCGTCGCCGAGTACAGCGACGGCAGCGCCAGGACGCAGGCCACGCCCACGGACAGCCAGACGGCGGCGACCGGGGTCTGGGTGCGGCCGCTCACCTTGCGCCACAGGTGGGAACCGGGCAGCGCGCCGTCCCGGCTGAACGCGAACACCATCCGGCTGGCCGCGGCGACCTCGGCGTTCCCGCAGAACAGCTGGGCGACGATGACGACCAGGAGCAGCGCGCTCGCGCCGTCGGTGCCGAGGCCGTCGAGCATGATCTGGGCGGGCGGCACACCGGTGGCCGTGGCGCGCGTGCCGTCGTAGTCCTGGATGGCGAAGGTGAGACCGGCCAGCAGCACGAAGCCCGCGAGCCAGGACACCCAGATGGCGCGGACGATACCGCGGGAGGCGGCCACCGAGGCGTGCGAGGTCTCCTCCGACAGGTGGGCGGAGGCGTCGTAGCCGGAGAAGGTGTACTGGGCGAGCAGCAGGCCGACCGCCGCCACGTACAGCGGGTTGTCCCAGCCGGTCTCGTTGACGAACTTCGTGAACACGAAGGACGGCGACTGGTGGTGGTCGGGGACGATCGCCAGCGCGCCGACGATCAGCGCGACGCCCGCCAGGTGCCACCACACGCTGACCGAGTTCAGCAGGCTCACCAGGCGCACGCCGAACAGGTTCAGTACCGCGTGCAGCAGCAGGATGGCGCAGAAGATGATCATGGTCTTGCCGGGTGTGGGCGTGAAGCCCCACTGGAGGTTGGCGAACGCGCCGGCGAACAGGGCGGCGCCGTAGTCGATGCCGGCGATCGCGCCGAGCAGGCCGAGCAGGTTCAGCCAGCCGGTGTACCAGCCCCAGCGCCGGCCGCCCAGCCGGTCGGCCATGTAGTACAGGGCGCCCGAGGTCGGATAGGCGCTGGTGACCTCGGCGAGCGCGAGGCCGACGCACAGCACGAACAGGCCGACGCCCGCCCAGCCCCACAGCATCACGGCCGGGCCGCCGGTGATCAGGCCGAAGCCGTACAGGGTCATGCAGCCGGACAGGATCGAGATCACGGAGAAGCTGATCGCGAAGTTGCCGAAGCCGCCCATGCGGCGAGCCAGCACCGGTTGGTAGCCGAGTTCGCGCAGGCGCTGCTCCTCGTCCTGCTGGGGCAGCCCGGGGGACGACGGGGCGGACGAGGGGTCGGGGATGGGGGACACGCGGGGACCTCCGGAGATCAACAGTGGCCGAACGGGACGTTCAGCGGTGGTCGAACGGGACGTTCAGAGGTGGTGCGGAGGAGCGTCGAGAGGTGGTGCGGAGGAGCGTTCCGGGGTGTGGTGCGGGGTGACGCGGTGGGGTGTGCGGGGTGGTGCGGCGGGGTGTGCGGGGTGGTGCTGCGGGGGCCGGCCGGGCGCCGGCCGGCGGGTCAGGGGCGGGGGCGGTCCGCGGCGGCCCGGCAGCGGTCCCGGGCCTGCGCGAAGACCTCCACCGCGCGGTCCCGGTCCCGGGTGCGGTACATCCAGGGCGGCGGCGTGAAGTACGGGCCGATGGCGTCGAACACCCGGGCCGCCTCCGGGAACTGGAGCGACCCCCACAGCGCGTGCGCCAGATGGTTCAGGTCCGGCAGCGCGCGCTCGGCGGGCGGCGCCGGCTCGAACCAGGAGTGCAGCGCCCGCCGCGCCTCCCGGGCCGCCTCCTCCGCCACCCAGTGCAGGTCGAGCGCCGCGTCCTGCCCGCTGTCCCGGCGGTAGCGCTCGACCCGGACGTACAGCGGCAGCACGTGCAGCGCCGAGCCGGACGGGGCCTGGCCGGCGGCCCACTGCGCGAACCCGGCGGCCTCCGCGAGCCGTCCCGAGCCGCCGCGCGCGTACAGGAACTGGAGCATCCGGTGGTGCGCCTCGCGGTTGAACGGATCGCGTCGGCCGGCCTCGGCCAGCAGTCCCCACGGGCCCGGCGGCAGCATCGGTTCCGGCGGGGCGGTCCGGTGCTCCTCCCAGCGCTGCTCCGGATCGAGCTGGGCCAGCGCCAGCAGGCACACCCAGGGCACCGGGTCGCGCGGGGCGACCGTGGTGGCCGACTGGGCGGTGTCCCACGCCTCGATCCACAGCTCGTGGGTACGGCGGTGCCGCTCGCGCCGGGCCCGCAGCGCCCGCTCCACACCGACCCGGGCCTGCATCACCGCCGCGTGCACGCTGTCCGGTTCCTCGGTGAGCCAGGCCCGCACCACGTCGGTGCCGGCCGCGGCCGTCGCCAGGATCTGGGTGCGCTGGGTCCACTGCCACCACTGCCCGGTCTCCGCGAGCAGGGTGCGCATGGCCATCCAGCGGCCGGTGCGCAGGTCCTGGAGGGCGGCGCGCAGCGCGTGGTCGGGACCGGCGGGGTCGTAGGAGAGGCGGGTGCCGTCTCTGGCCATCAGCCGCCGGCCCCCCGCCGCCGGGGCACGGGCGAGGTGGCGGGGTGATGTGGCAACAGCCCTCCCCTGGGCGGTGTCGGAGCGATCTCGGGTGGTCGGCGGTCACTATAGAGGCGGACGTTGCGGCGTACCATCGTTGCCAAGTGAACCATCTCGCCACGCCAGTTGACGCGAGCGCTCCCGGGGGTGCCTTGACGCCGGGCCGGGTACGGCGGCAGGCTGGCGCGGTGATCTTCAGGTCCGAGGCGCGGGACGCGCGATGACGGGGCCGGTGCTCGCCGTCGACCAGGGCACTTCGGGCACCAAGGCGCTCGTCGTCTGCCCCGAGCGCGGCCTCCTCGGCACCGGCTTCGCCGCGGTCCGCCCCCGCCATCTGCCCGGCGGCCTGGTCGAGGTGGACCCGGCCGAGCTGTACGACTCGGTGGTCGACGCCGGCCGGCGCGCGCTCGCCGAGGCCGGCGAGGACGTCGTCGCGCTCGGCCTCGCCAACCAGGGCGAGACCGTCCTCGCCTGGGACCCGGCCACCGGCCGCCCGCTCACCGACGCCCTGGTCTGGCAGGACCGGCGGGCCGCCACCGTCTGCGCGGACCTCGCCGGCCACGCCGAGGAGCTGCGGCACCTCACCGGCCTGCCCCTCGATCCGTACTTCGCGGCGCCCAAGATGGCCTGGATCCGCCGCCACCTCACCCGCGAGGGCGTCGTCACCACCTCCGACGCCTGGCTGGTCCACCGCCTCACCGGCGTCTACGCCACCGACGCCGCCACCGCGGGCCGCACCCAACTCCTCGACCTGGACCGCGCCGCGTGGTCCCCGCGCGCCCTCGAACTGTACGGCCTGGCCGGCGAACGCCTGCCGGAGATCACGGACAACGCCCAGCCGGTGGGCACCACCAGGGCGTTCGGCCCCGAGATCCCGCTCACCGGGCTGATCGTGGACCAGCAGGCCGCCCTCCTCGCCCAGCGGATCACCGGGCCCGGCGCCGTCAAGTGCACCTACGGCACCGGCGCGTTCCTGCTCGCGCACACCGGCGACACGCCCCGGCGCGGCGGCTCCGGCCTGGTCAACTGCGTGGCCTGGCGGCTCGGCGGGCACACCGGCTACTGCCTGGACGGCCAGGTCTACACGGCCGCCTCCGCCGTCCACTGGCTCACCGGCCTCGGGGTCATCTCCTCCGCCGCCGACCTCGACCCCGTGGGCGGCGCCGTCCCGGACAGCGGCGGCGTCACCTTCGTCCCCGCCCTCGCCGGACTCGCCGCGCCCTGGTGGCGCGGCGACCTGCGCGGCTCCCTGACCGGCCTGGGCCTGGACACCACGGCCGGACACCTGGTGCGCGCCCTGTGCGAGGGCATCGCCGCCCAGGTCGCCGAACTCGCCGAGGCCGCCGCAGCCGACCTGGGCGCACCGCTGGACACGCTCCGCGTCGACGGCGGCCTCACCCGCTCCGCGCTCCTTTTGCAGACCCAGGCCGACCTGCTGCAACGCCCGGTGGAGGTGTCCGCGCTGCCCGACGCCACCGCGCTCGGCGCCGCCGCCCTCGCCCGGCTCGGCGCGGAGCCCGGACTGAGCGTCGAGGACGTCCTGCCCGACTGGAAGCCCGCCGCCGTGTACGAGCCGCGCATGCCGGCCGGCCAGGCCGCCGAACGCCGGGCCGGCTTCCGCGCCGCCGTCGCGGCCCTCCTCGGCCCGTGACCGTCACCGCGGCCGGGCCGCTGCCGCGCACGGTGTACGACGTGGCGATCGTCGGCGCCGGCGTCGTCGGCTGCGCCATCGCCCGCGAACTCGCCCGCCACCCCCGGCTGCGCGTCGCCCTGGTCGAGGCCCAGGACGACGTCGGCCAGGGCACCTCCAAGGCCAACACCGCGATCCTGCACACCGGTTTCGACGCCTCGCCGGGCACCCTGGAAGCCCGGCTGGTCCGCGAGGGACACGCCCGGCTCGGCGCCTACGCCGCCGAGAGCGGCATCCCCGTCGAACGCGTCGGCGCCCTGCTCGTCGCCTGGGACGAGGAACAGCTCGCCGCGCTGCCCCGCCTGGCCGCCAAGGCCGGGCACAACGGCTGCCACGACACCGCCCTGCTGGGCCGCGCGGAGCTGTACGCCCGCGAGCCGCAGCTCGGCCCCGGCGCGCTCGGCGCCCTGCACGTGCCCGGCGAGAGCGTCATCTGCCCCTGGACCACCACCCTGGCCTACGCCACCCAGGCGGTCCGGGCCGGCACCGACCTGCATCTGAACACGGCCGTGGAGGGGGTGACCCGGGCGGACGGACACCTGCTGACCACCAGCCGGGGCACCCTGCGCGCCCGCCACCTGGTCAACGCGGCCGGACTGCACGCCGACACCCTGGACCGCGCGCTCGGCCACGAGGACTTCACCGTCACCCCGCGCCGCGGCCAGCTCCTGGTCTACGACAAGCCGGCCCGCTCGCTGGTCCGGCACATCCTGCTGCCCGTGCCGACCGCCCTCGGCAAGGGCGTCCTGGTCGCGCCCACCGTCTACGGCAACGTCCTGCTCGGCCCCACCGCCGAGGACCTGCGCGACAAACGTGCCACCGAGTCCACCGCCGAGGCGCTGGCCGGGCTGCGCGACCAGGGCCGGCGCATCCTGCCCGCCCTGGTGGAGGAGGAGGTCACCGCCGTCTACGCCGGGCTGCGCGCGGCCACCGGCCGGGAGGACTACCGCATCACCGCCCACCCCGCGCAGGCGTACGTCACCGTCGGCGGCATCCGCTCCACCGGACTGACCGCCTCCATGGCCATCGCCGCCCACGTCACCGCCCTGCTCGCCGACGCCGGCCTCGACCCCGGCCCGGTGCGCGAACCCGCTCCGGTGACCATGCCCAACATCGGCGAGGCCTTCCCCCGCCCCTACCAGCGGGCCGACCTGATCGCCGCCGACCCCGCCTACGGCACCCTCGTCTGCCACTGCGAGCGCGTCTCCCGCGGCGAGATCCGCGACGCCCTCGCCAGCACGGTCCCGCCGCGCAGCCTGGAGGGCCTGCGCCGCCGCACCCGCGCCCGGGCCGGCCGCTGCCAGGGCTTCTACTGCGGAGCCGCGGTACGGGAGCTGTTCGAGCGGGGCCGGCGATGACGGGCGGACTGTTCGAGCGGGACGGATCGTGGGGCGGACTGTTCGAGAGGGGCCGGTCATGACGGGCGAGCTGGGCGACGGGGGCCGGTCGTGACGGGGGAGCGGGCCGTGCCGCGCCGGGTCGACGTCCTCGTGGTCGGCGCCGGCCCCGCCGGGCTCGCCGCCGCCGCGCGGCTGGCCGCCGCCGGGGCCGGGCGCGTGGAGGTGCTGGAGCGCGAGATGCAGCCCGGCGGCGTGCCCCGGCACTGCGCCCACGGCGGCTTCGGCACCTGGACCCGGCCGCTCACCGGCCCCGGCTACGCCCGGCTGCTCACCCGGGCCGCCGAGCGGGCCGGCGCCACGCTCCGCACCGGGGTGACGGCCCTGGACTGGGCGGCGGACGCACCCGTGCTCACCGCCGTCGGCCCCGGCGGGCCGGAGACGATCGAGGCCCGGGCGGTCGTCCTGGCCACCGGCGCCCGCGAACGCCCGCGCACCGCCCGCCTGGTGCCCGGCACCCGCCCCGCCGGCGTCTACACCACCGGCGAACTCCAGCAGGCCGTCCACCTGTTCGGGCAGCACATCGGCACCCGCGCGGTCGTGGCCGGCGCCGAGGGCGTCTCCTACGCGGCGGCCGCCACCGTCCGCGCGGCCGGCGCCGAGGTCGTCGCCCTGGTCACCGAGCACCCGCGCGCCCAGGCCGGCCGCGCGCGGGCCCAGACGGCCCGGCTGGGCCACGGCATCCCGCTGCTCACCGGCACCACGGTCACCGAACTCCTCGGCCGCGGACGGCTCTCCGGCGTCCGCGTCCGCCACCGGGACGGCCGCACGGCCGTACTGGCCTGCGACACCGTGGTGTTCACCGGCGACTTCCTCCCCGAGCACGAACTCGCCCGGCGCGGCGGCATCCTCCTCGACCCCGGCACCCGCGGCCCCGCCGTCGGCGGCTCCGCGCACACCTCGCGGCCCGGCGTCTTCGCCGCCGGCAACCTGCTGCACGCCGTGGAGGAGGCCGGCACCGCGGCCCGCGAGGGCGCCCGGGCCGGCCGCGCCGTGCTGGACTTCCTGGCCGGCGCGCCCTGGCCGGACCCCGGCGTGCCCGTCACCGTGGCGGCGCCGCTGCGCTGGATCGCCCCGAACCGCGTCCAGGCCGCCGCCCGGCCCGACCGCCACGTCCTGCGCACCGGCACCCCGCTGCCCCGCCCGGTCCTGTACGTCCGCCAGGACGGCCGCCTGCTGCACCGGGAACGGCTCGGCCCCGCCACCGCGCTGCCCGGACGCACCCTGACCCTCGGCACCCGCTGGCACGGCCGCGTCGACCCCGGCGGCGGCGAGATCCGGGTCGCCACCGAGTGACCACCGGCCGGGCGCGGTTCAGGGACTGGTGAACGAGCCGGGTCGCCGCCGAGTGACCACCGGCAGGGCGCGGCTCAGGGACTGGTGAACGAGCCGGGTCGCCGCCGAGTGACCACCGGCCGGGCGCGGGTCAGAAACCGGTGAACGAGCCGTGCCGCCCGGCCCCGGCCGCGAACCGCGCGGCGCCCTCGGCGCCCTGGGCCAGCACGCCCCCGCCGTACCGCAGTTCGCGGCGCAGCGCCGACTCCTCGTCCAGCCCCTCCTGGTCCAGGACGGACGCCCGGTCGGCGCGCAGACACGCCTGCGGGAACCGGGCGACGGCCGCCGCCAGGGCCTCGGCCTCGGCGCGCGCCCGCCCGGTGGGCACCACCCGGCTGACCAGCCCCATGTCCAGGGCCTCGCGGGCCGGGACCGGGCGGCCGGTGAGGATCAGGTCCAGCGCCCGGCCGGTGCCGATCAGCCGGGGCAGCCGTACCGTGCCGCCGTCGATCAGGGGCACGCCCCAGCGGCGGCAGAACACGCCGAACACCGCGTCCTCCTCCGCGACGCGCAGATCGCACCACAGGGCCAGTTCCAGACCGCCCGCGACCGCGTGCCCGGCCACCGCGGCGATCACCGGCTTGGACAGCCGCATCCGCGTCGGACCCATCGGCCCGTCCCCGTCCGCCGCCACCCGGTTGCCGCGCTCCGTGCCGATCGCCTTCAGGTCCGCGCCCGCGCAGAACGTGCCGCCCTCGCCCCACAGCACCGCCACCCGGGCACCGTCGTCTGCCTCGAACTCCCGGAAGGCGGCGGCCAGTTCGGCGGCCGTCGGACCGTCCACCGCGTTGCGGGCGGCCGGCCGGGACAGGACGACCGTGGTGACGTACTCCTCGCGTTCCACGCGGACCGGCACGATGGGTGCTCCCTCCCGTACGGCGACTCGACGACCCCACTGTCCCGCAGACGACCGCCCGCCGCACCAGTGCCTCCGGAGCCGTCCGGCCGTCCGCAGCGCGGGTGAAATGCCGCGGACCTTGACCTCAACGATGCTTGAGGTCCTAGGTTCGACAGCATGAGCATGGAAACCACGGCCTGGACCCAGTTGCACAGCGTGATGACGGCGCAGTCCGAGCGCCGTCCGTTCGCCCGCGCCACGCTGCGCCGCATCGCCGCCTTCGCCCGCCCGCACCGCGCCGGCATCGTCCGGTTCGTCCTGATCGGGGTGGTGACCGCGCTGCTCGCGGTCGCGACCCCCGTCCTCGCCGGCCGCGTCGTCGACGCGATCGTGGCGGGGCGCCCCTCCGGCACCGTGGTCCGGCTGGCCCTGCTCATCGCGCTGGTGGCGCTCGCCGAGGCGGCCCTCGGCATCCTCGGCCGGCGGCTCTCGGCGACGCTCGGGGAGGGACTCATCCTCGACCTCAGAACGGCTGTGTTCGATCATGTGCAGCGCATGCCGGTCGCGTTCTTCACACGTACCCGTACGGGCGCGCTGGTCAGCCGTCTCAACAACGACGTGATCGGCGCCCAGCGGGCCTTCGCCAACACCCTGTCCGGCGTCGTCAGCAACCTGGTCACGCTGCTGCTCACCCTCGCCGTCATGCTCACCCTGTCCTGGCAGATCACCCTGCTCGCGCTGGTCCTGCTCCCGGTGTTCGTGCTGCCCGCCCGCCGCATGGGCAGCCGGATGGCCCGTATGCAGCGCGAGGCGGCGGAGCTGAACGCGGCCATGGGCACCCGGATGACCGAGCGGTTCTCCGCGCCCGGCGCCACCCTGGTCAAACTGTTCGGACGCCCCGAGGAGGAGTCGGCCCAGTTCGCGGCCCGCGCCGCCCGGGTCCGCGACATCGGCGTGCGCACCGCCACCGCCCAGTCCGTCTTCATCACCTCCCTCACCCTCGTCTCCGCCCTCGCCCTGGCCCTCGTCTACGGCCTCGGCGGCTGGTTCGCGCTGCGCGGCACCCTGGAGCCCGGCGCGGTCGTCTCCCTCGCCCTGCTGCTGACCCGGCTGTACACCCCGCTGACCGCGCTGGCCGGCGCCCGGGTGGAGGTGATGAGCGCGCTCGTCAGCTTCGAGCGGGTCTTCGAGGTGCTCGATCTCAAGCCGCTCGTCCAGGAGAAGCCGGACGCCCGCGAGGTGCCCGAGGGACCGGTCGCCGTCGAGTTCGACAGCGTCCGCTTCGCCTACCCGTCCGCCGACCAGGTCTCCCTCGCCTCCCTGGAGGAGGTCGCCGCGCTCGACACCCGCGGCGGCACCGAGGTGCTGCACGGCGTCTCCTTCCGCGCCGAACCCGGCCAGACCATCGCCCTCGTCGGCTCCTCCGGCGCCGGCAAGTCCACCATCGCCCAGCTCCTGCCCCGCCTGTACGACGTGGACGCGGGCGCGGTCCGGATCGGCGGCGTCGACGTCCGCGACCTGACCGCCGCCTCCGTACGGGCCACCCTCGGCATGGTCACCCAGGACGGCCACCTCTTCCACGACACCGTCCGCGCCAACCTGCTGCTGGCCCGGCCCGACGCGGACGACGAAGCGCTGTGGGACGCCCTCGGCCGGGCCCGCCTCGCCGACGTCGTACGGTCCCTGCCCGACGGCCTGGACACGGTCGTCGGCGAGCGCGGCTACCGTCTGTCCGGCGGCGAACGCCAGCGCATGACCATCGCCCGGCTGCTGCTGGCCCGGCAGCGGGTGGTCATCCTGGACGAGGCCACCGCCCACCTGGACAACACCTCCGAGGCGGCCGTCCAGGAAGCGCTCACCGAGGCGCTGGAGGGCCGTACCGCCCTGGTCATCGCCCACCGGCTGTCCACCGTCCGCGCCGCCGACCAGATCCTGGTCGTGGAGTCCGGCCGGATCGTGGAACGCGGCACCCACGACGAACTGCTCGCCGCCCGCGGCCGGTACGCCGAGCTGCACCGCAGCCGGTTCACCCGGCCGGCCGAGGCGTCCCCGGCACCGGCCGGGGCGTCCCCGGCGCCGGCGGAGGCGGACCCGCAGGTGCCGGCGGCCGGCCACCGCTGACCGGGGTGCCCGGCGCGGCACCGGATGGCCGCGCACAGGTGTGAGCCGGGGGTGAGCTGGATACGCGGTGGGGACGGCAGTCCGTCCTTCCGGAAGGTCATCCCGGCCATGACCAGCGCATCCCAGCCCGGCCACGACTCGGAGGTCACCCTCCGGGTCAACGGCAAACCCCACACCCTGCGCGTCGACCACCGGCGCGTCCTGCTGGACCTGCTGCGTGAGGACCTGGACCTCACCGGCTCCAAGAAGGGCTGCGACCACGGCCAGTGCGGTGCCTGCACCGTGCTGGTCGACGGTCGCCGCCTCAATAGCTGTCTGCTGCTCGCGGTCGCCCTGGACGGCAGCGAGGTCACCACCGTCGAGGGCCTGGGCGGCGACGGCGAGGAACCGCACCCGCTGCAACGGGCCTTCCTGGACCGCGACGCCTTCCAGTGCGGCTACTGCACGCCCGGCCAGCTCTGCTCCGCCCTCGGCATGCTCGCCGAGGCCGCCGCAGGCCACCCCTCCCACGTCACCGGCCCGGCGGCCCCCGCCGGCCGGCCCGTCCCGCTGGACCGGGCCGAGATCCGCGAGCGGATGAGCGGCAACCTGTGCCGCTGCGGCGCCTACCCGCGCATCGTCGAGGCGATCGAGGACGTGATCGAGTGAACGGCTTCGGATACCTGCGGCCCGGAAGCGTCCAGGAGGCCGTCGAGGCGTACGCCGCCCACCCCGGCGCCCGCTATCTGGCCGGCGGCACCAACCTCGTCGACCTGCTGAAACTCGGCGTGGAGCGGCCCACCGTCCTGGTCGACGTCGGCCGGCTGCCGCTGGACGCCGTCACCGAGCTGCCCGACGGCTCCCTGCGGATCGGCGCCACCGTCCGCAACAGCGACCTCGCCGCCGACCCGCGCGTCCGCGTGCGCTGGCCGGCCCTGTCCCAGGCCCTCCTCGCCGGCGCCTCCGGCCAGCTACGCAACGCCGCCACCACCGGCGGCAACCTGCTCCAGCGCACCCGCTGCCCCTACTTCCAGGACCTGGACAAACCCTGCAACAAACGGGAGCCGGGCAGCGGCTGCGGCGCCCGGGACGGTGTCCACCGCGACCACGCCGTCCTCGGCCACTCCGCCCACTGCATCGCCACCCACCCCTCCGACATGGCCGTCGCCCTCGCCGCCCTGGACGCCGAGGTCGAGCTGTACGGCACCGAGGGCAGCCGGCGCCTGCCGATCGCCGACTTCTACCGGCTGCCCGGCGAGCACCCCGAACGCGACACCTGGATCCGCCCCGGCGAACTGATCACCGGCGTGCTGCTGCCGGCCGCCACCGCCGGTGTCCCGTCCGCCTACCGCAAGGCCCGCGACCGGGCGTCGTACGCCTTCGCCCTCGCCTCCGTCGCCATCGCCCTGCGGGTCGTGGACGGCGTGGTCGAGCAGGCGTGCGTGGCCTTCGGCGGGCTCGCCCACCGGCCCTGGCGGGCCCGGCACACCGAGCTGGCCCTGCTGGGCGCCCCCGCCACGCCCGCCGCCTTCGAAGGAGCCGTCGCGCTGGAACTCGCCCACGCCGAGCCGCTGCGCGACAACGCCTTCAAGGTCTCCCTCGCCCGCAACCTCGCCCTGGACGTCCTGAGCCGTCTCGCCCCGGCCCCGGCGGCGGCCTGAGCCGACACAGGAGGACCCTTATGACCGGCACGACGGGCACTGCCCTGGGCGCTCCCGCCGAGCGCCGCGAAGGACGCCAGAAGGTCACCGGCACCGCCCGCTACGCCGCCGAGCACCACCTGCCCGGCCGCGCCCACGCCTGGCCCGTGCCCGCGGCGATCGCCCACGGCCGGGTCACCGGCGTCGACACCTCCGCCGCCCTCGCCCTGCCCGGCGTCCTAGCCGTCCTCACTCCCGGCGCCGCGGCCGGGCTCGGCGAACCCGAGGACGGCACGCTCGGCGTGCTGCGCGGCCCGCACGTGCCGCACCGCGGCTGGTACGTGGCCCTCGCCGTCGCCGAGACCCTGGAGACCGCCCGCGCCGCCGCCCGGGCCGTCCGGGTCGAGTACGCCGGCGCACCCCACGACACCCGCCTCACCGAGGACCACCCGGACGCCTACACGCCCGAGGAGGTGACCAGCGGGCCGGGCCGGCTGGAGCACGGCGACCCCGAGGCCGCCTTCGCCGCCGCCGAGGTCCGCGTCGACGTCACCTACCGGACACCGCCGCTGCACAACCACCCCATGGAGCCGCACGCCAGCACCGCCCACTGGGACGGGGACCGGCTCACCGTCTACACCTCCAGCCAGGGCGGCACCGCCGTGCGGTCCGTGCTCGCCGGACTGTTCCGGCTGCCCGAGGAGGACGTCACCGTCGTCGCCGAGCACGTCGGCGGCGGCTTCGGCTCCAAGGGCACCCCGCGCCCCGACGTCGTCCTCGCCGCGCTGGCCGCCCGGCACACCGGCCGGCCCGTCACCGTGACCTGTCCCCGCCGCCACCTGCCCACCACGGTCGGCCACCGCGCGCCCACCGTGCAGCGGATGCGGCTCGGCGCCGGCCCGGACGGCCGGCTCACCGCCCTGCTGCACGAGGTCACCGCGCACACCTCGCGGGTACGGGAGTTCGTGGAACAGGCCGGGGCGGTCTCCCGCGTCATGTACGCCACGCCCGCCCTGCTCAGCACCCACCGGGTGGTCCCGCTCGACGTGCCCAGCCCGTCCTGGATGCGCGCGCCCGGCGAGGCACCCGGCATGTACGCCCTGGAGTCCGCCGTGGACGAACTCGCCCACGCGCTCGGCACCGACCCGGTCGACCTGCGGGTGCGCAACGAACCCGAGCGCGAGCCCGGCAGCGGCAAACCCTTCAGCAGCCGGCACGTCGTGGAGTGCCTGCGCGAGGGCGCCCGCCGCTTCGGCTGGGCCGGCCGCGACCCGCGCCCCGGCGTCCGCCGCGACGGCCCGTGGCTGCTCGGCACCGGCGTCGCCGCCGCGACCTACCCCAGCCAGGCGTCCCCGTCCACGGCCGCCGCCCGCGCCCTGCCCGACGGCACCTTCATCATCAAGATCAACGCCACCGACATCGGCACCGGCGCCCGTACGGTCCTCGCCCAGGTCGCCGCCGACGCCCTCGGCGTGCCCCTCGACCGGGTGCGCACCGAGGTCGGCCACACCGGCCTGCCCCCGGCCCCGCTGGCCGGCGGCTCCATGGGCACCGCCTCCTGGGGCTGGGCCGTCCACGCGGCCTGCGCCGACCTGGCGGCCCGGCTGGCCGCCCACCCCGGACCGCTGCCCGCCGGCGGGATCGAGGCCCGCGCGGACACCACCGGCGAGGCCGACGCCGACAGCCCCTACGCCCGGCACGCGTTCGGGGCCCACTTCGCCGAGGTCGCCGTCGACACCGTCACCGGCGAGATCCGGGTGCGCCGGCTGCTCGGCGTGTTCGCCGCCGGCCGCATCCTCAACGCCCGCACCGCGCGCTCCCAGTTCACCGGCGCCATGGTCATGGGCCTCGGCATGGCCCTGACCGAACACAGCACCGTGGACCCGGCGTTCGGCGACTTCCCGGAGTCCGACCTCGCCTCCTACCACGTGCCCGTGCACGCCGACGTGCCCGACATCGAGGCCGACTGGATCGAGGAGGACGACCCCCACCTCAACCCCATGGGCAGCAAGGGCATCGGCGAGATCGGCATCGTCGGCACCGCCGCCGCCCTCGGCAACGCCGTCCACCACGCCACCGGCATCCGCTTCCGCGAACTGCCGCTCACCCCCGACCGGATCCTCGCCGGCCTGTTGTCCGAGGCATGACGTGACCGGACCCGCCTGGGAGTACGACGGCTACCGGCCCGCCGAGGAACGCCTGCGCGAATCCCTGTGCACCCTCGGCAACGGCTACTTCGCCACCCGCGGCGCGCTGCCCGAGTGCACCGCCGACGCCGTCCACTACCCCGGCACCTACGCGGCCGGCTGCTACAACCGGCTCACCTCCGAGGTCGCCGGACGCCGGGTCGAGAACGAGGACATGGTCAACCTGCCCAACTGGCTGCCGCTGCGCTTCCGGCCGGCCGGCGGCACCTGGCTCACCCCGGACACCACCACCGTCACCGAGCACCACCAGGTCCTCCACCTCGACCCCGGCCTGCTGGAGCGCCGCACCCGCTACCCGCTCGGCACCGGCGCCGGCCTGCTCGTCCGGCAACTGCGGCTGGTCCACCTCGCCGACCCGCACCTGGCCGCACTGCGCACCGAGTTCACCGCCGACGGCCGCGCCCTGGACCTGGAGGTGGAGGCCGCGCTCGACGGCGGCGTCACCAACTCCGGGGTCGCCCGCTACCGGGAGCTGGACGGCCGCCACCTCACCCGGGTCGGCGTCGGCACCGCCGGGCCCGGCACCGTCTGGCTGCGCTGCCGCACCCGGACCTCCGACATCGGCTTCGGCCTGGCCGCCCGGCTGACCGCCGAGGCACCCGTGACCCAGGCCGGCGAACCACCGCGCGCCGTACAGCGGCTGCGGCTGCGGCTGCCGCCCGGCCGGACCGTCACCGTGGACAAGACCGTCGCCCTGCACACCTCCCGCGACCCGGCGATCAGCGACCCGCTGTGCGCGGCCGTCGAGCGGGCCCGCGCCGCGCCCGCCTTCGAGGAACTGCTCGACGGCCACCGCACGGCCTGGCAGCAGCTCTGGCGGCGCACCGCGCTCGACGTGCCCGGCGAGGCCGGCAGCATCCTGCGCCTGCACCTGTTCCACGTGCTCCAGACCCTCTCGCCGCACACCGCCGACCTGGACGCCGGTGTGCCCGCCCGCGGACTGCACGGCGAGGCCTACCGCGGCCATGTCTTCTGGGACGAACTCTTCGTCCTGCCCTACCTCAACCTGCACCTGCCCGAGGTCTCCCGGGCCCTGCTCCGCTACCGCCACCGCCGGCTGGACGCCGCCTGCCACGCGGCCGCCGCCCTCGGCCGGCGCGGCGCGCTCTACCCCTGGCAGAGCGGCAGCGACGGCCACGAGGAGACCCAGCAACTGCACCTCAACCCGCGCTCCGGCCGCTGGCTGCCGGACCACTCCCGGCTCCAGCACCACGTCGGCTCGGCGGTGGCGTACAACGTCTGGCAGTACTGCGAGGCGACCGGCGACACCGACTTCCGGCACGGCGAGGGCGCCGAGATGCTCCTCCAGATCGCCCGCTTCTGGGCCGACTCGGCGACCTGGGACGACCGCCTGCGCCGGTACCGGATCCGCGGCGTGGTCGGCCCCGACGAATACCACGACGCCTATCCGGGCGCCCTCCGGCCGGGCCTGGACGACAACGCGTACACCAACGTCACCGCCGCCTGGGTGCTCACCCGCGCCCTGGAACTGCTGGCCGCCCTGCCCGAGCCGCGCCGGCGCGAGTTCACCGAGTACTCCGGTCTCGCCGAGGACGAACCCGCCCGCTGGGAGGAGGTCTCCCGCGGCCTGCACATCCCCTTCCACGACGGGGTGATCAGCCAGTTCGACGGCTACGGCGACCTCGCCGAACTCGACTGGGACGCCTACCGCAAGCGGTACGACGACATCCGGCGCCTGGACCGCATCCTGGAGGCCGAGGGTGACACCGTCAACCGCTACAAGGCGTCCAAGCAGGCCGACGTCCTGATGCTCGGCTACCTCTTCTCGCCCGTCGAACTGCGCGCCCTGTTCCAGCGGCTGGGCCACCCGCTGGACGAGCGCACCTGGTCCGCGACCGTCGACCACTACGTGCACCGCACCAGCCACGGCTCCACCCTCAGCGGACTCGTCCACGGCTGGATCCTGACCCGCGCCCGCCGCGCCGCCGCCTGGGGCTTCGTCCAGGAGGCGCTGCGCGGCGACATCGCCGACCTCCAGGGCGGCACCACCGGCGAGGGCATCCACCTCGGCGCGATGGCCGGCACCCTCGACCTCGTCCAGCGCGGACTGACCGGCCTGGACACCCGCGGCGGCGGCCTGTGCCTGGACCCGGTCCCGCTGCCCGAGCTGTCCTCCTACGGCTTCTCGATCCGCTACCACGGCCACTGGGGCGTCCGGCTGCGGCTGCGCAGCGGCCTGCTGGAGATCGCCGTACCGGACTCCGGCCAGTCACCCATCGACGTCCGGCTGCGCGGCCGGACGGTGCCCGTCGGCCCGGGCGAGACGGCCCGGCTGGTGCTGCCGGACTGAGGTCCGGGCGCGTCCGGCTCGACATTCCCGGACGGACCAGTAGATTTCCAGCCACCGTTTCGAGAGGTCACCGGCAGACGGGGGCAGAGGATGAGCCAGCACGACCGGCCCGGGGCAGGGCACCTTCCGCCGGCGACCGGACCCACGACCCGCTCCCGGACCGCGATCCGCGGCTTCCGCACGGGCGACGGACCACCGCTGGTGGAGGCGTGGCGGCGCAGCGCCCCCGCCGACCCGCTCAGCTCCGGCCGCTTCCGCTCCCTGGTGCTGCTCGACCCCAACTTCGACCCGAACGGGCTGCGGGTCGCCGTGGCCGGCGACCGGGTCCTCGGCGCGGCCTACGCGGTGCGCCGGCTCGTCCCGCTGGCCGGCACCGACCTGGAACCGGACCAGGGCTGGATCCCGTTCTTCTTCGTCGACCCCGCCGCCCGCGGGCACGGCCTGGGCCGCCGGCTGCTGGCCGAGGCCCTCGACTGGCTGCACGGCCACGGCCGCACCCGCGTCGACTTCTCCTCGTACACCCCGCACTACGTCCTGCCCGGCCTGGACGCCGAGGCCTATCCGCACGCCGCGCGGCTGCTGGAGGCGCTGGGCTTCCGGACGCGGTACGAGGCGGCGGCGATGGACCGCGGCCTCGTCGGCTACCGCCTCCCGGACGAGGTCGCCCACCGCCACGCGGAACTCACCGCGCGCGGCTACCGGTTCACCACCCCGGCCGACGACGAACTGGCGGAACTGGCCGCCTTCGCCGGACGCCACTTCGACCCGGACTGGGCGCGCGCCATCCGCGCCTGTCCGGCCGCCGGCACCCCGCTCGACCGGATCGTCCTCGCCCGGCACCCCTCCGGCCGCCTGGCCGGCTGGGCGATGCACGGCGCCTACGAGGCGGTGGACGAGCGGTTCGGCCCGTTCGGCGTGCTGGAGGAGATGCGCGGCACCGGGCTCGGCACGGTCCTGCTCCACCTCACCCTGGAGCGGATGCGGGCGCACGGCGCCCACTGCGCCTGGTTCCTGTGGACCGGCGAACGGTCCCCGGCGGGCCGTCTGTACCGCGCGGCCGGCTTCCGCACCACCCGGGTGTTCCGGATCATGCGCCGGGAGACCGCCCCGTGACGCCGGCCCCCCGCACCGGCCGGCCGAGCCGCCGGCACCTCGCGCTCGCGCTGCCCGCGGCGCTGCTCGCCGCCGGCTGCGCCGGACCGCACCGGGGCACCGGACGCCCCGGCGACCCGATCGTCCTCACCCTGCTCTCCCACTACGCCAGCGGCACGCTCCGACAGGCCCTCCAGGGCCCCGTCGACGAGTGGAACGCCACCCACGACCGGGTCAAGGTACGGACGACGGCCGTCGAGTTCGGCGACCTGCTGACCACCCTCATGGTCCGGCAGGCCGCCGGCCAGGGCGCCGACATCCTCCACCCGTACTGCCTGTGGAACGGCCAGCTCGTCCGGGCCGGCGTCCTCAGGCCCGCGCCGCCCGAGCACGCCGAGGAGATCCGGCGCGGCTACGGCCCGGCCGCGGTCGGCGCCGCCTCGGTGGACGGCACGGTCTACGGCTATCCCACGGAGGCACAGACGTACGCCCTCTACTACAGCAAGCGGCTGCTGCGCGAGGCCGGCGCCGACGGCCCGCCGCGCACCTGGCGGGAGCTGGAGGAGACCGCCTACCGCGCCACCCGGCGCGACCGGTACGGCAACCCGCTGGTCCAGGGCTTCGGCCTGTCCGCCTACGACGACGCCACCACCGTCGGCCAGACGCTCGCCCTGCTGCACGCCGCCGGCGGCCGGTTCGTCGCCGCGGACGGCCGGAGCACCGCCATCGACTCGCCGGCCGGCCGCGCCGTGCTCACCCTGGAGCACCGCCTCGTCGCCCGCGGCGCCAGCGCCCCCGCCGTCAACGTCTACCGGGCGTTCCCGGCCGGCCGGGTCGCCATGGTGATCGGCGCCGGCTGGTGGACCGCGAGCCTGCGGGAGCTGATGGGCGCCGGCTACCGGGACGTCGGCATCGCACCCGTCCCCGTGCCCGAGCCGGGCCGCCGGCCCGCCACCCTCGCCACCGGCTTCATGCTCGGCGTCAACACGGCCAGCCCGCACCCGCGCGAGGCCTGGGAGTTCCTGCACTGGCTCAACACCGGCAGGGTGACCGCGCGCCGGGGCGCCACGGCGACCCGGATGAGCGCCCTCCAGGTCTCCGTCGGCTCGCTGACCGGCCGCGCCGACGACATGCGTGCCCTCCTCGGCACCGGCGGCGACCCGAACCTGCGCCCGTTCCTGGACGCGCTGGCGTACGCGGTGCCGGAACCGAACGTGCCGGGCGCGCAGCAGGCCAAGTCCCTGCTGCGCAAGAACATCGAGGCGCTGTGGACCGGCCGGCGGTCGGTCGACGAGGCGCTGCGCACGACCCGCCGCCAGGCCGACCGGGAGGTGGCACGCCCATGGTGAACGTCCTGGCGCCGGAGACGACCGGCCGGGCGCCCGGCCCGCGGCCCGCCGCGCCCGCCGTCCGCCGCCGCGGCCGGGCCCGGCGCCGCCAGACGGCCGTCGCGTACCTCTTCCTGGCCCCGGCGCTGCTGTTCTTCGCCGTCTTCCTGGTCCTGCCGCTCGGCTTCGCGCTGCTGCTGTCGACGTCCCACTGGACCGGGTTCGACCTCGGCGGCATCCAACCGGCCGGACTGGACAACTTCGGCCGCCTCTTCGCCGCCGGATCCGCCTTCCTGACCCCGGTCCTCACCAACACGCTGCTGTACGCGCTGGGCACCGTGGCCCTCGCCCTCACCGGCTCCGTGCTCGTCGCCGCCTGCATCGACAGGCTGCGGTTCCAGGGACTGTGGCGCACCCTGTACTTCCTGCCGATCGTCACCACCGTCGTCGCCGTCGGCAACGTCTGGAAGTACATGTACGAGCCGGGCGGCCTCGCCAACGGCGTCCTCAACGCCCTCGGGCTCGCCTCGGTGGCGTTCCTCCAGGACCCGGACACCGCGCTGCCCTCGGTCGTGGTCGTCCAGGCCTGGGCCTCGCTCGGTTCGGCGGTCCTCGTCCTGACCGCCGGCCTGAAGTCGATCCCCGCCTCCTACCACGAGGCCGCCGCGCTGGACGGCGCCGGACCCGCCACCGTCTTCTGGCGGATCACGCTGCCGCTGCTGCGGCCGTCCCTGCTGTTCGTGTGCGTCACCCAGTTCCTCACCGGCCTGCAGTCGTTCGCGCTGATCACCGTGATGACCCAGGGCGGGCCGGGCGACGCGACGAACGTGGCCGCGCTGGAGATGTACCGGCAGGCCTTCGCCTACGGCGACTGGGGCACGGCGAGCGCCGCCGCGTTCGTGCTGTTCGCCGTGGTCCTGGTGGTCACGCTGGCCCAGTTGTGGTTCTTCCGGCGCACCGGGGAGGACGGGTGAACCGCCGCCGCTTCCCCTGGCTGTCGTACGCGGTCGTCGTCACCGGCGCCGTGCTCACCGTGGTGCCGTTCGCCGACATGGTGATGACGTCCTTCAAGGGCGCGGGCGAGGCGGGCACCCTGCCGTACCGGTTCCTGCCGCAGGCGTTCGACCTGTCCAACTACCGCGCCGCCATGGCCCAGCTGAACCTGCCGGTGCTCTTCCGCAACAGTGCCGTCGCCACCGCCGTGATTACCGCCTCGGTACTGCTGACCTCGTCGCTGGCCGGCTACGCGCTGGCCAAACTCCGCTTCCCCGGGCGGCACTTCCTCTTCCGGTTCGTCCTGTCCACGATGATGTTCCCGCCGTTCCTCTTCCTCGTCCCGCACTTCCTGATCCTGGTGCACTGGCCGCTGGCCGGCGGCAACGACCTGCTCGGGCGCGGCGGCGCGGGCCTGACCACCGGCGTGGTGGCGCTCACCGTGCCGTTCCTCGTCAACGGCTTCGGCATCTTCCTGACCCGCCAGTTCCTGCTCTCCGTACCGGACGAGGTACTGGAGGCCGCACGCGTCGACGGGGCCGGCGAGTTCACGGTGTGGTGGCGGATCGTGGTCCCGCAGACCAGGCCCGTGCTGGTGACCCTGGGACTGCTGACCTTCGTCGACGCCTGGAACGAGTACATCTGGGCGCTGCTCGTCTCCACCGCCAACCCGGACGTGATGACGCTGCCGGTCGGCATCCAGCTCCTCCAGGACCACGTCGACCCGGCCCGTACGATGCCCGTCGTCATGGCCGGCCTGGTGCTGAGCGTCCTGCCGGTCCTGGTCCTCTTCCTGCTGCTCCAGAAGCACTACGTCCGCGGAGTCATGCTCAGCGGCCTCAAGTAGCGGCGGGCGGACCGAAGGGAGGCGGAGGCGGCCGAACATCACGGCCGGGACACACCGCCGTCCGCGATCTCGACGGCGCCGCCCGGCCGGGACCACCATGGGGGAGCGGCCGAGGACGGAAGGAGCCGCCGGACATGCGGGTGACCGACCAGCCCTTGCGCGTCCTGGCCGTGGACGACGAGCGGCCCGCGCTCGACGAACTGCTGTACCTGCTGGACCAGGACCCGCGGGTCGGCACCGCCGTGCCCGCCCTGGAGTCCGCCGAGGCGCTGCGCCGGCTGAGCGGGACGGCCGGCGGCCCGGAGAGCGCGGACGGCTTCGACGTCGTCTTCCTCGACATCGGCATGCCCGGCCTCTCCGGTCTCGAACTGGCCCGGCTGCTGGGCGGGCTCGCCGCGCCCCCGCTGATCGTCTTCGTCACCGCCTACGAGGACTTCGCCGTGCGCGCCTTCGACCTCAAGGCGGTCGACTACCTGCTCAAGCCGCTGCGCAAGGAACGCTTCGCCGAGGCCGTACGACGCGTCGCCGAACTGGTCCGGGCCGGCCAGGGCCCCCGCCCGGCGGCGCTCGCGCCACCCGGGCCCGCCGTACCCGCCGCCGGCGACCAGGTGCCCGTGGAACTGGGCGGGGTGACCCGGTTCGTGCCGCTGGCCGACATCACCCATGTCGAGGCACAGGGCGACTACGCGCGGCTGCACACCGGCGGGGGCAGCCATCTGGTGCGCATCCCGCTGTCCACCCTGGAGGAGCAGTGGCGCCCCCACGGCTTCGTGCGCATCCACCGCAGCCGGCTGGTCGCCCTCGGCCGGATCGAGGAACTCCGGGTGGAGGGCGGCAATCTGACCGTCCGCATCGGCGACCGGGTGCTCGCCGTGAGCCGCCGCAACGCCCGTGACCTGCGGGACCTGCTGACCGGCCGGGCGGCGGCCCGGGACCGCTGACCGGGACCGCCCGGCACGCGGCCGGGCCCGTGTTACGTTCGGCGCATGGACGCCAGTGACCTCACCCAGGCCGGGCCGGACGGCTCCCCGGCCGCCGGCCCGGAATCCCCCGTACGGCACGGCTCGTTCAGCGTCTCCGTCGACTTCACGGTGACCCGGGCGGAGGTCTTCGGCGGCTTCGCCGACCCGGACCTGCGCAGCCGCTGGTTCCGGCTGCCCGGCGCGTCCGCCACCGCCGAACACGCACTGGACTTCCGGGTCGGCGGCGGCGAGAGCGCCCGCAACGTCTTCGTCTCCGAGGACACCGAGGAACGGCTCGCCTACCGCTCCCGCTTCCTGGACATCGTCCCGGACACCCGGATCGTCCTCGCCTACTCCGCGGAGGTCGGCGGCGTCCGCCGCTGGATCTCCCTGGTCACCGTCGAACTGACCGACGAGGGAGCCGGCTGCCGGCTGACCTGGACCGAGCAGTACACCTGGCTCGTGCCCACCGGGGACGGCGGCGACGACATCGCCCATCTGCGCGGCGGCACCCGCCTGCTGCTCAACGGCCTGACCACGGTGGTCGATCCCGGCCGTTACCACGGTCTGCGGCGTTGACCGGCCGGCCCCCGGGCCTCCCCGCGGACCGGCCGGTACGGCCCGTCAGTCGGCGCCGGGCTGCATGAGGCTGAACAGCAGCCGGGCGGCGGCCCGTTGGGCCGAGTGCCGCAGGCGCGAGCCGAGCGGACGGCCCGGGGCCGCGGGGCGCGCGGCGGCCAGCCGGGGGAAGAGCGCTTCGGCGTTGGTGCGGTTGACCGCGGTCAGCGTGCCCGGGTCGAGCTGGGTGTCCAGGCCGGTGGCGAAGTACTTCCCGGCGCCGGCGGGCGCGAACGGCCAGTCGCTGCCGAACAGGACGTGCCCGGGCCGGGCGAAGGCCAGCAGGGTGGGCAGGGCCGCCGGGCTGGAGGAGAGCGCGGTGTCGAAGTAGAAGGCCCGGAAGTCGTCCAGCACGTCCAGGACGCTGCGCCCGGTGTCGTGCGCGATGGTGACGGCCAAGCGGTGGGAGGCGTACGGGACGAAACCGCCGGCGTGGCTCAGGATGAACCGGATGTTCGGGTACGCGCGCACGATGCCGCTGCGCACCAGCAGATAGGCGGCGCGGGTGGTGTCGAGCAGGAAGTCGGCCGCGAACGGCGGGACGTCCTTCACCGCGGGCGCCGGCAGTTCGGACGGATGGACCAGCACGACGGCGCCCCGCTCGTCCAGACACCGCCACAGCGCGTCCTGGCCGGGCGCGCCGAGATAGACGCCCTGGGTGTTGGCGAGCAGGACGACCCCGTCGGCGCCCAGCGAGGTCAGGGCCCGCCCGGCCTCCCGCGCGGCGGCGGCGGTGTCCGGCATGGGCAGGGTGGCGAACCAGCCGAAGCGGCCGGGGTGGTCGGCGGCCAGGCCGGCGGAGAAGTCGTTGAGCCGCCTCGCCAGACCGGCGGCCTCGGCCGGGTCGGTGAGGAAGCCGGTGGCGGGCGTCGAGACGGAGACGATCGCCGCGTCCGTGCCCAACTGGTCCATCGCCTCCAGCGCTGCCTCGGGGCTCCAGTCGGGCAGGGCGCGGCCACCCGCCTCGGCGATGCCCGTCTGTGCGAGAAGACCGCGGTAGAAGGGCGGTACGACGTGCTGGTGGACGTCGATGCGGCGTAGTGCGGTGGGCATGCGCTGACCTGCTGGCTCTCTCTCGGGGATGGATGCGGGGTGATGAGACGGCGGCGGTGGCCGGGTGGCGCTCAGCCGAACGTCACCGACACCGGACCGAGGCGGCTCAGGCGTGCCTCGACGGTCTGTCCGGCGCCGACGCGGGGCGCGGTGGTCATGGCGCCGGACAGGACCAGCTGACCGGCTTCCAGGCCGGTGCCGTGACCGGCGAGGGTGTCGGCCAGCCAGGCGACCGCGGCGGCCGGGTGGCCGAGGACGTCCGCGCCGCTGCCGGAGGCGACCCGCTCGCCGTCCACGAGGAGGTCGGCCGTGACGGCGGCGAGGTCGGGAGCCCGCTCCAGCGGTGTCCACGGACCGCACACCAGACCACCGGTGCCGGCGTTGTCGGCGACGGTGTCGACCAGGGTGATCCGCCAGTCGCGGATCCGGCTGTCGACGATCTCCAGCGCCGGGGCCACCGCCTCGGTCGCGGCCAGGACGTCGGCGACGCCGACACCGGGACCGCGCAGCGGCCGGGCGAGCCGGAAGCAGATCTCCGGTTCCACGCGGGGCGCGCAGTACCGCCCGGCACGGACCGTGGCGCCGTCGCGGTGGACCATGTCGTGCAGCAGATGGCCGAAGTCGGGCTCGACGCCGAGGAGCCTGCGTATCACGGCGGACGTCAGGCCGACCTTGTGCCCGACGACGGTGGCGCCCTCGGCCAGCCGCAGGGCGATGGTGTCGCGCTGCACGGCGTAGGCGTCGGTCAGGTCCAGGCCGGGCAGGACGGCCGACAGCGGCTCCACCGGGGCCGCGTGCCGCTCCGCCTCGCGTAACATCCGTGCCGCCTCGGTGCGTTCTCGATCGGTCAGCATCATCACTCGCTCCTCGCCGCCAGCCGTTCCGCCTCCGCGTACACCAGCCGTGCGTGCAGTTCGAACAGGGCGACCAGGTCCACGTCGTCGCCGTTGATCTCCCGCTGGACGAACAGGCCGTCGGCCCCGGCGACGGCGTAGGCGGTGAGCAGGTGCACCGCGTCATCGGCCAGCTCCGGCAGCAGGAACCGGACCACCTCGCCGATCTTCTGCCGCGCGATGTCCCGGACTTCGAGGAACACGGTGCGGCCCCGGGGCTCGACGGGCCGCCGCTCCAGGGCGAGCATCAGGCCGAGGCGCAGGAAGTCGGGTGCGTCCACCAGTGACTTCGCCACGTTCGCCGCCATGGCGACGACCCGGTCCATGGGTGTGCCCGCCGACTCGTCCGGCAGCTCGACGGCCGCGAGCCAGGTCTCGAAGCTGCGCTCGATGACCGCGGCGATCAGGTCGTCCTTGTCCTTGAAGTGCCAGTAGATCGAGCTGGCCGGCAGCCCGCACTTGGCGCTGACGGCCGCGATCGACGTCCCCTCGTACCCACGCTCGCCCGCGATCTCCACCGCCGCGTCCAGGATCCGCTGCCGCGACTCCACGCCGTTCGCGCGTTTCTTCCGCGCATTCTGCGGCCTGGTCATGAAGATGCCCCCTGTCGCGCCGCCTTCGCCGGTCCGTGGTGCCCACCTTACCGTAGCGGCTGCTCCAATTGGAACGACTGCTACAGCAACTCACCCGTAACAACGGCTCGGTGGTCCGCTCCTTGACCCGGCGGCCGCACCCCGCACGCTGCTCAAGTCCGTGTTCGGCGGCAATAAGTTCGGTTCCGGGGCACTGGCGCGGGTCGGGTACGGTTTGTCCAGCCGGCCGGCGCAGATCCTCCGGAAGAAAGCGAGCCGATGAGAATTGCCCTGCTGGGGACGGGTGCCGTGTGCCACGTCCTCGCTCCCGCCTTCCTCGACCTGGGACACGACGTGGTCGTGGGAACCCGCTCGCCCCGCGCCACCCTGGACACCAACCAGGCGTACGCCCGGCTGGCCGAGCGGCATCCGGCCCTGGAACTGCGCGCGTTCGCGGACGCGGTGCCGGGCGCCGATCTGGTGGTGAACGCGATCGACGGGCCCTCCTGCGTCGCGGCGCTCACCCCGCTCGCCCCGGCCCTGGCCGGCCGCGTCCTCATGGACGTGTCCAGCCCGCTCGACTGGTCCGACCCGGACGCCGTCCTCGACCCGGTCAACACCGACAGCCTCGGCGAGCAGCTCCAGCGCGCGCTGCCCGCGGCCCGGGTGGTCAAGACCTTCAACACCCTGGCGGCTCAGGCCATGGCGGCGCCCGCGGCGATCGGGGACGGCGACCACACGGTCTTCGTCAGCGGTGACGACGCCGCGGCCAAGGCCGTGGTGACCGGGCTGCTGGAGTCGCTGGGCTGGAAGGACGTCCTCGACCTCGGCGGCATCCGGACCGCCCGCGCCACCGAGATGATGCTGCGCATGTGGATCGACACCTGGGCGGCCCTGGGCACCGACATGTTCGGGTTCAAGATCGTCCGCTGATCCGACGGCGGGCCGGCGCGGCTAACCGTTCCCGCATGAGCGCGGCGATCCCGCGGCTATCCGAGCAGTTCCCGCACGAGCGCGGCGACCTGCTCCTGTTCGACGAGGAAGCCGTCGTGACCGCACGGGGACGCGATCACCCGCAACCGGTCCGCCGCGGGGATGCCGGCCGCCAGCTCGGCCTGCTGGCGCAGCGGATAGAGGCGGTCGGAGTCCACGCCGGCGACGAGTGTCCTGGCCGTCACCCGGCTCAGGGCGGCCCGGGTGCCGCCCCGGCCCCGGCCGACGTCGTGACTGTTCATGGCCTCGGTCAGGGTGACGTAGCTGCCCGCGTCGAAGCGGCGCACCAGCTTGGCGGCGTGGTGGTCGAGGTAGGACGCGACCTGGTACCGGCCGCCGTGCCAGGGCTCCTCGGCGCCCTGCGGCGCCCGCCCGAAACGCGCCTGCAACTCCGGTTCGCTGCGGTAGGTGACATGGGCGAGGCGGCGGGCCAGGCCGAGTCCCGCGTGCGGGCCGAGCCCGGGGCCGGCGTCGTGGTAGTCGCCGCCGCGCCAGTGCGGGTCGCCGCGGATGGCGTGCAGCTGGAGGTCCGCCCAGGCGATCTGCTCCGCGCTCGCCGCGGCGGCCGTGGCGAGCACCAGGAGCGCCCGCGTCCGCTCCGGATACGACACGGCCCACTCCAGCGCCCGCATGCCGCCCATCGACCCGCCGGCGACCAGCGCCCAGCGGTCGATGCCCAGCGCGTCGGCCAGGCCGGCCTCGGCGGCCACCTGGTCGCGCGGGGTCAGGAAGGGGAAGCGGCCGCCCCAGCGGCGGCCGCCCGGCGCCCGGGACGACGGCCCGGTGCTGCCCTGGCAGCCGCCGAGCACGTTCGGCGCCACCACGAACCAGCGGTCGGTGTCGAGCGCGCGCCCGGCGCCGATCAGCCCGTCCCACCAGCCCGGGGCGGGGTGGCCGGGCCCGGCGGCACCGGCGGCGTGGCTGTCACCGGTCAGGGCGTGCAGCACGAGCACCGCGTTGGACCGGTCCGGGGCGAGCCGGCCCCAGGTCTCGAACGCCAGCCGTACGCCCGGGAGTTCGCCGCCCGCCTCCAGGGCGAGCGGCCCGTCGCGCACGTACCACTGGCGGCGCCCGGGCGGGTCCCCCTCCCGCCAGGCCCCGGAGGCCGGCGGGAGGGGGACCGTGGGCGCGGTCGGTACGGCGGTCAGGACGCGCCCTTCGCCGCGCGGAAGCCCGCTTCCAGGTCGGCCTTCAGATCGGCGAGGTTCTCGATCCCGACCGACAGGCGCACCAGGCCGGGGGCGGCGCCGGTGGCCGCCAGCCGCGTCTCGTCGAGCTGGCTGTGGGTGGTGGACGCCGGGTGGATGATGAGGCTGCGCACGTCACCGATGTTGGCGAGATGGCTGAACAGCTCGACCGCGTCCACGAACCGCTTGCCGGCCTCGACCCCGTCCCGCAGTTCGAAGGAGACCACGGCACCGGCGCCCCGGGGGAGGTACTTGCGCCCCGCCTCGTACCACCTGCTGGACTTCAGCCCCGGGTAGTGCACGACGGCGACCTCGTCGCGCTGCTCCAGCCACTCGGCGAGGGCCTGGGCGTTCGAGGAGTGCCGTTCGAGGCGCAGGCTGAGCGTCTCCACGCCTTGCAGGAGCAGGAAGGCGGAGTGCGGGGAGAGCGACGGACCGAGGTCGCGGAGCAGTTGCACCCGCAGCTTGACGGCGAAGGCACCCGGGCCGAGCGCGGGCCAGTACCGCAGCCCGTGGTAGCTGGGGTCGGGCTCGGTGAAGTCGGGGAACCGCTCGGCGTGCGCCCCGAAGTCGAAGGTGCCGCCGTCCACGACCACGCCCGCGATGGCGGTGCCGTGGCCGCCCAGGAACTTGGTCGCCGAGTGGACGACGACGTCCGCGCCGTGCTCGATGGGCCGCAGCAGATAGGGCGTCGGGACGGTGTTGTCCACGATCAGCGGCACCCCGGCCGCGTGCGCAACGTCGGCGACGGCCCGCACGTCGAGGACGTTGCCGCGCGGGTTGCCCAGCGTCTCCGCGAAGAACGCCTTGGTGTTCGGCCGGACCGCCGCCCGCCACGCCTCGACGTCGTCCGGGTCGTCCACGAACGACACCTCGATGCCCAGCTTCGGCAGGGTGTGCCGGAGCAGGTTGTACGTGCCGCCGTACAGCGACGTGCTGGAGACGATGTGGTCGCCGGCACCGGCCAGGGTCAGGATGGCCAGGGTCTCGGCCGCCTGCCCGGAGGAGAGCGCCACGGCCGCGACCCCGCCCTCCAGGTCCGCGATCCGCTGCTCGAAGACGTCCTGGGTCGGGTTGTGGATACGGGTGTAGATGTTGCCGGGCTCGGCCAGCGCGAACAGGTCGGCGGCGTGCTGCGTGTCCCGGAACACGAAGGACGTCGTCTGGTAGATGGGCGTCGCCCGGGCGCCGGTCGTCGGGTCCGGTGTGGCGCCCGCGTGGATCTGCCGGGTCTCGAAGGACCAGGCGGAGGTGTCGGGGCCGGCGGGCCCGTCCTCGGGGGTGTGGCCGGCGGTGACGGAGTCGACGGGCTGGCTCATGGGGTAACTCCCTTGTGCGCAAAGCGAAGACGCGTGCGGTGAGGCACGCGGAGGGGCGAAGGTGCCGCAGGGCTGCGAGCCGGGCCCGGAACAGGGCGGCGTTCAGCGTGGTGCGGTGGAGAGGAGGCCGGCCGGAAGCCGGCGGCGCGACGTCAGTTCGCGGCGGGACAACCCGTGGCGGTGACACGCACGTAGTCGACGTGGCGGCGGGTCACGAGCACGGTCATGGAGCCAGATAACCACATGGACGCGGCGCCGCACCAGCACGGCGTGACCTTTCCCTTACCCGGACGCGCGGACGGCCCCCGGACCGCAGCAGCCCCTGACGGAGCCCGCTTCCCTTCACCCGGACGCGCGGACGGCTCCGGGCCGCGCGCCGCGCTCACCTTGCGAACCTCCGTACGTCACCGATCCGTTGACACCCGCGCCGGTCGCATGCTTGCATCCCGCCATGTTTGCGCCGGAGCCCCTGACGCGGTGCCGCCCTGTGGACCTCGTCCGGGTGGCCGCGGCGCCGTGTCGGCCGTCCGGCTGACCGGCTTTCCCCCGGCCCCCTCCTTCGACGACCCCGTCACACGAGTGCCGTGACCGCCTCCTTCCCTTTCCCTCCTTTATGACGAGGACCTGCCATGCGTGCTGTCGGCTCCGTCACCCCTCACGAAACGGCCTACGACCGCCGCAGACTGCGCCAGTGGCTCGCCGGCCAGGCCAGAGCGGAAGGAGTCACGCGCCGCCGGCTGCTCACCCTGCTCGCCGCGACCGCGGGCGGCACCGCGCTGCCCGCGGCGGCTCCGGCCCACGCCGCCGGCTCGTCGATCCTCAAGCCGTTGCCGCCCGAGTGGTTCATCCCGCGCGGCACCAACGCCGAGACCCGCTGGGAGGCCCTGAGCGGAACCGGGCACCACACCCCCAACGAGCTGTTCTTCGTCCGCAACCACACGGCGACCCCCGTCCTGGACGCCGCCGGCTGGCGGCTGCGCCTGTGGGGTGACGGACTGCGCGGCGCCCCCGGCGAGGACAGGCCGGTCGAGTTCGGCTACGACGATCTGCGTGCCCTGCCCGCCGTCACCCGCACCGCGTTCGTCGAGTGCGCCGGGAACGGCCGCAGTTACTACACGACCCAGCAGGGCGAGACGGTCAACGGCACCCCGTGGACGCTCGGCGCCGTGGGCGTGGCCCGCTGGCGCGGGGTGCGCCTGGCCGACGTGCTGCGCAGGGCCGGGCTGTCCTCCCACGCCGTGGACGTCCAGCCGCGCGGCCTGGACGCCGAGTACGTCAGCGGCGGCGAGAACCTGGGCCGGGTGCGCCGTCCGCTGCCGCTGGGCAAGGCGCTGGACGACGTCCTGCTCGCCTACGAGATGAACGGCGAGCCGCTGCCGTACGACCACGGGTATCCGGTGCGGGTGCTGGTGCCCTCCTGGGTGGGGATCTCGTCCGTCAAGTGGGTCGGCGACATCGAGGTGTCCGCGCACCCGCTCTTCTCGCCCTGGAACACCACCTTCTACCGGCTGTTCGGCTCCGCCTACCCGAAGGAGGGCACCGCGCCGCTCACCCGGCAGACCGTCAAGAGCGCCTTCGAGCTGGCGAGCGGCGCCACGTTCCCGGCGGGCCGGCGGCAGGTGCTGCGCGGCCGGTCCTGGTCCGGCGCGGGAGGCGTCGCACGGGTGGAGGTCAGCACCGACGGCGGGACGACCTGGCGGCCGGCCCGGCTGCACGACCGGCCGCGCGCGGGCACCTGGACGCGCTGGTCCCTTCCCTGGACGCCCGCCGCCCCCGGACCCGCCCAGCTGCTGGCCCGCGCCACCGACACGGCCGGCCGCACCCAGCCGGACACGGCGGTGCCCAACACGGAGGGCTATCTGTTCGGCGCGGTGGTACGCCATCCGGTGACCGTGCTCTGACCTCACGGCGGCCCGGCGCCGCGCGAGGGGGACCGCCGGCAGGTACGGCGCGGCGGCCAGCCGGCGCCGGCACCCTCTCGGTGCTGAGGCGGAAGACCGCGACGGCCCGCGGCCGGTGGCCGTGGCCGGCGCGCGCGGACGACAGCGGGCGCACGAGCCGGGTCGCCGGCGCGTTCGGCCGCGACCGCGCGAGCCCGTACGGCGGAGGCGAGGCGCGGCAGTACGTCCGGCCGGTGCGGGAGCCGGGCGGCACGCGGCGCCTCGACGGCGGCCGGGCCGGGTCCCGCGTCGGTGCTTCTGTTTCCAGCAGGCGGACTGCGCACGGATGTCCCCGCTCGGCTCGGCTGGTCCATGGTCGACGTGCAGGTGGGAACGGCTCCCCGACAAGCGCGGCAGAGAGCCGGCTGCGCTGATCTCCCCGCCGGAGGTGCGGTCCTCGCCCCTGCGACCCGCACCCGGACCGACGACCGGGCTCCGATGGCGATCCGGGCGCCGCTCGGCGGTGCCGCCGACGACCATCGGTGCGGCGACTCCGTGGCGCCTTCGCCCGCGTCCCTCGCGGACGCGTCGTACGCGTACAGACCGCAACAGCTTCCCCAGGGCGCCCTCCCGTGTCAACGGCCCGGCGGACCGACGGACTTGCCCTGAGGGGCGCCGCCTTTGCCCCGCTTCGCGGCAACCAATGCCGTCCCGGGGCGGCCGGACGCCCGCGTACTCCGGTGCCGGCAGCCGGTAGACCAATGCGCGGGCCGGCGGAGTGCCGAGGCGCGGCCGTGCCCGGAGACGCCCCCGTGCGCCGCACCAGGGTGGCGCAATGAGTGACCCGAAATCGCCTCCTCCCGGCCGTGGTCCGCCGTCCCGGCGATCGGCGGCGCCCCACCCGGCCGGCGCCGAATCCCAGGTGGTGGCGGTGGTGTCCGCACGGCAGCCGCGACCCGGCGGGGGAGGGGGCCGCCGGTCCGGAGCGGCCCGCCCTCCCTGGCCGGATCGCCGCGTCGGGGGCGCGGCGAAGGGGGAGTTCGCGTCATCGTGCCGCTCCGGCCCGCACGTCTCACGGAGAGGCAGCGACGGCCGCCGCGCGGCCGGGCCGTGCTCCCGCCCGGTGCCCCGGCGCCCGGGCCGCGCCGGACCTGACCAAATCGCGCGTCGCCACCGGCCGGGACCATAGGCGGGCCCGCTCCCGGCAACCGCGCGATGACCAGCCACGGAAGGGACCTCCCGCCCGGCTGCGGAACCTGCCGCGGTCATACGCCTCGTTGACACCTCAGCCGGCTCGTGGGGACGATGGAAGCCCAGACGCCCCGCCGGGTGACTCACGTAGCTCCCGGGCCGCCAGACTCACGAGACCCCGCGACGGCGGGCAAGGCACAGGGCAACGGCAGCCGCACGCCCCGGGCGACCCGGCGGCTGTCAGCCGGCCGGACCGGCGAGCGGTACCCGCTCGGCGGGTTCCGCTCAGGAGCCGCCGGCAGCGTCCCCCTTCCCGCCGGGCAGCGCCGGCTCCACCGTGCCGTACCCGCCCTTCGACCTCTGCACCGAAGCCGGCGCCCCGTCCCGCGCGGACACCCGCCGCGGACCGGCTTTTGTTCGTCCTGCCCGGAGAACACGTAAAGGAAGACGAAGAGAGCCATGACTGCCATGCCCACCTTCGCACTGACCTCCTACCAGAAGGACATCTGGGTCTCCGAATCCCTGGCGCCCGCGGCCCCGCAGCTCACCTGCGCCCTGCACGAACGCCTCACCGGGCCGGTCGACATCGGCAGGCTGGCGGCGAGCGTCCGCCGCGCCCTGGAGCGTAACGACACCTTCCGCTTACGCTTCGACGAGACCGACGGCCGCCCCTGCCAGTGGACCGGACCCGCGAGCGCCGAAGTCGACGTGGTGGACCTCCGGCACACCCCCGACCCGCCGGCCGCCCGCGCGTCATGGCTGGCCGAGGCCGCCCGCACCCGGTTCACCACCAGGCGGGGCAGGCTCTACCAGGCCGCGCTGCTGCGGGAGAGCGACCACGAGGTCCATCTCTACCTCAGGGCACACCACCTGATCATGGACGGCTGGGGCCTGCGGCAGTTCACCGCCCAGGTGCTCACCGACTACGCCGGCCGGCCCGCCGCCCTGACCGGACCCGCACCCTACGCGGACTTCGTGGCCGACGACCTGCGCTACCGGGCCTCCGCGGAGCACGCGCGCGACACGGCGGCCGTCCGCCGGCTCCTCTCCGGCGTCCGGCCCGCGCTGTTCGCCCGGCGCGGCGAGGGCGCGCGACAGGGCGTGGGGCGCACCTCCTTCGTCGTCGACGCCGGTCTCGTCACCCGGCTCCGCGCGCAGGGCGGCTCGCCCTTCCCCTATCTGACCGCCGCCTTCGCGAGCTGGCTGACCGGACTGCACGGGACCGCGGAGGTGGTGCTGGGCGTCCCGCTGCTGAACCGCCGGACCGCCGCGGAACGCGCCACACCCGGGATGTTCACCAGCCTGCTGCCGCTCCCGGTGCGAGCCGACGGCACCCGGCCCCTGCGTGAACTGGCCGCCGAGGTCCGCGAGTCGGTGCGCACCCTGCAAGACCACGGCCGGGTCTGTCTCGGCGACGTACTGCCGGACAGCACGGCCGCCGGGCCGGACGCCCGCCGGCTCTTCGACGTCACCCTGTCCTATCTGAACTTTCCCGAACCGCCGGCCGCCCCCGGCATCAGCCGGCAGGGCTCACTGGCGGCCATGCTGCGCGACCAGGACGCGCTGTCGGTCGTGGTCCAGGCACCCGAGGGATCTCCCGCCCTGTACGTCGACCTCGAGTACGACCGGAACGTGTTCGACCGGTCGCTGCCGGCCGAGACCATCGGCGAGCAGGTGCTCGCACTGCTCCGGCAGGGCCTGGACGCACCGGACAGCCCGGTCGCGGCCCTCGACCGCGCGGCCGGCGCACCGGCCGCCGCGGTGACGCAGCGGCCCCCGGCGGCGGAGCCGGCGGCACCGGAGGAACCCGCGCGCCACGTCGCCCCGCGCACCGCCATGGAACGGGCCCTGGCGGCCGTCTGGGCGGAGGTCCTGGGCAAGCCGTCCGTGGGCGTCCACGACAACTACTTCGTCCTCGGCGGGGACTCGCTCACCATGCTCCGGCTGCGTGCCGTGTGCCTCCAGCGCGGCATCGAGTTCAGCCTCACCGATCTGATGCAGGCACCGACCGTCGCCCGGCTCGCCGCGCGGGCGGTGGCACGGGACGACAAGGCCACCACCAGCGCGGTCGCGCCGTTCGAGCTGGTCTCGGCCGTCGACCGGGCCCGTCTGACCGCCGCGGTGGACGCCTTCCCGGTCAGCCGCGTCCAGCTCGGACTGCTCTACCACAGCCGCGAGCAGGAGAACTCCGCCGCCTACCACGACGTCTTCCAGTACACCTTGGACCTGCCCTGGAAAGAGGACGCCTTCCGGCAGGCGTTCGACCGGCTGGTGCGGCGCCATCCCGTGCTGCGCTCCTCGTTCGGCCTCGCCGGCTACTCCCAGCCCCTGCAGATCGTGCACCCCGAGGCGCCCGGCGGCCTGGCCGTCACCGACCTGCGCGCCGCGCCGGCGGACGAGATCGAGGCCGCGGTCCGCGCACACGTCGACCAGCGGCGCACCCACCGGTACGTGTTCGAAGAAGCACCGCTGTACCTCTTCCACGTCCACGTGTGCCCGGACAGCCTGGAGATCGTCTTCAGCTTCCACCACGCCATCCTGGACGGCGGCAGCGTGGCCACACTGCTGAGCGAACTGCTCCGCGACTACGCGCACGGCATCGGCCTCGGCGTGAGCGCCGTCCAGGAGGCCCTGCTCCCGTCGCCGGCCAACTACGTCCGGGACGAGCTGCGCGCCCTCGCGTCCGAGGAGGCCGGCGCCTACTGGCGCACCCTGCTGGACGGCGCCGCCCTGCCCCAGCTCGACGGTCTGCGCCCGTTCGCCCCACGGGACACGCCCGCGCGGGCGGACTCGCTGCACGTGCCGCTGTCCCGGCAGGACGCGGCGGCGGTCCGCGCGCTCGCCACCGAGCGGCAGGTGCCGGTGAAGTCGCTGCTGTTCGCCGCCTACTGCCTGGCCCTGCAAGCGCAGTTCGGCGCCCAGGACTACGTCACCGGCCTGGTCACGCACGGACGCCCCGACCTGCCCGGCGCCGAGCGGATGGTCGGGCTGTTCCTCAACAGCATGCCCGTCCGGGTGGACACCACGGGCATGACCTGGCTGGAGGTGGCCGGCGCCCTGTACGCGCAGGAGCAGCGCAGCCACCCGCACCGCCGGTACCCGCTCAGCGCCGTCCAGGCCGGCCAGCCCTCGGGCTTCTCCGTCGAATCCTGCTTCAACTACGTGCACTTCCACGTCCTCGGCTCGATCCTGCGCACTCCCGGGGTGCGCATGCCGGCCTTCCGGACGTGGGAGGAGACGAACTTCAAGCTCCTGGTCAACGCGATCGTCGATCCGCTGGAGGAGAGCATCGCCCTGCGCGTCGACTACGACGGGCGCGCGCTCACCCGCGACCAGGCCGAACTGTTCGCCCGCCTCTACCGCGCCGTCGTCACCCGGATGACCGAACACCCCGGGGAACAGGCGGACTTCGGCTTCCTCAGCCCCGGCCTCCCCGAAGCCGCGCCCCAGCCGCCCGCGCACCCCGATGTGGTGCGGCTCTTCGCGGACCAGGCGGCGCGCACCCCTGACGCGCAGGCGCTCGGGTTCGGCGACGTGCGGTGGACCTACCGGGAACTCGACAGCGCCGCCGAGCGGGTGGCGGCCCACCTGTGGGCGTCCGGCACCCGGCCCGGCGACCGGGTGGCCATCGCCGTCGACCGCTCGCCGGAGCTGGTGGCCCTGGTGCTCGGCATCGCCAGGGCGGGCGCCGCGAGCGTGCCCCTCGACACCGGCTACCCGGTCGAACGCCTGCGGACCATGCTGCGGCACGCCCGTCCCACGAGGGTGGTGGCCGGTCCGGACCACACCCACCTCGTCGAGGCGCAGGAGGACCTCCTGCCTCTCGCCACCGCGCTGAGCGAGATCCCCGGGGACGGACCCCGCCCCGTGCCCGTCATCGCACCCGAGGACACGGCGTACCTGCTGTTCACCTCCGGGTCCACCGGTGTGCCGAAGGCCGTCGCGATGCCCCACCGGTCCCTGGCCGGACTGGTGGCCTGGCAGAACGCCGCGCCCAGCGCGGCCCCGGGCGGAGCCACGCTCCAGTTCGCCCCGCTGAGCTTCGACGTCTCCTTCCAGGAGATCTTCTCGACCCTGTGTTCCGGCGGAACGCTGGTCCTCGTCCGGGAGGACCAGCGCAAGGATCCCGCCGCGCTGCTGCGGCTGATCGACAGTGCGCGCGTGGAGCGGGTCTTCCTGCCGTACGTGGCCCTCCAGCAGCTCGCGGAGGCGTCGGGGACCCTCGGGCTGGTGCCCCGCCGGCTGCGGGTCCTCGTCTCCTCGGGCGAGCAACTGCGGCTGACCGACGAGATCCGCCGGCTCTGCGCGGCCCTCCCCGACGCCCTGCTGGAGAACCAGTACGGGCCCACGGAGTCCCACGTGGTCTCCCGGTTCACCCTCACCGGCGACTTCGGCGCCGCCCCGGCCCTGCCGCCCATCGGGCACCCGGTCGACGGGGCCGAGCTGCACCTGCTGGACGAGCGGCTGCGCCCGGTCCCGGACGGGATCAAGGGCGAGCTGTACCTCGGCGGAACCTGCCTGGCCGACGGCTACTTCGGCCAGCCCGGACTGACCGCGGAACGCTTCCGGCCGCACCCCGGCGACCCCGGCCGGACGCTGTACCGCACCGGCGACTTCGGCGTCCGGCTGCGGGACGGCGCGATCGCCTACCTGGGGCGGGCGGACGCCCAGGTCAAGGTCCGCGGGTTCCGCGTGGAACCCGCCGAGGTCGAGGTGGCCGTCCTGCGCGCCGCGCGGGGCACCGGCCTGCGGGATGCCGCGGTGGTGGCCCGCACACGGCAGGACGACGACGCGTTCCTGGCCGCGTTCCTCGTCGGCGACGCCGGCCGGACCGATGTCGAGGAGATCCGCAAGAGCCTGCGGCGGACCCTGCCCGAGCACCTGGTCCCCACCCATTTCACCTGGCTGGACGCGCTGCCCCTGACCCCGAGCGGCAAACGGGACGACGCGGCACTGCGCCGGCTGCCCCTGGCCCGGCACGGCACGCGGACCGCGGTGACGCCCCCGCGCGACGCGTACGAACGGGTGCTCGTCACCACCGTCGCCGAACTGCTGCAGCTCCCCACCGTCTCCGTGGACGACGACCTGTTCGACCTCGGCGCCACCTCGCTCACCGTGATGCGCCTGGTCATGCAGGTCAAACAGCGGTTCGGCGTCGAGATCCCGATGTCGGGCCTGATCGCCGCGCCCACCGTCGCCGACCTGGCCGGGCTGCTGCGTTCGGACCGCGCGGTCGCCACCTTCGACCCGCTGGTCCCCTTCCGGACCGAGGGCACGCGCCCGCCGATGTTCTTCGTGCACCCCGCCGGCGGCAACGTGCTGTGCTTCGTGCAGCTCGCCAAACACCTGCCGCCCGACCAGCCGTTCTACGGACTCCAGGCGGCCGGCACCGAGGCCGGCACCGAACCGCTCACCTCCGTCGCCGCGCTCGCCGAGAACTACCTGGCGGCGATCCGGCGGGTGCAGCCGCACGGCCCCTACACGCTGGGCGGCTGGTCGTTCGGCGGGTTCGTCGCCCTGGAGATGGCCGAACGGCTCCGCCGGGCGGGCGAGGAGACGGCGGACGTGTTCCTGCTCGACACCGTCGCGCTGGAGCCCGGCGAACGCACCGGCCTGACCGACGACGCCCTGCTCGGCTGGTTCTTCTGGGAACTGCTCTTCCTCAAGCTGGGCAGCGACTCCCCGGAGGCCCTCGTCCCGCGCCACCTGCCGGACCTGGAGCAGAAGTTCGCGTTCATCGCACAGCGGGCCGTCGAGAAGGGCGTCCTCCCGCCGGACAGCTCGGCCTCCGTGGTCCGCAGGCTGTTCAAGGTCTACGAGGCCAACTGGCAGGCCGCCATCGACTACGCCGGCCACACCTTCGACGTGGACTTCACCCTGCTGCGGGCCACCCAGCCGCTGCCCGCGGTCCTGCGGGAGATGCACACGGTCGCGCGCACGCTGCACGAGGACGCGCACAACGGCTGGGACGGCTGCACCCGCGGCAGGCTCACCGTCGTCGACATCCCCGGTGACCATCTGCGGATCATCGAAGAACCCTACGTACAGGTGGTCGCCTCGGAGCTGACGAGGCTCACCGACGCCACGGCGAAGGACCGCTCATGACGGAACACACCGGCACCGACAGGGCCACCCCGGGCGCGCGGGGCAGGAGGCGCGCGCGCAAGGCCGTGATCGTCGGAGGGGGTATCGGCGGACTGACCACGGCGATCGCCCTGCGCCGCGTCGGCATCGAGGCGGAGGTGTACGAGAGGGCGGCCGAGTTCCGCGCCGCGGGCTCCGCGCTGTCGGTCATGAGCAACGCGGTCACCGCGCTCGACACCCTCGGCATCGACCTCCATCTCGACAAGTACGGCCAGCGCATCCGGCGGTTCCAGATCAGGAGCGGCCGCGGCACCCTCATCCGGACGCTGCCGTTCGAGGAGGCGTGCCGCAAGGCCGGGGCACCGAGCTACTGCGTCAGCCGGGCCGGGCTGCACCAGGCCCTGCTGTCGGCCGCCGACTGCCCCATCGAGATGGGGGCCGGCGCCGTCGCGTTCGAACAGCACGACGACGGTGTGGGCGTACGGTTCGAGGACGGCAGGACCGCCGAGGGCGACGTGCTCATCGGCGCGGACGGATTCCGCTCCGCCGTGCGGGGGCAGCTCGCCGGCCTCGACGACGTCCGCGACGGCGGCTACCTGTGCTGGCTGGGCATCGTCGACTTCCACCACCCGCGGTTCGTCACCGGGTACGTCGGCCACTACTGGGGCGACGGCCAGCGCTTCGGCCTCATCGACATCGGCGGCGGCCGGGCCTACTGGTGGGGCACCAAGGCCATGACGCTCACGGACTCCGCCGCGTGGAAGGGCGGCAAGGACGATGTGGCGCGCTTCTACGCCGGCTGGGCCGAGGAGGTGCGGGAGGTGATCGCGCTCACCCCCGACGCCGACATCATCACCGTACCGGCGCAGGACCGGCCGTTCCTGGAGCGCTGGGGCACCGGGCGGGTGACGCTGCTCGGCGACGCCGCCCATCCCATGCTGACCAGCCTGGGGCAGGGCGCCGCCATGGCGATGGAGGACGCCGTCGTCCTGGCGCAGAGCCTGGCCACCGCTGAGGACCCGGCCCGGGGACTGCGCACCTACGAGGACCGGCGGCGCGAACGCAACCGCCAACTGGTCCTGGCCTCCCGCACGGCCAGCAACGCCCAGCACAGCGAGAACTTCCTGCGCCGGCTGAAGCGGGACACCTACTACCGCACCGTGCCCCGGCGGGTCCTGGTCGAACGGGACGCGGCGGTCCTCAGCTATCCCGCGCCCCCGCTGCCGTGACGCCCGCCCCGCCCGCACCACCGAACCCAGGGAGGGTCCCATGTCCCTTCGCCCGCTGAGCGGCGCGCTCTCCCGCGCCGCCGGGGAGGAACCGCGCTTCCCCCCGGACGTCACCCTCCACGCACTGTTCGCCCGCCAGGTCCGCAGTGGCCCGCACCGCCCCGCGGTGACCTGCGGCGACCGCACGCTCAGCTACGCGGACCTGGACGACCGCTCCACCGCGCTGGCGGGTGCCCTGACGCAGCGGGGCGTCCGCCCCGGGGACCGCGTCGGCGTGCGCGTGGAGCGCGGCACCGGCCTCGTCGTCGCGCTGCTCGGCGTGCTGAAGGCCGGGGCCGCGTACGTGCCGCTGGACCCCGGCTACCCCGCGGAACGCCTGGAGTTCATCGCCGAGGACGCCGGACTGAGCGCCGTGGTCGGCGACGGTTCCTTCCCCGGGCTCGTCTGCCTGCCGGTGACCTCAGCCCCGGACCCGCCGTCCCCGGCCCTGCCCCCGGCGGACCCCGGCGCGGTGGCCTACGTCATCTACACCTCCGGGTCGACCGGCCGGCCCAAGGGCGTCCTCGTCCCGCACCGCAACGTCGTCGCGCTGCTCGCGGCGACCGCCGACACGTTCGGGTTCGGCCCCGACGACGTATGGACGCTGTTCCACTCCTTCGCCTTCGACTTCTCGGTGTGGGAGATGTGGGGCTGCCTGCTGACCGGCGGCCGGCTCGTCGTCGTCCCCCACTGGACCAGCCGTGACCCGCGCGCCTTCCACGCCCTGCTGGCCGCCGAACAGGTCACCGTGCTCAACCAGACCCCGTCCGCGTTCTCCCAGCTCGTCACCTCCCCGGCGTTCGGCACCGAGGACTTGGCGGTACGGCTCCTCATCTTCGGCGGTGAACCGCTCGACACCCGGACCCTGTCCGGGTGGTTCGCCCGGTATCCGGAGTGCCGCGTGGAGAACATGTACGGCATCACCGAGACGACCGTGCACTGCACCCGGCGCACGCTCACCCCGGCGGACGCCCGGGACGGCACCCGCTCGGTGGGCCGCCCGCTGGACGGATGGGACGTGTACGTCCTGGACGAACAGGGCGACCCGACGGCGCCCGGGACACCCGGGGAGATCTACGTCGGCGGGCGCGGCCTGGCCCTGGGCTATCTGAACCGCCCCGAGCTGACCCGCGAGCGCTTCGTCCCCGACCGGGTCACCGGCACCCCGGGCCGGCTGCTCTACCGCACCGGTGACAGCGGGCGGCTGCGCGCCGACGGCGAGCTGGAACACCTCGGCAGACTCGACGACCAGGTCAAGATCCGCGGACACCGGGTCGAGCTGGGCGAGATCCGCAGCGTGCTCACCGAGGACCCGGAGGTCCGGGCGGCGGCCGTCGTGGCCCGCGGGACGGCGCACGGCGCGGACGCGCGCATCGACGCCTATGTGGTGACCGCACAGCCGGACGGCATCGCGGAGATCAGACGGCGGCTGGCCCGGCGACTGCCCGGCCACCTGCTGCCGGCGACCCTCACCGCCATCGACGAGATACCGCTCACCCCCAACAACAAGATCGACACCGACCGCCTCCCGCCCCCGCGCACCACGGCCCCCGCCACGGCCGCACCGCCCCGCACCATGGACGACCCGGTCGCCACGGCGCTGGCCGGAATCTGGGAGCGGCTCCTCGGCGTACCCGTCACCGGCCCGGACGACAACTTCTTCGAGGCGGGCGGCACCTCGGTCCTCGTCCCACGGCTGCGGGAGGAGCTGCGCACGGCGGGCTTCCCCGACATCCCGCTGCGCGACCTCTATCTCCACGCGTCGCTGACCGCCATGGCGCGGTTGGTGCGTCAACGTCAGGAAGGCCCGGTATGACGCTCGGCAACCTGCTCTGCTTCCCCTACGCCGGCGCGGGCGCGGGCCTGTTCCGCACCTGGCCGCAACGCCACCCGTTCCGCCACACCCGCGTGGTCCCGGTGCAGTTGCCCGGCCGCGAGGAACGGTTCGCCGAACCGCCCTGCGAGTCGATGGCCGACCTCGTCGAGGCGTGCCTGCCGCTCGCCCTGGAGACGGCCGCCGGCGGTCCCACCGCCCTGTTCGGCCACAGCTTCGGCGCCCTCGTCGCCTACGAGGTCGCCCAGCGGCTGACAGCCGAGGGCGTACGGATCGAGCGTCTCGTCGTCAGCGGCGCGGCGGCTCCCTGGCTGCCCCGGCCGCGCATCGGCGTCGCGGAGCTGGACGACGACGCGCTGGTCTCGCGCGTGCGCGCGCTCGTCGGCTACGACCACCCGGCGCTGCACGACCCGGAGCTGCGGCAGTTGCTGCTGCCGTCCCTGCGCGCGGACCTCGGCATCACCGAGAGGTACGCCCCCGCCACCACCGCGGTGCTCCCGGCACCGGTCACCGCGCTGCTCGGCACCGACGACGAGCTGGTGTCCTCCGACGAGGCCGCGCTGTGGTCGAAGGCCGGCGCGCCGGGCAGCGGACTGCGTCACCTGCCCGGCGGCCACATGTACTTCGCCACCGACCCCGGGCCGCTCGCGGCCACACTCGACGGCCTGCTGGCCCCGGACACGGACGGCTGAAGCAAGTCCTCAGCCGGCGGCGCCCGGGGAACCCGCGCCCCGCCGGCCGGGAACGTCCGGCGCGGCCCGGCCGGTTCACATCCGGGCGTACGGCTGGGGCGACAGCGTCTCGAAGGGCAGCCGGACGGTGGTGGCCGTTCCGGTGTCCGCGTTGGACGTGCGCAGCGCGGTCAGCTCCTGTGCCGTCAGCGCGCGCCGCACGAGGCGGAACTCGTCCAGCGACCCCTTGAACCGGTCGTAGCCGTCCGGGCTGGCCCCCAGATGGAGACCGAGCACGGCGAAGCCGTCGTCGTACGTCAGCGAGCCGGCCGGAGCCGCGGCCTCGCCGGGCGTGCCACCGTCCACGGACAGGCTCAGCCTGCCGCCCGCCCGCTGGAGCACCACGTGGTGCCAGGCGCCGTCGCCGAAGGCGAAGGCGGCGCTCGGGTCGGGGGCGTAGACGGTGGTGGTGGCCGTGTCCGTCTGGAGCAGGGCGGCTAGCCGGTCCTGGCCCGGCTGGGCCCGCAGCCACACCTGCCGCTCGGCGCCGCCGATGCCGTACGCCCAGAACAGGACCTGGTTGCCGCCGGTCTGGCCGGCCGTGTAGCGCATCCAGGTCGCCACGGTGAAGTCCCGGGAGCCCAGTGCCTCGTCCGCGCCGTACGGCAGCTCGACGGAGTCGTCCGTGCCGTCCAGGGCCAGCCCGGCGCCGAACCTGCCGCCGCCCGCCGAGGCCACGGGCCGCGCCCCGCCCCGGACGAAGGCGTGGTCGCAGTGCACCGAGGCGTCCGGGGTCGCCGGGCCCGCGGCCGGCCGCATCACCGGGTGGGCCTCGGTGTGGCCGTTCTCCATGGACCACGACACGGCGGGCCGGTCGGCCGGGTAGCCGCCCGTGGAACCGACGGCGGAGCGCGCGATCCTCGCCAGCTCGTCCGTGGTGAACGCCCGCTTGTAGAGCCGGACTTCGTCCAGGGAACCGGTGAACGGCACGAGGTCGCCCGGCTTGGAGCCGACCCGCAGCCCCTCCGGCGTCGCCGTCGAGGTGAGGGCACCGGACAGCCCGGTCGCCTCGGCCGCCGCGGTGCCGTCCACGCTCAGCCGCAGCGTGCCACCGCTGCGGCTGACCGCGAGCAGGTGCCAGGCGCCGTCGCCGAAGGCGGCCGACGGGCCGGGATCGGTCAGCGCCACCTGGGTCGCGCCCGCGGGCGTCTCGGCCCAGGCGAGCAGCCGCCCCTGGGACGGCTGGGCGCGCACCCACAGCGAGGGCTCGCCGGAGACGGAGCCGTAGGCCCACAGCAGCGCCGCGTTCGCGTCGGACTCGGTCAGGCTGTGCCGGAACCACAGGGTGTAGGTGAAGTCGCCCGAGCCGACGTCGAGGGCCGGCAGATAGGGGACCTCGACGCCGGGCCGGGACGCCGAGACCGAGATCGCGCCTTTGCCGACCCGGCCGGTCACCTCGCCGGGCAGCCCGCCGAGCAGGGTGCCGTCGGCGCAGTGCCCGGAGACGTCGTCCTCGATCGCGACCGAGGTCAGCGCCGGCACGTCGGCCGTGTCGACCACCTCGAACGGCAGCCGCACCCCGAGCGAACCCTCAGCGGAGGAGGCCGAGTTCGCCGTGCGCAACTCGGCGAGCTGGGCGTCCGTCAGCGCGGCGCGGTACACCCGGAACTCGTCCAGGCCCCCGGCGAAGGGATCACCGGCCGTCGAGTCGGGCTTGGCGCCGAGCCGGATGCCGTCGACGCCCTCGGCGCGGCCGGCGCCGACCGGCCCGGCCACCCCGGTGGCCTGCGCCGAGGCCGTGCCGTCCACCGTGAGCGTGATCCGTCCGCCGTCGCGCACCAGCGTCAGATGGTGCCAGGCGCCGTCACCGAAGGCGGGCGAGGGACCGGGAGCGGTCAGTGCGACGGAGGCGGTGCCCGCGGTGCCCTGCACCCAGGCGTACAGCCGGTTCTGGCCGGGCTGGGCGCGCACCCACACCTGCGGTTTCGTCGCGCCGTACCCGTAGGCCCACAGCAGCACCCGTTGCTGGGTCTCGCCGGGCTGCGCCCTGTAGGCGAAGAACACCGAGTAGGTGAAGTCGCCGTCGCCCGGGTCGATTCCCGGCGCGTACGGCACGTCCGCGTACTCACCGGCGCCGTCCAGCGCCAGCCCTTGCTGCCAGCGGCCGGCGCCGAGGCCCGAACCGCCTGCGAGATAAGCGTCGTTGGCGTCCGCGGTGGCATCGGGGGTGGTGCGGCCCGCGGCCCGGGACTCCTGCGGGTGGACCGCGCCGGTGAAGGTGCCCGGCACACCGGCCGCCGCCGGGGTGAAGCGGTTGAAGTAGACGCTGGCCGCGGAGAAGGTGTCGCCGCCCTCGTAGACGAGGCCGATCTCGCCGTCGGTCAGCTCGGCCAGGTCCGAGTAGCCGGCCCGTCTGGCGTTGATCTGCGCCGCGTCGCGCCAGGTGGTGCCGCGGTCCGTGGAGTAGCGCAGCCGCATGTTCTGCCGGTCCGTGGGGTGCGAGGGCGCCGACAGGACGAGGGTGTCACCGGGCGTGGCCCGGTACGTCTGCTCCAGCGCCAGGACCGACGCCTGGGCCTCGGGCGTGATCAGCGAGGGCACGACCTGCTGCGCCGGCACGGTCGTACCGGCGTCGGAGCTGACGGCGTGCGTACGGTGCCCGGCCGGCGTGCCGGTGTTGTTGCGGGCGCCTATGTAGACCTGGCCGTTGTCGAGTTCGGCGACGGTGGGCTCGCCCGGTGCGATGCCGGGCGCGGTGGAGTCGGCCGTGGTGCTCGCGGACCACTTCTCGCCGCCGTCGTCGCTGTAGAGCACGCCGACGAACTGCGGGGTGCCGGAGCGCGGGAGGGACTCGTACGCCCCGACCACCAGTCGGCCCGCCTTGTCGCCGTGCTTGAGCTGGATGCCGTGCGAGGGTCCGGTGCCGAACCAGCCGTCCCGCGCGTCGGTCAGGCGCGGCAGCGGCTTCGGCGCGCCGAAGGTCAGCCCGTCGTCCGTGCTGCGCTGGACCCACGGCAGCCGGGTGCCGCCCGGCTCGGCCGGCTCGGAGGTGGAGAGCAGATGGACGTCGCCGGTGCGCAGGTCGGCGACGGGAGCGGGGTTGCCGCGTGTGTAGGGCGCCTCCGGATCGCTGTCGCTGCCGCTCAGCGCCACCCGGACGGGCCCCCAGGTGCGGCCGCCGTTGGTGGAGCGGCGGACGACGAGGTCGATGGCGCCCCGGTCGGCGCAGGAGGGCGAGCGCCGGGCCTCCGCGAAGACGAGCAGCGTGCCCGCCTTCGTACGGACGATCGTGGGTATGCGGAAACAGCCGTAGCCGGCGGTCCCGGAGCGGAAGAGGATCTGTTCGGACCCGATGAGGCCGTCGGCCGACGGCTGGGTGCCGCCGGCGGCGGCGGGCGGGGCGAGGGCTCCGATCAGCAGGAGCAGGGACAGGGCGACGAGGGCGCGTACGCGGACCCGGGACACGGCGGGGCGGACCTTTCTGGTGCGGTGCGGACCTGACCGGAGGCACACCGCCGCCCGGCCCGCCCCGTCCCCGGGCCGGCGGGACGCGAGGACGCGGGGCGGAGCGGGCGGCGGTACGACAGGCGACGGCGTCGGGCCGTCACGGAGCCTCTACGGTGTGATCACTTGGCCGGCGGCGCGGGCAGCTCGCCGCTCTTGAAGGCCGGCGCGTCGGCGGCGGCGCGCATCGCGCCGAGCGAGGTGGTCCGCTGCACCTGGTACAGGCGGGTCTGGTTGTCGGCGGTGCGGAAGGTGAACGCCCAGGTGGGGCCGGTGGGGTTGGTGTAGGTGAAGGCGGTCGGCTCGGTGGCCGCGGCGTCGCCCTCGTACGTCTCCTGCTTCCAGGTGCGCCACTGGGCGCTGCCCTGGACGGTCTCACCGGTGCTGTGGACGAGGCTGTCGGTGCCGCGGACGACGACCTCGGTGAGGCCGGTCAGCGGGGAGATCACGGCGCTGGGGGAGCCCTGCGCGGTGATGCCGGCGACGGTGTCCCAGGCCCCGTAGGCGCCGCCCTCGGCGGACTGGCCGGCGGTGACCACGTTGCCGCCGGTGTCGGTGGCGAAGACGCGGATGCGGTAGCCGGGGTAGACGACGACGGACGGGCTGCCCGTGATCGCCGGGCCGCCGAGGGAGGTCCACGCGGAGAGGGTGCCGTCCTCCTTGAACGTGGCGGTGCTCAGCGAGCCGGAGCCGTTCTTGGCGAAGAGCTGGACGCCGTCGCGTACGGTGACGGCGCTGAGCGGACCGGTCAGGCCGGTGCCGGAGAGCCGCATCCAGCCCATGAAGTCGACGTTGGCGCGCTGCTGGATGCGGTACCAGGGCGTGCCGCCCGCGTCGAGGGCGAACTCGGCCAGCAGCCCGCCGGGCGTCTTGCCGGTGACGGGGTGCTGGGCCATGGCGCCGCCCAGGTCGGTCCAGTCGCTCCAGTCCGCGGCGCCCTTGGCGCTCTGGTTGCGCTGCCAGACCCGGCCGGAGGTGTTGTGGGCGGTGACCACGACCCGGCCGTCGGTGTGGGCGGCGAGCGAGGGCGTGCCGGCGAAGGCCTCCTGGCCGGAAATCACCGTCCACTGGGCGCCGTTGATGTCGGCCGGGTCGGTGCGGCCGTGCACCAGGTGGCCCACGTTGTCGGTGTAGGCGAACTCCAGCTTGCCGTCGGGCGCCTGCATGACGGTGTTCGGGGTGTACCACTCCAGCGGCACCGGCGTCGCGGCGGGCGTGTGGCTGTTGAGGATCCGGCAGGCGTCCGGGGCACCCGAGACGTTGGAGTAGTCGGCCCAGCCGGCCGCGCCGACGGTCGTCTTGTAGACCGGGAAGTCGCGGATGTTCTCGTCGAACCGGTAGTAGTGGGCCTGACCGGCGGCGTTGACGCCGAGCAGGGTGTCCCCGCCGATCGACGTGATGCCCTTGGTGTACTGGTTCCAGTCCGCGAGGCTCTCCACGACATGGCGCTCGATCCAGCGCTGGCTGGAGAAGTCGTAGCGGGAGCGGTAGAGCTTGCCGTCGGTGGCCGAGCGCCCGTAGAGCACCCCGGTGTCCGCCGCGACGATCAGGTTGTAGCGGTCCCAGCCCTGGTCGAGGATCTTGCCGCTGCCGGGGACCCAGGTGCCGTCCTCGGTGTCGTACTTGTACGCGCGCAGCGCACCGGCGTTGTCGAGCACCCAGATCCAGCCACCGCGGTCGACGGTGACCTGATTGCGGTCCTCGGCCTTGGTCAGCCAGCCGAAGCTGTCGCTGATCTTCTTGTGGTGGACGTCCCAGGTCCCGGTGGAGCTGACCCGGTGGCTGAGGTAGAGCCCGTCGGCCTTGATGCCGTAGAACTGCGCCGACGGACCGGCCAGCATCCGGCCGTAGCCGGTCCAGCCCGTGTCGATCTGCTTCGGGTCGCTCAGGTTGCCGCCCGAGAGCGGGGTCGGCATGTCGTAGCGGAGCAGCTTGCCCGCGGAGTCGAGCCCGTAGGTGGGGCCGGTGGCGGTGCAGGACGCGGATTCGGCGGCGTGCGCGGTGCCGGGCACGGCCACCAGGAGGGGCATGGTCGCGGCGACCACGGTGGCGAGGGCCGTCAGGCGCGCTCTTCGGAGCGCTGAGTCGGAAGTCATGGCGACGGACATTAGGCAGCCTTCGGTGAACGGTGCGGTGGCGAAAAGATGAACGTCGTTATTTTGGATCTTGCGATTCCATGAACGCGGGGATTTCCCACGGGAGTCCGGGAGTTTCCGGCGCCTTGTGCAAGTGCCTTCTGAGATGGTCGTATTCGTCCGCACGGCGGTGATCACGGAAAGATCACGCCCAGATGAATGGTCCGGGTGACGGGTCGACAAAGCGGCCGGCGAACAGTCAGGCTCCCCTCACTTCTTTGAATTTCCCGTGGGGGGACTGTGCCGGTGTATCGGATACGCGTGCGCAAATTCCTGCCGGCCAGGATGCCGCGCACTCGGTGGGGCAGAGCCGTCGCGCTCGCCGTGGCGGCGGTCATCGCCATGGGGGCGCTCGCCGTCGCCGACGGCGGCATCCTGTTCTTCCCGGCGGACCCGGCCGCGGCGAGGGGCCCCGCCCAGCGCTGGGGCAGCGCCGAGGGGCTCGGTCACGCCGTGGGCGGCAGGCGCAACGACGACGCGCCGCGCTCCCTGCGGGCCAAGTACCCGCTGAAGACCCCGTCCGCCGTCCGGCCCGCGGTGCGCGAGAACAAGGTCCGGGTGAGCACCGCGCCGCCCGCGAAGGCCGAGGGCTTCGACCGCGCGACGAGCAGGGAGATCGTCTCCCGGCGGGACGCCCACAGCCGGACCTACGCCAACGACGACGGCACCCGCACCACCGAGTTCTCCACCAGCCCGCTCAACTACCGCGAGCGCGACGGGAAGTGGCGCGGCATCGACAGCTCCCTCGTCGAGAGCGGCGGCGGCTGGGCCAACACCGCCGACTCGGTGGCCGTCCGCTTCGCCGGCCAGGCCGACGACGGCGTCCTCGCCTCGGTCACGCTGCCGTCCGGCGAGTCCTTCGGGTACGGGCTGAGCGGCGCCGCACCGGTGCCGGGCAGCGCGGACGGCGTCCGCGTCAGCTACCCGCGGGTGCTGCCCGGCACCGACCTCTGGCTGGACTCGCGGGCCGGCGGGGCCAAGGAGACCCTCGTCCTGAAGTCCGCCGCCGCGCCGAACACCTTCGTCTTCCCGCTGCACCTTCAGGGCCTCACCGCCAAGGCCGCTGAAGAATCGATTCTGCTGACGGACGGCAAGGGCCGCACCCGCGCCGTCATCCCGGCCGGCGTCATGGAGGACGCCGCCCGGTCCGTGTCGCACGCCGTGTCGTACACGCTCGTCCGGCAGCCGGACGGCGGCCAGGCGCTGAAGGTGACCGCCGACCGGGAGTGGCTCGCCGACCCGGCCCGCGCCTTCCCCGTCCGCGTCGACCCCTCCGTCGACACCACGTCCGCCTCCACCGCCATGACGGTCCGCAGCGGCGGCTCCGTCACCGACCCCAAGGAACTCCAGGCCGGCAAGGGCCCGGACGGCCCCACCGCCGCCTACCTCGGCTTCCCCGGACTCGACGAGGAGCTGCGATACCACCAGATCTTCGGCGTGCAGCTCCAGGCCGTGAACTTCGAGGCGCCCTCCTGCAAGCCGCGCTCGGTCTCCGTCCACCCCGTGACCGAGTCCTGGACCGCCGGCACCGGCACCGCCTATCCCGGCCCGGCGGTCGGCGGCGCCCTCGCGTCGAAGTCCTTCGCCTACGGCTACATCGGCCTCGGCCAGTCCAAGTCCGCCTGCCCCACCGCCGGCGAGCTGTTCGACCTCGGCAAGGGCGGCCGCGACCTGGTGCAGCGCTGGGTCGACGGCACCCAGGCCAACAACGGCCTGTCCCTGCGGGCCTCGGCCACCGACCCGCTCGCCTTCAAGAAGTTCACCGGCCCCGGCACCGCCAACCCGCCCAAGCTGTACGTCACGCACTCCCCGTACAACGCCTCGTACAGCTTCCCCAAGCCCGTCCCCGACCCGCCGGTGCTCCAGAACCAGGCCGGCCAGGTGAAGGTCGCCGTCACCAACAAGGGCGCCGAGACCTGGACGCCCGCCACCTACTACCTCGCCTACCGCGCCTACGACAAGAAGGGCAAGCTGGTCACGCAGCAGCGCGCGGGCAGCCTCACCGGCAACGTGGCCCACGGCGCCCGGGCGACGGTCGACGCCACCATCAAGGCGCTCCCGCCGGGCGTCTACCTGCTCGACTTCACGATGGTGCGCCAGGGCGGCAAGGTCTTCACGGACGAGCAGGTGCCACCGGGCCGGCTGACCCTCCAGGTCTTCGACATCGCGCCGGTGGTCAAGGAGCAGTTCCCGCCCAACGGCTACCAGGCCCAGACGCTCACCCCGCAGCTGTGGGCGGCCGGCGTCGACATCGACGCGCCGCCCGGGTCCGCGCTCCAGTACAAGTTCGAGATCTGCGAGGCGGACAAGGACGGCAAGCCCGCCGCCTGCACGACCTCCGCCTACCAGACCGGCTCGGCCTACCCGGTGCCCGCCGGCCGGCTGAAGTGGGGCAAGACCTACCTGTGGCGCGGCTTCGTCAAGGACGCCTCCAACGAGGTCCCGACCCAGCAGGTGGCCCTGGTCGCCACCGTCCCGCAGCCCGAGATCACCTCGCGGCTCTCCGGGGCGCAGGGCAAGGAGTTCGACCCGAACGTCGGCAACTTCACCGCCAGCGCCACCGACGCCTCCCTCGCCGGCGTCGGCCCCGACCTGACGCTCATCCGCACCTACAACAGCCTCGACCCGCGGCGCGACCTCGCCTTCGGCGCCGGCTGGACGACCCGCTTCGACATGCGGCTCACCCCGGACGACGACGGCAGCGGCAACGTCGTCATCCGCTACCCCGACGGCCAGGACGTCCGCTTCGGCAAGAACGCCGACGGGACCTTCGCCCCGCCGCCCGGCCGCTTCGCCAAGCTGACCTTCGACTCCACGGCCGGCACCTACCGGCTCCAGGACAAGTCCGGCACGACGTACGACTTCAGCACCAGCGGCCTGCTCGCCAAGATCACCGACGCGTACTCCAACACCGTCACCTACACCTACACCGCCGGCAAGCTGACGACCGCGACGAACAACCGCACCTCCCGCTCGCTGACCTTCACCTGGACCGGCGCGCACATCACCCGGGTCCAGACGACCCCCGTCGACGGCGCCCCGCTGACCTGGAACTACAGCTACACCGGTGACCTGCTGGACAAGGTCTGCGACCCGCTGAGCGGCTGCACCCAGTACGCCTACGGCACCGGCAGCCACTACGCCACCACCGTGCTCGACTCCCGCCCCGAGTCCTACTGGCGCCTGGGCGAGGAGGAGGGCACCGCGGCGAACAGCGCCAACGAGGCCAACCTCGGCAAGGACCGCGGCACCTACCAGAACGTCACCCTGAAAGCCGCCGGCGCGCTCACCGGCGACCCCGGCACCGCCGCCTCCTTCAACGGCACCACCTCACGCGTCGACCTGCCCGCCGGCACGCTGAAGAAGAGCCGCGACGCAGCGGTGGAGGTGTGGTTCAAGACGATCGCCGGCGGCGTCGGCGGTCCGCTCGTCGGCTACCAGGACAAGGCCTGGGGCACCACGCCCGGCACCGGCGTCCCGATGCTGTACGTCGGCACCGACGGAAAGCTGCGCGGCCAGTTCTGGACCGGCACGGCCGGCCCCCTCACCGACATCACCAAGAACGTCAACGACGGCCAGTGGCACCACGCGGTGCTGTCGCTGTCCGGCTCGGCCCAGAGCCTCTACCTGGACGGCAAGCTGTCCGGGACCAGCACGGGCAAGCAGCCGCTGCAGACCACCCTCACCTACAACCAGATCGGCGCCGCCCAGGCCACCACCCCCGCGTCCTGGCCGGGCTGGGGCTCCACCGCCGCCAGGTCCTTCGCCGGCACCATCGACGACGTCGCCGTCTACCACCACCCGCTGGGCACGGCGGCCGTCTCCGCCCACTACCGCGAGGGCGGCCGCACCGCCGACGTGCTGACGAAGACGACGCTGCCGAGCGGCCGCACCGCCTCCGAGGTCCAGTACGACACCGGCCGCGACCGCGTCCAGGAGTACACCGACCGCAACGGCGGCACCTGGAAGGTCGGCACGCCCGCGGTCTTCGGCAACGACAAGGACCTGCGCCGCACCGTCGAGGTGCGCGACCCGATGGACGCCCCGTACTTCTACGAGTACGACGGACTGTCCTCGCGGCTGCTGCGCTACGGCGAGCCGATGGCGCTCGGCGCCCGCGAGTCCGGCACCGGGACCCCGTCCCCGTCGCCGTCCGACCCCGGTCAGGTCTGCACCCGGCCCGACCCGGGCGACCCGGCCTTCTGCACCACCCCGCCCGGCGGGAGCGGCGACGGACCCGACTTCATCCGCTACCCCGTCGACGGCGTCGCCATCCGCTCCTTCGCCTACGACGACAACGGCTTCCAGACCGGGATCACCAGCGAGAACGGCGACAAGGTCACCCTCGGCTACGACGGCCGCGGCAACGTCACCAGCCGGACCACCTGCCGGGCGGCCGGCGACTGCCAGACCTCGTACACCACCTACCCGACGCCGGCCGGCGACTTCGACCTGCGCGCCGACCAGCCCTCCGAGACCCGCGACGGCCGTTCGACGGGCCCCACCGACAACCGCTACCTCACCGCGTACACGTACAACTCCAGCGGCGCGCTGCTCACCCAGACGGCGCCCGACGGCGGCACGGCCCGCAACACGTACACGACCGGCGCCGAGCCCGCCGTCGGCGGCGGCAACACGCCCACCGGCCTGCCGCTCACCACCGCCGACCCGCGCGGGAAGATCACCCGCTACCAGTACTACAAGAACGGCGACCTGGCCTGGGTGACCGAACCGTCCGGCAGCATCACCAAGTACATCTACGACGCGCTGGGCCGCAAACTCAGCGAGACCGTCGTCACGGACGCCCAGCCGGCCGGCACGACCTCCACGTTCACCTACGACAAGCTCTCCCGGGTCCGCACCCTGACCGACCCGGCGGTGACCAACACCGTCACCTCCGGCAGGCACCAGCAGCGGACCACCACGGACTACGACGCCGACGGCAACGTGGTGCGCACCGAGATCAGCGACCTGCTGGGCGGCGACGCCACCCGGGTGATGACCTTCGCCCTCGACGACCACGGCCGCCCCGAGCTGGTCACCGACGCCGAGGGCAACGAGACCTCGTACACCTACGACGTCTTCGGCAACAAGACGTCGATGGTGGACGCGGGCGGCAACCACTTCGACTACGTCTACACCGCGCGCAACATGATGGCCGAGACCCGGCTGCGCGACTGGGACGACGACGGGGGCGACGACGCCTACACGGTCCTCCAGTCGTACGCCTACGACATGGGCGGCCGGCTGGTGCGGCACACGGACTCGATGGGCCGCTCGCTGGTGTACCAGTACTACGGCGACGACCTGGTCAAGTCGATCACGCTCAAGGACTTCCACAACCCCGACGGCACCCGGCGGGACGTCGTCGTGGAGTCCGACACCTACGACGGCGCCGGCAACGTCCTGACCGAGACGACCGCCAACGGCCAACTGGTCACCGCCTACACCTACGACCTGGTCGGCCGGGTGAAGTCCGAGGTCACGGACCCCGACGGGCTCGCGCGCCGCACGACGTACACCTACGACCTCGCCGGCAACGTGCTGACGACGGCCTCCAGCGGCGCCCCGTCCAACGTCCCCTGGCCGGTGAGCGTCAGCGGCGACTCCGTCCGCTACGAGTACGACGACGCGGGCAACGTCCTGCACGAGACGGTCGAGAACGGCACCGACTCGCGGACCACCGACTACACCTACGACGACCGCGGGCTCACCACCTCCCAGACCGACCCGGCGGGCCACACGACCGAGTACGGCTACGACGAACTCGGCCGGCCCGTCTCCGTCACCGCGCCCCCCGTCCTCACCGAGTCCGGCGGCAGCGCGCCCGCCACCTCCCGGCCCACCACCTTCACCGGCTACGACACCTTCGGCGCGGTCACCGAGTCCGCCGACGCCCTCGGCAACGTCAACCGCACCGCCTACGACCGGCTGGGCCGCCCGGTCACCGAGACCGCGCCCGCCTACACCGCGCCGGGCTCCACCGACACCGTCGCCCCGACCGTCACCCACGCCTACGACGCCCTCGGCAACGTCACCGAGAGCACCGACCCGCTCGGCCGCGTGACCAGGTACCAGTACGACCGCCAGAACCGGCTCACCGTGAAGGACGTCCCCGTCGGCACGGGCGACGAGCGGGGCCAGTGGACGTACACCTACACCCGTACCGGGGAGATCCTGTCGGTCACGGACCCGAACGGCGCCCGCGCCGAGACGACCTACGACGACCTGGACCGCCCGGTCACCAGCACCGCGATCGAACGCAAGCCCCGGCCCGGCGCCTTCACCACCCGCAGCGAGTACGACGACGCGGGCAACGTGGTGCGGCAGACCTCGCCGAGCGGCGCCGAAAGCCGGTTCACCTACGACAGCCTCGGCCAGCTGACCCGGCTGCAGGAGCCCAGCGGCGTCGTCACCCAGCTCGGCTACGACGCCGAGGGCCGCGAGGTGCGCCGCACGGACGGCATGGGCCGCACCTCCGCGAAGATCTACGACCAGCTCGGCCGGCTCGTCCAGGACCAGGACCTGGACCCGGCGAACAACCAGCTCCGCAAGGTCGGCTACACCTATGACAAGGCGGGCAACCTGGTCACCTCGACCAACCCGCTGAACCGCACGACGACGTACACCTACGACGCCCTCAACCGGCTGACCGGCCAGACCGAACCGGTCTCCGACACCAAGTCCCTCACCACGTCCTTCGGCTACGACGCGCTCGGCAACCGCACCCGCTACACCGACGGCCGCGGCAACTCCACGCTCTACACGTTCAATTCGCTTGGCCTCGCCGAGTCCGTGATCGAGCCGGCGACCGCCCGCGACCCGGCACCGCAGGCCCGCACCTGGACCACCGCTTACGATGCCGCCGGCGAACCCGTCAAGGTCACCGCCCCGGGCGGCGTGGTCCGCGAGCGCGCCTACGACAAGGCGGGAGAGCTGGTCCGCGAGACCGGCACGGGCGCCGCCGCGGCCACCGCCGAGAAGGCGTTCCAGTACGACGCGGCGGGCCGCCTGACCAGGGCCTCCTCCCCGAAGGGCGACAACACCTACGAGTACGACGACCGGGGCGCCCTGCTGAAGGCGACCGGCCCGCTCGGCGACGCCACGTACCAGTACGACGACGACGGCCTGCTCACCAGCCGCACCGACGCCGCCGGCACCGCCGTGTTCGGCTACGCCAAGCAGCAACTGGCCTCGGCGACCGACCCGCTCACCGGTGTCCGGCAGAGCTACACCTACGACGGCGCGGGCGCGGTCAAGAAGGTCGACTACGGCGCGGGCCAGTCCCGCAGCTTCACCTACGACGACCTGGGCCGCCTCGACACCGACACCCTGAAGAACAGCGCCGGCCGGACCATGGCGTCGACCGACTACGGCTATGACGACGACGACCGGCTGACCTCCAAGACCACGGCCAGCACCGCCAAGGCCGGCACCCACACCTACGGCTACGACCAGGCCGGCCGCCTCACCTCCTGGACGGCCGACGGCACCACCACGGAGTACGCCTGGGACGACAGCGGCAACCGCGTCAGGAACGGCGACAAGACCGCCACCTTCGACGAGCGCAACCGGCTGCTGTCCGACGGCGACTACACCTACGCCTACACCGCGCGCGGCACCCTCGCGTCGCGCACCAGCTCCGGACTGAAGGAGGACTTCACCTTCGACGCCTTCGACCGGCTGGTGAAGGCGGGCGAGTCCGGCACGGAGTACACCTACGACGCGCTGGACCGGGTCGCGTCCCGCAACGGCGCGGACTTCTCCTACGCCGGCTTCGCACCCGACCCGGTCAAGGACCAGACCTCCACCTACGGCCGCGGCGCGGCGGACGAACTGCTCGCGGTCGCCGAGGGCGGCACCGCCGCCCGGCTGACGCTGGAGGACAAGCACGGCGACGTCGTCGGCAGCATGTCCGCAGCGGACGGCGCGGCACCCGCCCTGGCCGAGTCCACGGCCTTCGACCCCTTCGGCCGGGTGCTCGGCACGGACGGCGTGACCGGCAACGCCGGCTACCAGGGCGGCTGGACCGACCCGGACACCGACCAGGTCGACATGCAGTCCCGCTGGTACGACCCGGGGACCGGCACCTTCGACTCCCAGGACTCCTACCTCTACAGCTCCGGCGCCTCGATCCTGGCCAACCGCTACACCTACGGCGCCGGCGCCCCGCTGGACTACACCGACCCGGACGGCCACTGGCCGAGCTGCGGCTGGTGCAGCAAGGCCGCGAGCTGGACGGGCAAGAAGATCCGCCAGGGCGCGAGCTGGACCGGCAAGAAGATCCGGCAGGGCGCGCACTGGGTCTCCAAGACCGCCCAGTCCGTCTGGCACGGGGTGCAGTGGGCGTGGAACAACCCCGGAGCGGCGTTCAAGCTGGCGCTGAGCTACGTCGGCAAGGCCGCCAACTGGGTGTACCGCAAGTCGGGCCTGAAGACGGCCGTCGACGCCACCGTGAACGCGGTCAGATGGGTCGGCCAGAAGACGGGCGTGACCGAGTGGGCCCGCGAGAAGGCCAGACAGGCCGCCCGGGCGGCCTACCAGGCCAAGGTCTACCTCACGAAGAAGGCCAGACAGGCGGCCTCCTACGCGGCCCGGCACAACCCGGTCCCGGCGATCCTCGCCGCCACCAAGCCGCTGATCGCCGTCGGCAAGGCGATCGTCACGGCCGACCCGAACCTGCCGGCGATCATCGTCGGCGCGGCCGTCCAGGTGGTCGCCGACGCCGCCAAGGCCGCGGACGCCATCCGTGACGAGGTCGTCAAGCAGGTCGGCAGCGTCGTAGAGACCGTCTCCGACGCGGTCGACTGGGGCGAGGTCTGGGACGACGTCAAGACGGTCGGCAACGTCATCGGCGACGTCACCGGCTTCAACGACATCAAGGACTGCGTCACCACGGGCGACATGGAGTCCTGCGCCTGGGCGGCGGCGACCGTGGGCGGCATCGTCCTCGGCGGCGCCGGCGCGGCGGCGGTCCGGGCGGCGAAGGCCGGCCGGATGACCGCGAAGGCGGCGAAGTACGCGGACCAGATCGCGAAGGCGGCCGAGAAGGGCAAGAAGGTCCTCGACGAGGCCGAGGCGGTGGGGGAGTGCGTCTCGACCGCCCGCGACGTGGCCTCCCTCGCCAGCGGCAACAGCTTCGTCCCCGGCACCGAGGTCGCGATGGCCGACGGCAGCCGCAAACCGATCGAGAAGGTGCGAGAGGGCGACGAGGTCCTCGCCACCGACCCGACGACCGGGAGAACGTCCAAGGAGAAGGTCACCGACACCATCGAGGGCCGGGGCGCGAAGAACCTCGTCCGGGTCACGATCGACACGGACGGCGCCCGCGGCCACGCCACGGACACCCTCACGGCGACCGAGGGCCACCCCTTCTGGGTCCCGGACCTGAAGAAGTGGCTGAGGGCCGGAGAACTCCGCCCCGGCGAATGGCTCCGCACCGGCTCGGGCACCCAGGTCAAGATCGAAGCGGTCAGCGCCTGGACCCAACAGGCAGCGGTCTACAACCTGACGGTCGACAGAGCCCACACGTACTATGTGCTGGCGGGGGCCACGCCGGTCCTCGTCCACAACTGCGGCCTCCCGGAGTACGCCGACAGCCTGCGCCCCGGCTTCAACAAGGTGACCGGTCCCTTCTACGCGGCGAAATACACCTCGCCGTCCGGCAGGACGTACTTCGGTCACTCCGGGCACGGCATGACGCCGGCGCCCGGCGGAGAGGTCGACTCCCTCGTCCGGCGGTTCTCCCCGGAGGACGGTCGCTACCATGCGGGATGTGCCGAGACGATGTGTCTCATCCAGGCCGAGGCGGCGGAAGGCGCGGCCGGGATTCAAGGGGGATCGTTCGACGTGGTCAAGGTGAGGGGACTCAACTCACCGCCCAACGGGGCGCACGGCACCCCCGCCAGTCCTTGTACGACAGTGTGTCAGCCCAGGCTGCGGAACCAGGGAATCAGCTTCCAAGAGGATTGATGTGACAAGGGAACACCTCCGGGTCAACCGATTCGGTTTCGCCGAATACGAAGACATGATCGAACTCTCTGGCGGAGTGGACACTTCCGAACTGGCGGGAATTCTGACGTCGGTCGTGGAGCTGGTTTTCTCGGAGGAGTCCGGCTTGCTCGATACGCTGACGGACGGCGCCCAGGCGGATTTCGTGGTCCCTCTGGGCATGTGCGCGAAGATGCTGTCGCTCGGCGAGTACTCGGCGATGGAACTGGTCTCCGCGGCCTGCACCGTGCGGTACTGCGCCGAACCCCACATGCCCGGGTTCCCCGACGACCTCGCACACCTGCTGTCCCGGCTGCCGCGCTGAGCGACCGCACGGGAACGGCGTGACGTGCCTGTGCTATCGTCATGCGTTTGCGTGGTCGTCGCGGTGGGCGATTCCGTCCGTTCGGTTCCGCTCGTGCGGGGACCGTCCGGTCCTGCCGGGCCTTCCTCGATACGTCCCCTGCGGAAGGCTCCTCATGAACCACCCCGACGACTCCGGCACCGCACCCGGCGGTCCCGCCACGACCGCGCCGCCCCCGGCCGTCTCCTTCGCCGGCCTGGACCTGCCGGCGGAGGTGCTGCGGACCCTGGACGGACTCGGGGTGCGCGACCCCTTCCCGATCCAGGCCGCCACACTGCCCGACGCCCTGCGCGGCCGCGACGTCCTGGGCCGCGGCCGCACCGGATCGGGCAAGACGCTCGCCTTCGGCCTGCCGCTGCTGACGCGTACGGCCGGGCGGCGCGCCGAGCCGAAGCAGCCCCTCGCCCTGATCCTCGTACCCACCCGGGAGCTGGCCCAGCAGGTCACCCAGGCGCTCGCACCGTACGCCGAGGCGTTGCGGCTGCGCACGGCCACGGTCGTCGGCGGCATGTCCATCGGCCGGCAGGTCGCCGAGCTGCGCGAGGGAGCCGAGGTGGTCGTCGCCACCCCCGGACGCCTGCACGACCTGATCGAGCGCAACGCCTGCCGCCTGGGACGCGTACGGATCACCGTGCTGGACGAGGCCGACCAGATGTGCGACCTGGGATTCCTGCCGCAGGTCTCCGAGATCCTCGACCAGGTGCGCCCCGACGGCCAGCGCATGCTGTTCTCGGCCACGCTCGACCGCGACGTCGACCAGCTCGTCCGCCGCTACCTCCACGACCCCGTCGTCCACTCGGTCGACCCGTCCGCGGGCGCGGTCACGACGATGGAGCACCACGTCCTGGTCGTCCACGGCCCCGACCGCTACGCCGTCACCACGGAGATCGCCGCCCGCGACGGCCGCGCCCTGCTGTTCCTCGACACCAAGCACGCCGTCGACCAGCTCACCCGGCATCTGCGGGCCAGCGGAGTGCACGCCGGGGCCCTGCACAGCGGCAAGTCCCAGCCGCAGCGCACCCGGACCCTGGCCCAGTTCAAGAACGGCCAGATCACCGTCCTGGTGGCGACCAACGTCGCCGCCCGCGGCCTGCACGTCGACGACCTGGACCTCGTGGTCAACGTCGACCCGCCCACCGACCCCAAGGACTACGTGCACCGGGCCGGCCGCACCGCCCGCGCCGGCGAGTCCGGCAGCGTGGTCACGCTCGTGCTGACGGGCCAGCGCCGCGAGACCAGCCGGATGCTGACCGAGGCCGGGATCGAGCCGACCGTCACCAAGGTGCGCTCGGGCGAGGCCGAACTGAGCCGGATCACCGGCGCCAAGTCCCCCTCTGGCACCCCGCTCGACAGCGGCCCCGCCGTACCCCGGCCCAAGAACACCAACGCCCCGTTCCGCGGCCTGGGCACCAGCAAGGACGCCTCCCGCGGCGCCGGCGGCAAGTCCCGCAAGTCCGGCGAGGCCCGCAAGCTGGCCGAGGCCCGCAAGGCCGCCCTCGTGCGCCGCAACCGAGCGGGTTGATAACGCCGGTGCCCCCACCGCGCCCGGCATGACAAGCTGTGCCTGCCCACCCCCAACCCAGGAGGTCCCCATGACCCCAGAGCCCGCCACCACGGAAGGTTCGGAGCCGACCGTCCCCGAGACGTCCCCTGTGACGCCGGACGACGACGGCACCTACGACCTCAAGCGCAAGTTCCGCGAAGCCCTGGCGCGCAAGCGCGGTGCGCAGGCGGACGCCGCCGACGTCGCCGCCAACCCGGACGCGTCGAAGGTGCGCGCGGCGCACGGCCCGGCCTCGAGCCAGCGGTCGTTCCGGCGCAAGAGCGGCGGCTGAGCGGACCGGCCCCACGGCCGGCCCGCTCCACCGGCACCCGAAGCCGGTGACACCCCCGAAGGCTGCCCCGACCGAGCCTCTCGCGGTAAGAGGACGCCGTACGCGCGATACCCGACAAAGCCGGTGCGGAGGAAGTCGGGTGAGCGCGGCCGGTGCCGCCGCACGATGGGGGCATGGACGACACGACCTTGGTATCCCGTTTCCTCCGTGACGGCTTCGTGAAGCTGGAGGGCGCCGTCGCGCCGCGCGTGGCCGCGGACTGCGCGCGGCTGCTGTGGCGGGAGACGGGCTGCGACCCGGACGACCCGTCGACGTGGACGCGGCCCGTGCACTGGGTGGCGGGCATGGCCCAGGGGCCGTTCGCCGCCGCGCCCAACTCCCCGTTCCTGCACCACGCGTACGACCTGCTGGTCGGCGCGGGACGCTGGGAGCCGCGTTACTCGCTGGGCACGTTCCCGCTGCGCTTCCCGCACCCGGAGGAGCCGGACGACGCGGGCTGGCACATCGAGGGCAGCTACCTGCCGGAGGGCGAGAACTGGTACTTCACCAATCTGCGCTCCCGGGGCCGGGCGCTGCTGATGCTGTTCCTGTTCAGCGAGGTCGGCGAGGAGGACGCCCCGACCCGGATCCGGGTCGGTTCGCACCTCGACGTGCCCAAGGTGCTGGAGAAGTACGGGGAGGACGGGGCGAGCGGGCTGACCCTCGCCCCCGAACTGACGGCGGCGTCCGGCCACCGGCCGCTCGCCCTGGCCACCGGGTCCCCGGGCGATGTCTTCCTGTGCCATCCGTTCCTGGTGCACGCCGCGCAACCGCACCACGGGGCGCGGCCGCGCTTCATGGCCCAGCCGCCGCTGCTGCCGGCCGCGCCGTACGCACTGGAGCGGGCCGACGGCGCGTACGCGCCCGTGGAGACCGCGATCCGCCGGGGCCTGGGCCGGGACACCCCCGGCCACGGCGCCGGATAGACATGCGACACGGCTGCCGTCGGCACGCTGGCCGTGCGGGGGACATACCGTCGGCACGGCGGCCGTGCGCGAAGAGAGCGCCGTCAGCACCGTGGCCGTGCGGGGAGAGAGACGAAGGAGGCCGGGCATGCCCGAGCGGCTGAACCGGGCCATGGAGCACATCGAGCGCCGGCTCGGCCAGGACCTCGACGTCGCCGAGCTGGCGCGCGTCGCGGGCACCTCGGAGTACCACCTGCGCCGGATGTTCTCCGCGCTCGCGGGCATCCCGCTGTCGGAGTACATCCGGCGCCGCCGGCTCACCCTCGCCGGTGCCGACGTGCTCGCGGGCCGCGAGACGCTGCTGGACATCGCGGTGCGCTACGGCTACGGCTCCGGCGAGGCGTTCGCGCGGGCGTTCCGTGCCATGCACGGCATCGGACCGGGCGAGGCCCGCCGCACCGGCGCCGCGCTCAGCTCCCAGTCCCGGATGTCCTTCCGCCTCACCGTCGAGGGGAGCAGCAGCATGCGGTACCGCGTCGTGGACAAGGCGGCCTTCACCGTCGTCGGGTTCCGGACCCGCGTACCGCTGGTGCACACCGGACCCAACCAGGCGATCGTGGACTTCGTCCGGGGGACCGACCCACGGGCGCTGGAGCGCCTGGAGAAGCTGTCGGACCAGGAGCCGCACGGCATCGTCGCGGTCTGCGACGGCATGGACCCCAGCCGCGCCGAGGGCACCGAACTCGACTACCACCACGGCGTGATCACTTCCGCGGCGCCACCGGAGGGCACGACCACGCTGGCCGTCCCGGCCGGCACGTGGGCGGTCTTCACCACCTCCGGGCCGGTGCCCCGGGCGATCCAGGAGCTGTGGCGGGACGTGTTCACCGAGTGGTTCCCGTCGAACCCGTACCGCACCCGCACCGGCCCCGAGATCCTGCGCACCCGCCTGTCGCCGGACCGGACCGAGGCCGACGCCGAACTGTGGCTCCCGGTGGAGCCGGAGCACGGCTGACAGCGCCACCGGCCAGAGGTGAGGGGACCTGCTCAGCTCAGGTGGCGATGGTGGCCAGGCCGGCGATGCCGACGAGGTAGATGACCACCGCGGCGATGCTGTCGACGCCCATGCGCGCGTACTGGCGGCGCGGGCGGAAGATCAGCCCCGCCATGTAGACCACGGTCAGCAGGATCCCGAGCGCGGTGAGGTAGATGTCGGTGTCGTGCGCGGCCGGCAGGACCGGTCGGCCGGAGATGACGGTGGCGAGCAGGAACAGCACGGGCAGGAAGGCGTTGCCGCCGAAGATGTCGCTGATGGCGAGCTGGTAGTCGCCCAGCCTGGTGGAGGTCAGACCGGTGCTGACCTCGGGCAGGGAGGTGGCCGCCGCCAGCACGGTCGCGCCGAACAGCACACCGCTCAGACCCTGCCGGGCGAAGAACTCCTCGCCGCTGCGCTCGATCACGACACCGGCCACGAGCGTGGCCAGCGCGGCCACGCCGAACACCAGCGCGGCGCGCGCGGTGCTCACGCCCTTGTCGCTGGCGGCCTTCTCCTTCTTGCCCTTGGAGTGGCCGCGCGGCTCGGGCTGGCCGTCCGGGGCGTCACCGCCCTCCCGCCACGGCAGACCCCGGCCGGCCCGGTCCAGCAGGATCAGACCGACCACCCACAAGATGGCGATCGCCACCGAGGCGGGGGCCAGACGGGCGGCGTGCAGGCCGGGGGAGAGCTGCGTGCCCATCACCACCACGGCCAGGACGACCACCACCATGGCCCCCTCCAGGACCAGTTGCAGACTGGCCGCCAGACGGGTCAGCGGAGCCCGCGGCCGGACCCCGGCCGCGTCCAGGACCGCCAGCACGACCGTCTGGATGGCGATACCGCCCAGAATGTTGCCGACCGCGACATCCAGCCGGCCCGCCATCGCCGCGCTCGCGGTGATCGCGATCTCGGGCAGGTTCGTCGCGACCGCCAGCAGGATCAGACCGCCCAGCGCACTGCCCAGATGAAGCCGTTCGGCGAGCACATCGGTGGTGTCCGACAGCTTGACACCCGCGAACCAGATGACGGCCGCACTGGCCACGAACAACGCCAGCAACACCGGCGAACCCAAAGATCCCATGCCGCAGCACGTACCCGCCGATCCGGAGCGGAACCAACGGCACGCCGGCGTCGCACGGGGAAGCCCTTCCCGGCCCGCCGAGCCCTGGCCCCGCCTTGACGGCGGCGCGGCGCGGCGGCAAGGAACGGCCTAGCCGGGTTCGGGTGCGTCCTCGATGGTCAGCGCTCCGGCGAGGTCGAGGTCGCCGTTGGTGCCGTGTGCCCCGGCACGGACGAGCAGCACCGCGCCGAGCGCGGTGCTCCAGAACGTCCTGGCCTCCACGTCGAGCGGCCGACGGGCCCTCCAGCCGCGGGTGTCGATGAGCTGGCTCACGAAGCGCTCGGACTGCCGGAACAGCAACTGGAGGTGCTGGTCGACCACGGGGGCGAGTTCGGGCTTGGAGATCCCGGTGGCGAGTGCTCGCGTGACCGAGGGGAGCGAGGGCATGGCCAGTACGGCGCGGGCGATGTTGCGCCGGAAGGCCGCCGCATCGGGGGCTTGGCGACCGATGCGCTCGATCCGCCGGGTGTCGTGCAGCAAGCCGAGGAAGGCGGCGTGTACGAGCAGCGAGTCCTTGGAGCCGAAGTAGTAGGTGACCTGATTGGGGAAGACGCCTGCCGCGTTCGCGATCTCCGCGACACTCACTTCCGCGCCGGGCCGCTCCTTGCAGAGCCGGGCAGTGACCTCGATCAGCCGGCGTCTCGTCGCGCGACCACGGTCGAGCGCCGGAGTCGGCGTCGCGCGGGCTTCGGTTCGCTTCTTCTCCACCCCTGGATTGTATGTGATACAACAAGCCCTGCCAGTTTGTATGGCATACAAGAAAGGTCGAAGCGCATGCAACACACTGAAGTCGTCGTGACCGGGCTCGGCGCGATCACCCCACTCGGTGGAGACGTGGTGTCCACCTGGAACGCCCTGCTCGCCGGCGAGTCCGGCATCCGCGGCGTCCCGCGCGGCCACGCGGACGCCGGCCTTCCCGACACCGTCGCGGGGACGATGGCGATCGACCCCGCCCAGTTGCTGTCGCCGGTGCGGGCCAGGAGGCTCGACCGCTCGCAGCAGGCGGCCCTCGGCGCGGCGGCCGAAGCCTGGGCCGACGCCGGGGCCCCGCAGGTGGAACCGGACCGGCTCGCATCGGCGATCGGCACGGGCATCGGTGGTGTGGGCACGCTGTTGGAGCAAGACGACGTACTGGAGAAGGCCGGGACGCGGCGCGTCTCACCGCGTACGGTCCCGATGCTCATGCCGAACGCGGCGGCGGCGCTGATCAGTATCGAGTACGGCGCACGGGCTGGTGTCTACACGCCCGTCTCGGCGTGCTCTTCCGGTGCCGAGGCGATCGCCCTGGGGGCCAGGCTCATCCGTGCCGGCGAGGCGGACGTGGTCATCGCGGGCGGGACCGAGGCCGCGATCACCCCGATCACCGTCGCCGGATTCGCCCAGGCGCAGGCACTGTCACGGCATACCGGCGAACCCGCGTCCGCGTCCCGGCCGTTCGCCGCGGACCGCAGCGGATTCGTCCTCAGCGAAGGCGCGGCCGTCGTGGTGCTCGAAAGCGCCGAGCACGCCGGTGCCCGGGGCGCGCGCGTCCACGCGGTGCTCGCCGGCGCCGGTATCGCCGCCGACGCTCACCACATCACGGCGCCCGCTCCCGACGGCTCCGGTCAGATCTCGGCCATGCGGAAGGCCCTCGCGCAAGCCGGCTTGGCTCCCGGGCAGATCGGCCACATCAACGCACACGCCACCGGAACTCCGGTCGGTGACGTCGCCGAGGCACACGCGATCGGGGAGGTCTTCGGCCGCGCCACCGTGACAGCCCCCAAGGCGGCTCTCGGCCATCTCTTCGGCGCGGCCGGCGCGATCGAAGCCCTCATCGCTGTCCTCAGCGTGGAGCACGGCGTCATCCCGCCGACCCGCAATCTGGCCACGGCCGGCGTCGGTCCCGGCATCGACCTCGATGTCGTCACCGAGCGACGAGAGGTCCCCCAGGAGGCCGTGCTCAGCAACTCCTTCGGCTTCGGTGGACAGAACGTCTCACTCGTCGTCACCGGCGCACGGCACCACGCGTCCCGTACGGCCGCGACGACATCATGACGCACACGAACTGACCCTGGTCGCCGGGCACCGCCCGGCCGTCCGACGAACGTTGCCGGCTCCCACCAACGAACCAGCTGAGCCCCTCCAGCCGGGGTGCCGAGACCGTCGACGTACCGGATCGTGGCGTCGACATGTCACATGATGCTCAGTCATGCTCATGAGTGCGCACCGTGACCGGCACGCGCCGGCATCGACCTGGCCGGCGCTTTGTAAGGTTCGTGTCCTGTGGACAGGTCGCGGTTCCTCCGGGTCCGGTCACCTCGCGCGGAGGGACACGACCGTGCTCACCGTTTTCCGCACCTTCTCCCAGGAGCAACGCCATGAACCGACGTACCCGCCTGGCACTCGTGCTGGCACTGGGCGGACTGCTGGGCGGATGCGCCTCTCCTGGCGGCACGAGCCCTTCCCCGTCCGGGGAACGGCCCTTTTGGCGGGCCGAGTTCGACGGAGCGGCGGCCGCACGCCCGTCGGAGGAATCCTGGAACACGGAGATCGGTAACCGGGACGCCGAGGGCTGGGGCAACAACGAACTGCAGTACTACACGGACGAGGTGGCCAACTCCGCCCTCGACGGCGCGGGTCACCTCCTCATCTCGGCGCGGCCGGCCCCCGGGGCATCACGCCTGCCGTGCTACACGCGGCAGTTCTGCACCTGGACGTCGGCCCGGCTCACCACCGAGGGAAAGGTCGCACTCACCCGCGGACGCGTGGAGATACGCGCGAAGATGCCCACCGGCACGGGACTGCTGCCGGCGATCTGGATGCTGGGCGACAACGGAGTCGAGTGGCCCGGACAGGGAGAGATCGACATCTGCGAGGTGGTCGGCGGAGAACCGCGAACGGTGTACGGCACCGCCCACGGGCCGTCCTACTTCAACGAGAACGGGATCGGCGGCTCCACCACCCTCCCCGCTGACGCGTCGCGGGCCTTCCACGTCTACGCCGTCGACAAGCGACCGCGGCGCATCACCTGGTCCGTCGACGGAAAGCCGTACTTCACCTTGACCCCGTCGCAACTGCCCGAGCCACGTGACTGGGTCTTCGAACAGGACATGCACCTCCTGCTCAACGTCGCCGTCGGAGGCGACTGGCCCGGCCCTCCCGACGCCTCGACACCCTCTCCCGCGACGATGTCGGTCGACTACGTGCGCTTCTACGGCGAGGGCCACGCGTGACGGTCCAGTACCGGCGGGAAATCCCGTGGTCCTCCACTGCATGCGGCCCCACGCCGTCACCGAGGACGGACCAGAGCATCCGGCACGCCGGGCTGAGCCTTGTGGGCAAAGGCGACGGCTACGATCACCTGCCCTGATGGCTGTGCAAGGAAGGCGCCCGCCCTGGCGGACATCCCCGCGGTGGCCGTCTCCTACACCGGTGTGATGTGCGGCTGCGTGTACGCCGCACATCACGCCGGCCGGGTCACGGGTGGGTGGCCGTACTCCTGGCCGGTGTGTCCGGCTCGTGCCGGGGGACGGCTGCCGGGCGGAGACTCACGCGGGTGATCTGGGGGCCGCAGTGGGGCAGCGTCCCGGTGCTGGACTGGGAGATGAACCGGATGACGGTGTCGTCTTCCCGGGCGGTGAACTGCCGGGACCGGGCGGTCCAGGCGGGCTGGTGACCGGTGCCGGACGGCCGGTAGGTGACGGCGCGGGTGTCACCGATCACGAGCTGGTACGGCTGGTCGTCGGCGTTCTTGTCCGCGCAGCTCTGTTTCTCCGGATCGAAGCCGGTGGGGTCCTGCGGGGCTCCGGGCCAGGTGTCCGGCGCGTCCTGCCAGGTGAGTTCGTAGGTCTGGCCGGCTGTGGTGGCGATGCTCTGGCTGACGGCTCCGTTGTGGGAACCGGTGAGGTCGGCGGACTGCGCGTCGTCGAGGCGGGCCAGGGAGGGGCTGTAGAGGTCGATGTCGTCGCGGGTGAGCGACCAGTGGGCCGGGCCGTGGGCGGAGTCGCCGGTGACGCGCAGGTAGCTGCCGGCAGGGGCGGTCGGGTCGGTGAAGGTGCCGTTGCGGACGGACGGTTCGGCGACGGCAGCGGTGCTGTGTCCGGTGAGTTGGCTCGCCGTGACGAGCAAGGCCGTTGCGGCGAGCAGACAGGTGGCGGCAGCGGGGTGCTTCAAGCTGGTTCTCCTGGAAGGGCGGGGCGCGCTGTCATGCGACAGCGCGCCCGTCGCGTGCGTGCGGGCTGCGCGGGGTCAGTTGTTGCCGCTCCTGAGTTCCTTCAGCGAGATGCGGGTGATCATCGCGCCGCAGTGGGCGGGGGCCACGTTGTTGTCGGAGGCGGAGATGAACTGCACGACCGTGTCGTCCGCCGTGGCGGTGAAGTCCAGGGGGTTGGGGTCCGGCGGCTGCCAGGACGAGGTGGGGGTGTAGGTCTTGGTGCGCTGCCCGGTGACGGCGACCTGGTACTTCTGGTTCTCGGCGGGCTTCTCCCCGCACCCTTCCCAGCTCTCGGTGCGCTCCTGCCACGTCAGCCGGTACCGGATGCCCTCGTCGAGATGGACGGCTTGCCTGATGGTGGCTTTGGGGCCACCGGTGAGGTCCGCGGCCTGGGCGCCGCCGGCGCCCGCCTCGTGTTCGGAGAAGATGTGCACCTCGCCCGCGGTGACCTCCCAGGGGGTGATGGGGGCGTCGGTGTCCGCGTTGAACGCCTTGAGCCGCTGCTCGCGGGTGACTCCGGGACTCAGGAAGCTGCCGTTGATGATGCGGTTGGGCCCGACGGGAGCTTCTGCGGCCCGGTGGGGGGCGCCGGCGTGTGCCTGCGTGAGGGGCACGGTCAGGAGCGTCGCGGCGACCAGGCCCACAGCTCGTGTGGTGAACGACATGCGGTGTCCTTCCTGTGAGGGGAAACGATCGCGGTCACGCGCCTCACGGATCGTGGCCGCGTGCTTCCCGCGTTCCCTCCGCTTCGCACACCCCACTGCTTGTCACTCGTTCGGGGCGCCCCGAAGGGGAGCACCAGCGCGTGACCAGTGCGCACGTCACGTATCGGCGCGCGCCCGCGCGCAACGAAGCGGAACATGAGCTTCCATGCGCGGCGCGTCCAGAACTTCGGGTCGCTTCGGCAGACAGCGTGTTCAGGCAGCCCGCGCCGGGCCCGGCGGGCTGGCGTCAGCCGGGCGGCTACCTCGGTGACCGAGGCCAGGACCATCCCCATCCCCGCCCTGCCCAGCGCAACGAAGCCCGCGGTTCAGACGAGTCCCGGGTGCCGGACGGGCCGTCCGGAGAGGGGGATGACTTGGGCTGCCGGCGCCGGCCGCCCGCGGTGACCCGCGTGACATCATCCGGGCATGGACAGCGAGCTGGAAGTAAGTGCTCTGGCGATCAACGTCGTGATCCCGCAGGCGCTCCGCTGGACGGACACCCGACGCGGTGAAGCGTTCACGCTGACGACACTCAACGTCCGGCTTCTCCCGGACGGTCACCTCGCCGTGAAGGCCTACGGCAGGCCGGTCGGTGGCGGTCGGGGCGCCTACGTCGCGTTCCCCGTCCCCGACGAACCCGAACTGGCCGCCCTGGTATCCGACGCCGCCAGCCGCGCCGGGGCGTTGTGGGCCGCCCATCGTGGTCTCGGCTGATCCGAGGTGACCGGCGCCCGGCCTCGGCCCGCTCTTACGGCATGACGACGACGACTTTGCCGGCCTTCGCCCGTCCCGTTTCGACGTACTCCATCGCCTGGAGGGTTTCCTCGAACGGGAAGACGCGGTCGACGACGGGGCGGATCTTCCCGGTGTCGACGAGGGCGGTGAGTTCGCGCAGTTGGTCGCCGCTGGCCTTCATGAACAGGAACGAGTACGTCACACCGCGGCGCTTGGCGTTGCGTCGGGTCTTGAAGCTGAGGGCGGTCATGGCCAGGCGGAGGATCGGGTTCACGCCCAGTTCGCGGGCGAAGGCCGGGTCGGGCGGGCCCGCGACGCTGATGGCCGTGCCGCCGGGCTTGAGAACGCGCAGGGACTTGGCGAGGTTCTCGCCGCCGAGGCTGTCGAGGACGACGTCGTAGCCGTCGAGGACCTTTTCGAAGTCCTGGGTGCGGTAGTCGACAACGACGTCCGCGCCGAGGTCCTTGGCCACGTCGACCTTGCCGGTGCTCACGGTGGTGGCCACGTGCGCGCCCAGCGCCTTGGCCAGTTGGACGGCGATGGAGCCGAGGCCGCCGGCGCCCGCGTGGACGAGGACCTTCTGGCCCGGCCGCACGCGTGCCCGCTCGACCAGTGCCTGCCATGCAGTCAGGGCGACCAGGGGAAGAGAGGCGGCCTCGGCCATGGTGAGGGCGGCCGGTTTGGGTGCCAGGTCGTCCTGGTGGACGGCGATGAGTTCGGCGAAGGTACCGATGCGGTTCTTGTCGGGCCGGGCGTAGACCTCGTCGCCCACCGCGAAGCGGGTGACGGAGGCGCCGACCCGGACGACCGTCCCTGCGAGGTCGTTGCCCAGAACGAGCGGGAGACGGTAGGGCAGGAACGTCTTGAAGTCTCCGTTGCGGATCCTGAGGTCCAGCGGGTTGACGCCCGCCGCGTGGATCTTGACCAGCACGTCGTCGGCACCTGTCCGCGGTTCGGCTGTCTCGGCGGCGCGCATCCCGGACTGGTCGCCGTACTTCTCGACCACGAAAGCCCTCATCGTCGTCTCCGTTCCCTCTCCCGTCCGTGCGAGGCCGGGGTCTCCGCTCGCCCCGGGCTTCTCCCGGTACGAAATGGTTCGTGTCTTCTTCCGGCCGCGGCGCGGGCGCACCGCGGCCTCGGCAGCGTTCCTCCGTCAGGCCACCAGCACGACCGGGGCGGTGACGCGGTCTGCGGAGCCTCCCCGGAGGCGGTCCAGGGAGGCGGCGATCCCCTCGTGGGGCACGCCGAGCGGCACCGCGCCGACCTCGGCCAGGCGGGTGTACTGCTCATCGGCCAGCCGGACGTCGAGGGCGCCGAGGCAGCCGTCGAGCGGGGAGGGACTGCGCGGGCCGACGGCCGGGACGAGCGTGGCCACGGAACGGGCGGCGCGCTCGCGCACCCAGGCCACCGCCACCCGCGCGGGTGTCACGCCGGGGTGGCGGGGGTGAGCCTCAGTCCGTGTGCGGCTGGGGTGCCGCGGACAGTGCGTGCGGCTGGGGTGCCGCGGACAGTGCGTTCGGCTGGGGTGCCGCGGACAGGCTCTGCTTGACGTGCCGGCTGGTCTCGTCGGCGAGGATCTCGGGCAGGCCGGTCTCGATGCCGTGCAGTGCCTGGGCCGCGACGTCGGCAGCGGCGACCTTCTGATCGGCGGGCACGCCGGCGGCCATGTCGGTGTCCATATAGCCGACGTGCAGCGCCGATACGGCGATCCCGCGCGGTGCCAGCTCCTCACGGGTCGCGTCGCTCAGCGCCCAAGCGGCGGCCTTGGAAGCCGCGTAGGAGCCGAGTCCTGCCGGGTGGAACCAGGACAGCACGGACAGGACGTTGAGTACGGCGCCGCCGCCGTTGCCCTCGATGACGGGGGCGAAGGCACGGGTCGCGGCGAGCGGGCCGAAGGAGTTGGTTTCCATCTCCCGGTGCACCTCGGCCACGTCACCCCCGATCAGCGTCGCGCCGGTGGAGACGCCCGCGTTGTTGATCAGCAGTGTCGCGTCGGACGCCACGCGCGCGGCCTCTCGTATCGACGCCTCGTCCGTGACGTCCAGCCGCAGCGGGATGACGCCCGGCACGTCGACCGTCTCGGGGCGCCGGGCCGCGCCGTACACCTTCGTGCCGCGCTCGACGAGCCGGGCGGCCAGGTGGCGCCCCAAGCCCCGGTTGGCGCCGGTGACGACCGCGACCGCGTTGTTCAGTTCCATGCTCGCTCCTGGTCGTGGCGGGCACCGTCGGTCACCCGCGCAAATAGATTATGCAGGCAATCTAAACATGGGTCTACGATAGATGCCAGTCGACATCCAAGCGGGAGGTGGTCATGGGCCGCGTATCACAGGCACAGGCGGAGGAGAACCGCCGGCGGGTGGTGGACACCGCATCCCGGCTGTTCCGCGAGCAGGGCACGCAGGTCAGCGTCGCCGACCTGATGAAGGCGGCCGGTCTGACCCACGGCGCCTTCTACAAGCAGTTCGCCTCCAAGGAGGCGCTGGTCGACGAGGCCACCGCGCACGCCTTCGCCGAGCTCGCCCAACGCCACCGCGCCGGGCTGGAGCGGTACGACGGGCAGCGTGCCGCCGCCCAGCAGGCGCTGATCGACACCTATCTCTCCGTCGAGCACCGCGACGACCCGGCGGACGGCTGCCCGGTCGCCGCCCTCGCCACCGACATCGCGCGCGAGGGCGGGGGGCAAGAGGCCCGTCGGGTCTACGCCGAGGGCGTGGCCGACTTCGCCGATTTCCTGGCCGGCGACGACCAGGACGGCATCGTCCGCCTCTGCACCCTGTTCGGTGCGCTGGTCCTGTCCCGGGCCACCAAGGGCTCCCCGCTCTCCGCGGAGATCCTCGCCGCCGCGCACGCAGCCTTGACGGAAACAGGCTGATCACACGCAGCCGACATCGCCGTGTCAGCACGGGCAGGGGTGAACCGCGGTGCTCAAGGTGAGCGGCAGGCCGCCCTGACGGGTGATCGGCTCGGTACGTTCCTCGACGGCCCCCGGCTCACAGCCGTACGCCCGGTCGACGGCACCCGGCCGAGCCGGGGCCGGATCAGCACCGCCAGGCGTGCACTGGCGAGGGCCGGTGGCGCCGAGATGACCGCAGCGGCTGTCACGCTCCGCGCCCCATGGCGCTGGGCGGCGGCTCTTGACGTTCGGGGGTGCTCCGGTCAGCGGCGGATGAGACCGAGGTCGGTCGCGGTGGCGACGGCGGCCGTGCGGGAGTTGACGCCCAGCTTGGCGTAGATGCGGGTCAGGTGGGACTTGACGGTGCCTTCGGTCAGGTGGAGGCGGTTGCCGACGGCCTGGTTGGACAAGCCGTCGGCAACCAGGGCGAGGACTTCGGTCTCGCGCCGGGTCAGGGCGGTGCCGGGGGCACGCAGCCGGTTCATCAGCCGGTCGGCGACCGTGGGCGCCAGCGTGGTGCGTCCGGCGGCCGCGGTGCGTACGGCGGCGGCCAGGTCCTCGGGCGGGGCGTCCTTGAGGAGGTAGCCGGTGGCGCCGGCCTCGATCGCGGGCAGGGTGTCGGCGTCGGAGTCCTTTTAGTTCGGAGTTGGCCGAGACCTGCTCACCCTGGGTCCCCGCCGATAGCCGATTCGCAGACGTCGCCGATCTTTCTCCTCAAGCTGTGTCCCGGCCAGCTGCGCGGACCGCGTGGCGGCCAGGCGCGCCGGACGGCACCTTCAGGGCTCCGCCGTGGCCGGTCAGCTGGTGGTGACGGTGGTGTGGGGTGACTCGTCCACGTGGAGGGTGAAGACGTCGGGGCGGGCGTAATGGCCGGTGGTGTCGAGATCGAAACGGGCGCGGGCGAGGTCGTCGAGGTCGAGGTCGGCGGTCAGAATGCCTTCGCCGTCGCGCAGCGGGCCGGCCAGGACTTCGCCGAGCGGGGAGACGATGACGGACCCGCCGCCGATCAGGACCGTATCGGGGTCGTCGCCCTGGACGGGGTGGAGGTCGGCGGGCAGGGCGTCGCGACGCAGGTACGGGTTGGCGCTGAGGACGAAGCATCGACCCTCCAGCGCGATGTGCCGCATGGTGGCCTGCCAGGCGTCACGGTCGTCCACCGTCGGCGCGCACCACAGGTCGACGCCCTTGGCATACATCGCCGTGCGGAAGAGCGGCATGTAGTTCTCCCAGCAGATGGCCGCGCCGATGCGGGCGGTGCCGGTGTCGATGACGGGGAGGGTGGAGCCGTCGCCCTGGCCCCACAGGTAGCGCTCGGCTGCGGTGGGCATCAGTTTGCGGTGCAGGCCCAGGTAGCCGTCGGGGCCGAAGAACAGTGCGACGCAGTACAGCGTGCCGCCCTGGCGTTCGACCGCGCCGACCACGGCGTGGCAGCCGAGCTCCCGGGTGACGGCGGCCAGGGCCGTGACCTCCGGGCCGGTGATCTCGATGGCGGAGGCGTGGTAGCGGCGGAACAGCTCGCGGCCGTCCGGGGTGCGGCTGCCGACCGTGATGCCGAAATCCAGCCCCTTGGGATAGCCGCCGAGGAACGCCTCGGGCAGCACGACGACCTCGGCTCCGTGGTGGACGGCGGCCTCGCGGATCAGTTCCTCGGCGCGGACCAGCGCGGCCGGCGTGTCGAACAGAGGAGCGGCCGCCTGGACCACGGCGGCGGTCACGGTGCGGGAGAGTTCAGGGGGGTCAGCCATGTCCTCGAGACTATGAACTCACTCGGTCATGCGGCAAACTAATGTTTACGATGATCGACATTTATGAAACCGAATTCAGGAAGGCGGACCTGAATCTCCTGGTGGTCTTCGCCGCCCTGATGCGCGAGCGGAGCGTCACCCGCGCCGCCGCTGCCCTGCACCTGAGCCAGGGCGCGGCCAGCGCCGCCCTCGGCCGGCTGCGCAGACTCTTCGACGACGAGTTGTTCACCCGTACCCGCAGCGGTATCGAGCCGACGCCGCGCGCCATCGATCTGGCCCGCCGCATCGATCCGGCCCTCGGATTGATTCATGGCGCCGTCACCGACCGGGACCGCTTCGATGCGGCCAGCGCCCGGCGCATCTTCGTCCTGGGCATGTCCGACGACCTGGAGGCAGCGCTACTGCCCCACCTGCTGGCCGCCACGGCCGGCCTGCCCGGCATCCGGCTCGCCGTCCGGCAGGCGAACCGGAACACCGTCGCAGACCTGCTCGACCGCGGCGAGATCGACCTCGGCGTGGCCGCTACTCCCGCACACGGCGCCGACCACCGCACCCGGGACCTCTTCGCCTCCGGCTACATGTGCCTGTTCAACCCCCGCCTCCTGCCGCTTCGGACTCCGATCGGCCTCGACGACTATCTGGCCCACCCGCACCTGCTGATCTCCCACGACGGCCGGCGCGGCATCGTCGACGACCTCCTGGAAGCACGCGGGCTCGACCGCCGAGTCATCGCCTCCACCACCCACTTCGGCGGAGCCGCCCTCCAGCTCGCGACCCTGCCCGCGGTGGCCACCCTCCCCACTCACGCGGCCACCGTCTACGCCGACGCCCTGGGACTGACGGCCGTCGCGCCGCCCCTGCCGATGCCCGAGTACACCGTCAGCTCGATCTGGCATGCCACCGCCACCGACGACCCCGCTCACCTCTGGCTCCGCCACCTGGTCGATGAGGCGACGCTCCACACGCGCAGAAGCCAGTAGCCCAAAGACAGCTGCCTTCCAGGCCAGGCCCAACTGGTGCACTGGGGTCCGTCTTCGAAGATCGCCGGGTGGTGGATCATGGCCGGGTGATACGCGGTGCGGTGGCAGCCGGTGCTGTGGTGCGCGCCCCGGTGAGCACCGGAATCAACTGAGTCCTTCGGTGCGACGGCCCGTGATCGCCCGCGATATCCGGCGCCCGAGGTGCGGTGTGGCAGGTGGCTGTGCGATCAGCGCACCGCTGTGGTGTCGCGGACTTGCATCGCATACGGGAGTCGTTCGCTGTGCGGTGGCCCGCTGTCGCCTCCGATCCGACTCAGGAGCAGCGCACTACGAGAGTGTCGGCCTCGGCGCCGACTACGTCGATCACTTCATCCGCTGAGGCCGCATCCACCCGGATCTCATCCCCTCAGGCACACCGCCTCGGCGCCGTCACCGGTGCCGGCCGGCATCGCTCAGGCGGTCAGCACCGGAGCACACCAGCACATCTTTCGCCCCCCGGCTACATGGTCACCGACCTCACCCGCGCCCACCGGGAAGACGCCGGCCGGGCCGCGACGATGCTGGGCCGCATCCCGGCGGGCAGATGCCGGGCGTGAACGCGATGGCGGCCTCCCGGGCGGCGAGACCGACCACACCGTTGACCGCCGGCGGGGACCGGTGCCGGCGGTGACGTGTCCGGTGGACTCAGGTCCGGATCCCGAGGTGCGGAAGGACTGTTTCCGCCACTCGGTACGCCTCTTCGAGCAGCGGGTTGCCCGAGAGGATGAACGTGTCGACGCCCAACTCCTCGTACTCCCGCAGCCGTTCCACCACCTGCGCCGTGGAGCCGACCACCGCCGTTCCCGGTCCGGGGCGGAACAGGCTCATGCCCGGCCAGAGGTTCGGATGGACCTCGAGTTCACGGGCGCGAGCCGGTACCTTGCCTCCGTGCTGGCGGAACTGGCGCTGCCATCCGACACCGTCCTCGCCCGTCCGGCCGCCGAGCTGCCGTGCGTACGTGGCCTCACTGGTGACGTCGAGCAGCCGGTCCGCGGCCGCCCATGCCTCGTCCTCGGTGTCCCGCACGATCAGGTGCAGCCGCAGCCCGATGCGGAGGCTGCGCCCGTGCGCCGCCGCGCGCTCGCGCACCCGGTCCAGCTTCTCCTTCAGCAGGTGCGGAGGTTCGCCCCAGGTCAGGTAGACGTCCACATGCTCGGCCGCCATCTCGATGCCCGGCGCCGACGAGCCGCCGAACCACAGCGGGACGTGTGGCGCCTGCACCGGCCTGAGGTCGCCGAAGGAGGCACCAGCGTCCTTGAGGTCGTAGAAGCGGCCCTTGTGGTCGAAGACCTCACCGGCGGTGAGCCGCTTGACGATCGACCAGTACTCGGCACTCAGCGCATACCGTTCGTCGTGCTCGACGTCCAGACCGTACTCGCGCAGCGTCTTCGTGGACCCGTTGACGACATTGAAGCGCAGCCGGCCGCCGAAGAGCGTGTCGAAGGTGAGGGCCATCTTCGCGAGCAGGGTCGGCGAGATCAGTCCGGGGTGGACGGCGAGCAGGGGCTTGAAGCGCGGGCTGGTGACGGCGGAGAGCGCGCTGCCCAGCGGCCACACGTCGTACAGGTCCGTCGCCAGCAGCGCGCCGCTGAAGCCGAGGCGCTCGACGGCCCCGGCCAGGCGCTGGAGGTAGCCGAGGTCGACGGGGCGCCGTCCCTCGGGTTCCCAGGGGTAGGCGCCTTCGCGGGGGATGATGTACCACAGGATTTCGGCGGCCATGGTGTCTGTCCCTCAGCTCTGGCGGGCGACGGCGTCGGCGACCGTGACCGGGCGGTCGACGAAGCCGGTGCGGAGGAAGATGTCGGCGGCCTGCTGCTGTTCGGCGAGGAATTCCTCGCTCACCTGCTCGATCCGCCAGGGCAGGGTGCGCAGCGCGGTCTCCCAGTCCTCGACGCTGCCGCCTTGGTGGTCGGCGGCGATCGCCGCTGCTTCCCGGGGATGTGCCGCGGCCCAGGCGTCGGCCCGTCGCAAGGCCCTGACGACGGCGTCGACGATCTCGGGGCGGCGCTCGGCCAGCTCCCTCCGGGTGAAGAACACGGAGCGGTCGGTGATGACGTCCGCGGTGCGCACCAGCACGCGGACGCCACCGGTGCGCAGGGCGGCGGCCAGTTGTGGCCCCTGGGCCACCCAGGCCGCGATGTCTCCGGAGCGCAGTTGCCGTTCGCTGTCCGCTCCGGCACGGACGGGAGTGATGTCGGCGGTGTAGGACAGGCCGGCGTCGTCCAGGGCTTTGGCGACCAGGTGGGTCTGCCAGGAGCCGATGGCCAGGTGCACGACGCCGCCCCTGAGGTCGGCGACCGTACGCACCGGGCTGTCCTGGAGGACGAGGAGAGCGCCGTGGTCCGGCCGCGGGGCCGAGACGGCCGCGTAGACGAGGTCGTGCCCGGCGGCCTGCGCGGTCACCGGCGGTGTCGAACCGGTGCCGCCGAAGTCGATCACGCCTTCGGTCAGCAGTTGTCCGGTGCGGACGCCGTCGGTGTAGGCGTGGAAGGCCACCGCTTCTCCGACGGCGGCCAGTTCCTGCTGGGCGTAGTCGAGCCGGGAGAGGTAGTAAAGGGTCGGGTTGCTGGCGTGGACGCCGAGGGTGATGGGCATTCAGTGCGCTCCGGTCGTGACGGTGTCGGGGGTGGTGGCGTGGACGCCGAGGTCGGCGAGCAGGCGCTGGCGCAGTGCGGCGAAGGCGGGGTCGCCCGGGTCGCGGGGCCGGGCGACGGCGACGGGTTCGTCGGTGACGAGACGGCCCTCACGCAGCACGCAGACGCGGTCGGCCAGCCGCACCGCCTCGTCCACGTCGTGGGTGACGAGCAGGACGGCGGGGCGGTGGGCCCGGCACAACTCGCCCACCAGATCCTGCATGCGCAGACGGGTGAGGGCGTCGAGCGCCGCGAAGGGCTCGTCCAGGAGCAGCAGTTGGGGCTCGCGCACCAGGGCGCGGGCGAGGGCGACCCGCTGGGCCTCACCGCCGGAGAGGGTGGCGGGCCAGGCGTGGGCGTGCCCTTCGAGACCCACCTCCGCGAGCGCGTGCCGGCCGCGCTCGGTCTGTCCGCGGGGAAGCGCGACGGTCACGTTCGCCAGGACCCGTTTGGACGGCACGAGCCGCGGCTCCTGGAAGACGATCGTGCGCGCCCGGGGGACGAGGACCTCACCGGCGTCCGCCGTGTCCAAGGCCCCCAGGATCCGCAGCAGGGTGGTCTTCCCGCTGCCGCTGGCGCCGAGCAGCGCCACGAACTCCCCGCGGCCGATGGTGAGGTCGAGCCCGTCGAGCACCGTGCGGCCGCCGAACGCCTTGCGCAGGTTCCCGACGTGGACGGCGCTGGTCATCGGGCCGCTCCTCGCCAGGGCATCAGCAGCCGCTCCAGCAGGCGGACGATCGCGTCGGCCAGCAGGCCGAACACTCCGTACACCAGGATGCAGACGGCGAGGACGTCCGTACGGGCGTAGTTCTGCGCCTGCGCCATGAGGTAGCCGATACCGGCGGTCGCGTTGATCTCCTCCGCCGCGATCAGGGCGATCACGCTGAGCGTCATGGACAGCCGCAGACCCGCCAGGAGCGAGGGCAGGGCTCCGGGCAGGACCACCTCCCGCACGACGGCGAGCTGGCTCATCCCGAAGCTGCGCATCGCCTCGACCAGCTTGGCATCGGTGTTGCGGACCCCGCTGGAGGCGGACACGTACATCGGGAACGTCGTGGCGACGGCGATCAGCAGGATCTTGGCGATCTCGTTGATGCCGAACCACACCATGAACAGCGGGACCAGGGACAGGAACGGGATGGTCCGCAGTGTCTGCAGGGAGGAGTCCAGCAGTTCGTCGCCCAGGCGGGTGAAACCCGTGACGACGCCCAGCACCAGGCCGGCGGTGAGTCCGATCAGCAGTCCGGTTCCGGAGCGGGTCAGTGAGGTGGCGAGCGCGTCGGGCAGTTGGCCGTTGCCCCACAACTCGCCGACGGCGCGGACCACGTCCGCGGGCGAGGCCAGTACGTCCGGGGTGAGGACGCCCGTGGCGGAGGCGGCCCACCACAGCGCGAGCAGGGCCACCGGGCCCAACGCCCGAACGGCCACGGTGTACCGCCGCGAGCGTGGACGCCTGGTGGCGGCCTGCGGGGTCACCAGGTCCGTGTCCGCGACGGGTTCGGCGGTGGGTGCGGCAAGGATCTCGTCGGTCGCCGTCATGACAGCCTGGTCACGTCGAGGAGGTGGGCGGCGACGTCGACCTCGGCAGGTGTGACCTTGTGGTCGGCGTAGAAGCGGGCCACGTCGCGGAACCGCTTGATGTCGGCGTCGGTGATCGGCTCGACGGTCGCACCCTGGCGGGCGAACTCCACCTGTACGCGCTTGGCCTCGCCGGTGAGGGCCTCGGGGCCGGTGTCGGTGTTGACGTTCAGATAGGCGGCCGGATCCCGCTTCTCCTTCACGCTGCCGTCGTGCAGGTACCGGTAGAGCGCCTTGACGACCTGCGGGTGCTCCTCGGCGAAGGCGGTGCGCACCGCTGTGAGACTGTAGTTGTCGGAGCCGATGGCCCGTCCGTCGGCGACGAAGTGGGCCTTGCCGCTGCCGATCTCGGTCACGGAGTACGTCGCCCACACCGCCCAGGCGTCTACCTGGCCGGCGTTGAACACCGCGGCGGTCTGGTCCGGACGCAAGTAGACCCTGCGGACCTTGTCGGGCGCGATGCCCTCCTTGGCCAGAGCCTTCAGCAGCAGGTACTCGCCGGTGCCGCCCTGGTTGACAGCGACTTTCCTGCCGACGAGGTCCTTGACCGAGTCGATGCCCGAGCCGTTCCTGACCAGGATGCCCTCGCCGGCCGGATCGGGTGCGGTGGCGGTGAAGAACTCGAAGCCGGGCTTCTGCGACAGCGAGGTGATCCCTGAGGTGATCGACCCCACGGCGATGTCGAGCTGGTCGGCGTTGAGCGCCTGCGCGGCCGGTGCGAAGGGCCCGGAGCTGCCGGTCCACTCGACCTTCGCGTGCACCTTCGCCAGTTCCCGGGCGAGCGATCCGTCCTTCTTGCCGAGGGCGAGTACGCCGGCGTTGCCGGGGTCGGGGATGCGCACGGTGACGGTGGAGGCGGAGCCGGTGCCCGAGTCCGCCGCGGATGTCCCGCATCCGCTGAGGGAGAGGAGGGAAGCGACCGTGGCAAGGGCGACGGCAGCCATTCTCGGCGTAAGCATGACAGTCCTACGTTTCGGTGGAGAGGGATGCGGGCTGGGGCCGGGTGAGACGCAGACGGGCGCGGCGCAGGGGCTCGGGGTCGGCCCAGGTCCCTATGTCGACGGGCGAGGGCAGGAAGCCGTGGGCCCGCAGCGCCGCCTCCTGCCGGGCGAGGAGACCGAGCCGCTCGTCCGACAGGTCGGGCCGCAGGGTGCGGTGGGTGCCCGGCCGGTAGGCGCCTTGGACGCCCTCGGCTCCGGCGCCGGTCTCGGAGCCCAGGATGCGGGCCACCTCGGCGGGCTGCGACGCCGCCCAGTCGGAGGCCCTCAACAGCACCGCGAGGAACCGTTCGACGAGCTCCGGATGGTCGTCCAGCAGACGCTGGTGCACGGTGATGGGCCGGGGGGTGCCGTTGTTCACCCGGTGGGCGCGGTCGGGCAGTTCGTCCAGTTCCACGGCGACCTCGGCACCGGCGCGTCGCGCGGCCTCGACGGCGACGGCGCCCTTGACGTAGACCGCGTCGACGTCACCGCGTGCCAGCGCGGCGAGTTCGGCCGCCCACTGGCCGTGACGGCCGTCGGCCGGCACGTCGACCACTGTGGCGTCGGACAACGCGTATCCGGCGGAGGCGAGGGCACCTTCGAAGCCCCGTACCGCCATGGCCCGCCAGAAGTCGATCGGCACCCGGTGGCGTGGCAGGGCGAGCCGCAGGCCGCGCAGCGCGGCAGCGCCGCGGATACCGGAGCCGGGCGCCACCAGGATCGTCTGCCGTTCCTCGATCCAGGTCAGGCCGATCAACCGGGTCGGCTCGCCCCGGGAACGGGCCCACAGGGCGGGCACGTTGCCGCCTTCCCGGAACAGCGCGGGCAGGGTGTGCGTGTAGTGGGCCGCGCGGACGGAGCCCGTCACGTCGGACGCGGCGTCCTGCAACGAGCGGACGGCGATGCCGTCGGGAGCGAACTCCTCGGCGAGCCAGTGGCGATCGGCCGCGATGCCGGTCGCCGTGGGCACGGGACAGCGGGTGAACCACAGGGTTTCGGGCAGGGGGATGTGCGTCATGGAGTCTTCCCTGAAGGCGGTGCGCCGCGGGCAGGCGTGCGCAGGGGGAGGCCGACGAACGGGTCGCGGACGTCAGGGCCGTACGGCGGCAGGCGGAAGCTGCGCTCGGACCGTCGCGGCGGTACCGGACGGCTGCGGGGGAGGAGTCAGCGACAGGCGGCGCTGGAGACGCGGGCCAAGTCGATGTGGCGGCGCGCGGTGAGGAGGAGCGCGGCGGCACAGTGGTGCATCGCTGGCTCCTTCCGGTGGTTCCCATCGGACCTGTTCCGGCGGGACGACCGCAGCCTGACACGGGCGCAGAGCGCCCGGCAAGCAGCTTCCCATCATGTGGGAACCGGTGTGAACAGTCCGTTGCGGCAGGCTGTGAGGGCGCGGCGGGCATCCCGCGATGTGGGAATCTCAGCCCGTACCCAGGCGCCCGTGGAACTCCACGCGCCGACGGATCAGAGGAGGCGACACGTGGTGGCCAGGACTCCGGTGACGGGGGCGCAGGCGGTCCGCCGGGCCCTGGACATGCTGCACTGCTTCCACGACAACGGCCCGGACCTCAGCGCGTCGGAGATGGCCCGCAGACTGTCCCTGCCCACGTCGACGGCGCACCGCCTGGCCCGGACGCTGGAGGAGGCCGGCTTCCTCGAACAGGACGCCAGGACCGTCCGTTACCGTCTCGGCCCGGCCGTGACCGAACTGGGGCGGCTGTCGTACCACCAGCGGGGACTGCACCTCGCCTCGCCCGAACTGGCCGACCTCGCGGACCGCACCGGCGCGACGGCCGACCTGGCACTGCGGAGCGGGCCGCACGTGGTGATCGTGGCGGGCGGTTCGGTGACCCCGAAGGTGGGGCTGCGCCGGCCACTGCACTCCACGGCCTTGGGCAAGGTGTTGCTCGCCTGGCCCCGCCCCGGCGAGGCTGGCGCCAAGTCACTGCCGCCGCTGCGGGCTTTCACCGACCGCACGATCGTCGACCGGGAACTCCTCGAGGCCGAACTGGACCGTGTGCGCGCCCAGGAGTACGCCCTCAACGACGGCGAGTCCGCGCCCGGTGTCCGCACCCTGGCCGTGCCGGTCCGCGACCACCTGCATGCGGCGCGGTTCGCCCTGGCGGTCCGCGGCACACCCGAACTGATCACGGCGGAGCGCACGGACTGGTTCCTGGAACAGGCCCGGGCCTGTGCGCGGGCCCTGGAGGTGCTCCTCCTCCCGCCGTCACAGCGCTGCAGCGCGGCCTCACCGCCGACCGGATCGTGACGCCGGGCCGTGGCCGGATCCGTTCGGTTCCTGGTACGGGCGGCGTACGACAGGCGGGGGAAGCCGGTGCTCTCACACCTGGGGTGCGGCCCTTGTCTGGTTCTCGGGTGGGCCGGTGCTGTCCGCCGAGTCGGCGGTCCGGTCTTCCCCTCTTTCCTGCTCAGCGGGCAGCGGTCACAGCGGCGTTGCCGTAGTACGCGTCCGGTCCGTGCTTGCGGGTGAAGTGCCGGTCGAGCAGGTGTTGCGGGGGCTGCGGGGGGTCGGCGGGTGAGTGCAGCGCCAGGGTGTGCAGTGCCATCTCGGCGACCGCCTCGCAGACGATGGCGTTCTCGAGCGACGCGGTCGCGGTCGCCCCCCAGGTGAACGGGCCGTGCCGCGAGACCAGCGCTCCGGGCACCTGCTCGGCCCGGTGCGGATCGCCTTCGAGGAGAGCCACGATCACTTGGCCGGTGTTGTATTCGTAGTCACGCGCACACTGTTCGGCCGTGAGGTCCTCGGTCACCGGGACGGGACCGTTGAAGGTGTCCGCGTGCGTGGTCCCGAGGACGGGGATCGGACGGCGTGCCTGCGCGAAGGCGACCGCATGGGTCGAGTGCGTGTGGGTGACGCCCCCGATGGAGGGAAAGGCGCGGTACAGGCACCGGTGGGTCTCGGTGTCGGTGGACGGTTTGAAGTGGCCTTCGACGACCTGCCCGTCCTCCAGGGCGACCACGACCAGGTCCTCCGCCGTGAGGTCCGCGTACGAGACGCCGGACGGCTTGATGACGAAGACTCCGGCATCGCGGTCGACGCCACTGACGTTTCCCCAGGTGAGGGTGGCCAGACCGGCCTCCCGTATCCGCAGGTTGGCCGCCAGGACCTCCCGGCGGAGATCCCCGAAGGAGAGGGACTCGGTCACTACGTTCTCACCGTCTTTCCGTCATGGACAGCGGTGCCCGGTCCGTGCCCTGTGGTGGGTGCGACCGCGCACGAGGGGCTGAAGGGACGAGATCGCCTGTGCATCCTGGGCAGTCGGCGCTCACCCCTCCGCACATTGTGCGCGCTAACATAACGCGAACTCAAGGGCTGACGCGAGAACCAGGTACGTGTAGATTCCAAAAATGTGAGCGCACACATCGCTGTGTGCCGGAAGAACGCATCGGAGTGCGTGCTGATGCGGATCCGGCGCCGAAGGGGCGGCGGCGAGGCGGTACCTTGAGGAAAGGGCAGTGCAACCAGCAAGGAGGGGGGAGAGGCTTGACCCGGCTCCCGGATGTCTCCAGAGCGCCCACCATGGCCGATGTGGCGCGCGTGGCCGGCGTGTCGCATCAGACCGTCTCGCGCGTGCTCAGTGGTCATCCCAACGTCAGCGCCAAGACCCGTTCGGCGGTGATGGAGGTCGTCGAGCAGCTGGGCTATCGCCGGAACTCGGTGGCTCGGGCCCTCGCCACGCGCAGGACGCACACGCTGGGCGTCATCGCGGTCAACACCACGCTGCATGGACCTGCCAGCACGCTGTTCGGTGTTCAGGAGGCGGCACGGGAACGCGGCTATCTGACCACCTCCGTCACTCTCCAGACACTCACGGAGGCCTCGCTCACCGAGGCCATGCACCACCTCGCCGCCTGGGGTGTGGAAGGGGTGATCGCCATCACCCCGCAGCGTGACGCCGTCCGGGCTCTGGCCGCGCTGGAGGCTCCCTTCCCCGTGGTGACCGTCGAGGGCGGCCACGCGCTCGACCTTCCCGGCGTGTCGGTCGACCAGTACGCCGGGGCCCGTATGGTCACGGAGCATCTCCTCGCGGCGGGGCACTCCACCGTCTGGCATGTGGCCGGCCCTGCCGACTGGCTGGAGAGCGAAGGCCGTACGGCCGGTTGGGAGAGCGCGCTGCGGGAGGCCGGTGCCGAGGTGCCACCCGTGCTGCGAGGCGACTGGAGCCCGTTGTCGGGATACCAGGCCGGCCAGCAGCTCGCCGGCCGGGCTCTGGCCTCGGTCGGCCGTGGCACGGAACTCACAGCGGTGTTCGTCGCGAACGACCACATGGCACTGGGCGTGTTGCGGGCCTTCCGTGAGGTGGGGCTGCGCACTCCGGCGGACGTCGCCCTCGCCGGCTTCGACGACACGCCCGAGGCGGAGTTCTTCCCTCCTCCGCTCACCACGGTGCGCCAGGACTTCAGATCGCTCGGCCGTAAGAGCATCGAACTGCTCCTGAACCACATCGAAGGCACCGCGTCCAAGGCCGAGCACCTGACGATCGCTCCGGAACTCATCGTCCGCGCCAGCACCGCCCGCCGCAGGACCGGGATCGAAGAGCCCTCGGCCTGATCCGGGTCCGGCCTGCCTACGCGCTGGGGGTCAGCAGCACCTTGCCGACGCCGCAGTCGCCCGACGCCACCAGGTCCAGAGCCTGCTCGTAGGCATCCAGGGAGAAGGTGTGGGTGATCAGAGGCATCGTGTCCAGCCCTCCTTCGGCGAAGGCGCGCACGGCCAGGGACCACGCGGCCGATGAAGCACCCAGCACAGGCTGGACCTTCAGCCGCCGCCGCACCAGCTCGACGACATCGAGGGGGCCCGCGCCCGGGCTGGTGCTCGTGCAGACGAGCCGGCCACCCTCGCGCAGAACGCCCAGCATCTGGCGTGACGTGGCGCGCGCGTCCACCGTGTGGATGGCGACATCGCACAGCCCGGGCAGCGGTTCACCGCACGGGACGTAGACCGTTGCCCCGAAGGCCCGGGCCGTGTCCGCGCGCTCGGCCCGGGAGCCCACGACGATCACCCGGCCCACGCCCGCGGTCGCCAGGAACCGGGTTATCAGCAGACCGAGCACTCCGTCTCCGAGCACCGCAACACTCTCACCCGGGTCGGCCTTCGCCGTGAGGACGGTCGCCACCGCCAGAGCCGCGGGTTCCAGGAGGGATGCCGCCGCCAGGTCGGCGTCCTGCGGCAGCACGTGCAGCGAGTGCGCGGGCACCACCAGTGTTTCCGCCATTCCCCCCGGCTGGGTGAAGCCCGTCTCTTCGTAGCCCTCGTCGCAGAGCGTGCCCCGGTCCACGTGGCAGGGTTCGCACAGCCGGCAGCCTCGGATGCTCTCGCCCACGACCTTCTGCCCGAGGAGACCGTCAGGCACTCCGTCGCCCACGCGCTCCACCGTGCCCGACCATTCGTGTCCCGGAGTGACGGGGTAACGCACGAGCCCCCGGGGCCGCACGCCCCGCAGCAGGTCCGCGTCGCTCTGGCAGATTCCGTTGCTGTGCACGCGGACCAAGGCTTGTCCGGGCCCCGGCGTCCCGTGCGCCCTGGCGATCAGTCGATGTTCCCCCGGCCGGGTGACCAGGACCGCCGCGGTCATCGCCCGCTCCCGACCCAGCCGTCTCGCCTTACCCCCGCGACCCAGCACGGGGTGCCGCCGCGCCGGAACAACCTTGTTCCGATCATCATCGTCTCCCCATTGTTCGATATTTCGAATGTTGTTCGATATGCTGGCGGTACGTTAAGACTCTTCCGCGATGCAAGTCAATGGAGGACCGACGGCGTGCTGGTCCTGGTGGTCGGCACACTCATGCCGAACGGTCGGAACTGTTTCGTCCCGGCCCGTTGACGCCCCTGCGCCCCGTACCTATCGTCTGGTCGATCGTTCGTACGACGTTCGTCATATCGAACGTACTGCCTGCCGGCCGGCACTGCCCCGTTCCGTGTCCGTGGACTCGCAGAGGAGATCACATGGCACCGCCCCTCTCCAGACGAACCCTTCTCCGGGCCGCGACCTTCGCCGCGACGGCGTCCGCGGCGTCCCTCGCGGGTGCCGGGCGGGGCCTGGCCGCACCCACCGCGGGCGCGGCGCCGGACGTCCCGGCCGCCTGGACCGTGCGCCCGTTCGCCCTGGAGGACGTCACGCTGCGCCCGGGCCTGTTCGCCGCCAAACGCGAGCTGATGCTGGAGCACGCCCGCGGCTACGACGTGAACCGGCTGGTCCAGGTGTTCCGCGCCAACGCGGGCCTGCCGACCGGGGACGCGGTCGCGCCGGGCGGCTGGGAAGGGCTGGACGGCGAGGCCAACGGCAACCTGCGCGGGCACTACACCGGCCACTTCCTCACCATGCTCGCGCAGGCCCACCGGGGCACCGGCGAGCGGGTGTTCGCCGAGAAGACCGACACCGTCGTCACGGCGCTGACGGAGGTGCGCGAGGCGCTGCGCCGCGACCCTGCCGTGCTGAGCACCAGCGGCCGGTTCGGCACCGCCGTGGAGAACGTCCGCGGCTCCTGCCAGTACGTCGACCTGCCCGGCCAGGTCCTCGGCGGCGCACCGGCGATCACGCTGTCCGCGTGGGTGCGGCCCGCGCACGCGGGGAACTGGGCCCGTGTTCTCGACTTCGGCGACGACACCACCCGCTACCTGTACCTGGCCGCCCGCAACGGCGACGGCGTACCCCGCTTCGCCGTCACCACCTCGGGCCCCGGCGGCGAACAGGGCCTCGACGGCACGGCCCCGCTGCCCCTCCACACGTGGAGCCACCTGGCCGTGACCCTCGCGGACGGCACGGGCACGCTGCACGTGAACGGCACCGCCGTGGCCCGCTCGGCCATGACGCTGACGCCCGCCGCGCTCGGCACCCTCGCCCACCACTGGCTGGGCCGCTCCCACTTCCCCGCCGACCCGGTGTTCGCGGGCGCCTTCGACGAGTTCAACGTCTGGTCGCGCGCCCTGACCGCCGCCGACCTCGCCGAGTTGCAGAAGACCCGCGCCGCCGACACCCCCGCGGGCCCCGGCGACCTCGCTTCGTACACCTTCGACGAGACCTCGGGCGGCACCTTCACCGACGCCTCCGGCCGCGGCCCGGCCGCCACCCTGCGCCGGACCTGGGGCGGGCCGAGCCACCCCGGCTTCCTCGCGGCGTACCCCGAGACGCAGTTCATCGATCTGGAGTCGATGACCGGCAGCGACTACACGAAGGTGTGGGCGCCGTACTACACCACGCACAAGATCCTGCGCGGGCTGCTCGACGCCCACCTCGCCACCGGGGACGCGCGGGCACTGGACCTCGCGTCCGGCCTGGCCGACTGGATGCACTCCCGGCTGTCGACGCTGCCCGCGGCCACCCGTCAGCGCATGTGGGGCATCTTCTCCAGCGGCGAGTTCGGCGGCATCGTCGAGGCGCTCTGCGACCTGCACGCGCTCACCGGGAAGAGCGAACACCTCGCCCTGGCCCGCCTGTTCGACCTCGACCGGCTCATCGACGCCTGCGCCGAGAACCGCGACATCCTCGACGGCCTGCACGCCAACCAGCACATCCCGATCTTCACCGGATACGTGCGGCTGTACGACGAGACGGGCGAGGAACGCTACCTGACGGCCGCGAAGAACTTCTGGGACATGGTCGTACCGGGCCGGATGTACGGCATCGGCGGCACCAGCACCGGGGAGTTCTGGAAGGCCTCCGGAGCCATCGCGAGCACGATCGGGGCGACGACCGCCGAGACGTGTTGCGCGTACAACATGCTGAAGCTGAGCCGGACGCTGTTCTTCCACGAGCAGGACCCCAAGTACATGGAGTACTACGAGCGGGCCCTGTACAACCAGGTGCTCGGCTCCAAGCAGGATCGGCCCGACGCGGAGAAGCCCCTCGTCACCTACTTCATCGGCCTGACGCCCGGTCATGTCCGGGACTACACGCCCAAGCAGGGCACGACCTGCTGTGAGGGCACCGGCATGGAGAGCGCCACCAAGTACCAGGACTCGGTGTACTTCGCGAAGGCCGACGGCAGCGCCCTGTACGTCAACCTCTACAGCCCCGCCACGCTGACGTGGGCCGGCAAGGGGATCACCGTCACGCAGACCACCGACTATCCGGTGGAGCGGGGCAGCACACTCACCGTCGGGGGCGGCCGCGCCTCCTTCGAGCTGCGGCTGCGCGTGCCGGCGTGGGCCGACGACGGCTTCCGCGTCACGGTCAACGGCCGTGCGGTGCCGGGCCGTCCCGTGCCCGGCGGCTACTTCGCCGTGTCCCGGACCTGGCACGCCGGAGACACCGTGCGGGTGTCCATCCCGTTCCGGCTGCGCGTGGAGGAGGCACTCGACGACCCGACCCTGCAGTCCCTCTTCCTCGGGCCGGTCAACCTCGTCGCCCGCGATCCCTCCACCGCGCACCTGAAGGTCGGCCTGTACCGCAACGCGGGTCTGTCCGGCGATCTGCTGCCGAGCCTCACTCCCGTGCCGGGCAAGCCCCTGCACTTCACCCTGGACGGCGTCGAGTGGGCGCCGTTCTTCGAGGGCACCGAGGACCCGACGCACGCGTACGTCCGGCGGTCCGAGCCGCGCGTCGTGTTCGGCGGCACCGACTCCGGGGTCGCCAACCCGGCGAAGGCCGACGGCACCACGCTCCTGGACGAGATCTGGGCCGGGGCCCCCTTCGGCGGGAAGGGGGCCCTGGTGGCGCGCGTGCGGTCCACCGTGACGGCGTGGGTGTCCGCCGGACTCCTCGGGGACGCCGACGGCGCGAAGGTGGTGAGCACGGCGCAGCGGGCCACGTACGCGCCCTGAGCCGGCCGGCTAGCCCGGTGACCTCTCGACGAGGGGAGCGCCCCTGAATTGTGGGCGCTCACATTTACATACGTTATGTGTCCGTCGCCTTCCGGTCGCGCCCTCGCTCGCTCGCGCCGATCGCCGCGTCACCCTGGCCTGCGTCTCCCCTTGCCGGCCGTAGGCAGCTCAGCCGTAGGCAGCTCGGCCGTCGGCCGGTCGGCCAATCTTCCCTCCGCTGCTCTATCAGTGGACTTGCCCGCACAGGGCACTTGCGTCGCAGGATTGTTAGCGCTCACAATGCGAAGGTAACGACCGTGCCCGTCGCACCGCGGACCCTGCCCGGCTGCTGAGCCGTCCGCGGCCGTACGGCTTCTCGAAAGGCAATCCGGTGACCTCCCCCTCGCCTCCCGCACACCTCGCCACCCCCTCCTCGGACGACCGCGAGCGGTACACCGTGGGCGTCGACTTCGGCACCCTGTCGGGCCGCGCCGTGGTGGTGCGGGTGCGCGACGGTCGGGAACTGGCCTCCGCGGTCCACGAGTACGCGCACGCCGTGATCGACGAACGCCTTCCCGGCACCGGTGCGCAGTTGCCGCCGGACTGGGCGCTCCAGCATCCCGACGACTGGCGCGAGGTGCTGCGCAAGGCCGTGCCGGAGGCGGTCGCGGCGTCCGGCATCGACCCCGGTGACGTCATCGGCATCGCCACCGATTTCACCGCCTGCACGGTGCTGCCCACGCTCGCCGACGGAACCCCGCTGGCCGAGACGGACCTTGCCGGCCGCCCGCACGCCTGGCCCAAGCTGTGGAAGCACCACTCCGCCCAGGGGCAGGCCGACCGCATCAACGAACTGGCGCACGCCCGGGGCGAGAAGTGGATCGGCAGGTACGGCGGCAAGATCTCCGCCGAGTGGGAGTTCGCCAAGGCGCTGCAGGTCCTGGAGGAGGACCCGGCGATCTACGACGCGTGCGCCCGCTGGATCGAGGCGGCCGACTGGATCGTCTGGCAGCTCACCGGCGAGGAGTCCCGCAACGCCTGCACCGCCGGGTACAAGGGCATCCACCAAGACGGCGGTTACCCGAGCGAGGACTATCTGGCCGCGCTGAACCCGCGGTTCGCCGACTTCGCCCGCACCCGGCTCGACTTCCCCCTGTCGCCGCTGGGGTCCCGCGTGGGCTCGCTGAGCGACCAGGCGGCCGGGTGGACCGGGCTGCGTCCCGGCATCGCGGTGGCGGCGGGCAACGTCGACGCCCATGTCACGGCGGCCGCGGCCCAGGCCGTGGAGAACGGGCGGCTGCTGGCCATCATGGGCACCTCCACCTGCCACGTCGTCAACGCCGACGTCCTCGCCGAAGTCCCCGGGATCTGCGGCGTCGTGGACGGCGGCATCGTGGAGGGGGCGTACGGATACGAGGCCGGGCAGAGCGCGGTCGGCGACATCTTCGCCTGGGTGCTGCGCCAGGGCGTACCGCGGGACTACTACGACGAGGCCGCCGAGCGGGGCGAGGATCTGCACACCCTGCTCACCCGCAAGGCCGCCGGCCAGCCGGTCGGCGGGCACGGCCTGATCGCCCTGGACTGGCTGAACGGCAATCGTTCCGTCCTCGTCGACCACCACCTCTCGGGCGTCATCGTCGGCCTGACCCTCGCCACCCGCCCCGAGGACGTCTACCGCGCCATGCTGGAAGCCACAGCCTTCGGCACCCGTGTCATCGTCGAAGCCCTGGAGGGCGGCGGCGTACCGGTGAGCGAGTTCATCGTCGCCGGCGGACTGGCCAAGAACGAACTGCTCATGCAGATCTACGCCGACGTCCTGCGCCGCCCGGTGTCCCTCGCCGCCTCGAAGCAGGGCCCTGCTCTCGGCTCGGCCATCCACGCCGCCGTCGCCGCCGGCGCGTACCCCGACGTGCGGACCGCGACGGCCGCGATGGGCCGCCTCGAGCGCGCCGTCTACGTGCCCGACCCGTCGCGCGCCGACGCCTACGACGCGCTGTTCGCCGAATACCGGCTGCTGCACGACCACTTCGGGTCCCACGACCTGCTGCAGCGGCTGCGCGGCATCCGCAACGCGTCGCTCACCGCCGGCTGACCCTCCTCCCCGCCGGCCGCGTGCGCCGCGGCCGGCACCGGATCCACCCCCCTCTCTCTTCTTCAGGAGCCCACGTGCCCAGCCATCGTTCCCCTGTCCGTGAACTCTGGTTCCTCACCGGCAGCCAAGGGCTGTACGGAGAAGAGACACTGAAGCAGGTCGCGGAGCAGTCCCAGCGGATAGCCGCCACGCTGGCCGGTACGGACAACCTTCCGGTCAGTGTCGTGTGGAAGCCGGTGCTGACCGACGCGGCCGCGATCCGGCGCATCTGTCTGGACGCCAACGGCGACGACCGCTGTGTGGGCCTCATCGCCTGGATGCACACCTTCTCGCCGGCGAAGATGTGGATCGCGGGCCTGGACGCGCTGCGCAAGCCACTGCTGCACCTGCACACCCAGTCGAACGTGGCCCTGCCCTGGGACACCATCGACATGGACTTCATGAACCTCAACCAGGCGGCGCACGGCGACCGGGAGTTCGGCCACATCCAGGGCCGCGTGGGTGTGCCGCGCAAGACGGTGGCCGGCCACATCAGCGATCCGACGACGGTCGCGCGGATCGTGACCTGGGCGCGTGCCGCGTCCGCCCGGGCCGAACTGGCCACGCTCAAGGTCGCCCGGTTCGGCGACAACATGCGTGATGTCGCCGTCACCGAGGGCGACAAGGTCGAGGCGCAGCTCCGCCTCGGTGTCTCCGTCAACACGTACGGCGTCAACGACCTGGTCGAGGTCGTCGACTCGGTGGCCGAGAGCGACATCGCGGCGCTGGTCAAGGAGTACGAGGACCTCTACCGGCTGGCGCCGGAACTGCGGGCGGGCGGCGAACGCCACGACTCCCTGCGCTATGCGGCGCGGATCGAGGCCGGTCTGCGGTCCTTCCTCACGGAGGGCGGCTTCAAGGCGTTCACCACCAACTTCGAGGACCTCGGCGGCCTGCGCCAGTTGCCGGGGCTCGCCGTGCAGCGTCTGATGGCCCAGGGCCACGGCTTCGGCGGGGAGGGCGACTGGAAGACCTCGGTACTGCTGCGCGCCCTCAAGGTCGCCGCCGAAGGTCTGCCGGGCGGCACCTCCTTCATGGAGGACTACACCTACGACCTGACGCCCGGCCAGGAGCTGATCCTCGGCGCGCACATGCTGGAGGTGTGTCCGTCGATCGCAGGTGACACACCTGCCTGTGAGATCCACCCGCTGGGCATCGGCGGTCGCGAGGATCCCGTCCGGCTGGTGTTCGACGCGGCCCCGGGCCGTGCCGTCGTCATCGGCCTGAGCGACCTCGGTGACCGCTTCCGTCTCGTGGCCAACGAGGTCGACGTGGTGCCGCCGCCGCACCCGCTGCCCGCGCTGCCGGTGGCCCGTGCGGTCTGGCGCCCCCTGCCCGACCTCCGTACGTCCACGGAGTCGTGGCTGACCGCCGGCGGCCCGCACCACACCGTCCTGAGCACGGCGCTCACCTCCGAGCACCTGGACGACCTCGCCGAGATGCTCAAGGTGGAACTCGCCCTCATCGACGAGACGACCACGTTCCGGCAGTTCCGCAGTGAGCTGCGCTGGAACCAGGCGTACCACCGCCTGGCACTCGGCATGTGACATCCAGCGAACGGACCGCGGGCGGAGAGGCGGCCGCTACGCCCTCCCCACCCGTCCGTGTCCGCCGTTCCGCACTCTCAGCAGGGCCCGCGCACCGGGAGGCACACCGGTCCGCGGGCCCTGCCTTCCGTGATCGCACGCCATGAGGACGTACATGAACAGCATCATCACGAACTGGGCCGGGAACATCACCTTCGGAGCGCGACGCCTCACCGCTCCCGCCTCGGTCGAGGAACTGCAGGAGTTCGTCGCCGGGTCCACGGCGGTGCGGGCCCTCGGCACCCGCCACTCGTTCAACGCGATCGCCGACACGGCGGGGGATCTCGTCTCCACGGCCCGCCTCCCGCGCGTTGTCGACATCGATCCGCAGGCCCGCACCGTCACGGTGAGCGCGGGAACGCGCTTCGGCGAGATCACCGGCACCCTCCACGAGTCCGGGTTCGCCCTGCACAACCTGGGGTCCCTGCCGCACATCTCGATAGCCGGCGCCTGTGCGACCGGCACGCACGGATCCGGAGACGGCAACAGGACCCTCGCTTCCGCGGTGCGGGCGGTCGAGTACGTCTCGGCCACCGGCGAACTCGTGACGAGCCGCCGCGGTGACGCGCACTTCGCCGGCTCGGTGGTCGCTCTCGGAGCCCTCGGTGTGGTCACGAAACTGACGCTGGACCTGGTGCCCGCCTTCGACGTCCAGCAGTGGGTCTACGAGGACCTGCCCCTGGCCACGCTCCGGGACCGTTTCGACGAGGTGATGTCCGCCGCCTACAGCGTCAGTCTCTTCACCGGCTGGCAGGACAGCTCAATCGACCAGGTGTGGCTCAAACGACGCGTGGACGAGCCGGAAGGCCCGGTGGTCCGACCCGGACGGTGGCTCGGCGCCTCGCTGGCCGACGGGCCGCGGCATCCCGTTCCCGGCATGCCGGCCGACGCCTGTACCCCGCAGGCAGGACTGCCGGGCCCGTCCGCGCTGCGGCTCCCGCACTTCCGGCTGGAACACACCCCCAGCAGCGGTGACGAGCTGCAGTCGGAGTTCTTCGTCGCCCGCGAGGACGCCGTTGCCGCGTTCGACGCCCTCCACCGCGTGCGCGAGGCCTTCGCCCCCCACCTGAGGATCGGAGAGATCCGGAGCGTGGCCTCGGACGACCTGTGGCTCAGTCCCGCTCAGGGGCGGGACTCGGTGGCCTTCCACTTCACCTGGCTGCCCGACCCCGAGCCGGTGACGAAGGCCCTGCACGTGATCGAGGAGGTATTGGCGCCCCTCGCCGCCCGTCCGCACTGGGGCAAGGTGTTCGTGACGCAGCCCGAGGTACTGCGCGGCCTCTACCCGCACTACGACCGTTTCGCCCGGCTCATGAGGGCGAGAGACCCCGAGGGCGTGTTCCGCAACGACTTCGTCGCTCACCACTTTCCCCTCTCGACGCTCGTCCCGGAATGACCGTCCGTGCGTCGAGTGCATCACTGCCCCGCACTCCGAAGAGGAGTGTGACGAGCGATGCCCCGACAGCGCCCTGAAGCAGCGGACACAGAGCACACCCCTGCCGGACCGGCGCCGTGCCGCGTCGTCGTCTGCCGGGACTGCTGCTGCGGAACCCCGAAAATCACCGGCGTGGATCACGACCGGCAGCTCGCGCGCCTGTCTGAAGAGGTCCCCGTACGTGTCTCTGACTGCCTCGACGTGTGTGAACACACCGACGTCATTGTCGTCCAGCCCTCCGCCGCCGCACGGGCTGCCGGCGCTCGTCCGGTCTGGCTCGGCCTCGTCAACGACCCCGACGCCACCGAGGACATCGCCGCCTGGGTACAGGCCGGCGCCCCGGCATCGCCCCTGCCCCGACATTCTGGATCTGTACGCCTTCACCCCGCCCCGGAGGACGCGATGAGCGTGAGGACAGTCCGTTGGCGGTCGATCACTGGCGCTGGTGCCGCTGTTGCTCTGCAAGCGTCTCCGCTCGGCGCCGTGGCCCAGCAAGAGCACCGGAATGGGATAGGCGCGGGGCAGGAAACTCGACACTGGAGGACTCCTCCCTCCAGACCAGCTTCGTCGTCGACGACACCGCCCCGACGGCCGGCTGACTGTCTGACGGCAACGAGCTGAGCACCCGGTCCTGCACGCGGAAGCCGTCCGCGTGCAGGACACACGTTCACCCGTGCCGTTGCGGGTACGTCAGTGGGCAGGTCACCAACTGCTCTTGGTCACACCGGGCAGCTCGCCCGCGTGGGCCATTTCGCGTACGCGGATGCGGGACAGCCCGAAGGCGCGCAGGTGCCCGCGGGGGCGCCCGTCCACGGAGTCACGGTTGCGCAGGCGGGTGGCACTGGCGTCACGGGGCTGTCGGCGCAGCTCCCGCTGGGCGGCATCACGGTCCTTGCCCGAGCTTCCCGGGGACGAGATGACCGCTTTCAGCAGCGCGCGCCGTGCGGCGTACCGGGCCACGATCAGGCGCCGCTGCTCATTCTTCGCGATCTTGCTCTTCTTCGCCATCAGACCTTTCCTCCCTGTGCCCGGATGCGCGCCACCGCTGCCTCGATGCCGATCGTGTCGACCGTCTTGACGCCCTTGACGGAGAGAGTGAGCCGGATCTGCCGGCTTTCGCTCGGCAGCCAGTAGCGCTTGCGCTGGATGTTCGGGTCGAAACGGCGCTTGCTGCGCCGGTGCGAATGGGAGACGTGGTGGCCGAAGCCCGGCTGTCGGCCGGTGAGTTGGCAATGGGCGGACATGGCTGTTCCTCCTCGGTGGTGGCAACAGCAGCACACTAGCCCTAGATGAAAATGAAAACCAATCTCTTGTATGGTGCTCTCCATGGCACGTAACGAACTGCGCCCGATCATCAAGCTGAGGTCCACAGCCGGCACCGGCTACACCTACGTGACCCGCAAGAACCGCCGTAACGACCCCGACCGGCTGACGCTGCGCAAGTACGACCCGGTCGCCGGCCGCCACGTCGACTTCCGTGAGGAGCGCTGAGAGCAGTGAAGCCTGGAATCCACCCCGCGTACGGCCCGGTCGTCTTCCGCGATCGGGCCGCCGACTACGCCTTCATCACCCGGTCGACGGCCACGAGCGACAAGACGGTCGAGTGGGAGGACGGAAACATCTACCCGGTCATCGACGTCGAGATCTCCTCGGCGAGCCACCCCTTCTACACCGGCACCCAGCGGGTCCTGGACACCGCGGGCCGGGTCGAGCGCTTCGAGCGGCGCTACGGCCGAGGAGGGAGCGAGCAGTGAGCGGGGACAACACACGGCTGGCCGTCGCGGTCGTCGCCGGGTTGCACGCCGATGCCCGCCGGACCGCCGTCGACGAGATCCTGCGTACGGTTCCCGGATCAGTCGCGCTGCACCACGACCTGACGGCCGCCGTCGACAGCGCGGTGCACCGGACCGTACGCGACGCCGACGGCCTGGTGGACAGCGGTGACGCACCCCTGGTCAACGACTGCGCATGCTGCGCGCTGCGCGAGGACCTCGTCCCCGAACTGCTGCGGCTCGCCCAGGAGGGAAGGCACCGGCTGGCCGTCGTGGAACTGTGGGACTCCGTCGAACCCCAGGCCATGGCCGGAGTCATCGCTGCCGCCGGTGCCCCGCTGGCGCTGACCGGGGTCGCCACCGTGGTCGACACAGCGCTCGTCTTGCCGTACCTGTCGAACGGTGACGACCTGGCCGACGTCGGCCTGGCTGCGGCCCCGACCGACCAGCGCACGGTTTCCGACACGTTCGCTCGCCAGCTCGAGTACCCCACGGTGATCGGCCTCGTTGAAGGCGGTTCGTACGGGGAGGGCGTCGAGGTCGCCGATGACACCGACCACGCGCTGCTCACCCAGCTGACGCCGGGCGCACACAAGGTACACGTGGGAAGCGGCGTGCTGGGGAGCAGTCTGCTGGCGGGCTTCGATGTGGCAGCTGCCGCCGCCCGTGTGCATCCGGCGTGCGTGCTGCTCCCGCAGGAGTGCGACGAGCACGGCGTGGGCACCTTCGTCTGGCGGCGCGATCGGCCCTTCCACCCGCAGCGCCTGTACTCGGCGTTGGAGGATCTGACCTGCGCGGCGGTCCGCAGCCGTGGGCGGTTCTGGCTGGCGGACCGGCCCGACGCACTGCTGTCCTGGGACGCCGCCGGCGGCGCCCTGAGTGTGGAGTCGGCCGGCCCCTGGCTGGCCGCCCTGCCCGATGCCGCATGGGAGATGGTGCCCGCCGAGCGCCGTATCGCCGCCGCCGTGGGCTGGCACCCCGAGCACGGTGACCGCTGCCAGTACCTGAGCTTCACCTCGCCCGGCCTGGACCGCGACGGTCTGTCGGCTCTGCTCGCCTCGTGCCTGCTCACCGACGACGAGTACGCGGCGGGCAGGGAGCGCTGGCAGCAACTTCCGCACGCCTTCGATGACGTGCTCGACCCCGTGACCTGAGAGAGGACCGGCCTCACCAATGCCCCGACGTACATACACCGGACGGCAGACCACCCAGCGGCAGCGCGCCAACCCGCTGGACGCCGCCGGCATCACCTGCATCGACTACAAGGACACCGATCTGCTGCGGCAGTTCATCTCCGACCGGGGAAGGATCCGCAGCCGTAGGGTGACCCACGTGACACGTCAGCAGCAGCGGCAGATAGCGCGGGCCGTCAAGAACGCGCGCGAGATGGCGCTGCTTCCCTAGGCCGATCTGCGAGCCGTCGGCGGCGAGGCGGGTGTGGAGCGACTGGGCGCCGACGAAGTCCTCGGCCCGGATGACCGCGTTCATGATCGCGGCGCGTTGCTGGGTGAGGCGGCCGATGAAGCGGGTGTGGGTCTCGCCGCCGCGTGCCTGGGGGCGGAACGGGCCGTCGAGATGGCCCGGCTCACGACCGGCACACCGATGGACCGCCAGGCGTCCGTGAAGGCCGGGCGTGCTGCACGGGCCGGCCCGGTGGCGCTTGGTCCGGTTGCGCCTGGCGTGTTTGGATGTCGGGTTCGTCGGCGCCGCTGTGTTGGCCGGAGCGTCCGGGAGGTGGAGGTGGCATGTTTCGAACAGGCGAAGCAGTCGCGGAAGCGGAGGCGGAGGTCGTCGAGCCGGACGGCGTGGCGAGGGAGGACGCTGCTCCCGGCTGGCTGCGGTTCTGGCCGTTGCTGTGCCTCGGGGCGGCGACGGTTCCGGGTGCCGTGCTCTACCTCGGGGGCCGGTGGATGCAGACGCCGCCGATGCAGGCATGGCGAACCGTCTGCCTCGCCGTGACCGTGCAGGCACTGCCCTTCCTCCTGCTGGGCACGGCCCTGTCCGGTGCCGTCAACGCCTTCGTACCGGCACGGATGTTCAGCCGTGTGCTGCCGCGTCGGCCGGTGCTCGCCGTGCCGGTGGCCGGCATTGCCGGAGCCGTCCTGCCGGGCTGCGAGTGTGCGTCGGTTCCGGTGGCGAGCAGTCTGATCGGGCGGGGTGTCACGCCGGCCGCCGCGTTCGCGTTCCTGCTGTCGGCGCCCGCGATCAATCCGGTGGTGCTGACTGCCACCGCGGTGGCCTTCCCTGGTCAGCCGGCCATGGTCGCCGCCCGGCTGCTGGCTTCGCTCGGCACGGCGTCGGTGATGGGCTGGCTGTGGCTGTGGCAGGGGCGGCCCGAATGGCTGCGCCCGGCCGTGCGGCACAGTGGTCACCGGGCGGGTGGGAGCCGGTGGCGGGAGTTCCGGGCCGGCTTCCAGCACGACTTCCTGCACGCCGGCGGTTACCTGGTGGTGGGTGCGATGGCGGCGGCCACCTTCAATGTGGCGGTGCCCCGTTCCGTGCTGGATGCGTTCTCCGGTTCGCCCTGGCTGTCGGTGCCGTTCCTGGCCGGGCTGGCGATCTTGCTGGCGGTATGCTCGGAGGCGGACGCGTTCGTGGCGGCCTCCTTGAGCGGATTCTCGCCGGTTGCACGGCTGGCGTTCATGGTGGTCGGTCCGATGGTCGATCTGAAGCTCATCGCCTTGCAGGCGGGCACCTTCGGCCGGGCCTTCGCGGTCCGGTTCTCGACCGCGACCGTGGTTGTCGCCGTCCTGGCGGTTGTGCGGGACACGAGTGGCACGAGGGCAGGGAACGCCGACCCTAGCCGGTACGGGTCCCGTGCTCACCCGGTCGCCGGCAGGGAGCCGTCGCCGTCACCTGGTCGGACCGGAAGCAGCAGGGTGAACGTGGCCGGGGCGCGGCTGGTCAGCGAGAGCCGGCCACCGAGCGAGATGGCCAGGTCACGCGCGAGGGCCAGGCCGATGCCTGTTCCCGGCCGGGAGCCCGTGTGCCCCCGATCGAACAGCCGCGCCGGGTCGCCCGGCACGGTTCCCTCGTCGCTCACGTCGAAGGCGAGCGCGTCGTCGAGATCCCGCACTGCCACACGGACGGTTCCTTGTCCATGCACGCGCGCGTTGTCCAGCAGGATCCCGAGCACCTCCGCCACCGGGCCGCCGGGGACCAGGACGTCCGACGGTACGTCCTGGGTGCCGTACTCCAGTCGTCGCCCGTCGTCGGCGAAGAGGCCGTGCCACCGCTCCTCCGTCTCGCGCAGCAGCCGCGCCACCGGAACACCAAGGGCAACGGCGTGGGCGCGGTCCTGTGACCGGGACAGGCGCAGCACCTCTTCCACCGTTTGGTGCAGGCGGTGGGTGGTGGCCAGCGCCTCCGCAAGCACGGGCCGCAGCCGGGCGTCGTCGTCCTGGGCGAGGCCCGCCTCCAGTGCCAATTGCAGGCCGGTGAGCGGAGTGCGCAGCTGGTGAGAGGCGTTCGCCGTGAAGTCCCTTTCACGGCGCAGGAGTTCGGACAGGCTGTGCAGCATCTCGTTGTGGGTGCGGGCGACCTGGTCGATCTCGGCGATGCTGCTGGGGGCCGCCCGGACGTTCAGGTCGCCCGCGGTGACGGCCCGGCAGCAGCGGGAGAGGTCCTCCAGCGGTGCGGCCAGCGCTCTGGCCTGACGGCGGGCGACGAGTACGGCCACGGCAAGGGCGAACAGGGTGACGCCCAGCAAGGCGGCCCAGACGGCGAGAACACGGTCACGTATGGCGTCGGCGGGGGAGGAGGCCCGTACGCTGCCGATCACCTGCTCGGCGTGCGACACGGGCACGGCGACGACCAGGTCGCCTCCCGAGCGGCCGTGGGCCACCTGCCCGGCGAGGGCGCGGCGAGTCAGGACGTCACCGCTCCGGGGGCCGTCGCCCGCACGCAGCCTGAGCCGGGGGTCGTACAGCCCCAGACGACCGCCGGCGGGCGCCGACGGCAGTTCCACCGGGTCGCCGGTCGCATAGTCCGGGCTCACCTGCACCGCACCCGCCAGCGCCGCGCGCTCCAGGGTGTCGCGCTGGTCGGCATACAGGGACGACCTGATGGCCAGGGCCAGGGGAACGGCGAGGAGGACGACGGCAACCAGGGCGGCGGTGAGGGCCACTCGCACCACGCGCTGTCTCATGATCTCATCATGCGGCCCCCGCCCGCGGCCGACGGGCAGGCGGCACGGCTTTTGCCGTCGTCTAACTCTTGCTGAGCGGAGCGTTAACCGGTCACTCCCTAGCGTGGCTGGCATGACCGTCCGGTCCGACGACTTCCTGGAGGGGACTGCCATGACAGTTCACGTACGGACAAGCGCGGCCTTCGGGCTGGCGGTGGCGGTGGTGGCGGTGACCGCGGGTTGCTCCGACTCCGGCTCACACTCCGGTTCCGGCCCTGCACCGGCGGTGACCTCGTCCTCCACCACGGGCGGGACCAGCACACCGAACCAGGCGGAGCCCACCGAGTCCAATCCGCCCGGCGACATCCCCGACAACCAGGTCTACGTCCCCTACCGGCCGGCCGGTAGGGGCTTCACCGGCTTCACGGTGAAAGTGCCCGAGGGCTGGGCCCGCACCGTACAGGGGGACACGACGGCGTTCACGGACAAGCTCAACACCGTGAGGATCACGGCGGTCTCCGCCGCGAGCGCCCCCACGATCGCCTCGGTCACCAACACGGTCGTACCGCAACTGCGCTCCCAAGTACCCAAGTTCGCGGCGCCGAAGGTGTCCGAGGTGACCCGGCACGCCGGTCGTGTCGTTCTGCTCACCTATCAGGGCGACTCGGCGAAGGATCCGGTCACAGGCAAGGTGGTGCGGGACGCGTTCGAGCGTTACGCCTTCCACCGGTCCGGGCACGAGGTGGATCTGACCCTGTCCGGCCCGGTCAACGCCGACAACGTCGATCCATGGCGGATCGTCAGCGACTCGCTCGTATGGCGGTGACCGCCATGGCGTCCGAGGCGGCCCTCGTCGCCCGTGAGCTGTACCGCTTCTATCGGGCCGGCGAGGAGGAGACCCTCGCGCTCCGGGGCGTGTCACTGCACGTGGAGCGGGGGGAGACGCTCGCGGTGGTCGGGCCGTCCGGGTCGGGTAAATCGACCCTGCTGGCCTGCCTGGCCGGACTCGACGTACCGTCCGGCGGAGAGGTACGGGTGGCCGGCGTACGGATCAGTCACCGGCCGGAGACCGAGCGAGCCCGGCTGCGGGCCCGGCACATCGGGGTGCTGCTCCAGACCCGCAATCTGCTGCCCCACGTGAGCGTCCAGGACAACATCCTCCTGGCCCAACGGGCCGACGCGGGCAGGCCCGCCGTCTCCGCACGGCAACTGCTGGGCCAGGTGGGTATCGCCGAGCGTGCTCATGCCCTGCCCCGGCAACTGTCCGGCGGCGAACTGGCACGAGCCGGGCTGGCCGTCGCGCTCGCCAACTCACCCGACGTCCTGCTGGCCGACGAACCGACCGGCGAACTGGACGGTGAGACGGAGCAGGTCGCTCTCGCACTGCTGCGCGACCGGGCCTCCCAGGGGTGCGCGGTACTGATCGTCACGCACAGCGCGGCGGCCGTGCGCGTCGCCGACCGCGTCGTCGAACTGGCAGACGGACGAGCCGGCAGTCCCGCGGTACCGCAGGCGGCAAAGTGACGGGAGACCTGAGATGACAACGGCTGAGACACTCGTCGCCTGCCGGAAGGCGGCGCTCACCTTCGGCCGCGGCCCGCAGGCGGTCGTGGCCGTGCACGGAGCAGACCTGGAGATCGGGGCCGGCGAACGGCTCGCAGTCGTGGGGCCCTCCGGATCGGGAAAAAGCTCGCTCCTGCACCTGCTCGCGGGGCTGGAACAGCCCACCAGCGGTGCCGTTACCCGGGCGGAGTCACTGGGGCCGTACGACACCGGCCTGGTCTTCCAGGGCGACAGCCTGATGCCGGCCCTGAACGTGGTCGAGAACACCGCTCTGCCGCTGGTGCTGGCCGACCGGCCGGAGGGCGAGGCACGACAGGCCGCCCTCGCGGCGCTCGCCCTGGTGGACGTGGCCGACCTGGCCGACCGGCTGCCCGAGGAGATCTCCGGCGGACAGGCACAACGGGTGGCTGCGGCCCGGGTTCTGGCCCAGGCCCCGCGCCTCATCCTCGCCGACGAGCCCACCGGCCGCCTCGACCATGCCACGGGAGCCCACGTCCTGGACGCCTTGCTCACGGCCGCCGACCACACCGGCGCGGCCCTTGTCGTCACCACCCACGATCCGGCCGTCGCCGCCCGCCTCGCCGTGCGGCGCATCATGCGCGAAGGTCGGCTTCTCGCACCCGAGGGAGTGTCATGATCGGCACGTGGGCGGGCGGCCTGGCCCGCCACCGCACCGGACGGCTGCTGGCCGCCCTGACCGGCATCGCGCTCGCGGTCGGGCTCGTCGCCGCGCTCGGCTCCTTCCTGACCGCGTCGAAGGCGACCATGACCCAGCGCGCCCTGCGCTCGGTCGCCGTCGACTGGCAGGTCCAGGTCCAGCCCGGGGCCGCCCCGAACACGGTCCTGGACCTGGTCCGCAAAACCCCCGGCACCCGGGCCGCCCTACCCGTCGGATACGCCCGTACCACCGGCTTCACCGCCCGCGTGCAGGGCAGCACCCAGACCACCGGCCCCGGCATGGCGCTGGGTCTGCCCGACGGCTACCGCAGTCTGTTCCCGGACGCGATCCGCACCCTCTCCGGCTCGCCCACCGGCGTCCTGCTGGCCCAGCAGACCGCCTCCAACCTGCACGCCGCACCCGGCGACACCATCGGCGTCCAGCTGCCGGGCGTCGGGGCGCGCCAGGTGAGGGTGGACGGCGTCGTCGACCTGCCACAGGCCGATGCGCTTTTCCAGACCGTCGGCGCTCCCAGCCAGTCCCAGCCGACCGCGCCCCCCGACAACGTCGTTCTGCTCCCCGCCGCCCGGTTCGCCGCCCTCACCCAGGGCGCCACCGGTACGACGACCCAGATCCACACCGCCCGCGACGACACCCGGCTGCCCTCCGACCCGGCCGCCGCCTTCAACGCCGTCACCCGCGCCGCCCACAACTTGGAGGCCCGCTCGACGGGTGCCGCGCTCGTCGGCGACAACGTCGGCGCCGCCCTCGACTCCGCCCGCCAGGACGCCCTGTACGCCCAGATTCTCTTCCTCTTCCTCGGTGTCCCCGGCGCCGTCCTCGCCGCCGCGCTGACCGCCGCAGTGGCCTCGGCCGGCGGCGAACGACGCAGGCAGGAGCAGGGGCTGCTGCGGCTGCGCGGACTGCGGCCGCGCCAGATCACCGTGCTCGCGGGCGTCGAGGCGGCACTGATCGGCCTGGTCGGCGGCCTGACCGGACTCGGCATCGCCGCGCTGACCGGCCGCCTCGCCTTCGGCAGCGCGTCCTTCGGGGCCGGCGCGAGCACCTGGGCCGCTTGGTACGGCGTTGCCTTCGTCCTGGGGGCGGCCGTGGCGGCGGCAGCCGTCCTCGTGCCGGCCCTGCGTGACCTGCGCACCGTGACCGTCTCCGACACCCGCAAGGAGAGCGGAGCCCGCGGCAGTCGCAGCCCCTGGTGGATGCGCTACGGCCTGGACTTCGCCCTCCTGGCCGGCTCCTGGCTGGTCTTCCGCGCCTCCTCCGGCAGCCAGTACGCCCTCGTCCTCGCCCCGGAAGGCGTGCCCAGCATCTCCGTGTCGTACTGGGCCTTCCTCGGCCCCGCCCTCCTGTGGATCGGCGCAGCCCTGCTCCTGTGGCGGCTCACCCTCCTCGCGTTCACCCACGGCCGACCTGCCCTGGCCAGGCTGGCCCGGCCACTGACCGCGACGCTCGCCGGCACCACCGCGGCCACTCTGTCCCGGCGCCGCCGCCCGCTGGCCCGGTCGGTGGTGCTGCTCGCCCTCGCCGTGTCCTTCGCGATCTCCACCGCCGTCTTCAATGCCACCTACCAGCAGCAGGCCGAGGTCGACGCCCGCCTGACCAACGGCGCCGACGTCACCGTCACCGAACCACCCGGCGCCCGCGTCGCACCCGCGGCCGGACCGGCGCTGAAGGTCTCCGGCGTCCGGCACGTCGAGCCGCTCCAGCACCGCTTCGCATACGTCGGCTCCGACCTGCAAGACCTCTACGGCGTCCGCCCCGGCAGCATCGCGCAGGCCACGTCCCTCCAGGACACCTACTTCGCCGGTGGCACCGCCGGGCAGCTCATGCGCAAGCTGGCCCAGAGCCCGGACAATCTGCTGGTCAGCGCCGAGACCGTGCACGACTTCCAGCTCTCCCCGGGCGACACCGTCAATCTGCGCGTCCAGGACGCCCGCACCAAGGCTCTGCGCACCGTCGCCTTCCGCTACGCCGGCGTGGTCAAGGAATTCCCCACCGCCCCCAAGGACAGCTTCTTCGTCGCCAACGCCTCCTACATCGCCAGGGCGACCGGCAGCGACGCGGTCGGCGCGTTCCTCCTCGATACCGGCGGCACCCACCAGAAGCAGATCGCCGCGCAACTGCGGGGACGACTGGGAACGAGCGCCACCGTCACCGACCTGACCCAGACCCGCGGCACCGTCGGCACCAGCCTCACCTCCGTCGACCTGGCCGGCCTCACGCGTATCGAACTCGTCTTCGCCGTGCTGCTGGCCGCCGGAGCCGGCGGGCTCGTCCTTGGCCTCGGACTCGCCGAACGCCGACGTACCTTCGCCATCGCCACGGTCCTCGGCGCCAGGACACGCCAACTGCGCGGCATGGTCCTCACCGAGGCCCTCCTCCTGACCGCCGGTGGCCTGGCCGGAGGCGCCCTCATCGGCTGGGCCCTGTCCGAGATGCTCGTCAAGGTCCTGACGGGTGTCTTCGACCCACCGCCCGCCGGCCTCGCGGTCCCCGCCGCCTACCTGGCGCTCACCGCTGCCGCCGCCGTCGCCGCCGTACTGGCCGCGACAGCCAACGGCATCCGCGGCGCCCGCCGACCCGCGGTGGAGGAGCTGCGTGACCTGTGAACAGCCGGTGTCCGCAGACCGTGCCGGACGGCCCGCTTCCTCCTACGCTGTCGACCATGGGGACCCCCGCCACACCGGACCGCAGCCGCCTGCGCGTCCTCGTCGTCGAGGACGACACCACCATCGGCCACCACCTGGAGACCGGTCTGCGCGGCAACGGCTACACGCCCACCTGGAGCCGTACCGGCACCGCCGCCCTGGCCGAGGCCGCCCGCACCCCGTTCGACGCGGTGCTCCTGGACCTCGGGCTGCCCGACACCGACGGCCTCGACATCGCCCGCACTCTGCGTACCCGCTTCCCGGACCTGCTGATCGTCATCCTCACCGCACGCACCGACGACATCGATATCGTCGCCGGACTCGACGCCGGTGCCGACGACTACCTCGTCAAACCCTTCAGCCTCACCGTGCTCCTCGCCCGGCTCCGCGCCCATCTGCGCCGCCACGCCGGTTCCTCGCCCGTGCCCGGCCCGATCCGGCTGGGCGACCTCGTGATCGACCTGGCCGCACGCAGATGCACACTCCAGGGCACCGAGGTTCTCCTGCGGCCCAAGGAGTTCGACCTGCTCGCCCTTCTGGGCCGGCACCCGGGCGAGGCGGTCTCGCGCGAGACTCTGATGGCCGATGTGTGGGACGAGAACTGGTTCGGCTCCACCAAGACCCTCGACGTGACCATGGCCGGACTGCGACGCCGCCTGGCCCAGGCCGCCGACGCGCTCACCCGCCCGTGCCGACTGCCCCGGATCACCACCCTGCGGGGTCACGGCTACCGGCTGGAAGGGGCCGTGGGAGCATGCCGACCGATCGACGGCGGCCAAGGCGGCGATTCGCGTTCAGCGTGGTGAAGGCAGCGTCGTCCTCCCGTTCGTCGCGGCCGCGGGGTGGCGGGCATGAACAGCGGAGCGTGAACGGCGACGGAAGGACGTCAACGTAGACTGCGCTGCCGGCCGCCGGGGCCAGCCGGGACGCGGACCCGCGCACACCCCCGGCCCGCGCAGCAGTCCTTCAAGGTGGTGAACGTGACGTCGAGTGCGGCATCTCTCGTACCGGTCAACCCAGCACTCGGTGTCCTGCTCGCCGCGCTCCTGCTGGTCGCGGCGGCGGTCGCGGGCTGGGCGCGTCTGGACCCGCACCCGTACAAGAGCCGGGCCCGGGAGATCCTCCTCGCCGGCTTCCGTGCCGCTCTCCAGCTCGCCCTGGTCGCGGTGGTCATCACCTGGGCTGTCAAGTCGGTGCCGGGGCTCCTGGCGTTCCTCGTGGTCATGTTCACGGTGGCCGTGCGCACGGCCGGCAGGAGAATCACCGCCAACCACACCTGGTGGCTGACGGCCGTTCCGATCGCCGCAGGTGTGACGCCGGTCGTCGTGGCGCTCCTCGCCACCGGGCTCGTCCCCCTGAAGGGCGTCGCCCTGATCCCGGTCACCGGCATTCTCATCGGTGGCGCACTGACCGTGACGGTCCTCGCCGGACGCCGTGCCCTGGACGAGCTGTCCCAGCGCCGCGGCGAGGTGGAGGCGGCGATGGCGCTGGGGCTCGCGGACCGTGACGCGCGAATGGAGATCGCACGTTCCGCCGCCTCAGAGGCCCTCCTGCCCGGTCTCGACCAGACCCGTACGGTCGGGCTGGTCACGCTCCCCGGCGCCTTCGTCGGCATGCTCCTGGGAGGGGCCAGCCCTGTGCTGGCCGGAGCGGTGCAGTTGTTCGTCCTCATCGCGCTCATGGCCGTGCAGGCCGTCGCGGTGGCGGTGACCCTCGAACTCGTCGCCCGTCACCGCCTGTATCGCCCCGGGCCGGACACCCACACCGGTTCTCCGCGCAAGGCCCCCGAGTAAGGACCGTGCCCTGTCAGGGGAGCGCGCCCGACCTCGTGCACAGCGGGTACACACCATGGGTCCCGCTGTTCCCCTTCCGCGCTCGGCTTGCGCCGGGAGCCGGGTGCGGCAGGGCCGCACCCGTGCTCACGCGCTGAAGTCGGGAAGCAACGATGCCGCGGCAGCGCGCCACCGGCGACTGCGGTCCTGGCGCCGATCAGGTCTGTCAGCGCATATCTGTGAGGAGGGTGTTGAGCTCGGCTTCCTGTCGCGCCGGCGACATCGGCGGGTTCGGGTGGTCGATGCCGAAGGTCTTCAGTACCTGGTCCATCTGGGCGTCGAGGAACGTCCAGCCGGTGTTGTCCAGCGGCTGCAGCGAGGCTTGGTCGGCATCCCAGAGGTCTCGCAGCGACTGGGCAGCGGTGTGGGCCCCGGCCGCGTTCCCTGACCGTGCGTCCTTGAGCGAGGTGGATGCGAGTGCCTTCAGTGCGTCGACCTTCGCGGGCGGGAACTTCTTCACGGCCTGGCCGGGGGCGAGGTGAACGGTGGAGGTGGCGTCGGTCTCCGGCGCCGGGCCGACGTGCGGCTGGCTGTGAGCCCAGACCAGCAGGCCTCCAGTGACGACGGCGAGGAGGCCGAAACCCGCCAGCGCGATGCGCTCCCTGTGCGGGTTGGCGGTGACCTGCGGGGTGTGCGTCGCGTCGTAGCTCTCGGTCACGTCGGAGCGCGTCACCGTCAGGTAGATGACAGTCGCCAGGATCAGGCCGAGGAAGATCAGGCTGGTGGTGAAGGTGCCCAGTGCGAGGCCGGTCGGCTCGCCCGGCTGAGCGACCTTGGGAGAGGCGAGCCAGTCGCCGATGTTGGCACCGAGCGGACGGGTCAGGATGTAGGCGAGCCAGAAGGACAGCACCGGATTCGCGCCGAACTTCCACAGCAGCGTGATCGCCGCGATGAGGCCGAGCGGCAACAGCACCGAGACTCCCGGGCTCCAGCCGGTGAGCTCGAGGGTCCAGTCACCGGTTGCGGTGCCGAGCGCGAAGGTGACGAGAACAGCGAGCCAGTAGAACGACTCACGCGGCAGCGTCGTGACCGAGTGGATCGAGAGGGTGCGCTCACGCAGCCACCACACGCCGAAGACCGCGGCGAGCAGGACCGCGAACACGGCGGAGCTGATCCACAGCGGCACGCCGAGTTGGTCGGTCAGGATGTCGGTATACAGCGTGCCCGTGACGCTGACAACGACCACGGTCAGCCAGTACGGGAAGGGGACGTACCGCTTGAGTCGCAGCTGGACGCCCAGAACCACCACGAACACCGCGGTGAAGATCCAGGCCGTGTTCACGAGGCCGACGCCCAGCTTCATGTTGATCCAGTCGGCGAAACTCTCACCGACGGTTGTGCACAGGATCTTGATCACCCAGAACCAGACGGTGACCTCGGGAACCTTGTTCAGCATCAGCCGCCCGCTGCGGCGCGCCTGGGCTTCGCTCGTCGTTGTCATGCAGGGAGGTTCGCTCGGCCAACCTGCACACAACCTGACTACGCGATCGCTTCTGGCGTGGGGAAGGTCACCTCGACGCGGCCGTGACCATCCGCGATCGCGCGGACCGCCACTCCCGCGGACGCGGCGAGACGCCTCACCACGGCCAGCCCCAACCCGTGCCCGTTGCCCCTGGTCACGCCGGCTTCGAAGACCCGGTCAACCTCCGCCGGATCGAACCCCGGGCCGTCGTCGAGGACATCGGTCACGACGCCCTGGGGCTGGATGCGCGCCGTGATCCAAACCCGCGAGCTCGCATGCCGCAGGCCGTTCTCCAGCAGCGGTGACAACACAGCCACGACGAGTTCGCTTGCCACGGCGACATCGACGTTGGCCGGGATGGCGAGTTCGATGGAGCGACCGGCGATCGCCTCTCGCGCCGCCGCCCTGAGATCGCAGCGGGTACCGGCGTCGATCCGCGTGCGGGCGGCACTCAGAATCGTCGTGATCGCCGTGTTCAGACGATCGACCTCGGTCAGAACATACTCTGGTGACACACGGTGAGCGGAGAGTTGCGCCAACTGTGCCTCGCCCCGCAGCGCCGTCAAGGGAGTCCGCAACTCGTGGGCGATCTCATCGGTGAGCCGGCGCTCGTCCGCGAGCGCGTTGTCTACGCGGTCAAGCAGGCGGTCGAGAGTTCGCCCGAGCTCCCCGAACTCATCGCGAGGAACGCCGAGGCCGAATCGGCGCCCGGGTTCGTGCTCGCCCCAGTCGTCGGCAAGAGCGGCCATTTCGCGAACCACCCGCAACGCACGACCCACCACGAGGTACGCGACGACGCCTGCGAGCAGGATCGTGATACCACCCAAGATGAGCGACATCGCCAGGCTGCGCTGCTCTGACGTGTCGTACGGCGTCAGATCCACCCTCACGACTGCCACGACGCGGTGGCCTTCGAGCCGGATCGGCTGGGCATACAGCAGGTATCTGCCGATCGTGGTGGTCTGGGACTGCCCGGAGCCGGCAAGCGCCTCGACGCGGCCACGAAGGCCGTCCGGGACGATCCCGTCAATGAGGTGCCCATCTGCATACACCCACGAGACCGTGTCCAGCGCTTCGTTGCCGCTCTCGATCAGCACGACGTGGCCACCGCGTACGGCTGCGTTCGCCGCCACCGCCTCTGCACGTGTATGCGCCAGAGCGTTCGCGTCGGCGTCGGTCACCCCGCTCAGCAAGACGTGCGAGACCACCACCAGCACGGCGGCCACCGCCGTGGCGATCAGAACCGCAAGCGCGACGACTCTCCCACGGAAACCCGTCACTCCCATCGATAGCCCACCCCACGGACCGTCGCCAGGCGATCGGCCACGCCCAGCGCGCCGAGTTTGGTCCGTAGCCGGCGTACGAAGGAGTCGAGGGTGTTGTCGCTGACCTGCGCGCCATGCGGCCAGCCGGCAGCGACGAGGGCGTGGCGGCGTACAGCGTCGCCCTGCGAGGCGATGAGCCTGCCCAACAACCGAAACTCGGTCGGCGTCAGGCTCTCGCTTGCCGAACCGTGGATCACGACATGTTTCGCCGGGTCGAGAACGACGCCCCCCGGCGGGGTCGTCGCGGTTGTTCTGCGCAGCAGGGCGCGGACCCTCACCAGCAGCTCCGGGACGTCGAACGGTTTCGTCATGTAGTCGTCGGCTCCCGCCTCGAAGCCGCCCACCTTGTGATGCATGCCGTCCAGAGCGGTGAGCATCAGCACCGGAGCATCAACGCCACGTGCCCGCAGCGCCAAGCAGACATCGCGGCCGTCAGCGTCCGGGAGCCCTAGATCGAGGACGACCAGCTGAGGGACCGGATCAAGGTTCCGCAGCAGGCTGTCCGCCGTAGAAGCGACCGCCACCCTGTGGCCGTCGTGCTCGAGTGCGCGCTTGAGTACGTCGCGGACCGCCGCGTCATCCTCGCACACCACGATAAAAGCCACGCGCTGACCCTAGATACTTCAGCGAGAGTTCTCCATTGTCCCTGGTCAGCGCCCTGCCAGTCGCGACGTGCGTAACGACGGCTTTGTAGCCGGACACCTCGACGAGGCCGCACACCGGCACCCACCCTGGCGCGTGGTCGCCACGATCTTGATCGTCCAGAACGGCACGCCGCCAGCTCAAGGGCATGCTCACCGGGGGAAGCGCTCCTCACCCGTGGAGGGAGTCCTGCCGGATATGCCGGCCTGAGGTGTGCCGGGGAGTGGTGCGCCGACCGGTCCGGCGGCCTGCCTTGGACGGTCCAGCCGTCGGCGCCGGGCGATCACCGACGAGAGAGCGAGCGCGGAAGCCGTCGAGACGATGCCGCCGAGGATCAGGCAGGAGCGGGTACCGAAGGCGTCGGAGACCAGGCCGACGAGGGGGGCGCCGATGGGTGTGCCGCCGAGGAGGACGAGGAAGTACACGGACAGCACGCGGCCGCGCAGGTGCGGCTCGGCACGCAGTTGGGTCAGGGCGTTGGCGGTGGTGGTGACGGTGACTGCGGCGTAGCCGGTGGGGATCAGCAGCGCCGTGAATGTGCCGTAGCCAGGCATCAGGCCCAGCGCCGCTTCCAGCACTCCGAAGACTGCGGTTGCGGTGACCAGGCGCCGTGCGGTGGGAGGCCGACCGTCGTGGGCAGCGAGCGCCGCGCCGATGAGGCTGCCTGCCGCGTAGGCGGCCGAGAGGCAGCCGAAGGCGGCGGCGCCGGAGTGAAAGACCTTCAGGGCTACGAGGGAGAGGGTGACCTGGAAGTTGAACCCGAAGGTGCCGACGACGGCGATGAGAGTGATCGGCAGCAGCAGTTCCGGGGTGGCGGTGATGTGACGGAACGCCTCGGTCAGCCTTGGACCGCGGCGCTGAGGCGCGCTGGGCTCGCGCGGGGCGCCGGGGGGAATGCTGATCAGCCCGTACAGGACCGCCAGGTAGGAGACGGCATTGATGAGGAACACCGGGCCGGTGCCCATGACGGCGACGGTCAGACCGGCCGCGGCGGGGCCGAGGATGCGGGCGACGTTGAACTGGGCTGAGTTCAGGCTGATCGCGGCGGGCACCCTCTCCCGGCTGACCAGTTCGGAGATGAAGGCGTTGCGGGCGGGGCTGTCCACGGCGGTGGCGGTGCCGAGGGCCAGGGCCAGCGCATGAACGGACCACAGAGTCACCGCCCCGGTGACGGTCAGCAGCCCCAGCAGCAGGGACTGCACCGCTATGGCGGTCTGCGTGATCAGCAGCAGCCGGCGCTTGGGCAACCGGTCGGCGAGGACGCCCCCGGTCAGGCCGAACAGAGTCTGGGGCAGGAACTGCAGCGCGGTCACCACACCGACCGCGCTGCCGCTGTTTCCGGTGAGGTGCAGGACCAGCAGATCCTGGGCGGCGCGCTGCATCCAGGTGCCGATGTTGGAGGTCAGCTGGCCCAGCAGATAACGGCGGAAGGGGCGGATGGTGAGCGTGTCGAGCGCCGCGCTCGAAGCCTTGCCTCCCCTCCGTGCGTCGGCTTGGTGATCCGTGCTCATGCCGTCTGGAAGGCGTAGGCGTCTGCGACGGGAGCGTCGGAGCCGTCGACGTAGTGGAAGGCCGGGTGGGGGTGCATGAGGAACTCTTGGTGGGAGATGTTCCATGCGTAGGCGCCCGCCATCGCGAAGGCGATCCGGTCGCCCACCCGCAGCCGGTCGACCCTGATTCGGCGGGCCAGGACGTCCTTGGGCGTGCACAGTTGCCCGACGAGGGTCACCGGTTCGTCACGGGCCTCGGGACGGCCCCAGAGCTGGTGCCAGGAGTCGTCGGGGATGACCTCGAAGGGCTGGTCGTGCTGTTTCGCGGCGGGCGTGCGCAGGTGGTGTGTGCCTCCGCGCAGGACGGCGAACGCCTCGCCGCGGCTGAACTTGATGTCCAGGACCTGGGTGACGTACCAGGCGCAGTAGGCGGTGACCGAGCGGCCCGGTTCGATCCGCAGCGTCAGGCCGGGGTGGCGCTCCAGGGTCCGGCGCAGTCCGATGCCGAAGGCCGGCCAGTCGAAGACGTGGCGGGGGTCGGCGTAGTCGACGCCCATTCCGCCTCCGATGTTGACCTCGGTCAGGATCATCCCCCGTGGGTGCGCCCAGCGGTCTGCCCAGCTCATGACCTGATCGACGAGCGCGAGGTGGGCGCGCGCGTCAAGGCCGCTGGCCAGGTGGGCGTGGAGCCCGTGCAGCCGGATACGGCCGTCGGCGGCGATGATGTGCAGGCACCGGTCCAGCTGGGAGGGGTCCAGACCGAAGGGGCTGGGCCCGCCGCCCATGGCCAGCGCGACCGAGCGGACCACCACCGGTACGTTGACGCGCAGGAGGACGTCGGCGGTACGGTCGCCCAGCAGGGTAGTCAGGGTGCGCAGCTCGTGTTCGCTTTCGATGTGGAGGCGTTCCGCCCCGGCGTCCAGGGCCTGGGCCAGTTCGGCCGGGGTCTTGCCGGGGCCGCCGAAGGCGATCGGCGCGTCGGGGAGGAGGCCGCGGATGTGGCGGATCTCGCCGCCCGAGGCCACCTCGAACCCGTCGACATGCTCGGCGAGGGCACGCAGCAGGCGCGGGTCGGAGTTGGCCTTCGCCGCGTACAGCAACTCGACGCGTCTCGGCAGCGCGGCCCGGATCGCGCGCGCGTGCTCGCGCAGGGCGGGCAGGTCGTACACGTAGGCGGGTAGGTCGTCGTCGGACAGTTGGTGGACGTGGTGGAGCAGAGCGGGTCTCACCGGTTCACCTCGCGGGGGAAGTGCCTGCCGAGCGGGCTGGGCAGGGGGACGTAGGTGGCGTGCCGGTCCGCCCGCCGAGCCCAGCGCAGCAGGAGGTTGGCTTTGGCGGGCAGCGGAACACCGGCCAGCAGGGCGCGCAGCCGTGGTGGGTCGGCGGCGGTGCGGGCGTAGGCGTCCAGGTGGTCGCGGACCAGGCCCCACAGGGCCGGTTCGCGTGCCGGACCGAGGTCGGCGAGGGCACCGAGGAGTTCGGCGACGTGGTTGACCAGCAAGCAGTAGGCGAGGCGGTTCCAGCCGTGTTCGGCGTCGTAGGTGAGGGATCTGCTGACGTCTTCGGGCAGAGCGGCGAGGGCGTGATGGTGATGGTGGGACAGGAGTTTGGTTCCCTCCAGGTCGCGGAACAGCATCTGCGCGGGTGAGCCCTCGTCGTTCACGCCGACGACGACGTTCTGCAGGTGGGGTTCCAGGACGACGCCGTGGTCGAAGTAGGCGGCCAGCACCGGCGGCAGCAGCAGCCGCAGGTATGCCTCCCACCAGGCCAGGACGTCTCCGTCGCCACGGGCGAGCAGATGAGAGACGTGGGCCGCACTGGTGGGGTACTCGTCCGCGATCGCGGCGGCCAGCACAGGCGTGACACCGGGACGAAGATGAGGGCGCAGGCCGGAGCGGACGATGACGCCGAAGCCCTCCAGCAGGGCGGTGTCGTCGTCGACGGCGAGCGTGCGGTAGCCCGGCTCGGCGAGCAGTGCGCAGCCGGGAAAGCGGTCGGCGATCCGGGCCATGACGGGCTGGACGAGCTGGTTCAGGGCGACGGCACCGGTGAGTTCGTAACGGGCGTGTCTGCGTAGGCAGTTGGTGAGGCGGACGTTCAGGCTGAACTTCAGGAACGTGTCCGCGTCCGGTTGGTACAGGGTGCGCACGGATGCGGTGGGCACCAGCTCCGGCCCGCTCAGGCCGGTGTCCACGACCTCGCCCGCGTCCACCGCCGCGCGCAGGCGGGGGTGGTCGCTCAGGAGCCGGAACTGCCAGGGGTGCACCGGCAGGGTCACGAAGCCCGGATCCGGCGCCGGGCACAGCGCGTCGAGCTCGCGCAGGTCGCCCTCCTCCTGCACCAGGTGGCGGCGCACGGCCAGATGGCGAAGCCGGAAGCGGGCGCCTGTTTCCGGCCCGTAGACCAGCCAGTCCGCAGGGTCCCCGGTGCGGGCCTTGGGCGTGGGGTGGAAGCGGTGGCCGAACACCAGGGACTGTTCCGAAGCGAGGTAGAGATCCGTATCCGGCGTCGCGTCGGCCCGCTGCTCCAGGGCGGTGCGGATGGTCTCGCGGCTGTCGCGGATCTGGTCCAGGAACTCGTCGTTGGCTGTGCCGGTGCGCTGCTCCAGTTCGTCCTGGACGTAGCCGGCCAGTTCCCGCCAGCCGATGGTGACCCAGCCGTCGCTGTCGAGCCGCTCGGCCGGCCCCTGGAAACGGTGGGCGCCGATCAGCGAGACCCTGCGCAGTCGGGCGCGCAACAGCAGGTCACGTCGGGGCAGGCGCAGCAGAAGGTGGTCCTGGTCCACGGTCACCTGGTGCTCGGGAGCGGAGACCTCGCGGATCAGGCAGTTGAGCAGTGTGTGAGCGGTGACGACGTCGGCCGTCTGCGCGGAGCTGTCGGATGCGGTGGCGGCGGTGACGGTCGTGGTTGTGTGGCTGGGGGCAGTGGCGGAGGTGGTCATGCAGTGGCTCCAGTACGTCCGAAGTCATGTGTCGGTCGTCGGCCGGCCGTCGTGCGGCCATTGGCCATGCCAGGACCGGATGGACCGGTGCTTCCGTGGCCGCACCCGGGGCTGCGGGGGGCAGCGGTGCAGGGCGAGAGGATTGGGGACGGGAGTCCACTGCGCCGCGCCGGTGTCCTCGGCCAGACGCATCGCGACGGTCGCCTTCAGTGGCAGTGTGTCGCCGAAGAACGCTGCCGCGTCCCCGTTGTCGGGCAGCTCGCTGTACACGCGGCGGCCAGCCTCGGCCACCGTCTCCCACAGCGTCCCGGGATCTGCGGCCCGGGTGCGGGCGAGGACGTCGACCAGTTCGCTGAAGACCCCGCTGAGCAGTCCGCCGAACAGCTTGGCGCGCAGCGCGTGCATGTCGTCGCCGGCGCGGGTGCCTTCCAGCGGCGGCAGCGTGAACCCGCAGGCGGCCAGTCGGCGGGGACTGACCCGTACCCCGTCCAGATCCCGGTACAGCACCCGCACCGGCCGTCCGTTTCGCAGTACTACCAGGGTGTTCTGGCCGTGGGCCTCCAGGGCCACTCCCATGGACAGCAGCGCCAGCACCGGAGGCAGGACGAGTTCGGCGAAGTCTGCCAGCCAGCGCACAGGATCGCCTGCCACGACGGCGGCGTCGGTGGCGTACACGGCCGTCAGCGGAACGGCGATCTCGCCGTCGCCGAGGTGGTGCTCGGTGGACTCCCTGACCATCGCGGCCAGGCTCGCGGACACCCGGCCGTCCACCCGTACCGCGCCGCCGCCCAGCTCGCGCAGGACGTGCAGGCTTCCGTCGAACCCGGCCTTCTCGACGACCGCCGAGACCAGCTCCGACAGGGGCGGGCCGTCGGCGACCTCGACCGGTGAGATGGTGCGGCGGTAGTTGGTGACCTGGACGTCGAGCGCGGTCTTGATGTGGCAGCCCGCGAGACCGGCCGACGGCGCCAGGGTGCGCAGTGACAGCAGCGGCCGGGCCGGCAGTGTGTGCCGCGTCACGGCGAGGTCGCGGTGGCGTACCAGCACGTGATCCCGCTGCCAAGGATGCACCGGGACCAGGAACGTGTCGCCGTCACGCAGCTCCGCGGGCCATGTGCCGGCCTTCTGCAAGCGGTCGGCCGGGACGGCGAGCAGGGCCAGCCGGATCACCGGATGGTGTTCGGGCGCGTAGGCGAGCACATCGGCGACGGACATGCCGGTGCGGGTGCGGCAGCACGGGTGCTGCGGGTGGCCGTCGACGACTGCCTGCTCGGCGTCGGCCGAGTCGCGCAGTGGAGGGGGTCCTCCGGCGTTCGCGGCGCGGGCCAGAGCCAGGTTGACGACACTGTTGTCCAGCTCCGCGGCGAGCCGGCTTGCCGCGGCTGTGCGTGACTTCAGCTGCGCCAGCAGCTCTGCCGGCTCGCGGAGGGGCCCTTCGGGTCCCATGACGGTGAAGTCCTCGGGAATCCGGGCGAACCGCTGGGCATACGCGTCGGGGGCGGTGAGACGGCCACCGCTGTCGAGAGTGCACACCAGCGTCTCCGCCTCTCGCCGCCGGCCGGTCACTCCGGGAACCGGCTCGCGGGCGAAAGCGCCCCACAGCCGGCCCAGCACGGTGGCACGTGCCGCCGGGAGCGCGTGCATGAACGGCTCCACCAGATCCGGGCGCACCAGGCGCAGCTCTTCGACCGCGGTCTGAGACATCAGCACCGTCCCGGAAGAGATGAAGACAGCCGATTCGTGAAGACGTTCGAGCCTGTTTTTGGCATGCCTATGTCCAATAATTGTGTGGGGGGTCCTTTGTGCGGCGTGCCTGTGGCCCGTCGGCAGCACGACACTACGGGGAGCTGTGTAAACGAATGCCCAGCGCACATACAGCAAGCGCCGCGAGAAACGCCACGGGACGGGAGGAATACCTGAACTCCCCACGCTTTCCTGGCCCGCATTCGGCTTGACGGAACCATCGCGCCACAGTCAGGAGACGCCAGCGGAGCGGTACAGGTGTTTCACGAGACCAAGCCCGGCAAGCAGGAGTTACCCGGTCAGTCCGCGACTCTTGGCCGTGCTTCATTCGACGCGATCGGCATCCGGGCTCTTAACCGTTCCCTGACCACGCGCTGTCGACGCACTGGATGTCCGAGCACACTCCTGGTCTCCGACTGCGCCATCCGGGGGAATTCCCACGAGCCCGTCAGGGGCCTCACCTGTGCCGACGTCACGGAACCGGCTCGGCCCGGATCACCGACACGGGGTATGCACCGGCGATTGACCCGCACGGCAGGCGTGCCGTTTGTGAGCCTGATGGCATGCACGTGCTGCTGATCGAGGACGACGACCGGGTGGCCGAACCTCTGATGGAGGGGCTGTGCCGCTTCGGGTTCACCGTGGAACACGCGCGGACGGGTGCCGAGGGCCTGTCCGCCAGCGAACCGGAGATGGTCCTGCTGGACCTGGGGCTGCCCGACATGGACGGCATCGACGTCTGCCGGGAACTGCGGGTCCGTTCCGCTGTCCCGATTATCATGATCACTGCCCGGGACTCCGAGGTCGATCGAGTGCTCGGCCTGGAACTGGGCGCGGACGACTATCTGTCCAAGCCGTTCGGGACCCGGGAGCTGGTGGCCCGGATCCGCGCCGTCACGCGCCGGACCCGCGCTCCATCCGCCGGCCCGTGCGGTCCCGTGGGGGAGTTCGCCAGCGGCCCGGACCGGGACGGTGTACCGGGCGCCCAGCGGATCGGGCCCCTGACCATCGACCGACGCACCCGCCAAGTGCATCTGCACCAGTCGCCCATCGCCCTGGCTCCCAAGGAGTTCGACCTCCTCGTCTGCCTCGCCGAGGACCCCGGAGCCGTCTTCTCCCGCCAGCAGATCCTCGACACCGCCTGGGAGCTGCACTACTTCGGCCCGACCAAGACGCTTGACGTCCACATCGCCGCCCTGCGTCGCAAACTCGGTGATCCCTCCTGGATCGAGAACATCCGCGGCATCGGATTCCGCCTCGTACCACCGCCGGGAAGGGCCGACGCCACCTTCCAGGCACCGCTCGGACAGTTCCACAGAGGTGCCCGATGACCCGCCGCCTCCTGCTCAGCTACCTCAGCCTCATGACGCTCGTCCTGCTGGCCCTCGAAGTGCCGTTCGGTTTCGTCTACGCCCGCAGCGAGCTGAACCGCTTCTCCCGCACCGCGGAACTGGGCGCGGTGACACTCGCCTCGGTGTGCGAGGAGAAGATCGAGCACGGACTGGCCTCCGATCTGCCCCAGCTCGCCCGCAGCTACGCCCGGCGGACCGGCAGCAGCGTGCTCGTCGCCGACCGGAGGGGCGTCGTCCTCACCGACACCACGACCGCCACCACCGTGGGAAGGAACCTCTCCTCCGAACCGGACATCGCCGCCGCCCTGAGCGACCGGCCCGCCACCGGCATCAGCCACGACCTCGTCCCGGGCGGCAAAGTCCTGTTCGCCACCGTGCCAGGGGCCTCCAGCGACACGGTGCCCTGCGTCGTGCGGACCCTGTACTCCCTTGGCCCACTGGCCCAGAAGGTCCACGCCACCTGGATGGCGCTCGCCCTGGTCGGGCTGGGCGTGCTGGTCATGGTCGCTCTCATCGGCTTTGCACTGGCCCGCTGGATCACCCGGCCCCTCCGAGCCCTGGAATGCGCCACCAGGCAACTCGCCGACGGCCGCCTCACCGACCATCCGGCCACCGACCGCGGGCCGCCGGAACTGCGCCAGCTGGCCACCTCCTTCACGCGCACGGCAAACCGGCTCCAGCACCTGCTCCACGCCCAGGAAGCCTTCGCCTCCGAGGCGTCACACCAACTGAAGACCCCGCTGACCTCACTACGCCTGCGCCTTGAGAACTTCGAGCCTCATCTCGCCCCCTGCGCCCAGCACAGTCTCGACGAAGCGATCGGCGAAGTGGGACGGCTCAGCCGCATGGTGCAGGGGCTGCTCGCCCTGGCCCGCCTGGAGAACTCGGCGATCACAGCGGAGGTCATCGACCTCGACGCCGTCGTGGCCGACCGCGCGGCCATCTGGACAGCGTTCGCCGGTGAACAGCGCGTCGACATCAGCGTGGCCGGAACCCCGGCCGGACCGGTGTGGGCAGTCCCGGGAGCACTCGAGCAGATCATCGACAACCTGCTCTCCAACGCACTGCGGGCGTCTCCTCCCGGCAGCACCATCACCCTCGCAACCGCACCGGCACCCACCGACTCCGGCCGTACACCACCCATGGCCGAGCTGCACGTGGTCGATCAAGGCCCCGGCATGACCGAAACCGAACGGCAACGGGCTTTCGAACGGTTCTGGCGTGCCACCGACACACACCACGACGGCACGGGTCTCGGCCTGTCCATGGTCCGGCTGCTCACCCGGGCCAGCGGAGGCGACGTCACACTCGACGCCGCACCCCAAGGCGGCATCGACGCCCGCATTCGGCTCCGGCCCGTACGAGCCACCCGTATCGGAAGACATCCCGTCAGCCGCGCCGGGTCAGCGCACCTCGCCCGTGCCGGGGCCGCCGGCCAGGAACACGGGCAGACGCGCCTTCCGGGGGATGGCGCGGGCCACCGGGCCCAGACCGACGGGCCGTAGGCGACTGTCCTCGCCGTGGTGTACCCCGTACCGGCGGGCAGGTTGATGACGCCGATTCGGACTCGGCACGCGGTTCGCGACACCGGTCGGGCGGCCAGGGCGGCAGAGGTACAGCGGTCACCGGGGCCGGAGCGCCGCCGCCCGTTCAGGCGCCGGCCGCCGTGACGACGGCGTCGGTGGCGAGACCGAGCAGGAGGCCTAGCAGGACGCACCAGGTCGTGAGTGTCTTCAGCCCGATCCTGCGGGCGACCGCCAGCAGTTCGATGACGACGTAGAGGATCGATCCTGCGGCGAGACCGAGGAAGGCGATCGAAAGGGTGTCGTTGACCAGGTGCTGGCCGAGGAGCGTGCCGAGGAAGGTGGGGCCGCCGCCGATGAGGCCGAGCCGCAGCAGGTTCGGCCAGGACGGGCGTTCGCCTTCGGCGCCCAGGGGGGTGACGATGCCGAAGCCCTCGGTCGCGTTGTGCAGGCCGAACCCGACGATCAGCAGGAAGGCGAGGGACAGTTCGCCCTGGGCGGTGGAGTTGCCGATGGCCAGGCCCTCGGCGAAGTTGTGCGGGCCGATGCCGGTGGCGATCATCAGCGCGAGCGAGCCCGCCTGACTGCGGGTCTTCGGTGCCGGCTCGGCGGTGGCGGCACCGGGCCCGGTCGGGCGGGCGGAGGCGGCCCGGCGGCGGCTGACCCAGGCGTCGTAGTGGACGAGCCCGGCCAGGCCGGCCGTGAGACCTACGGCCAGGGTGACGCCCCCGGACGCGACGCTCGCCCATGCGTGCTTGCTCAGCGCCTCGTCGACCGGTTCCCAGGCGTGGGTCAGAACGTCCCATACGAGGAAGGTCAGGATGCCGATGGCCACGGCGTTCAGGGCAGCCTTCAGGCGCGGTGTGGGCGTGCGCAGGCGGCCGACGGGAAGGCCGAGGCAGACCATTACGGGCAGTACGGTGCAGGATTCCGTTGCGGACAGCCGCCGTACGCTCTTCGCCGGCTCTCGCGGCTGGGCCTGAGCACACCGGAATCCGGGTTCACTGCGTAACGCGGCGTTGCCGGTGCTGGACGGCGCTGCCCGAGACCGGCCGATTCCACAGCCGCCGCCGCAGTGACGGTGCATCGCCGTGATGACGGCGGCGCGGCGAGACACCCGCGCACCTGGCCGCGCAGCCCGCGTGGTCCACGAGGACGAGCGCCGCGGCCTGGATACCGGCGACCACGATGACCAGAACGGGGACGGAAACGTCCCCTGACGTCCGGTCCCGGCCGTCAGTTCGCCTCACCGCTGGGCGTGTCACGGCGCGAGGTGGCCAAATACCCGACGAAGCAGACGATGGCGACCGTCCAGGCGAGGGTGACCGGCCCCAGTCCCAGCCCGAGCCCGCCCCGGGTGTGCCCGAGCGCCATCCAGTCGGCGAGGGAGGCGCCGAGGGGCCGGGTGATGACGTAGGCCGTCCAGAAAGCGGTCACGGCGTTCAGGGCGGCGAAGCGGTGGGCGAGCGCGGGCACGCAGATCGCGGCGGCGAAGAGGACGACCGAGCCGAGGTAGCCGAAGCCGACGGTGGCGGTCAGGTCGCCGGCGGCGGTGCCGAGGGCGAAGGTGGCGAGGACCGCCGCCCAGTAGAAGGTCTCGCGGCGGCGGGTCCGGATGCCGTGGACGGACAGCGTCCGCTCCGCGGCGTACCAGAGGGCGAACACGGCGGCCAGGACCGTGACGAAGAACGGTGTGGACACCGTGTAGGAGATGCCGAGGCCGACGTGCAGGACGTCGGCCGCCATCGTGCCGAACACGCTGACCATGACGACGGCGGTCCAGTACACCCAGGCGACGTACCGGCGGAGAGCGAACTGCACCGCCAGGGAAGCCACCAGGGCCAGACCACCGAGCGCAACCGCCGGCACCGGGCCGAGCACCCGCGCCAGCAGGTCCGACGCGGTCTCGCCCATCCCGGTGGTGAGCACCTTGATGATCCAGAAGTAGACGGTCACCTCCGGCACCTTGTTCGCCATCTGCCGTATGGGGGCCAGGGGCCGGTCGTCGAGGAGGTGCTCTGTAGTCATGATCGCACGATGACATGGTGAACTCTTGAACACTGGACACGTTTGCCATTGCTTTGGGGCTTCCGGAGCATAAATTTCACCACCGCACGGCCTACCTGAACGCAACCTGAACAGCTCGGCGAATTCCCTGGTCACGATGGTTGCGTTGGTGATATCCGTGAAATTTTCCGCCGGGCACACTCACCGCGGCGCGCGCTCGGAAGCGCGTAGTACCGCGGTACCACGCGCGCGGGCCGTTTCAGCCTCCAGTACCACCGAGTCGGAACGATCGGGACTTAGCGTTGCGGGTGAGGCGCCGGATCCGACGGACGCCGAGCCCGAGAGAAAGAGCGCCCATGATCGACGCGCAGCAGCTGACCAAGAGGTACGGGGAGAAGACGGCCGTCGACGGCCTGGACTTCGTCGTGAAGCCGGGCACGGTGACCGGCTTCCTGGGGCCCAACGGAGCGGGCAAGTCCACGACGATGCGCATGGTCGTCGGGCTGGACGCCCCCACCAGCGGCTCCGTCACGGTGAACGGTCACCGCTACGCAAGGCACCGGGCACCGCTGCAGGAGGTCGGCGCCCTTCTGGAAGCGAAGTCGATCCACCCGGGCCGCTCGGCCTACCACCACCTCAGGGCATTGGCGCTGACGCACGGCATCCCGCGCCGCCGGGTCGACGAGGTCATCGAACTCGCCGGGCTCGGCAGCGTGGCGAAGAAGCGGGCCGGTGCCTTCTCCCTCGGTATGGGCCAGCGACTCGGCATCGCCGCGGCGCTGCTGGGCGACCCGCAGACGGTCATGCTGGACGAACCCGTCAACGGGCTGGACCCCGAAGGCGTGCTCTGGATACGCAACCTGCTGACGTCGCTCGCCGAGCAGGGACGCACGGTGTTCGTGTCCTCGCACCTGATGAGCGAGGTGGCACTGGTGGCGGACCACCTGATCATCGTGGGGCGCGGCCGGCTGCTGGCCGACACGACCGTGCGGGACCTGGTGCGCGAGGCGGGGGGCGACACCGTGCAGGTGGCTACCCAGGACCCGGCCCGGCTGCGGGACGTCCTGGCAGGGCCGGGGGTCGACATCACCGGGCACATCGGTTCTGAGGATCTGCAGGTGACCGGGCTGACCGCACGCGAGATCGGTCTGAAGGCCGCCGAGCACGGGATCGCGCTGTTCGAACTGAGCACGCGCCAGGTGTCGCTGGAGCAGGCGTTCATGGACCTGACCAGGGATGCCGTGGAGTACCACGGCTCCACGACCGGCACCGAGACCGTCGAGCCCCTTGAGAGGACTGCATGACCACCGTCACCGCCCTTACGGAAGCGCCTCCCGGTGCCCCCGCCCGCCCCGCCTACCGGGTGACCGGGCGGCGCGTGCTGGCCTCGGAATGGGCCAAGCTCTGGTCCCTGCGGTCGACCTGGATCACCCTGGGACTGGGCTTGCTGTTCCTGATCGCGTTCGGACTGATCGCCTCGAGCCGGTACAAGTCCGGGATCGGCTCAGACCACATGGACCGGGACTTCGCCCGTTCGACCGCCGTGAGCCTGTCGCTCTTCGGAACGAACTTCGCCCAGTTGGCCTTGGGCGTCCTCGGCGTGCTGGTCACCGCGGGCGAGTACTCGACCGGCATGATCCGCTCCACCCTGGCGGCGGTGCCGCGCCGGCTCCCGGTCCTGTGGTCCAAGGCAGCCGTGTTCGGCCTGGTAGCGCTGGTCGTCGCAACGCTCGGCGTCTTCGTCGCCTTCCTCTTCGGCAGCCGCATCGTCTCCGGCACACCCGCCGCCATGGACTTCTCACATGCCGGCGTCATCCGGAGCCTGCTGGGCGCCGGCCTCTACCTCGGCCTGGTCGGCGTGATCGGCACCGCCCTGGGCGCCCTGCTGCGCTCGGTGGCAGGCGGCATCTCCGTCCTCGTCGCCACGCTGATGCTGATTCCCGGCCTGGTCTCCCTGCTGCCCAGCTCCTGGCGTGACGGCATCATCCCCTATCTGCCCAGCAACGCGGGCGAGTCGATCTTCGCCCTGACCCACGACGCCACCAGCCTGTCGCCCGGGGCCGGGCTGCTGGTCTTCCTCGGCTGGACGGCACTCGCCCTGGCCGGTGCGGCATACCGGCTGCTGCGCAGCGACGTGTGACGCCTTGCACGACGCACACGTGACCCCCGTGATCACCTTGGCCTCCGAGGCCGCCGTGTCCGCCGAAGACATCGGTGGGATGGGACCGCTGGTCGCCCGGCTCTCCCGGGTCGGTCAGCGGCTGCGGCAGGCCGACCAGGCACATCCGTGGGTGCTGGACACCGCGGTGGTGGTGCTGGTCTTCCTGATGTTCTGCCTGCCGGACCTGCTGCACGCAGGTGGCGGCGACGGCGACGGGCCCCGCCGGTTCCGGCTCGCCTTCACCCGGCTGCCGGTGGCGGGAATGCTCGCGCTGCAGGCCGGGCTCGTACTGCCCCTGCTGTGGCGCCGACGCGGCCCCGCGGTCGCTTTCGGCGCCGTGGCAGCAGTGTTCGTCCTGCAGTGGTCGCTGGGTGCCGCGCTGCGCGCGGACATCGCCCTGTTCATCGCCCTGTACAGTCTCGCCCTGCACGGGCGGCTACGGCAGTTGCCGTGGGCCTGCGGGGTCATGGCGGCCGCGTTGGTGCTGGTCGCCGTGCGGGCGTCGGCGGCGGTGTCCGCCGGGGACGCGCTGTTCTTCCTGCTGAGCACGGCGACCGCAGCCCTCGCCCTCGGTCTTGTGATCCGGATCCGCCGGGCTCAGCTCGCCGGACTGCGGGAACGGGCGGCCCGCCTGGAAATCGAACGGGACCAGCGCAGCCGGCTCGCCGCCGCGGCCGAGCGCGTCCGGGTGGCCCGCGAGATGCACGACATCGTCGGCCACAACCTGTCTGTCATCATCACCCTCGCCGACGCCGGGGCCTACGCCACCGTCGTCGCTCCGGAACGGGGCAGGGAAACCCTCCACCTCATCGGCGACACGGGCCGGCAGGCACTCGGCGAACTGAGACGCGTGCTGGGTATCCTGCGGGAGGCGTCGGACGGCCCGGAGAACGCCCCGGAACTCAGCCCCCAGCCCGGCCTCACGGACATCGACGAACTGTGCGAGGGGGTTCGGGCCGCCGGCCTGGAAGTCGTCTACCGGACAGCCGGTGATGTCGACGCCCTGGACAGCGGGGTCCAGTTGACGGTCTACCGCATCGTTCAGGAAGCCCTGACGAACACACTGAAACACGCTGGAGCCGACGCCCGGGTCAACCTGACCGTCATGGTGAAGGACATGCGGCTGACCATCACGGTCCAGGACATCCGCTCGGCCGGCGTCTGCCGCCGGCATGATCCGGCGAACGAGGAAGGACACGGCCTGGTGGGCATGCGAGAACGTGCAGCTCTCTACGGCGGGAGTCTCAGCGCGGGCCCGGCTGGTGGTGGATGGACGGTCGAGGCCATCCTCGACCTCACCCCCCAAGGCGGTGCCCAGTGACCACCGTGCTCATCGTGGACGACCAGCCGCTGCAACGTTACGGCTTCAGCCTGCTCCTCGACTCGGTTCCCGACACCGAGGTCGTCGGCGAGGCCGCCCACGGCGGCGAAGCGGTCCGGAAGGCAGCCGAACTCCGCCCCGACGTCGTCCTCATGGACATCCGCATGCCCGGCATGGACGGCATCGAGGCCACCCGCCGCATCACCGCCACGGGCGACCGCTCCCGCGTCCTGGTGCTGACCACCTTCGACCTCGACGAATACGTCCACGCGGCCCTGCGCGCCGGCGCCAGCGGCTTCCTCCTCAAGGACGCCCGCCCCGAAGAACTCCTCGCCGGTATCCGCGCCGTCGCCATCGGCGACGCCGTCATCGCACCCGCACTCACCCGCCGCCTCCTGCACCGGTTCGCCCACCTCGTACCACCGCGCCCCGGCGGACCCGCCGAAGACACACGACTGAGCTCCCTCACCGACCGCGAACGCGAAATCCTCGTCGCCATGGGCAAAGGCTGGAACAACGGCGAGATCGCCACTCACTTCGTCCTGTCCGAGTCCACGGTGAAAACCCATGTCGGCCGAGTCCTGGCCAAGATCCGCGCCCGCGACCGCGTCCAGGCCGTGATCTTCGCCTACGACCACGGCCTGGCCCGCCCACATGCCGAGTGAGCCGGGAACGACGCTCCGACGTGCCGGCAGAAGCGCGCGCTTGGCCTGGTCACCCATCTGCTTCCGGCCCACTGCCCGGCGCAGTCGTCGAGGGCGTCCGACGGGCTGATGACGAGCGGGCTCGGCCCGGCTGACTCCTGGTCGGCCGAGGCGCCGGGTCACGCGGGGAAGTCGGTCGCGTCCATACCGGCATTGGATCGCTTGTCCGAATGCGGCGGGGAACGCGCAGGCGGGCCATGACGTCCGTGAAGGCGGGTGCGTCTCCGGCCTGACCGGCGGTGAGGACGAACACCAGCGGCCGGCACCGGCCGTCGGCCGCGACGTGGATCTTCGTGGTCAGTCCGCCGCGGGACCGGCCGATGGCCTGATCGTCCGGCTCGCCAGCCGGCTAACGCTGTGACCTGCGGCCACCGCGTGATCGTTTGTCTTCACACACCGATGATCAACGGGTGGCCGCACCCGTCTCCACAGCGCGTCGGGGTCGCGCAGTGTCCGCCCGCCGTTCCTGTCTACGTTGCCGCGCCCGTTCGGCATCCGGAATCTGCAATGGGCCTTGGGTGCCTGCACCTGCGGGGCGGTATGGAGGCGCTCGGGCTGTCATCACGGATGCCCCTGAGAGGGTGCTGCGTAGGCTTGTGCCGTCATCGCGGTGGGGGGAGGGGGAGCGCGCGAAACCTCGTCCAGTCGCCTGACGGCGTGTCAGGAAAGTCAGCAAGTGGTCAGCATGAGTCCTGGAAAACCTGGGGAAAGCTGCCCGGACACGCGACTCGTTGTAGGCTGTGGAACCAGCCCTTGACCTGCAAAAACGCAGGCAGGGAGCCGACCTACAGGAGCACAGAATGCTGCGCACCATGTTCAAGTCCAAGATCCACCGTGCCACCGTCACCCAGGCCGACCTGCACTACGTGGGGTCGGTGACCATCGATGCCGATCTCCTCGACGCCGCCGATCTGCTGCCCGGGGAACTGGTGCACATCGTCGACATCACCAACGGTGCCCGGCTGGAGACGTACGTCATCGAGGGGGAGCGCGGGTCCGGGGTCGTCGGGATCAACGGGGCGGCGGCCCACCTCGTCCACCCCGGCGATCTGGTGATCATCATCAGCTACGCTCAGGTCACCGACGCGGAGGCCCGCGAGCTGCGGCCCCGGGTCGTGCACGTCGACGCCGGCAACAGGATCGTGTCCCTCGGCGTCGACCCGTCCGAGCCGGTGCCCGGATCGGACCAGCAGCGCAGCCCGCAGGCCGCAGGAGCCTGACCGGCGGACCAGGACCAGGAGCGTGTGCCCATGAGCGAGACCCAGATACGCGACGACCGGGCGGCGGGCCGTCTCGAGGCCGTCGGCGACGACGGCGAGGTCGTCGGCCGCATCGAGTACTTCGTCCTGGAGTCGCCCGCGCGCGCCCTGGTCCCCGTCCACACGATCGTCGAGCCCGCCCACGAGGGCAAGGGCATCGCCGGGTCGCTGGCCCGCGAGCTGTACGCCCTGGCCGAGCGCGAGGGCATCCCGGTGGCCCCGCTGTGCCCGTACGTCGTCAAGTGGGCCGCGCGGCACCCGGAGACCGCGCCGCCCGCCGACCCGGCGCTGCTGTCGGCCGCCAAGGACTGGCTGCGGGCGCATCCGGGACGGTTCTGAGCGAACCGCCGTTCCGGGTCGGAGCGGACCGCCGTATCGGGTCTGAACCGCCCTGTCGGGTCTGAGTGAACCGCCGTACCGGGTCCGGCCGGCCGGCCGTCCGCCCGGCACCGGCCGCGGAACGCGCCCCCGGCACGGTCCGGGCCTCCCCGGTCCCGGGGAACCCCGGCCACCGTCCGGGCCGACCCCGGTCCCGGCCACCGCCCGGCTCCCCGGCCCCGGCTCCGGGTCCCACCCCGCCCCGTCCCCGGGTGAGTGGCCGCGTCGCGCCCGGGTAGGCGGGGGTGGAGATCACTGGCGATGTCCTGTGACAGCCCGGAGGAGACCATGACGAACCCGTACGACCCGGTCCCGCCCGCGCCGGGCCCGGCTCCCACCCCGAACCCGGCCCCGCCGGACCCCTACCCCAGCCCGGTCCCGACACCGGAGCCGAGCCCCCAGCCCACTCCGCCCGCACCGGGCCCCGCCCCGACGCCGCCGGCCCCGGGCCCCACGCCGCCGGCCCCGGGCCCCACGCCGACTCCGCCGGCGCCGCCCCACCCGGGTCCGACGCCGGAGCCCTCGCCGGTTCCGCCGGGTCCCGAGCCCGTGCCGGAACCCGAGCCCGTGCCGGACCCGGAGCCGGGCCGGCCGATCGCCTGAGCGTGCCGGGGATCCGGGAGACGGCGACCGCGCGGCCGGCCGGGACGCGGACGTGTCCGCGCTTCCCGGCCGGCCGCGCGGTTCCCGCGTTCCGTCAGGCGGTCACCTCCGACCGGTCCCCGCCCCACAGCGTGTGGAACGCGCCGTCGCGGTCCGTCCGCCGGTAGGTGTGCGCCCCGAAGAAGTCCCGCTGCCCCTGCGTGAGCGCCGCCGGCAGCCGCTCCGCCCGCAGCCCGTCGTAGTACGCCAGCGCCGCCGCGAAGCCCGGCGTCGGCACGCCCTGCCGGGTCGCCGTGACCAGCACCTCCCGCCAGTCGTCCTGCGCGTCGGCGATCTCCCGCGCGAACGTCTCGTCCGACAGCAGGCTCGGCAGATCGGGCCGGGCGTCGTACGCGGAGCGGATGCGGTCGAGGAAGGCCGCGCGGATGATGCACCCGCCGCGCCAGATGGACGCGATCCGGCCGAGGTCGATGTCCCAGCCGTACTCCTCGCCGCCCGCCGCGATCTCGTGGAAGCCCTGCGTGTACGACACGATCTTGGACGCGTACAGCGCCTGCTCCACCCGGTCGGCGAAGGCCGCCGCCTCCGCCCCGCTCAGCGCGGTGGGCCGCGGACCGGCCAGCTCCCGCGACGCGGCCCGCAGCTCCGCGTGCCCGGACAGCGACCGGGCGAAGACCGCCTCGGCGATCCCGGACACCGGCACGCCCAGGTCCAGCGCGATCTGCACGGTCCAGCGGCCGGTGCCCTTCTGCTCGGCCTGGTCCACCACCACGTCCACGAACGGCTTGCCGGTGGCCGCGTCCTCGTGGGACAGCACCTCGGCGGTGATCTCGATCAGATAGGAGTCCAGCCGGCCAGTGTTCCAGGTGCGGAAGACGTCCGCGATCTCGGCGGGGGAGTAGCCGGCGACATCGCGCAGCAACTGGTACGCCTCGCCGATCAGCTGCATGTCGGCGTACTCGATGCCGTTGTGCACCATCTTCACGAAGTGCCCGGCGCCGTCGGGACCCACGTGCGTCACGCACGGCGCCCCGTCCGCGGCCTTCGCGGAGATCTTCTCCAGCATCGGACCGAGCGACTCGTACGACTGCGCCGAACCGCCCGGCATGATGCTCGGGCCGTGCAGCGCGCCCTCCTCGCCACCGGAGATGCCCGTGCCGACGAAGTGGATGCCCCGCTCGCGCAGCTCCCGCTCCCGGCGCCGGGTGTCCGCGAAGTGCGCGTTGCCACCGTCGATGATCATGTCGCCGGGCTCCAGCAGCGGGGCGAACTCCTGGATCACCGCGTCCGTCGGCTCACCGGCCTTGACCATGACGACCAGGCGGCGCGGCCGTTCCAGCGCCGCCACGAACTCCTCGGCGGTCTCGGCCGCGACGAAGTTCCCTTCCTGCCCGAACTCCTCGACGAGCGCCTTGGTCCGCGCCACCGTACGGTTGTGCACCGCGACCGTATAGCCGTTGCGGGCGAAGTTCCGGGCGAGGTTGCGGCCCATGACCGCGAGGCCCGTGACACCGATCTGCGCTGAAGTGCTCATACCGCCTGCTCTCTCGTCGTCTCGTGACTACGGCTTCGTCAGTACGTGCCCTGCCCATCCTGGCGTGCCGCCACCGCGGGCGCACATCCGGCCCGCCGGCCACGGGTACGCGACGGCACCGCCGATCGTCTCAGCCTCCGGCCGCCGCGCCCAAGTGGGAGGTGTAACCGGCCACTTGAGGGGTAAGGGCGGCCGGTTTCCCGTCTTGTCATGGCCTGTTCGCGGCGCTTACGTTGGCCCCTCCTGACGCATGGCGAGGGGATTTCGGACATGGCCGTACGCGGCCGGCACCGCCGGTACCAGCCGAGCAGGATCAACCGCGCCTCACTCACCGTCACGGCGAGCGGCGCCGGCCTCGCGATCCCGCTGGTCGCCGCCGGCGCCGCGCAGGCCGCCGACACGGCCACCTGGAGCAAGGTCGCCGCCTGCGAGTCCAGCGGCGACTGGAGCGTCAACACCGGCAACGGCTATTACGGCGGGCTGCAGTTCACCCAGTCGACGTGGGAGGCGTACGGCGGCACCCGGTACGCCCCGCGCGCCGACCTGGCCGGCCGGACCGAGCAGATCGCCGTCGCCGAGAAGGTCCTGCACGGGCAGGGACCGGACGCCTGGCCGGCCTGCTCGGACCAGGCCGGGCTCACCCGGGACGCCGGCGGCCCGGACGCCCGTCCCGCTACCGTGTCCGCGCGTCCCGTCGCGGCCGCCGCCCCGCGGTCCGCTGCCCCGCAGGACGTACGGCCGCAGACCGCCCCGCAGGCCCGCGCGGGCCTGACCCGGATGTACACGGTGGTGCACGGGGACACCCTGTCCGGCATCGCCGGCGACCACCGGGTGCCGGGCGGCTGGCACACGCTGTACGCGGGCAACCGCGCCACGATCGGCGCCGATCCCGACCTGATCGTGCCGGGCCAGCGGCTCAGCCTGAACGGCACGGCCACCCGGACCGCACCGCCCAAGTCGCCCAGGCACACCACGCCTTCGGAGCATCACGGTACGCATCACACCGCGCCGCCGGCCCGGCACGCCCTGGTCGCCCCGGTGTCCGCGTCCATCGGCACCGGCTACCACGTGGCCGGCTCCCACTGGTCGAAGGGCTACCACACCGGTGTCGACTTCCTGGTGCCGACCGGCACCCCGGTGCGGGCGGCGGCGGCCGGCCGGGTGGTGGCCGCGGGCTGGGGCGGGTCGTACGGCTACCAGGTGGTGATCCGGCACGCCGACGGCCGCTACACGCAGTACGCCCACCTGTCCGCCATCGCCGTGCGGGCCGGCCAGAGCGTCACCGCGGGCCTGCGCGTCGGCCGGTCCGGATCCACGGGCAACGTCACGGGCCCCCACCTGCACTTCGAGGTGCGGACGGGGCCCGGTTTCGGCTCGGACGTCGACCCGCTCGCCTACCTGCGGGCCGGCGGCGTCAGCATCTGACGCGGGCACGGTGCCGGCAGCACGACCGGCATCGGCAGCAGCACGGGCAGCAGCGCCGGCACCGGCAGGTACGGGCGCGCGGCCGGCGGAACCGGAACGCACGCGGCGGCCGGGAGCGCCTCGGTAGCGGGTGCGGTGGCGGCCGGAAGCGCAGCGGTAAAGGTGGTGGCCGGGGCCCCCGCGGCCCCGGTCCCGTCCGTTCCGCCCCCGGTCTCGGCGAACCGGACCCGGTACGTCCCGTCTCCGGTCCCGGCGGTCCCGGCCCGGTCCGCCGTAGTGAGTCCGGCCGCGCGCTGCCGCGGCACCCTGGGGCACGCCCCCACGGCGTCCCGGACCGCCTCGACGGCAAAACCCGGCCCCGGATCCGACAGAGCAAGGCCCAACCCCGGCACGGCAAGGCCCGGCCCCGCCACAACGAACCCCGGCCCCGGCGCGGCAGCGCCCGGCGTGCCGGGGACCAGCGTGCCGGCGCCCGGTACGGCGGCGTCGGCGTCCGCCGGTGCCGCGCCCTCGGAGCCGCCCGCCCCGCCCAGAGCAGCGGCGGCCTTCACCGCAGTTACCGGCGGCGTCCCCTCCCCGCCCTCCAGTCGTTCCGTCGTCAGCAGGATCAGGCCGCCCGCCGTCACGGCCGCGCAGCCCAGGGCGAGGGCGGTGCCCGCGGTGCCGTGGCGGAACGTCTCGCCGAACAGGACGATGCCGACCACGGCGGCCAGCACTGGATTGACCACCGTCTGCGTGGCCAGCGGGGCGGCGAGCCCGCCGCCCCGGTAGGAGATCTGGGAGAGCACCACGCCGGCGACCGTGAACGCACCGATCGCAGCGAGCGAGGACAGGTCGCCCAGGCTGATGCCGTGGCTCCAGTCCACGGCCACGGTCTTGGTGAACACCGACGACATGCCGAAAGCGATGCCGGAGGCGGTGGCGAGCAGCACGCTGCGCACCACGGGGTGCCGGTGCGCGGCCAGTCCGGTGCACGTCAGCGCCGTCACCGCCGCGCCGGTGACCAGGGCGACGGCCGGCCGCTGTCCCGGCGCCAGGGAGTGCCCGGCGGCGGTGCCGACCAGGGCGAGCAGTCCGGCGAGGCCGGCCGTGGCGAGGAGGGCGCCGCGCCAGGCGGTCGCCCCGGCCCGGCGGCCGACGCACAGCGCCGCCATGGGCAGCGCGAAGACGATGGTCAGCGCGCCGAGCGGCTGGACCAGGCTGAGCGGCCCGCAGGCGAGCGCCACGACGTGCAGCAGGCCGCCGAGTCCGTTGAGCCCCAGCGCGCCCCACCAGCCGGGCCGACGCACCGGGACGCCGCCGGTGGAGGACCCCGCGACCTGCTCCTGCGCGATCGCCCCGCCCGCGTAGGCGAGGGCGGAGACGACCGACAGGAGCACGGACAACGCCAGGGCGCTCATCGGCGTCTCCGGTGGTGTCCGCGCCGGGTGCGGCGGGCGTCCTGGGCGCGGCGCGGCGTGCGGTCGGCTTCCATGGTCACCACTCTGCCCGCCCGTATCCTCCGCGTCGTCGTCCCTGAGCACACATTGCGTCCTACTGCCGATGGAGTACACCGGCGGGGTGATCATCCCCTGGACGGGCGACGGCGTACGGACACCCGCCGGACGGCCGCCGGTGCGCGCCTGGTACGACTGGCTGTCGTGCGACTCGATCCCGGCCTGTCCGCGCTGCGCCCGCTCGGCGGTTTCTTCGTCCTGCGCACCCTCGTCTCCGGCGACTCCGCCGCGCGCGGGCTGCCGACGCTCGCGGACGGTTACGCGGGCGCGGCGGCGGACGGCCGCAGCGATCCGGTGACCGCGCGCGTGACCACCGTCGGGGAGCGGCTGCGCACCGCCGAGCCACGGGTCGCCGCCTCCCTCGCGCACCAGGGGCTGGCCGCCCGGCTGTGGTCGGCGGCGCTGGGCTGCGCGGTCCTGTACGGCCGGCTGCCCGACCTGGACCCGCGCCTGCTGCGCTGGGACGTCCGTGCCACCGCCCCTGACGACCTCCTCCTCACCGAGGTGCGCCCGCTCCCCGGGGACGCGGCCACGCTCACCGCGACCGTGCTGCACGGCCATCTGGAGCCCCTGGCCGAGGTGTTGCGGGCCCGTCACGGTGTCGCGGCCGGCCTGCTGTGGGGCAACGCGGGCTCCGCGCTGGCCGCGACCGTCCGGGAACTGGGCCGCTGGGCCCGCGCCCACGGCCGTACCGACGCGGCGGCCCGCACCCGGGCCCTGACCGGTGAACTGTTCGCCCATCCGCTGCTGGCCGGCACCGGCACGCGCACCGGTACGGCCTTCCGGCGCCGCAGTTGCTGCCTGTACTACCGGGTGCCCGGCGGCGGGCTCTGCGGAGACTGCTGCCTGATCCGGCCGCCCGGCTCCGCCCCGCGCTCTTCCCCGGAAGCCGCATCTGGGTGACCATGAAAGGGAACGTGCCACCGAGACCAGGGAGTTGTCGGGTGCGAGTGGGACTGCTGACCCGGGAGTACCCGCCGGATGTGTACGGCGGCGCGGGTGTCCATGTCGAGTTCCTGGCCCGCGAGCTGGCCTCGCTGGTGGACCTGGAAGTGCACTGCTGGGGCGAGGGCCGCGGGGACGGCGTCGTACGCCACCGTCCCTGGCCCGTGCTGGACGGCGCCAACGACGCGCTGCGCACCTTCTCCGTGGACCTCGCCATGGCCGCCGCCCTCGAAGGCCGCGACCTCGTCCACTCCCACACCTGGTACGCGGCCCTCGCCGGCCATGTCGCCAAGCTGCTGTACGGCGTGCCGCACGTGCTCACCGCCCACTCGCTGGAACCGCTGCGGCCCTGGAAGGCCGAGCAGCTCGGCGGCGGATACGCGCTGTCGGGCTGGGCCGAGCGCACCGCGATCGAGGCCGCCGACGCGGTGATCGCCGTCTCGGGCGCCATGCGCGCGGACATCCTGGCCTGCTATCCGGCCCTGGACCCGGACCGCGTGCACGTCGTCCACAACGGCATCGACACCGCGCTGTACCGGCCCGACCACGGCACCGACGCCCTCACCCGGCACGGCATCGACCCGGACCGGCCCTACGTGCTGTTCGTCGGCCGCATCACCCGGCAGAAGGGCGTGCCGCAACTCCTGCGGGCGGTACGGGACATCGATCCCGGCACCCAGGTGGTGCTGTGCGCCGGCGCGCCCGACACCCCCGAGATCGAGCGCGAGTTCGAGGAGCTGTTCGAGGAGCTGCGCCGGGCGCGGGCGGGCGTGTTCTGGATCCCGCGGATGCTGCCGCGCCCGGAAGTGATCCAACTCCTCACCCACGCGGCGGTGTTCGTCTGCCCGTCGGTGTACGAGCCGCTGGGCATCGTCAACCTGGAGGCGATGGCCTGCGGCACGCCCGTGGTGGCGTCCCGGGTGGGCGGCATCCCGGAGGTGGTGGCGGACGGCCGTACCGGTCTGCTGGTCGACGTGGACGACGGTTTCGAGGCCGGGCTCGCCCGGGCGCTGGACACCGTCCTTGGCGACCCGGACGCGGCCCGGCGGATGGGCGAGGCCGGACGGGCGCGCGCGGTGGGCGAGTTCGGCTGGGACGCGGTGGCCCGCCGCACGGCGGGACTGTACGAGCGGATCCTGAAGCAGGCTTAGCCCGCTCTCCGCGGGGCATCCTCGGTTTCAACCACGGTGAGGGGAGCGGTCATGCGTCGCGGAGGTCCTTCCGTACTCGGGATCGTGCTGGCGGGCGGCGAGGGCAAGCGGCTGATGCCGCTCACCGCGGACCGCGCCAAGCCGGCCGTCACCTTCGGCGGCACGTACCGCCTCGTCGACTTCGTCCTGTCCAACCTGGTCAACGCCGACGTGCTGCGGATCTGCGTGCTGACCCAGTACAAGTCGCACTCGCTGGACCGCCACATCACCACCACCTGGCGGATGTCCAGCCTGCTCGGCAACTACGTCACGCCGGTCCCCGCCCAGCAGCGCCTCGGCCCGCGCTGGTACCTGGGCAGCGCCGACGCGATCCTGCAGTCCCTGAACCTGGTCCACGACGAACAGCCCGAGTACGTCGCCGTGTTCGGCGCCGACCACGTCTACCGCATGGACCCCCGGCAGATGCTCGCGCAGCACATCGAGGGCGGCGCCGGCGTGACGGTGGCCGGCATCCGGGTGCCGCGCGCGCAGTCGCCGTCGTTCGGGGTGATCACCACGGGCCCGGACGGCCGTACCGTCGACCGGTTCCTGGAGAAGCCCGCCGACCCGCCGGGCCTGCCCGACGCCCCGGACTGCGTGTTCGCCTCCATGGGCAACTACGTCTTCACCACCAAGGTCCTGATCGAGGCGCTCCAGCGGGACGCCGAGGACAGCCAGTCCGTGCACGACATGGGCGGCTCGATCCTGCCCCAGCTGACCGCGCGCGGCGAGGCCCAGCTCTACGACTTCGGCGACAACCACGTGCCCGGCGAGACCAGCCGCGACCAGGGCTACTGGCGGGACGTGGGCACCCTGGACGCCTACTACGAGGCGCACATGGACCTGATCGCCGAGCGCCCCGCGTTCAACCTGTACAACCGCCAGTGGCCCATCTACACGCACTCCTACCAGCTGTCCCCGGCGCGGTTCAACGCGGGCGGCATCGCGAGCGAGTCCATCGTCAGCGCGGGCTGCCTGATCCGCGGCCAGGTCACCCGGTCGGTGCTCTCCCCGGGCGTCCGCGTCGATCCCGGCGCGGTCGTCCAGGGCTCGGTGCTGCACGACAACGTGCACATCGGCCGGGGCGCGGTGGTGCGCGGCGCGGTGCTGGACAAGAACGTGGAGGTGCCGCCCGGCGCGACGATCGGCGTCAACCCCGAGCGCGACGCCGAGCTGTACACGGTCTCCCAGGGCGGCGTCATCGCACTGGGCAAGGGACAGCGGGTGCCATAGCCCCGGCTGACCGCCCGTCACCCTCCGGTGCGCGCGACGCGTTCATGTGAAACCTCCGGGATGCCCGGGTTTGGGCCCTGCGCCCTCCAGGATGCAGGCAACGATGTCCAACCCGCGGAGGTCATCCGACATGAGAGGGACCCGGCGCACACGGCTGTGCCTGGCCGGGGTGATGGCGGCGTCCGCGCTGCTCGCCACCCCCGCCTCCGGCGCCGCCGAGCGGCCCGACGGCCGCCTCACCGACCTGGTCGACCCGTTCATCGGGAGCCAGAACGAGGGCAACACCTTCCCCGGCGCCGCCGTGCCCTTCGGCATGGTGCAGCTCTCCCCGGACACCGGGCACAGCACCGGCTACGACTACACGCAGCACCGGATCCGCGGCTTCTCGCTGGTCCACCTCTCGGGCGTCGGCTGCCGCATCGGCGGCGACCTGCCCGTGCTGCCCACCACCGGTGACGTGACCCGGACGGACTACGGCCGGTACGCGGCGGACTTCTCCCACGACGACGAGGAGGCGAGCCCCGGCTACTACCGGGTCGGCCTCGCCACCGGCATCCGCGCCGAACTGACCGCGACCGCCCGCACCGGCGTCCAGCGCTACACCTTCCCGGCCACCAAGAAGGCCAACGTGCTGCTCAACGCGGCGCAGGCGCTGCACAAACCGGTGAGCAGCACAGTGGAGATCCTGGACGACCACACCGTGCGCACCGAGATCACCGGGCACGGCTTCTGCCGGGACACCGGCCCCTACACGGTCTACACGATCACCCGCTTCAGCCGGCCCTTCACCGCCTACGGCACCTGGGACGGCGCCGTCGTCAGCCCCGGCTCCCGCAGCGGACCCGGCGGCGCCTACGTCCGCTTCGACACCACCGGCGACCGCACGGTCGAGGCGACCACCGCCCTGTCGTACGTGGACGCGCGCGGCGCCGCGGGCAACCTGCGCGCCGAGGGCGGCCGGTCGTTCGACGCCGTACGCGGCCGGGCCCGCGAGCAGTGGGAGCGCCGGCTCGGCACGGTCCGGGTGCGGGGCGGCGCGGCCGGGACGCGCCGGACCTTCTACTCCTCGCTGTACCGGTCGTACCTCGCGCCCAACGTCGGCGGCGACGCCGACGGCCGCTACACCGGCTGGGACCGCCGCACCCACCGCGCCCGGGGCTTCACCTACTACCAGAACTGGTCCCTGTGGGACACCTACCGCACCCAGGCCCAGCTCCTCGCCCTGCTCGCGCCGCGCGAGGCGCGGGACATGGCGCGGTCGGTGGTCGCCGTCGCCGAGGACGGCGGCTGGCTGCCCAAGTGGGGCTACGGCCCGGTGGAGACGAACATCATGACCGGCGACCCGGTCACCCCCTTCCTGACCACCGGCTACCACTCCGGACTGCTGCGCGGTTTCGAGGAGCGGGCCTACCGGGCGCTGCGCCGGAACGCCGACGGCGTGCCGCCGGCCGACTACCCGGGCGTCGGCCGGGAGGCCAACGCCGAGTACCTCGCGCACGGTTTCGCGCCCTACGTCAAGGACCGGCCGTACGCCAAGGCCGGCGACTCCGACTACCACTACGGCGCCTCCGTCACCCTGGAGTACGCGCTCGCCGACGCGATGCTGGCACAGGTGGCGCGCGGACTCGGACACCACGCGGACGCGGCCCGCTACGCCGCCCGGGCCCGCAACTACCGCAACGTCTTCGACCCCGGCACCGGCTTCTTCCGCGCCCGGGACGCCGCCGGCGCCTTCACCGGCCCAGCCGACCCGGCCCGCGGCACCGGTTTCCACGAGGGCACGGCCTGGCAGTACCAGTGGCTCGTCCCGCAGGACGTGCCGGGCCTGGTCGGCCTGCTCGGCGGCAGGAGCGCGGCCGACGCCCGCCTCGACGCCTTCTTCGCCTACGACCGGCTGCTCGCCGACCCGGAGGGCACCGCCCGCCGGGTGTGGGTGCACGGCGACCCGTACGCCTACTACAACGCCGCCGTCTACAACCCGATGAACGAACCGGACCTCATCGCGCCCTACACCTACCTCTCCACCGGCCGGCCCTGGAAGACCACCGACGTGGTGCACGCCGCGCTCACCCTGTTCACCGACAGCCCCGCGGGCATGACCGGCAACGACGACCTCGGCACCATGTCCGCCTGGCACGTGCTGTCGTCCATCGGGCTCTTCCCCGTCCAGCCGGGCTACGGCACCTGGGGCCTGACCACGCCCGTGTTCGACCGGGTCGAGCTGGCCCTGGACCGCCGCTACTGGCCGAGCGGCCGGCTGACGGTGACCGCGCCCGGCACCTCGGCCGCCCATCGCTACGTACAGGCCGTGCGCACGGACGGGACACCGCACGAGCGGACCTATCTGACCACCGGCGCGCTGCGCTCCCTGCGCTCCCTCGCCTTCACGGTCGGCCCCCGCCCGTCCTCGTGGGGAACGTCACCCGAGGCGGCGCCGCCCGCCCTGAAGTGACCCCGGGGCGCAGTGACCGCTGATCCGCCCGTCGCCGACGCGTGAGGCACGCCCTTGACTTCCGACCCGCTCGCCCCGCTCGACCTGGCCTTCTGGAACATGGAGTCCGCCCGGCACCCGATGCACCTCGCCGCGCTCGGGATCTTCGCCGCGCGCTCGCCCACCGCCGGGGCGCACGCCGCCGACCTGCTCGCCGCCCGCGCCGCCGCCGTACCCGGCCTGCGGCTGCGCATCCGCGACCGCTGGCAGCCGGGCGCCTTCGGCGGTGCCGCCCGCGAGCCCGACCCGGACTTCGACCCGCTGCACCACGTCCGGCTGCACGCCCCGGCCGCCGACTTCCACGCGGCCGCCGGACCGCTCATGCGGAGCCCGCTGGAGCGCGGCCGGCCGCCCTGGGAGGCGCATGTGCTGCCCGGCGCGGACGGAGTCTCCTTCGCGGTGCTCTTCAAGTTCCACCACGCCCTCGCCGACGGGCTGCGCGCGCTGAAGCTGGCCGCCGGCGTCCTGGACCCCGTCGGCCCGCCCGAGCGGGCGCCGCGCGCCGTCGAGCCGCCGCGCGGCCCGCTGCCCGGCCGGCACCCGCTGCCCGCGCTGGTGCCCGCACTGGTCCGGGACGCGCTGTCCGACGCGGGCCGGGCCCTGGACATCGGCGCCTCGCTGGCCCGCTCCACCCTCGGCATGCGCCCGTGCGCCGCGCTGGTCTGCGCACCCAGCGGCACCCGCCGCACCGCCGGGGCCGTGCTCGACATCGACGAGGTGCACCGGGTGCGCAAGAGCGCCGGCGGCACGGTGAACGACGTCCTCATCGCCGTCGTCGCGGGGGCGCTGCGCCGTTGGCTGGACGAGCGCGGCGACGGCAGCGCCGGCGCGGCGCCCCGCGCCTTGATCCCGGTCTCCCGGCGCCGCCCGGGCACCGCCCAGCCGCAGGGCAACCGGCTCTCCGGCTATCTGATACGGCTCCCGGTGCACGACGGCGATCCGCTCGGCCGGCTGCGCACCGTGCGCACCGCGATGATCCGCAACAAGGACGCCGGGCCCGACCGGGGCGCCGGCGCGGTGGCACTGCTCGCCGACCACGTCCCGGCCCTCGGCCACCGGCTCGGCGGGCCGCTGGTCGGCCAGGCGGCCCGGCTCTGGTTCGACATCCTGGTCACCAGCGTGCCGCTGCCCGGCTTCGGGCTCCGGCTCGGCGGCCACGAGCTGACCGAGGTCTATCCGCTGGCCCCGCTCGCCCCCGGCCAGGCCCTGGCGGTCGCGATCTCCACCTACCGGGGACGCGTGCACTACGGGCTGGTCGCCGACGCGCGGGCCGTGCCGGACCTGGACCGGCTCGCCCGCGCGGTGCCGGCGGAGCTGGCCGCGCTGCGCGCCCTCTGCGCGCACTGACGGGCCGCTTCGGGACGGATCCGGACGTCCCCGGCACGGGAGCGGGCCGGGGCCCGGACCGCAGCGGTTTGGTCCCGTGGCCCGGCGCTCCGTAAAATCCGCTGTTCGAAAGCGGGCGCGAGTCGGAGCGCTGCGCGGGTGACAGGGAAGCGGCAGCGCGATGACGGTGACACAGGACGGCTCGGCGTCCATGGACGAGATGGTCTACGGGCCCGGTATCGACCCCGAGCGGCTGGCCGTCTGCCTCAGCGTGCTGGAGGAACTGGACGAGCTGGAGATCGACCACCCCGACGCGGTCCGGGTGCGCCGGGCCACCGCGCACATCTACCGCATGGTCAAGCAGCGCCGCCGCCAGGAACGCCGGGCCGCCAAGACCGCCCACGACCGGAACGTGACGGAGGCCACCGCGACCGGCTCCGCCGAGCGCATCGACGACGAGACCGAGGGCATCCTGCCCTCCTCCAAGGTCGACTCCGGCCGGATCGCGGGCATACTCCAGCGCCCGCGCTCCTGCTACGTCTGCAAGCAGCGCTACATCGAGGTCGACTACTTCTACCACCAGCTGTGCCAGAAGTGCGCCGCCGAGAACCGCGCCAAGCGGGAGGCCCGCGCGGACCTCACCGGCAAGCGCGCCCTGCTCACCGGCGGCCGGGCCAAGATTGGCATGTACATCGCGCTGCGGCTGCTGCGTGACGGCGCGCACACCACGATCACGACCCGGTTCCCGAAGGACGCCATCCGCCGCTTCAAGGCGATGGACGACTCGGCGGACTGGCTGCACCGGCTGGAGGTCGTCGGCCTCGACCTGCGCGACCCGGGCCAGACCGTCGCGCTGGCCGAGCAGGTCGCCGCCGCGGGCCCGCTGGACATCCTGATCAACAACGCCACGCAGACCGTGCGCCGCCTGCCCTCCGCCTACGCCGCCCTGGTCGAGGGCGAGAGCGCGCCGCTGCCCGCCGGGGAGCTGCCCGCCCACCAGGTCATCGGCGCGTTCAACTCCGGTGCCGTCGGCGAGCTGGGCGGGCGCTCCGCGCTGCCCGCCGGCACCAGCGGCCTGGACGCGCAGCAGGTCGCCGACCTCGCCCTGGTCGCGGGCAACGCCAGCGTCGCCCGGCACCTCGACGGCACCGCCATCGACGCGGGCGGCCTGCTCCCGGACGTCGTGGACAGCAACACCTGGGTGCAGACCATCGAGCAGATCTCGCCGGTGGAGCTGCTGGAGACCCAGCTGTGCAACTACACCTCGCCGTTCATCCTGATCAGCAAGCTCCGCCCGGCCATGGCCGAGGCCGCCCGGCAGGCGCGCAGCGGCCGGGCGTACGTCGTGAACGTCTCGGCGATGGAAGGCGTCTTCAGCCGCGGCTACAAGGGCGCCGGCCACCCGAACACCAACGCCGCCAAGGCCGCGATGAACATGGTGACGCGGACCAGCGCCCAGGAGATGTTCGAGGCCGACGGCATCCTGATGACCTCGGTCGACACCGGCTGGATCACCGACGAGCGCCCTCACTACGACAAGCTCCGCCTCGCCGAGGCCGGTTTCCACGCCCCGCTGGACCTCGTCGACGGCGCCGCCCGCGTCTACGACCCGGTCGTGCGCGGCGAGGCGGGCGAGGACCTGTACGGCGTCTTCCTGAAGGACTACGCGCCCGGCAAGTGGTAGGCGGCGGGGCGGTCTTGGCCGACCGCCGCGCACCAAGCTCGAAGAAGTGTTCGCTCCTGTAGGCCGAACGGGTGGTTCCCGGTAACGGGCACGTGACCGGCTTGTTGCAAAAAGCCCCACATTGCGGGGTGTTGAGGGGCTGCCTGAAGCGCAGTGGTTACTGCTTGTTTGCCATCCCTATCGAGCGGACGGCCGCTCATTTGGTTAGTCTGGAGGGGACGGACACCAGTACGGGGTTCCACCCACACCCACCGTCCGTCCTGGGGCTCGCCGGCGCACCACGGTCTGCTCCGGCAGAGTCACCGGCGCCACCCGCGTCCGTACCGGCTTTCCATCCTGACCCGAGCGGGCGTCCGGCGCCGATGCGCGGACTGTCCGGTATGCCCCGAGGGTGACCCGACACATAAGGAGTGCGCGGTGACACCGGAGAAGACCAATCGCGAACAGCGCCCCGAGGAACGCGCGGACCGAGTCCGCCGGCCCGGAGAACTCGGCAGCCTCGACGTGTGGGCGCGTTCCGCCCCGATCCGCCTCGCCGGGTACGAGGAAGACCTCGCCGAGCCCCACATCCTGCCGAGCGTGGACTGACCCGCCCGACACGGTCACCGCCCGCCCCTGCGGCACCGGCTCCCGCTACCGCTCCGCCACGGGCGCCGTCCGCCGCCAGGGGCTCAGCTCCTCCAACTGCGCGGCCACGCCCAGCAGAACGGACTCCGTGCCGGGCCGGCCCACGAGCTGTACGGCGCAGGGCGCCCCGGAGGGCAGGGTGCCCACCGGCACGGACATCGCCGGCCAGCCCGTCAGGTTCCACGGCGGAGTGAACGGCGCGTAGGCCGAGTTGGCGAGAACGTTGCGCAGCCAGCCGCGCTCGTGCCACGGCCCGGCCTGCGGGGAGCGCCGGGCCAGGGCCGGGGTGAGCAGCACGTCGTACTCGGTCAGGAACGGCGTCAGCCGGGCGCGCAGCCGGTCGCGGGCGGCGCCGGTGCGCACGGCCGGCTCGAAGCGGCGGCCCACCGCCGCGTGCACCCGGGTCCGGCGGGACAGCCGGGTCCGGTCGTAGGCCGCCGCGTCCACCGCCGTCCCGGCCGTCCAGTGCCGCAGCGCGGTCACCCCGAGCGAGAGCGGATACGGCGGCTCGGCCCGCCGCACCCGGTGCCCGGACCGGGCCAGCGTCCCGGCCGCCTGCCGGACCGCGGTCGTATACGGCCGGCTCACGCCCACGCCGGCCAGCGGGCTGCGCAGCCCGACGGCGATCCGCCACGGACCGCGCTCGGTACGCTCCGCGAACTCCGCGCCGGCGAGCACGCCCAGCATCAGCCGCAGGTCCTCCACCGTCGTGGCCAGCGGACCGTTCTCCGACATGCCGAACCAGTCGCCGCCGCCGATCCCGGCCGGCACCACCCCGTGCCCCGGCTTCAGCGTGACCAGCCCGCAGTTGGCCGCCGGGATGCGCAGCGAGCCCATGCCGTCGTTGCCGAGCGCCAGCGGCACCAGCCCCGCGGCCACCGCCGCCGCGCCGCCACCGGAGGAACCGCCCGCCGTGCGGGACGGGTCCCACGGATTGCGGGCGATGCCGTACGGGCCCTCCGTGGTGGCGAAGACGCACAGTTCGGGCACGTTCGTCAGACCGACGACCACCGCGCCGGCCGCGCGCAGCCGGGCCACCGTCACATGGTCCTCGGCGGCCGGCGCGTCCGGGGTGGCGGCCGAGCCGTTGCGGCACGACTCGCCGCGTACCGGCAGATTGTCCTTGACCGCCACCGGCACGCCCGCGAGCGGCAGTCCGGCCAGATCCGCACGGGCGGCCACCGCGTCGGCCTCGGCGAGCGCGGCCTCGGCCCGGACCGTGCGGAACGCGCCGATGCGGCCGTCGAGCCGCTCGATCCGCGCGAGGTGCGCGGCCACCACCTCCCGGGGCGTCACCCGCCGGCCGCGGACGGCGGCGGCGATCTCGGCGGCACTGCGGCCGGCCCAACTGCTCAACGGAACTCCTCGGCTGGTCGTCGGCGCCGCGCCCGCCCACCGGCTGCCGGCCGGTACCGACGAGCGCGTGAGGAGAACTGTGCCCGGCCGCGGCCGGTACGTCGAGTACCCGCCCGCGCGTCCGGGAGATGAACGCCGAACGCGCGGCGGCGACGGCCGGACCGGGACCGCCGGGCACGGGCAACGAGGAGCGCGCCGGGAGGAAGCCGGGCCGGGCCGGCCTGAGTGCCCGGTGCGTCCGGGGTCACGGGACCGGGCTGACCCGGACCTCACCGCTGTCGTGGTCCACCTGGACGGCATGACCGGCTTGCGCGAGGACCGCCAGCAGCGCCGACCGTAAAGCGGCGCGAATGCCCTCGAACCCGGCGTCCTCCCGGCTCGCGGGGTCCAGGGCGCTGTCGGGCACCCATCCCACCGTCACCGAGTCCGTCTCCCGCCGCACCCGCAGTCCCGAACTGTCCTCCTCCCCGGCCGATGCCACGTCGAAACCGGCACCGGTCAACGTCCCGCACACCTCGATGAGCAGCTTGTCCACGGCATCACAGACCACGGACCAAGATTATCCCCACCCTTCCCGACGCGTTCGAGCACATCTGCTTCACACTTCGCGGAGCGTCGGGGGCGGAGGGCAGACCACTGCGGCCTGGCGGTCCCTAGCCGCCCTGGATCCGCAACCACTCCTCCACGCCGCTCACATGGGCCGCGGCCGCCGCGCGGGCCGCCTCCGGGTCGCGGGCGGCCAGGGCGCGGTGGATGGCGGTGTGTTCACGGCGGGAGCGGGCGAGGGCGCCGTCCTCCTCGTAGCCGCGCCGGACGCGGGCGCGGAACGTGCGCGTGGACAGGCCGTCCAGCAGCGCGGCCAGGGTCTCGTTGCCGGCGGCGGACGCGATGGCGCGGTGGAAGGCGAGATCGTGGGTGAGCGCCTCCTCGGGGTCGTCCGTGGCGTCCATCGCCGCCAGGTGCTCCGCCGCGACGGCGAGCTGGTCCTCGGTGATGCGCGCGGCGGCCAGCGCGGCCGCCGTGGACTCCAGGATCCGCCGCACCTCCAACAGTTCGGCCAGCCGGGGCCCCCGGGACAGGTCCGCGACCACCCCGAAGGTCTCCAGCAGGTCGCCGGCCCGGAGCGCGGTGACGTAGATCCCCGAGCCGTGCCGCGCCTCCAGGACGCCCATCGCCGTCAGCGTGCGGATCGCCTCCCGCGTCGAGCCGCGGGAGATGCCCAGCCGTACGGCCAGCTCCCTTTCGGTGGGCAGCCGCCCGCCCGGCTCCAGCCGGCCACCGGAGATCATCGCCTTGATCTCCTCGACGGCTCGCTGGGTCACCGTGCCCCTGCGCGGGACCGCGTCGTCCACGCCATTCCTCCAGTCACCGGGTGCGTCGCAGTCTAGTCAGCCGAGTGGTCCGACCACTATGGACGGGACGGCCGGGAAAATCGCCGCACGAGGGTGTCGTAGCGGCTCAGTGGTCTGATAAGTATGCGGCGTCCCGTGCCGCGTTCCGCGCGGACCGGGCCTCCTGACCGCCCGGACGAAAGGCCCCCCGTGTCCCCGACGCCCGTGCGCATCACCGCGGTCGACACCTACGACGTCCGCTTCCCGACCTCGCGGGACCTGGACGGCTCCGACGCGATGAACCCGGACCCCGACTACTCGGCCGCCTACGTCGTGCTGCGCACCGACGCCGGGGACGGACCCGAGGGGCACGGCTTCACCTTCACCATCGGGCGCGGCAACGAGGTCCAGGTCGCCGCCGTGCACGCACTGCGCCACCATGTGGTCGGACGCTCCGTCGCCGAGCTGTGCGCCGACCCGGGGGCGCTGTACCGGGACCTCGTCGGCGACAGCCAACTGCGCTGGCTCGGGCCCGAGAAGGGCGTGATGCACATGGCGATCGGCGCGGTCGTCAACGCGGTCTGGGACCTCGCCGCCCGGCGCGCCGGCAAGCCCCTGTGGCGGCTGCTCGCCGAGTCCGAACCGGAGTGGCTGGTCGCCCAGACCGACTTCCGCTACCTGTCGGACGCGCTGACCCCGGACGAGGCGCTGACCCTGCTGCGCCGGGGCAGGGACGGCGCCGCCGCGCGCACGGCCCGGCTGCTGGAGCGCGGCTACCCCGCCTACACCACCTCCGCCGGCTGGCTCGGCTACGACGACGGCAAACTGGCCCGGCTCGCCGAACGGGCCGTCGCCGACGGCTTCCGGCAGATCAAGCTCAAGGTCGGCGCGGACCTCGCGGACGACCTCCGCCGCTGCCGGGTGGCCCGCGCGGCCGTCGGACCGGACGTGCGCCTGGCGCTCGACGCCAACCAGCGCTGGGACGTGGCCGAGGCCATTCGCTGGACCACGGCGCTCGCCGAGTGCGACCCGTACTGGATCGAGGAGCCGACCAGCCCCGACGACATCCTCGGCCACGCCGCGATCCGCCGGGCGGTCGCACCCGTGAAGGTCGCGACCGGGGAGCACACGCAGAACAGGGTCGTCTTCAAGCAACTGCTCCAGGCCGGCGCCCTCGACATCCTCCAGCTCGACGCGGCCCGCGTCGCCGGCGTCAACGAGAACCTGGCCGTCCTGCTGCTCGCCGCCAAGTTCGGCGTCCCCGTCTGCCCGCACGCCGGCGGCGTCGGCCTGTGCGAACTCGTCCAGCACCTGGCGATGTTCGACTACGTGGCCGTCTCCGGCAGCACCGAGGACCGGGTCATCGAGTACGTCGACCACCTCCACGAGCACTTCCTCGACCCGGTCGTGATCCGCGCGGGCCACTACGCGGCACCCACCGCGCCCGGCTTCTCCGCCGCCCTGCGCCCGGAGTCCGTCGCGCACCACACCTTCCCCGGCGGCGCCTGCTGGAGCGCCGCCGGCTCCCGGAAAGGACAGGCCACATGAGCGAGTTCACGGGCCTCAGGGCCCTGGTCACCGGCGGTGCGTCCGGCATCGGCCGGGCCACCGCCGCCCTCCTCGCCGAGCGCGGCGCCCGGGTCGCCGTCCTCGACCTGGACCCGTCCCCGGTGCCGGAGCCGCTGCTCGCCCTGCGCGCCGACGTCACCGACGACGCCTCCGTGCGGTCGGCCGTACAGCGGGCCGCCGACGCCCTGGGCGGGCTGGACATCCTGGTGAACAACGCGGGCATCGGCGCCCAGGGCACCGTCGAGGACAACGACGACGCCGAGTGGCGGCACGTCCTGGACGTCAACGTCCTCGGCATGGTCCGCACCGCCCGCGCCTGCCTGCCCCCGCTGCGCCGCTCCGCCCACGCGGCCATCGTCAACACCTGCTCCGTCGCGGCCACCGCGGGCCTGCCCCGGCGCGCCCTGTACAGCGCGACGAAGGGCGCCGTGCACGCCCTGACCCTCGCCATGGCCGCCGACCACGTCCGCGAGGGCATCCGCGTCAACTGCGTCAACCCCGGTACGGCGGACACCCCGTGGATCGGCCGGCTGCTGGACGCGACCGCCGACCCCGCCGCCGAACGCGCCGCCCTGGAAGCCCGCCAGCCCACCGGACGGCTCGTCACCGCCGCCGAAGTCGCCCACGCCATCGTCTACCTGGCCGGCCCGCACGCCGGCGCCACCACCGGCACCGCGCTCGCCGTCGACGGCGGCATGCAGGGCCTCAGGCTCCGGCCCGGAGCCGGGCGGTGAAGTCGCTGGGCCGCACCGGCGTCCGGGTCAGCCCGCTGGGCTTCGGCGCCGCCGCCCTCGGCAACCTGTACACGCCGGTGAGCGAGGAACAGGCGCACGCGGCGGTCCGGGCCGCCTGGGAGCGCGGCATCCGCTACTTCGACACCGCGCCCCACTACGGCCTCGGCCTGTCCGAACGCCGCCTCGGCGCGGCCCTGCGGGAGTACCCCCGCGCCGCGTACACGGTCTCCACCAAGGTGGGCCGCCGCCTGGACCCGGCCGACGGCACCGGCGACGACCTCGCCCACGGCTTCGCCGTCCCCGCCACCCACCACCGCGTCTGGGACTTCAGCGCCGACGGCGTCCGCCGCACCCTGGAGGCCAGCCTCGGCCGCCTCGGCCTGGACCGGGTCGACGCCGTCTTCCTCCACGACCCCGACGACCACGCCGAACAGGCCTTCCGCGAGGGCTATCCGGCCCTGGAGCGGCTGCGCGCGGAGGGCGTGGTCGGCGCGATCGGCGCCGGCATGAACCAGACCGGGATGCTGGCCCGGTTCCTCCGCGACACCGATGTCGACGTGGTGCTCTGCGCCGGCCGGTACACCCTGCTCGACCAGGACGCGGCCGGGGAGCTGCTGCCCGAGGCGCTGCGGCGGGGCGTGTCGGTGGTGGTCGGCGGCCCCTTCAACTCCGGGCTGCTCGCCGCTCCGCGGCCCGAGGCGACGTACGACTACCGGCCCGCGCCGGCGGAGCTGCTGGAGCGCGCGCTGCTGCTGGCGGCGGCGGCCGAGCGGCACGGCACCACGCTGCGCGCCGCCGCCCTCGCCTTCTGCGCCGCGCACCCGGCCGTGGCGAGCGTCCTGGCCGGCGTCCGCTCGGCGGCCGAAGTCCACGACTGCGCCGAGCAGTTCGCGTCCCCCGTCCCGGCCGCCTACTGGCAGGAACTGCGCGCCACCGGCCTGCTGCCGCCGCCCGGACGGGAGTTGCCGTGACCGTGGACGCCCACCACCACGTCTGGGACCTGGCCGTCCGCGACCAGGACTGGATCCGCGGCCCGCACCTCGCGCCCCTGCGGAGGGACTTCACCCTCGCCGAGCTGGAACCCCAGGCCCGCGCAGCCGGAGTGGAGCGCACCGTCCTCGTCCAGACGGTCGCCGTCCCTGAGGAGACACCCGAACTGCTCGCCCTGGCCGCCGGACACGGCCTGGTCGCCGCGGTCGTCGGCTGGACGGACCTCACCCACCCCGGCGTCGCCGACGCCCTGGCCCGGCTGCGCGCCCTTCCCGGCGGACATCTCCTCAAGGGCGTCCGGCACCAGGTCCAGGCCGAACCCGACCCCGAGTGGCTGCTGCGCCCCGACGTGCTGCGCGGACTCGCCGCCGTGGCCGACGCCGGCCTGGTCTACGACCTCGTCGTCCTGCCCCACCAGCTCCCGGCGTGCGCGCGGGCCGCCGCCCTGCTGCCCCGGCTCACCTTCGTCCTGGACCACCTGGGCAAACCGCCGGTCGCCTCGGGCGCGCGCGAGCCCTGGGCGGCCCGCCTGCGCTCGCTGGCCGCCCTGCCCAACACGGTCGCCAAGCTGTCCGGCCTGGTCACCGAGGCCGCCCGCGCCACCTGGACGACCGACGACCTGCGCCCGTACGCCGACACCGCCCTGGACGCCTTCGGCCCCGGCCGGCTGATGTTCGGCTCCGACTGGCCGGTGTGCACACCGGCCGCCTCCTACGCGGAGGTACGGCACCTCGCCCAGGAGCTGTGCGCCGGACTCGGCCACGCGGAACGCACCGCGCTGTTCGAGTCCACCGCGACCCGCGTCTACGGCCTCTGAGCCGCACCCGCCAGCCGCGTCGGCGGCAGATACTCCCGCACGAACGTCCGGTCCCAGCACGCCCCCGTCTCCCGCAGCTCCCGCCGGCTCGTGTACCGGTAGCGGAACAGCCGGGCCCGGACGTAGCGCGGCGGGGTGTCCGGCGGGAACGGCGAGCGGCGCAGCAGCCGCAGCGTGTCCCGGTCGTTCTCCAGCAGGCGTTCCACCAGGGCGCCGAACCACTCGCCGGCGTAGGCGGGCGACAGCGCCGCGAACCACATCAGCCAGTCCAGCCGCAGGTGGTAGGGGGCGAACTGGCGCGGCCAGCGCCGGGGATCGCCGGGCTTGCCCTTGAACGCGTACTCCCGCCAGTCGGAGTCCTCGCGCGGGGTGCCGTCCAAGGTGCCCTCGACGACCACCTCGTAGCGCACCCGGCTGACGCTGCCGAACGCGCCGTAGGTGTTCACCAGGTGCAGCGGGTCGAAGGAGCGGTTCATCACCTGGCGGCGGGAGACCATGTTCAGCACCGGGCGGTAGCTCAGGAAGACCAGCAGCGCGGCGACCGCGAGCACCAGCACCTCGTACCACAGCGGCGCCCGCGGCCCGGGTGGCACCGTCGCCGGCAGCCGCAGCGCGGACACCGCCAGCACGATGGTGATCCAGTTCAGCCAGGCGAAGTTGCCGGAGAGCACCAGCCAGAGCTGGGTGACGATCATCAGGGCGGCGGCGGCCGAGGCGACCGGCTGCGGGGCGAACAGCAGGAAGGGCACCACGAGCTGGGTGAGGTGGTTGGCGGCCACCTCCGCCCGGTGCAGCGGCTTCGGCAGATGGTGGAAGAACCAGCTCAGCGGGCCCGGCATCGGCTGGGTCTCGTGGTGGTAGTCCAGACAGGTCAGCGTCCGCCAGCAGGCGTCGCCGCGCAGCTTGATCAGCCCGGCGCCGAACTCCACCCGGAACAGGATCCAGCGCAGCAGGAACAGCACCACCACCGGCGGCGCCACCTCGTCGTTGCCGAGGAACGCGGCCAGGAACCCCGTCTCCAGCAGCAGCGACTCCCAGCCGAACGAGTACCACGTCTGGCCCACGTTCACGATCGACAGGTACAGCGCCCACGGCACCAGCCACAGCACGATCCCGGCCCACAGCGGCAGCGCCGAGTCGACCCCGGCCAGCAGCGCCGCCGACAGCGCGCAGCCCGTCCAGGCACAGCCCGCGAAGAAGCGGTCGGAGTAGTGAAGCTGGAACAGGCTCGGAGCGCGCCGGAACCGCACCCGGGCCGTGAAGCGGGGGACCGGCAGCATCCCGCGCTCGCCGAGCAGGGCCCGGAACTGGAGGGCCGCCGTCAGGAACGCGACCAGGTACACGGCGGCCAGCGCCCGCTGGAAGACCAGCCGGCTCAGCTCGTAGCCGGGTGCGGTGAACCAGTCCATGGCTGTGCGCGCCCTTCCCTGCGGCTTCGCCGTCACCGCTCCCGGCACGGCGTTCCCCGAGTTGCCAGCCAAACCTGTGCGATGCCAACAATAGGGCGTAATCACCCATAGTGATGGGGAGTGTGCGGTGCGGATACCCACCCGAACGATGGTCACGGTCTGCGCGGTCTCGGCCGCGCTGTGCGCCGCGGGCTGCGCGGGGACCGGCGTCAAGCAGGCCCGGGTGGGCGAGGTGGTCTTCCTCCAGGCCGCCACGGACCGGGGGCCCGCCCCCTTCACCGCCTCCGCGGCCACCGCCGCCGGCACGGTCGTGCCCCGGGTCCGCGCCGGAGCCACCGCCGGCGAGCTGGCGGCGCCCCTGCGCGCGGCCCGCACCCTGTCCGGGGCGACCCCCGGCCTGTACGCCGGCGCCCCGCACGTCGCCGGCTGCGACACCGAGCGGCAGGTGCGCCACCTGACGGCGGACGCGTCCCGGGCCGGCGCCTTCGCCCGGGTGGCCGGCGTCGGCAGGGAGGCGCTCCCCGCCTATCTGCGCGGCCTGACGCCCGTCGTCCTCGCCGCCGACACCCGCGTCACCAACCACTCCTACCGGGACCACCGGGCCGACGACTACCAGGCCGTCCTCCAGGCCGGCACCGCCGTCCTCGTCGACGACCGGGGCGTGCCCCGGGTGCGCTGCGCCTGCGGCAACCCGCTCGGCCCGCCCGAGCCGACCCACGGCGGCGCCGCCGCCCACGGCACCGCGTGGGCCGGGTACCGGCCCAACAAGGTGGTCGTGGTGAGCCCGGCGCCCCGGGCCGTCGCCAGCCTCACGCTCGTCGACGCCGTGACCCGCACCTGGACCGAGCGCCGGGTCGGCCCCGACGTCCGCCGGGACCGCGTCGTACCAGCGCCGCCGGCCAGCGCCAGCCCGTCCGAGACCGCCCGGGCGAGCGCGGACACCACGGCCACCGGACACCCCACCACCACCGGAAGCCACGCCACCGCCGACCCGCCCCCGCCCGCCCCCACGGCACCGTCCCCGCCCGGCACCGCCCAGGCACCCGGCCGCGACCTCGGCCTCCGGAACGAAGGCACCGGACCCGGGGACGACACCGGGCCACTGGACGGGGGCACCGCAGCCCCGGGCGGAGGCGCCGGACCCCGTGGCGGCACCGGACTCCGGGATGGCGGCACCGGCCGCCCAGGCGGGGGCGCTGGACTTCTGGGCGGCACCAGAGCCCCGGGCGGGGACACCGCAGCTCCGGGCGGGGGCGTCGGACCCCTTGCTGACACCGGGCCCCTGAACGGCGGCACCGGCCGCCCAGGCGCGGGCACCGCAGTCCCGGGCAGTTGAGCGGTGGGCCCCGCGGGGTGTGGGCCGTCGGACGGATGCGCGCCGGGGCCGGCCGGCGAGTCGAGGAATCGTCCGGATGCTGGCAAGGTGGGCCCATGGCCGATCGGGGAGCGAGCGCCCTGTCCCTCCCGGAGGACTGGCCCGCGCACCCGGACCCGGTCCTCGCGCTCAACCGCATGGGCAGCTTCGACTGGGACCTGGACTCCGGTCTGCTCCACCTGGACGCCCAGGCCCTCCAGGTGTTCGACCTGCTGCCCGGGGAGTTCGACGGCCGCGCCGAGTCCCTGGCCGTCCGGGTGCCGCCGCCGGAGGCCGCCCGGCTCGACACGGCGGTCGCCCGCGCGGTCGAGGACGGCAGCGAGAACTACGGCGCGTACTTCCGCATCCGCTGCCGCGACGGCACCCCGCGCTGGACGCACACCCAGGGCTGCATACGGCGCGACGACGCCGGCCGGCCGCGCCGGGTCGTCGGCATCGTCCGCGACGCCACCGAGGAACTCGCCGACAGCGCGGCACGCAGCCTGCGCGCGGCCAAGGACGAGGCGTTCCGGCAGCAGACCGGCGTCGTCCAGGCCATCTCCGCCGCCCTCGCGCACGCCCGCACCGTCCAGGACGTCATCGACGTGCTCAAGGACACCCACGGCATCCGTCACCTGGGCGCGGCCAGCCTGGTGATGGGTCTGGTGGAGGCGGGCCGCATCCGGCTGGTCGCCGAGGGCCCCGCGGGCAGCTTCGTGCCCGGCACCCGCGTCACCCGGACCGACGAGCCGTACCCGATGAGCGAGGTCGTCCGCACCCTCGCGCCCCGGTTCATCGAGTCCCCGGAGGAGTTCGCCGCCGGCTATCCGATCCTCTGGCCCCACCTCGCCGGCCTGCGCATCACCTCGGCGGCCTACCTGCCGCTGATCGCCGAGGCCCGCCCGATCGGCGCGATGGGCCTGCTCTACGACGACCGGCGCGGCTTCTCCGCCGAGGAACGCGCCGTCCTGGTCGCGCTCGGCGGCAGCATCGCGCAGAGCCTGATGCGGGCCATGCTCTACGAGCAGGAGAAGGACCTCGCCCAGAACCTCCAGCAGGCCATGCTGCCGCGCACCATCCCCGGCGTCCGGGGCGCCGACGTCGCGGTGCGCTACCGCTCGGCCGCACTGGGCCGGGACATCGGCGGCGACTGGTACGACCTGATCCCGCTGCCCGGAGGCCGGACCGGCGCGGTCATCGGGGACGTCCAGGGCCACGACACGCACGCGGCGGCCGTCATGGGCCAGCTCCGGATCGTGCTGCGCGCCTACGCCGCCGAGGGCCACCCCCCGGCCACCGTGATGGCCCGCGCCTCCGTCTTCCTGCACGAACTGGACACCGACCGGTTCGCGACCTGCCTGTACGCCGAGGCCGACCTGTCCACCGGCGTCGTCCAGGTGGTCCGCGCCGGGCACATCGACCCGCTGCTCCGCTGCGGCGACGGCGGCTGCGCCCGGGTCCCCGTCGAGGGCGGGCTGCCGCTCGGCCTGTCCGCCGAGTTCGGCCGGCTGGAGTATCCCGTCACCACCCTCGAACTCGATCCCGGGCAGACCCTGCTGCTGTGCACCGACGGGCTGGTCGAGCAGCCCGGCACCGATCTGGACGACGGGCTGCGCGCGCTCACGGCGCTCGTCGGCGAGGGCCCCGACGACGTGCGCGGCCTCGCCGACCGGCTGATCCGGGCGGCCGAGGAACGCGGCGGCGACGACGACGTGGCGCTGCTCCTGCTGCGCCGCCGCGCCCGGGAGGCCGGCCGGCCCGGCGGCCGGCTGCGCCGGCGGGTACGGCCCGGCGACCCGGAGTCCCTGGCCCGGGCCCGGCACATGATCCGGGCCGCGGTCCGCGCCTGGGGCGCCGGGGAGCGGGCCGACGAGATCGAGCTGGTGGCGGACGAGCTGACCACCAACTCCCTGCTGTACACCGAGGGTTCCGCGATCGTCACGCTGCGGGCCCTGGAGGGCGCCGAGCGCAGGCTGCGCGTCGAGGTCGAGGACTGCTCCAGCGCGCTGCCGCGGCGGCGCGACGCGGGGGAGAGCGGTGCCTCGGGCCGCGGTCTGCTCCTCGTGGACCGGCTCGCCGACGGCTGGGGCGTGGAGGCGCGCGGCGGCGGCAAGGCGGTGTGGTGCGAGTTCCGGCTGCCGCCGGGCCGCCCGCCCCGGACCGGCCCGGAACCGGGCGGCTGACACCGGCCCGGCAGGAGGTTCCGGCGAACGGCGTGGCGCTGTCGGTGCCGGATGGCACTCTGGACGTATGCCGGAACTGCCCGAGGTAGAAGCGCTGACGGACTTCCTCACCGAGCACCTGGTCGGACGGCGGCTGATGCGGGTGCTGCCGGTCGCCGTCAGCGTCCTGAAGACCTACCACCCTCCGCTCACCGCGATCGAGGGCGCCGAGGTGACGGCCGTGCGCCGGCACGGCAAGTTCCTGGACGTCGTGACGGACGGCGGGCCGCACCTGATCACCCACCTGGCGCGCGCGGGCTGGCTGCACTGGCGGGACCCGCTGCCGGACGGCCCGCCCAAGCCCGGCAAGGGCCCGCTGGCGCTGCGCGTGGCGCTGGACACCGGCGCGGGCTTCGACCTGACCGAGGCCGGCACCCAGAAACGCCTCGCCGTGTACGTCGTCCGCGACGCCCGGGACGTGCCCGGCATCGCCCGCCTCGGCCCGGACCCGCTCGCCGCCGGCTTCACCGAGGACCGCTTCGCGGCCCTGCTCCGGGACGAACGGCGCCGGCTCAAGGGCGCGCTGCGCGACCAGTCGCTGATCGCGGGCGTCGGCAACGCCTACAGCGACGAGATCCTGCACGCCGCGAAGATGTCCCCGTTCAAGCTGGCGGCGTCCCTCACGCCGGAGGAGACCCACCGGCTGTACGAGGCGCTGCGCGCCACGCTCACCGAGGCCGTGGAGCGGGCCCGGGGCGTGGCGGCGGGCCGGCTGAAGGCGGAGAAGAAGAGCGGGCTGCGCGTCCACGGCCGCACCGGCCTGCCGTGCCCCGTGTGCGGCGACACCATCCGCGAGGTCTCCTTCAGCGACTCCTCGCTCCAGTACTGCCCGACCTGCCAGACGGGCGGCCGGCCGCTGGCCGACCGCCGGCTGTCCCGGCTGCTGAAGTGAGGGCGGCCGCAGCCCGCCGGCGAGGGCGGCGCGCTACGGCACCGGGACCGTGACCAGCCGTCTCCCGTCCGCCGTCCGGACCTCGTAGCGCGCGATCTGGTCCGGGTGCAGCGCCGTCGCCCCCAGCGCGGTGGTGGGCCGGGCGCCGTCGCCCCGGCTGGTCCAGGCGGCGACGGTCCGCCGGGTGCCGTCCCGGCCGACGGCCACCAGCCGGCAGGTGTGCGCCCCGGTGCCGTCCGCGACCTCGATCCGCAGTTCGCTGCCCCACGCCCGGTCCGCGGAGGTGACCCGCGCCCACACCCCGGTGCGCGGATCGGTCGCCGCGCCGGCCCGGGCCGCCGGCGGGTCCGGGTGACCGGCGAAGGCCACCAGACCCGGACCGGCCACGGCCAGCACCACGGTCGCGGCCAGGCCGTACAGCAGCCGGCGCCGCCGCGCCCGGTGCCGGTGCGCCAGCTCGCCGAGCAGCCGGTCCAGCAGCCGGGGGCCGGGCTGCGCCACGGGGTGCACGAAGCGGGGCGTGGCCCTCCGGTACAGCATGAGCTGCCGGGCCGCGGGACCGAACCCGGTCAGGTGCGCCGTGCACCGGGGACACTCCACGAGGTGGTCCTCGAAGCGGAAGGCGTCCGCCTCGTCCAGCACGCCGAGCGCGTACGCGCCGGCGTCGCGATGCCGTTCCAGGGACCTCATGCCGAATCCTCGTGCCGATGGGTGCGGGCGGGGTTGCTCCGTGCCCCCACCCGTACGCAGCCGGCCGGCGAATCACTCAAGGCGCGCACCGAATCGTGACCCGGGCGGCACGGCGCGGCCCGGACCCGCGAAAGGCTCCCCGGTCCGGCCCGCGGACCGGTGCGAATCCCCTCGTACCGGCGCGGATCTCCTCGTACCGGTGCGGATCCCCGCCGGTCCGCGGCCGTCAGAAGAGCTGGATCGCGAGGTGCCCGAGGGGCAGTCCCAGCCGCCAGGCCGGCGTCCACACCTTCGGCCCGTCGTCCTCCCCGGCCACCGCGCCGCCGCCCGGCACCGCGTCCAGGTCCGGCGCGAGCAGCTCGGTCTCCTCCAGCCACCGCCAGGCGTCCGCCGCCAGCGCCAGGTCCGGCCCCGGAGCGCCGCGGCCGTCCGCCCGCCCGGTCAGTTCGGCCATGCGCGTCCGCACCCAGTCCTGCCACGACTGCTCGCGGGCGGTCAGCGACAGCCAGTTCTCCAGTTGGGAGATCACCCGGATGCCGGACAGCTCCCCGTCGGTGTCGGACAGGAACACGGTCAGCGCCAGCGCGTCCCGGCCGGCCCGGAACTCGAAGGACGTCGGCGGCATCAGATCGCCGGTGCGCAGCAGCTCGTCGGCGATGTACTCGGCGTAGAACCAGGCCAGGGGAACGGCCAGGCCCTCACCGTCCGTGCCGTCCGTGCTCTCGTGACCTCTGTGCTCCATCCCTTCCTGCCCTTCCTCCGGTGCGTACGCGTCACCCGGACCCCGCCGGGGTCGCGGCCCCGGGTCCCCGCCCGGAAACGCGGATGAGGACAGCCCATGGCCCGGACGGGGGTCACAGCAAGGCGCTTTACCGAGGCTTGACCAGGCTCACGGTTTCACCGCAGGTCGGCCGTGTAACCCGGGAGGACCCGGCGCAGCGCGCGCAGCGCGTAGTACGCGCGGGACTTCACCGTACCCGGTGGAATCCCCAGGGCCCGGGCCGCCTCGGCCACACTGGCCCCCTGGAAGTACACGAGTACCAGCACGTCACGGTGGTCGGGAGTGAGTGTCTTCACAGCCTCCCGGACATCGAGCACCGCCGCGGCCCGCTCGGCGTGGTCGGCGGTCACCCGGGCGTTCTCGGGCAGCTCCGCGCCGGTCTCCGGCGGCCGGGCCTGCCGGGCCCGCCGGGCGTCGATGGCGAGCCGCCGGGCCACCGTGAGCAGCCAGGGCCGTACCGAGTCGAAGCCGTCGGCGTGCAGCGCCTCCGGGTGCCGCCAGGCGCGCACCAGCGTCTCCTGGACCAGGTCCTCGGCGCGCTGGCGGTCTCCGTCGCACAGCCTGAGCAGCAGGGCGAACAGGGGGCCGCCGTGCTCGCGCTGGAGCGCGGCCAGCTCGTGCTCGGCGGTCGTCGTCCCGCGGGTGAGTGAGGTTGCGGCCGTCATGGCCGTATGGCAGCGCAGCCGGCGGCCGGCGGACAGGGGGCGGCACCGGTCGTGCGGCGGACGGTCGATCGCGTCGGCGAACGGTCGGACGAGCGGGACGCCAGGACACCGGACGGGTTAATGACGCCGCCCGGACCGTTTATCCGGCACACCAGCTTCATACCCATATGCCCGTCACGGCTTCGTCTGTATATACGACAACCTGGGGTGTGTTGATGATCGGACGCAGACAGCTGGTGGCGCTGGTCCTGACCGCCGTCCTCGCGGCCGGGGCGGCCTGCCAGAACCAGCACCGGGAACCCGGCGCACCGGACCACGCCGTGCCCCCGCCGCGCCCGGCGCCCGCCGGGACCCGCGGGACCGGCGGTTTCACCCTCGTCGCCGCCGGCGGCATCCTGCCGTCCGCCGCCGTCCTCGACCGGGCCGCCTACGACGCGGGCGGCACCGGAGCCGACTTCCGTCCCCTGCTCGCCGGCATCCGCCCGGTCGTCGCCGGCGCCGACCTGGCACTGTGTCACCTGACCGCCGTCTCCGGACCCGGCGACGGCTCCGCGCGGCCCGCCGCCGCCTTCCCGCCGCGGATCGCCGCGGACCTCGCGGCGACCGGCTACGACGGCTGCGCCACCGCCTCCGGCCACGCCTTGGACGACGGCCCGGCCGGCGTCCAGCGCACTCTGGACGCCCTGGACCAGGCGGGCCTGCGGCACACCGGGACCGCCCGCGGCGAGGCCGAGGCCCGCTCGGTGCGGTTCCTGCGGGCGGGCGGCGCCCAGGTGGCGCACCTGGCGTACACCGCCGCCACCGACCGCCCGGTACCGCCCGGACAGCCCTGGGCGGTCAACCTGATCGACGCCGACCGGATCGTCGCCGACGCCCGCGCCGCGCGCCGGGGCGGCGCCGACGTGGTCGTGGTCTCGCTGGACTGGGGCAGCCAGGGGCAGCAGGAGCCCGACCCGCTCCAGCTCACCCTGGCCGGACGGCTCACCGCCTCCGCCACGGACGGCCGCCCGGACATCGACCTGATCCTCGGCACCGCCGCCGGGCTCCCGCAGGCGTACGAGAAGGTGAACGGCACCTGGGTGGTCTACGGACTCGGCGACCAGATCGGCGGCGCGCCGGACGGCGGACAGGGCGTCCAGGACGAGCGGGGCCGCGAGTCCACCCTCGGCCGCTTCACCTTCGCCCCGCCGGCCGGCCCGGGCGGCCCCTGGCGGGTCACCGGGGCCGAGTTCGTCCCGCAGCTCTACGACCCCGACGCCGGCCGGGTCGTCGACCTCGGCCGGGCCATCGCCCAGGGCGCCGAACTGGACGGCGTGCGCGACCGGATCAGGGACGTGGTCCTCAGCCGCGGAGCCGCCCAGGACGGCCTGGTCATGGCGGAGTGATCAGCCGGCGGACCGCCCGGCGGCGAGCGCCGAACGCCGGTAGGAGTAGCCGAAGTAGATCGCGCAGCCGATCGCGAACCAGATCGCGAACCGCACCCAGGTCTGCCACTGGAGGAAGGTGATCAGCCAGACGGAGAAGACGATCCCCAGCGCCGGCACCACCGGCATCATCGGCGTGCGGAAGGTGCGCGGCAGCTCCGGCTGCCGGTAGCGCAGCACGATCACCGCCGCGCACACCACCACGAACGCCAGCAGGATGCCGATGTTGGTCAGCTCGGCCGCCTCGGCGATCGGGACGAACCCGGCGATGACCGCGGAGGCCGCGCCGACGATCCAGGTCACCCGGGTCGGCACGTGCCGCGTCGGGTGGGTCTTGGCGAACCACCGGGGCAGCAGCCCGTCCCGCGACATCGAGAACCACACCCGGGTCACGCCCAGCATGAAGGTGAACATCACCGTCAGGATGCCGATGATCGCCCCGACCGCGATCACGTCCGCCAGCGCGCCCAGCCCCACCGACTCGAACGCCGTGGAGAAACCGGACTCCTTGTCGATGTCCTTGTAGTTCTGCATGCCCGTCAGGACCAGGCAGGCCGCCACGTACAGCACCATCGAGACGACCAGCGAGTAGATGATCGCCTTCGGCATGTGCCGCTGGGCGTCCTTCGACTCCTCGGCCGCCGTCGACATCGCGTCGTAGCCGAACACCGCGAAGAACACCGTCGCGGCACCCGTGAACGCCCCGCCGAGCCCGAACGGGAAGAACGGGTGGTAGTTCCCGGTGTCGATGTGGAACAGCCCCACCCCGATCACCAGCAGCACCACCAGCACCTTCAGGACGACCACGAACGTCTCGAACCGGGCCGCGGCGCGGATGCCCAGGTTCAGCAGCCAGGCGATCAGCAGACAGAGCACGGCCGCGAACAGGTCGACCCGGTGTCCCGGCCCGGTGCCGGGCGCGCCCAGCATCCACCGGGGCAGACCGGCGCCCATCGCCTGGACCAGGAAACCGAAGTAGCCGGAGATGCCGATCGCCACCACGGCCACGATCGCCGTGTACTCCAGCAGCAGGTCCCAGCCGATGAACCAGCCCGCGAACTCGCCGAGCACCGCGTACCCGTACGTGTAGGCGGAGCCGGCCTTCGGGATCAGCCCGGCGAACTCGGCGTACGACAGCGCCGCGCAGGCGCTCGCCACACCGGCGATGAGGAAGGACACCAGGACGGCGGGCCCGGCCGTGCCGTTGGCCACCGTGCCGGCCAGTGTGAAGATGCCCGCGCCGATGATGCCGCCCACACCGATCGCGGTGAGCTGCCACAGCCCGAGCGACTTGTCGAGCCGGGTGCCCTCGCCGGCCTCGGTCTCCTCGATGTGCTCGATGGGTTTGCGACGGAGGATCCCCTCACCCGGACGGAGCCTGCCCATGCGTCTCACCTCTTCGCCGACGGCAACGGCTGACGGCGGATCATGATGTCCCAGCCGTGCCGCCCAGGGAAGACGCCACGCACGGCCGCACCGGCGTCCGCGGCCCCGCCGGGCGCCCTACGGCACGACCGTCACCGGCCAGCGCCCCGCCTTCACCAGCCGGACCGCCACCGAGCCGATGATCCGGTGGCCGGCCTGCTCGGAGGCGCCCACCACCACCGCGTCCGCCTTCAGCTCGTCCGCCGCCTTCACCAGCCCGGTGTACGGGTCGCCGCGGAAGGTGTGGAACTCCCAGCGCACCTCGAATATCCCCTTGACCCGCTCGGCCGCCTCCCGGATCTGCGTGATCAGGTCCTCGGCGATCTCGTCGGTCGTCTCGGCCACCGGCGCCCCGAACGCCGCGCCCGCCGCGAGCACCGGCTGCACGTACACCACGGCCAGCAGCGCGTGCTGCCGCCGGGCCAGTCCGCCCGCGTACGCGGCGGCGCGCAGCGAGGAGTCGGAGCCGTCCACGCCGACGACGATCACCTTCGGCCCGTCCGTGCCCCGTTCGAACGTGTGCGAGGGCTGTTGCTGCTGTTCCGTCACGGCCCGAGGTTATCGGAACCCTTCGTTCCCGCCCATGTCCCGGGTCCCGCGGGCCCGGGCCGTCCGTTCCGGCCGCGCTGCGCTGTCCGGGTGCATTCCCGCCGCCGTCCCCGTGGCGTTGCGGTGCGCCGGTGTCCGGCGGGGCGAGTGATGAGTCATGCAGAAGGATCAGTTGTTCACGCGGCGCCGGATGCTCCTCGCCGGTGCCGCCGCGCTCGGCTCGGCGGCCACTGCGGGCCTCGTCCTCGCGGGCGACGGCGAGGAGACCGTCCGGCCCGCCGCGGCCCCGGCCGCCGGTCCGCCGGCCCGCCAGGCCCGCCAGGCCCTGAAACCCTCCTCCTTCCGGCTCCAGCCGCTCACCGGCGAGGGCCCGCCGCGCGCCGCGCCCCGCAGGCTCGCCGTGCGCGAGGAGCCCCTCCTGCGGCTCTCCGGCCCCGGCCGGCACATGGTGCTGACCTTCGACGACGGTCCCCACCCGGACTACACCCCGCACATCCTGGACACCCTCGCCGAACACCAGGTGCGGGCGATGTTCTTCGTCTGCGGGGAGTGCGTCGCCGACCACCGGGAACTGCTGGCCCGGATGGCCGACGAGGGCCATGTCGTCGGCAACCACACCTGGACACATCCGCTGCTGACGACCCTCGGCCGCGCGGAGATCCGCTCCGAGATGGAGCGCACCAGCGACATCATCGAGGACAGCTACGGCGAGCGCCCCCAGTGGTTCCGCGCGCCCTACGGCGCCTGGAACCGGGCGACCTTCGAGCTCGGCGCCGAGATGGGCATGGAACCGCTGGCCTGGACCGTCGACACCACCGACTGGATGGAGCCCGGCACGGACACGATCATCGACCAGGTGGAGAGCGGCGCGGGCCCCGGCGTCGTGGTGCTCTCCCACGACGCCGGGGGCGACCGCTCGCAGACCGTCCGCGCGATCCGCGAATGGCTGCCCTACCTGATCGACTCCGGATACCGCCTCACCGTGCCGCCCCGCCGCGTGTGACGGCGGTCCCGTCCGCGCCCTCCGCCCGTTCGCGCGGGGCGCGCGCCGCCCGCCGGGCCGCGGCGGTTCAGACGACCGCGGCCAGGCGGGCGAAGACGACGACGTTGCCCTCGTAGCCGTTGCGCTGGGAGAAACCGCCTCCACAGGTGATGACCCGCAGTTCCGGCGCCCCTTTCGAGCCGTAGACCCGGTCGCCGGGGAAGGCGTCCTTCGCGAAGACCTCGACGCCGTAGATCTCGAACACCGCGGTCTTCCCGTCCTGGCGCGCGACCTCGACCTGGTTGCCCTTCTTCAGCGCCCCGAGGCCGTAGAAGACCGCGGGGCCCTGCTTGTTGTCGACATGGCCGACGATGACCGCGGTGCCCTTCTCGCCGGGGGACACGGCGCCGGTGAACCAGCCGGCCAGGCCCGGGTTCTCCGGCGGCGGCGCGGCGACCCAGCCGTCCGGGTCCAGCCCGACCTGCACGACGGGCGCGTCCACCCGGATCGCCGGGATCCGGACCCGCTGCACCGGCGAGAACGGCAGCGCGGTGGGCGCGGGCGCGAGCGTGCCGAGGGTGGCGCGGCCGTCCGGGGCCGCCGCCGAGGCGGGCTGCGGCGGCCCCGTGTCGAATTCCCCCGAACCGTTGCGGAGGAGAGCCAGGCCGGTCAGCAGGACGAGCGCTATCACGCCCCACGGGGCGCGCCTCTTGCGCCGCTCCTCCTCGGCAAGCTCGGACAGCACGGACGCAGACATTCGCCATCCCCTCTCGACGCGGTCCCGCCACGTCCCTCGCACCTGGGAAAACGCTAAGTCCCGTGCGGGCGGCGGGCGACGGGTCAGTGGGCGAACGGGTGGCCGGGCACCCGCCCGGTGCGCCATCCGAGTTGCCGTCCCCAGGTATTTTCTGACGGTCCGTGACCTGCGGCAATATCCGATTGTGTGGTTATCCGTCGGCGTGTCTGATCACCAGGACGGACCATTCTCGACATGCGGGCGTGTTCCGCGCGTCCGAGGGTCTGTCCGGGAGGTGTTTCTCGCCGATCCACCGGGGACGGGACCCGGTCACCTTCCGCGGAGGATCACATGCGCAACCAACGTGCCCTGGCGGCGGCGTGCACCACGGTCGCCGTCCTCGGGCTCGCCGTCCCCGTGGCCGTCGCGGACGGCATGGGCAACGGGGGCGGCCCGAGCGGCACCGACACGACCGTCGTCGTCCCCGGCACCGGCACCGGCAACATCGGCACGTTCAGCGGGAACGGCGTCTTCCCCGGCAACGGCAACGGCAACGGCAATGGCAATGGCAATGGCAATGGCAATGGGAACGGAAACGGTCACTTCAACGGCGGCGGCGGCAACGGGAACGGGAACGGGAACGGGAACGGGAACGGAAACGGTCACTTCAACGGCAACGGGAACGGCAACGGAAACGGCCACTTCAACGGAAATGGCAACGGGAACGGCCACGGAGGCGAGGGCAACGGGAACGGCCACGGAGGCGAAGGCTTCGGCAACGGTCACGGAGGCGAGGGCTTCGGGAACGGCCGCGGGGGCGAGGGCCGTGGCGGTGAGGGCAACGGCCGTGGCGGCGAGGGCGGCCGTGGGGACGACTTCCGCCACGGAGGCGGATTCGGCGAGGAGGGCGAGGGCGGCCACGGCGAGGAGGCCGGCAACGCGCGCGACATCTTCGTCACGCCCGACGTCCTGCCCGCCGGCGGCCGCCTCACCATCATCGTGAACGGCTGCCGCGGCGGCACCGCCGGCTCCGACGCCTTCGGCACCGTCCGGCTGGAGTCGTTCCGCGACGACAGCGCGCGCGGCGTCGCCGTCGTCGACCGCGACGCCCGCCGCGGCCGGTACGACGTCACGGTCCGCTGCGACGGCCGCACCCTCACCCGCCGCGGGGCGTTCACCGTGCTCGGCGGTGTCAACGGCGGCCTCGGCGGCAGCAGGACCAGCGGCGCGACCCCCACCGACATGGCCATCGGCAGCGGCCTGGTGGCCACCGCCCTGATCGGCGGCGGGGCCTTCTGGCTGCGCCGGCGGCACGAGAACCGGATCTGAACCCCCGGTGTGCCGCCGAGGCCACCGCGACCGTTCCGGCGCCGGGCAGCCGTACCGCGACAGGCCCTCGCTCCCGTTCCCCTGCGGAACCGGGAGCGAGGGCCTGTCGCGCCGGCCGTGCCCGTCCTGCCCGGCCGGGCGGCGCCGGCCGCCCGGGAGCTACCGGCCGGCACCCGGGAACAGGCTGAGGAACGGCTCCGCGGTCACCGCGATGCCCCGGCCGTACGGCGCGTCGAGGTCCCAGATGAGGAACAGCATGAAGGCGATGGTCGCCGAGAACAGCCCGGCCAGGACCAGCTCCCTCGGGGTGCGCCGGATCTGCAGGGCGAACACCATGCCGATGGTGATCAGTCCGCCGGTGATCAGCCCCCACCACACGACCGGCGGCATGGTGGGCCCGGTGGCGTCGGCGCGCGCGTTGCGCTCCTGGTCGGCGGCGGCCAGCTGGTCCAGCAGCGGCTGGTACGCCTGGGCCTCGAAGTCGTTCGCCGGCCGGTAGTCGGTGACGTCCGCGCGCAGCCGCCGCAGCAGCTCGGTGCCGCGCCCGGTGACCTGCTCGTCCTCCGCCATCCGCCGCCACTCGATGTGGACGACGTAGCCGACGTAGGTGTCCACGTCCTCGCGGATGCGGTCACGCACCTGCGGCGGGTAGACCCGCACCCGCTCCGAGATCTCGTGCAGCGCCTGCGCCTCCGCCTGGACATGATCCTCGGCGGCGCTGCGGGCCTCCCAGACGCCCGCGATGGCCAGGCCCAGGACGATGGCGTAGATGACGCCGATCCACATCGTCATGTACTCGATGACGTCGGGGGTCTCGCTGGGGTCCTCGTCCTCGGCGGCCGTGCGGTGCCGTACCAGCGTGATGACGACCACCACGGCACAGGCCCCCAGCATCGCAAGGACGAGAACAAGCCAATCCGACAAGTGGTGCCTCCGGAGATGACGGGCCCGCGCGTCAGCGCGGACGGAGCGCCGCGACGGCGACGATCGCGGGGACGGTGATGAGCAGGACGTAGATGACGGGGGTGGTGTGGCGGGGCGCTCGACGGCGCACGACGTGGGCGTGGTACGCGGGGTAGCTCACCGGCGTCGCGGAGGGCCGCGGGGCGGGCCTGGGCGACGGCTTGGGCACGGGTGTGGGCCGGGGCGCCGGAGCCGGTGCCGGCGGGGCGGCCGGCCGGGGCGGCGGGGGAGCCGGGGCGGGCCGGGCGGGCGGCCTCGGCGCGGGTACCGGCGGGGGCGTGGGCGCCGGTGGTGGCGGCGGGGGCGGCGGTGTCGGCTTCGGCGAGGGCGTCGGTCTCGGCGACGGGGTGGGCGTGGGTGTGGGCGTGGGGGTCGGGGTCGGGCTGGGCGTGGGTGTCGGCGTGGGCGTGGGCGGGCACGGAGGCGGGGGCGGCGGGCAGGGCGGGTCGGGCCAGCGGTGTCCGCCGGCGTGGGCCTCGACCACCGTGCCGCCGGGGCCCGTCGAGGCGTACGCGCAGGCGTCGGCCGAGGCGCTGGAGGCCGGCCAGCCCGCCAGGGCCCAGGCCAGCGCCAGCAGGGCCAGCACCCGTGCGGCGGGCGCGCGTCGGGTCACTTCGGGTCCATGCACGACGCAGATCATGAGGCGCGGACGGCCGCCGTGCGCCGGGCCGGCCGCAGATTGGCCCGAAAGAGCGAGATAACGTGATCGGAGGTTTCGCGGACGGAAAACACCCATCAGCGCGCTCTGTCCCCTTATGCCCACCGAGACGCGCGTACGGCGTCCCGGCGCCGGCGCACCGCGCCCGGGAAGAAACTCCGCCCGCCGTTGAACACCGCGGCCCCCCGGCCGCGTACCCATGGCCGTGCGGTGGCGTGGCAGGCGCCGTACATCCAGGTGACGATGGGGAGTTGACGATGAATACCTCCTGGCGGACCGCCTCGCTGGTGGCCACGGCCGCCGCGGTGCTGGCGCTGACGGCGGCGTGCGGTCAGGACGACACCACCACTCCCGCGTCGGCGGCCCGGGACATCGGGGCCACGGCGCCGGCCGGCGACTACGGCGGCCCGGGCGGCCAGACCGCGACCGGCACCGGCAACGGCTACGGCGCCGACGGCAGCCAGACCACCGCCCCGGCGGCCCAGGCCGCGCCCGCGGGCGAGCTGACCGTGGCGGACAATCCCGACCTCGGCCCGGTGCTGACCGACGGCTCCGGCCTCACCCTCTACCGGTTCGACAAGGACACCGCCGATCCGCCCGCGTCCCACTGCGCCGGCGACTGCGCCACCACCTGGCCGCCGGTCCCCGCCGGCGACGCGACCGCCGGCGCCAGCGTAGACAAGGCGTTGCTCGGCGAGGTCACCCGCGCCGACGGCTCCCGCCAGCTCACCGTCGGCGGCTGGCCCGCCTACCGTTACGTCAAGGACGTCAACGCCGGTGACGTCAACGGCCAGGCCGTGGGCGGCACCTGGTTCGCGCTCGCCCCGAACGGCAAGAAGGCCAAGGCGTCCGCCCTGCCCGGCCTGTCCGTGCGCAAGGACCCCGAGCTGGGCGAGATCGTCGTGGACCGCCACGGCAGGACGGTCTACCGCTTCCTGAAGGACCAGGCCTGGCCGAAGTCCGTCTCCCGCTGCACCGGGGCCTGCCTGGAGAAGTGGCCGGCCGTCGGCCCGGTCGCCGCCAACGACACCGAGGGCGTGCGGAAGAAGGGACTCATGCCCTTCACCCGGCCCGACGGGGTGAAGCAGATGACCGTCGACTGCTGGCCCGTCTACACCTTCTCCGGGGACAAGGCCCCGGGTGACACCAACGGTCAGGGCGTGGGCGGCACCTGGTACGCCGTCTCGCCCGACGGCAAGCCGGTCGGCGCGCCGGGGAAGTAGACCCCGCCCCAGGGTCGACCGTCCCGCCCGGCCCGGCGCGCGGCCGTGATCCGCCCCCTCCGTACCGCACGGAGGGGGCGGATCGTTGTGCCGTGCACGAGCCGCCCGCCGGGTGCGCCGGAGCCGTCCGGCCGTCACGCAACGGGGTCGGACGGGCACTTGTCGCAGGCAGTGACCGGGAACGGATGGTCAATATCCGGTTCGGGTCGCTCCTTTGGCGGGCGATCAGTAGCCTCAGCTCGAACACCGGATCGCCTACACCCTGTCCACGCCTTGGAGAGATACATGGAGCGTCCCGCCTGGGCCCCACGCAGCATCGACATCACGGTGCCGAGCGTCTCGCGGATCTACGACTACTACCTGGGCGGTTCGCACAACTTCGAGGTCGACCGGGAAGCGGCGCGCAGGGCCCTGGAGTTCCTGCCGGGCCTGCCGAAGACCATGCAGGCCAACCGGGCGTTCATGCGCCGCGCGGTGCGGTTCGCGGCCGGGGAGGGCATCACCCAGTTCCTCGACATCGGCTCCGGCATCCCGACGTTCGGCAACGTCCACGAGGTGGCCCAGGCCGCCGCACCGGGCGCCCGGGTGGTGTACGTCGACCACGACCCGGTGGCCGTCGCCCACAGCGAGGCGGTGCTGGCCGGCAACGACGACGCGGACGTGATCGCCGCCGACCTCCGCAAGCCCCGGGAGATCCTCGCCAGCCCCCGGCTGGAGCGGCTGATCGACCTGAACCGGCCAGTGGCACTCCTGCTCGTTGCCATACTGCACTTCGTGGACGACGCGGACGACCCGTACGGCGCGGTGGCCGAGCTGCGCGAGGCACTCGCGCCCGGCAGCCTGCTGATCCTCACCCATGCCTCGTACGAGGGAATCCCGCTGCCCGCCGAACGGGCCGAGGGCGCGGTGGACGTATACAAGGACATTCGCAACCCGCTGATCATGCGCTCGCGCGAGGAGATCGCGCGGTTCTTCGAGGGGTACGACATGGTGGCACCCGGACTGGTGCAGATGCCGCACTGGCGCCCGGACTCGGCGCCTCAGGACGAGGATCCGTATGCCTTCTCCGGTTTCGCCGGCGTGGGGCGTACGGCGTGATCACCGAGCCGGACGGGCCGGAGGGCAGACTGCGCCGGCTGACGACGATCTGGAGCCGGGCGCTCTTCCCGGTGACCTCGACCTCGCTGACCCGCGTCGAGTTCGAAGAACAACTCCTCCCGCTCGCCCGCCGGTTGAGCGAGCAGTTGCGCGCCCGCAACTTCGACGCGGGCGAGGCGAAGGCCGTCGGCGCCGCCCTGGTCGAGGCGCACTGCACCGACCCCGAGGCGCTGGCCCGCACCCTGGACTGCGTCGACGCCTATCTGGTGCTGTACTGCGGCGCGGACGGCCCCCAGGACGAACTGCGCATGCGCTCCTCGCGGTTGCAGCACGCGCTCGCCGCCGGCTACGCCCAGGCGCTGCGCGAGCGCACCCTCGCCGAGCAGGAGGCCATCGCCCAGGCCGCGTTGCGGGCGCAGGGCGTGGTCGCCCAGGCGCTGCACGCCAGCGAGGCCCGCTTCCGCGCGGTCTTCGAGGGCGCCGCCATAGGGATCGGCATCGCCGACCTCGACGGCAACGTCCTCCAGGTCAACGAGGCCCTGCTGCGCATGTTCGGGCTCTCCGAGCAGACCCTGCGCGGCCGGCGTGTGCAGGACTGGGTGCATCCGGAGGACGCCCCGCAGACCTGGCGGCTCTACCAGGAACTGGTGTGCGGCGAGCGCGAGCACTACCACCTGGAGAAGGCGTTCAACCGGCCCGACGGCACGGCACTGTGGACCAATCTCACGGTCTCCCTGCTGCGCGACGCCGACGGCAGACCGCAGTACCAGCTCGCCCTCATGGAGGACACCACCGAGCGCCGGCTGCTCAACCTGCGGCTGCGCTACGAGGCCACTCACGACGCCCTTACCGGCCTGCCCAACCGCACGCTGTTCTTCGAACGGCTGGAGAAGGTGCTGAACGCGGGCGGCGGCCAGCGCTTCGGCCTGTGCTACCTGGACCTGGACGGTTTCAAGACCATCAACGACAGCCTCGGCCACGCGGCCGGCGACCGGCTGCTGGTGGAGGTCGCCGACCGGCTCCAGTCCTGCGCGACCGCGCCCGGCGAGATGGTCGCCCGGCTCGGCGGCGACGAGTTCGTGGCCCTGACCACCGGAGCCGCCGCCGAGGGCACGGTGGACGACCTCGCCGAGCGCATCATGAACGCGCTGGTGACGCCCATCAGTATCGACGGCCGCGACCTGCTGGTCCGCGGCAGCCTCGGCATCGTCGAGGGCGCGGCGGGCGAGCGCACCGCCGCCGAGGTGCTGCGCAGCGCCGACATCACCATGTACCGGGCCAAGTCGGCGGGCGGCAACCGCTCGGAGCTCGCCGACCCCGAGGCCGACGCCCGCGCCATCACCCGGCACGGCCTGACCACGGCCCTGCCCACCGCGCTGGAGCGCGGCGAGTTCTTCATCGAGTACCAGCCCCTGGTCCACCTCGGCGACGGCAGCGTGCGCGGCGCCGAGGCCCTGGTGCGCTGGCTGCACCCGCAGCACGGCATCCTCGGCCCCGACCGGTTCATCCCGCTCGCCGAGCACACCGGCCTGATCGTGCCGCTCGGCCGCTGGGTGCTGGAGGAGTCCATCCGGCAGGCCCGCGCCTGGCGGGAACGCCACGGCGAACAGGCCGCCGGCCCGCTGCGCATCAACGTCAACCTCTCGCCCTGCCAGCTCAGCCACCCCGGCCTGGTGCAGGACACCGTCGACATCCTCGAACGCGCGGGCGTCGCCCCGGAGGCGCTGTGCCTGGAGGTCACCGAGTCCGCGCTCATCGGCGCCGACGACGACCTCCTCAAGCCCCTGCGCCGGCTCGCCGACATGGGCGTCGACATCGCCCTGGACGACTTCGGCACCGGCTACTCCAACCTGGCCAACCTGCGCCGGCTGCCGGTGAGCGTCCTCAAACTCGACCGCTCCTTCACCCAGGGCATGCAGCGCTTCCCGGCCGATCCCGTCGACCTGAAGATCGTGGAGGGCATCGTCTCCCTCGCCCACAGCCTCGACCTGGCGGTGACCGTCGAGGGCGTGGAGACCGGCGCCCAGGCCGAGCAGCTTCGGATACTGGGCTGCGACACGGCCCAGGGCTGGTACTACGCCCGCCCCGGCCCGCCGGAGCGACTCCACGACCTGGCCCTGGTGGACGCGACCGGCTGACGCGCCGAGGGACGGTCCCACCGGGCGGAGGCCCGCGGACGGACCGTCCCTCACCGCTCCAGCAGCATCCGCTGCAACTCCCGGGCCGCCCGCGGCGGGGCCACGTCGCTGCGGTGGGCGAGGGCGATCGTCCGGTGCAGTCCGGGCCGGGCCAGCGGGGTCACCCGCAGGCCGCGGCCGGCCCGGGCGGCGACCATGCGCGGCACCACGGCGACGCCCAGCCCGGCCCGCACGAACCCCAGCACCGCGTCCATCTCGCCGCCCTCCACGGCGAAGTCCGGTTCGAAGCCCTCGGCCCGGCACGCGGCCACGGTCAGCTCCCGCAGGTCGTACCCGTGCCGGAACATCACCAGCCGCTCGCCCGCCAGATCGGCGACGCGCACCGACCGCCCGCCGTGGCCGGGCGCCGGCGCCTCCGGTGAGGACACCACCACCAGGTCCTCGCGCAGCAGCTCCACGGTGGTCAGCGCGGGCGCCGGCGCGGGCAGCGGCAGCACGACGAGCGCCAGGTCGAGCGCGCCGCGCGCCAGCTCCCGCACCAGGTCGTGCGAGCCGCTCTCCTCGATCAGCAGGCGGATGCCCGGGTAGCGGTCGTGGAAGGCGCGCAGCACGTCCGGCAGCAGACCGGTGCACAGGCTCGGGGTGGCGCCCAGCCGCACCCGCCCGCTCCGCAACTGCACCAGCTCCTGCACCTCCTGCCGGGCGGTGTCCGCGTCGGCCAGGATGCGCCGGGCCAGCGGCAGCAGCGCCTCCCCGGCGTCGGTGAGCGTGATATTGCCCCGGGCGCGCAGGAACAGGTCCGCGCCCAGCTCCCGCTCCAGCGCCTTGATCTGCTGCGACAACGACGGCTGGGCGACATGGACCCGCTCGGCGGCCCGGGTGAAGTGCCGGGTCTCGGCGACGGCCACGAAGTACCGGAGCTGCGGGAACTGCATGCTGCCATGATAGCTCGGGGCTATGGAAACGAGCTGGACCATGTCTTGGACCGATCGGGACCTGTAGCCCTAGCGTGCTTGCCATGGCTCTGGCAACGCGGACGGACCGACGGCCGTCCATGGCGCGCACGGTGTGGGACTCCACCGTCGGCAAGAAGACGGTGATGGCCGTCAGCGGTCTGATCATGCTGCTCTACCTGGTGGCGCACATGATCGGCAATCTGAAGATCTTCTTCGGCGCGGGCGAGTTCAACCACTACGCGCACTGGCTGCGCACCGTCGGCGAACCGTTCATGCACTACGAGTGGACGCTCTGGCTGATCCGGATCGTCCTGGTCGTCGCCGTGGCCGCCCACGCCACCTCCGCCTACCAGCTCAGCCGCCGCGACCTCAAGGCGCGGCCCAGCCGGTACGTCCACAAGAAGCCGCGGGCGAGCTACGCGACGCGCACCATGCGCTGGGGCGGCGTCATCCTCGGCCTGTTCATCGTCTGGCACCTGCTGGACCTGACCACCGGCACCGTGCACCCCGGCGGCTTCCAGAACGGACACCCGTACCAGAACGTGGTGGACACCTTCTCCACCTGGTACGGCGACGTCGTCTACATCGTCGCGATGCTCGCGCTCGGCCTGCACATCCGGCACGGCTTCTGGAGCGCCGCCCAGACCCTCGGCGTCGGCAGCCGCGCCCGCGACCGCGCCCTGAAGACCCTCGCCGACGTCCTCGCGCTGCTGCTCACGGCCGGCTTCATCGCCGTACCCGTGGGCGTCATGACCGGAGTGGTGAGCTGACCATGACGTACACCGACTACGCGACCGGCACGCCGGTCACCGACACCAAGGCCCCGGCCGGCCCGATCCACGAGCGCTGGGACAAGCGCCGGTTCGAGGCCAAGCTGGTCAACCCGGCCAACCGGCGCAAGCACACGGTGATCGTGGTGGGCACCGGTCTCGCCGGCGGCTCCGCCGGCGCCACCCTGGCCGAACAGGGCTACCACGTCGTCCAGTTCTGCTACCAGGACTCCCCGCGCCGGGCCCATTCCATCGCCGCGCAGGGCGGGATCAACGCGGCGAAGAACTACCGCAACGACGGCGACTCGATCCACCGGCTGTTCTACGACACGGTCAAGGGCGGCGACTTCCGCGCCCGCGAGTCCAACGTGCACCGGCTCGCGCAGATCTCCGTCGAGATCATCGACCAGTGCGTGGCCCAGGGCGTGCCGTTCGCCCGCGAGTACGGCGGCCTGCTCGACACCCGCTCCTTCGGCGGCGTCCAGGTCTCCCGCACCTTCTACGCCCGCGGCCAGACGGGCCAGCAGCTCCTCCTCGGCGCCTACCAGGCGCTGTCCCGGCAGATCGCCGCCGGGAACGTCGAGATGCACCCGCGCACCGAGATGCTCGACCTGATCGTCGTCGACGGGCGGGCGCGCGGCATCGTGGCCCGGGACCTGGTCACCGGCCGGATCGACACCTACTTCGCGGACGCCGTCGTCCTCGCCTCCGGCGGTTACGGCAACGTCTTCTACCTGTCGACCAACGCCATGAACTCCAACGCGACCGCCGTCTGGCGGGCGCACCGGCGCGGCGCGTACTTCGCCAACCCCTGCTTCACCCAGATCCACCCCACCTGCATCCCGCGCACCGGCGAGCACCAGTCCAAGCTGACCCTGATGAGCGAGTCGCTGCGCAACGACGGCCGGATCTGGGTGCCCAAGGCCAAGGGCGACACCCGGCCGCCGCACCAGATCCCCGAGGAGGAGCGGGACTACTACCTCGAACGCGTCTATCCGTCCTTCGGCAACCTGGTGCCGCGCGACATCGCCTCCCGCGCCGCGAAGAACGTCTGCGACGAGGGCAGGGGAGTGGGCCCCGGCGGACAGGGCGTCTACCTGGACTTCGCCGACGCCATCCGGCGCCTGGGCCGCGGGACCGTCGAGGCGAAGTACGGCAACCTCTTCGACATGTACCAGCGGATCACCGACGAGGATCCGTACGAGGTGCCGATGCGGATCTACCCGGCCGTGCACTACACGATGGGCGGCCTCTGGGTCGACTACGACCTCCAGACCACCATCCCCGGCCTGTTCGCGATCGGCGAGGCCAACTTCTCCGACCACGGCGCCAACCGGCTCGGCGCCAGCGCCCTGATGCAGGGCCTGGCCGACGGCTACTTCGTCCTGCCGGCCACCATCAACGACTACCTGGCCCGCCACCCCCACCAGGAGCCGGTGACCGCCGCACATCCCGTCGTCCAGGAGGTGCTGGCCGACACCGAGGACCGGATCAGCCTGCTGCTGGCCGTGGACGGCGACCGCACCCCGGACTCCTTCCACCGCGAACTGGGCGAACTGATGTGGGAGTTCTGCGGCATGGCCCGCTCCGACGCCGGACTGCGCAAGGCCCTGGAGCGCATCCCGCAGATCCGCGAGGAGTTCTGGCGGCGGATCAAGGTGCCCGGCACCGGCGAGGAGTTCAACCAGTCGCTGGAGAAGGCCAACCGCGTCGTCGACTACCTGGAACTCGCCGAGCTGATGTGCCTCGACGCGCTGCACCGCACCGAGTCCTGCGGCGGCCACTTCCGCGAGGAGTCCCAGACCCCGGACGGCGAGGCGGCCCGCCGGGACGAGGCGTTCTCCTACGCCGCGGCCTGGGAGTTCACCGGCACCGGCGAGGCACCCGTCCTGCACCGGGAAGACCTGGTCTTCGAGTACGTCCATCCCACCCAGCGGAGCTACGCATGAAGCTCACCCTGCGCGTCTGGCGGCAGAAGAACGCCGGCGCCGAAGGAGCGATGTCCACCTACGAGGTGGACGACATCTCGCCCGACATGTCCTTCCTGGAGATGCTGGACGTCCTCAACGAACGGCTCATCCTGGCCGGCGAGGAACCGGTCGCCTTCGACCACGACTGCCGCGAGGGCATCTGCGGCGCGTGTTCGCTGGTCATCAACGGCGACGCGCACGGACCGGAGCGCACCACCACCTGCCAACTGCACATGCGGTCCTTCCGGGACGGCGACACCATCGACATCGAGCCGTGGCGGGCGTCCGCGTTCCCCGTGATCAAGGACCTGGTGGTGGACCGGTCGGCGTTCGACCGGATCATCCAGGCCGGCGGCTACGTCACCGCGCCGACCGGCTCCGCGCCGGAGGCCCACGCCACCCCGGTGCCCAAGGCCGACGCCGACTTCGCCTTCGAGCACGCCGAGTGCATCGGATGCGGGGCCTGCGTGGCCGCGTGCCCCAACGGCGCGGCGATGCTGTTCACCTCGGCCAAGGTCAACCACCTCAACGTGCTGCCCCAGGGCGCGCCCGAGCGGGAGACGCGGGTGCTGGACATGGTGGCGCAGATGGACGCGGAAGGCTTCGGCGGGTGCACGCTGGCCGGCGAGTGCGCCACCGCCTGCCCCAAGGGCATCCCGCTGATGTCGATCACCAGGATGAACAAGGAGTGGCTGCGGGCCGCCCGGAAGACGGGCGGGCGCTGAGCGCCGCGGCCGGCCGTGCCCCGCGCGGGGCACGGGTATGAGCGTTCGCCCAACAGGAGGCGGGCGGGCGGGGCCGGGAGTGGTGCTCACCGGCCCCGTCTGATGTCCGGCCGGAGCCGAGGCCGGAAACGTCCGGCTCCGAGCGGGCCGGAGATGTCCCTCGCGCCGGCTCACGCGGTGGGGCGCACCACGCACTCCAGGACGGCCATCGCGCTGGGGAGTTTCATCGCCGCCTGCGTCCAGGCGAGCGAACGCGGCCCGTCCAGCACCGCGCCCGCGACCTCGTCGCCGCGGTGGGCGGGCAGATCGTGCAGGAACGACGCCCGCGGCCAGCGGCGCATCAGCGCCTCGTCCACGTGGAAGGGCCGGAACACCTCCCGCCACGACGCGTCCGCCTTGCTGGTCCCGGTGGTCTGCCAGCGCGTGGTGTACACGACGTCGACCCGGTCCGGCGCCTCGGCCGGGCAGTGGGTCTCGGCCAGCACGGCACCCGTGTCCCGCGCGACGCTCCGCGCGGCGGCCAGCACCCCGTCCGGCAGCCCGTACCCCGGCGGCGTGACGAAGGTGACGTGTGCTCCGGGCACCGTGGCGAGCCCGTGGGCCAGCGCGGTGGCCGTGTTGTTGCCCTCGCCGAGGTACAGCACGCGGATCCCGCTCAGATCGCCGTACGCGAGCGTCAGCGTGGCCAGATCGCACACCGCCTGCGTCGGATGCTCCTCCGCCGCCATCGCGTTGACCACCGGCAGCCCGCCCTCGCCGGACAGTTCCCGCAGGTGCCGCACGGGCCCCGCGGTGCGCGCCACGAGCAGGTCGAGCATCGCACCGAGGATGCGGCCGGTGTCGCCCACCGACTCCCCGGTGTCGAGCTGGAGGTCGTGCGGCCCGTAGCAGACCGGGGTGCCGCCCAGGCGTACCGCGCCGGCCTGGAAGGCGGTACGGGTACGGGTGGAGGTGCGGGTGAACAGCACCCCGACGAGCCGGTCCCGCAGCGGCAGATCGTGCGCCCGCCGGTCGTGGAACAGCTCGGCGGACCGCGCGACCAGCTTGCGCAGCGCCGCGGGCTCCACGTCCGCCAACGAGAACAGCCCCTGCTCCCGGGTGGCCGCGGGGCGGCCGTGCAGCGTGCTCATGCGGTCCTCTCCTTCGGTGCGGTCTCCGCCGGCGCGCGCTCGTCCGTGCGGGCCCGGCGGCGACCCAGTGGACCGCATCCGGCGGGCCCGTCCACGGCCGACATGCCGGACGGACCGCCTGTCCCGCCCGCCGCACCTCTTCCCATCGGCTGATCAGGTGGTAGGAAACGTCGTTTTATGGCACCCCGCATGATGTGCTGGTTAGCATGAACCGCTCAGTTCCCGACCACGTCTCCCCAGGGGAGTTATCGGTGAGTGCATCGCCGTCGAACGACGCGCCGGACCGTGCCATCGCCGAACGGCCGGACGACGGCACCGCCGTCGTCCGGGTCGCCGACTACCGCCATCTGCGCCCCGAGGACCGCACCCCGCCCGGCCGGGCCCGGGTGTTCTTCGACCCGGTGGACACCGAGATCGGCGTGTGGGCGACCGTCGACGTCCTCAGGCCGGGCGCCACGGTGCTGGACCTCGGCTCGGGCAGCGGCGCGGCCGCCGCCGCGGTGGCGCGCGCGGGCGCCGCGCGGGTGCACGGCGTCGACGTCTCCGCCGACAGCCTGGCGTGGGCCGCCGCCCGCTACGCCACCGCAACCGAGGCCGCCCAGGCCGCCGACGCCACGGACGGCCCGGCGCCGGACGGCGCCGCCGGCGGCCGGGTGTCCTTCGGCCCCGCCGACTACGCCGCCCTCTCGCCCGACGGGCTGCTGGCCGCCTGTCCGTTCACCGCCGCGCCGGACGTGATCGCCAGCAACCCGCCGTACGTGCCGCTGCCGTCGCCCGCCGGCACCGGCGGCCGCACGTCGATCGACGGCGGCGCCGACGGACTGAGCCTGGTCCGGCACGTGCTCAGGCACGCCTCGGCGCTGGGCGCCGACCTCGCCCTGACGGTGGGCAGTTACACCACGCCCCGCCGGACGGCGGCCCTGCTGCACGAGCACGGCTACCGGATCACCTCGCTCACGCTGGGCGCCCTGCGGCTCGGCGAGCACACCCGCGACCACATGGCCCGGGTGCGCGAACTGGAGGCGTCCGGCGAGGGCCCGCTCCTGCGCACCCCCGACGGCGTCCCGTACTACCTCGTCGTCGGCCTGTCGTGCCGGCGCGACGACGGCACGGCGGCCGGGGAATCCGCGCCGCGCCGCTTCCTGCCGCCGGAGGAGCTGCTGCCGCTGCTCCAGCTGGCCTGCCGGTCCCGGACGCTGGAGCTGGAGACCCTCGACGCGGCACCGGCCGGCCGGCACGTCCCGGTCCGGGTCGTGAGCCTGCCCGACGAGTCCCGGCGCCGCCATGTCTGACCCCGGGCGCCGGGAGGACGCCGCCGCGTGGCCCGCGGACGGACCGCTCACCGTCGGGGTGGAGGAGGAGTTCTTCGTCCTCGACCAGGCCACGCACCGGCTCGCCGACAGCGCGCCCCTGCTCGACGCCCTGCGCGGACACCTCGACGAGGACGGCAGCGAGACCTACAGCTGCGAACTGCGGCCCTGCATGATCGAGAGCCGTACCGGCATCTGCGGCGGTCTGGACGCCCTGCGCGCCGAACTGTGCGAGCGGCGGGAGACTTTGAGCCGGGCCGCCGCGGGACACGCGCTCGCGATCGCGTCCTCGGGCACCTACCCGCTCGCCGACTGGCGGCAGGAGGGCTTCACCTCCTCGCCGCGCTACGACCACATCGCCCGCGTCTACGGCCGCCTCGCCGCCGAGCACCTGGTCTGCGCCTGCCATGTGCACGTGGGAGTCGAGGACCGCGACACGGCCGTCGCGGTGATCAACCGGGTCCGCCCGTGGGTGCCCGTGCTGGCCGCGCTGGCGGCCAGCTCCCCGTTCTGGACCGGCGAGGACACCGGTTACGCCAGCTACCGCGGCATCATCTGGTCCCATTGGCCGACCGCGGGCATGCCCCCGACGCTCGCCTCCTACGCCGACCACCGCGAGCGGGTCCGCGGGCTCGTCGCCGTCGAGGCCGGCGCCGACGCCGGGCAGGTCTTCTGGGACGTCCGGCCGGGCACCCGGTACCACACCGTCGAGTTCCGCATCGCCGACGCCTGCACCACCGTCGGCGAGGCCGTGCTCCAGGCCGGGCTGGCGCGCGCGCTGGTCCGCCAGTGCCTCACCGAGATGGCGAACGGGGACCCGGCTCCGGAGGTGCACCCGGAACTGCTGCGCGTGGCGAAGTGGCGGGCCGTCCGGTTCGGCCTCACCGAGCGGCTCGTCGATCCGCTGGCGGTCGCGCTGGTGCCGGCCGCCGAACTCGTCCACCGGCTGCTCGACCACGTGCGCGGGCCCCTGACGGACACCGGGGACTGGGCGGAGGTGACCGGCCTGGTGGACCAGGCGCTGCGCCAGGGCACCTCCGCCGACCGCCAGCGCCGCGCCCTCACCGCCGGCGCGGGACTGGCGGACGTGGCCGAACTGCTGGTCACGGAGACCGGGAACTTCCGGTCCGCACCCTCGCTCTGAACGGGTGCGCACCGGTCGCGTCCGGCGAGACATGGCCCCGGGCGAGCCGCGGGCCATGACACCGAACAAGGAGGAGACAGCGTGCGAGAAGAGCCCGACTGCGTGATCACCGCCTATCCGGACGGTCCCCTCCTGGTGCGCGGCGCGCACCGCGTCGTGGACGCCGACGGCACGGAGACGGAGGTCACCCGGCCCGTGGTGGCGTTGTGCCGCTGCGGCCGGTCCGGCCAGAAGCCGTGGTGCGACAGCACCCACAAGCTGACCCGCTTCCGCGACCGCGGCCGCCGCCGCGACACCGAGTAGGGGACCGGCCCCCAGTCTGGGCGGCGGGGCGGCTCACACGGTCCGCAGCGTGGGCCGGCCCTCCGCCCAGCAGTCGAGCAGGTACCGGGCGGACAGCGCGTCCAGGCCGCTCGTCGCCGTGGCCCCGAAGAGCACGTCCGGTGCCAGCGCGGGCTCCTGCGCGAGCAGGCCGCCGACCAGATCGTGCAGCGCGATCACGTCGTGTACGGAGTCGGCGAGGACGTGCTCGTCGAAGAAGCCGGTGGCCGCCGGGCCGAGGCCCAGCCTGCGCAGGCCGTCCGCCACGTTCTTGTTCGCCAGCGAGGACGTCATCTCCGCGAACGCGAGATGGCCCGCGAGCGCTCCCCGCAGCCGCCGGTGCAGACCGAACAGCGACATGAGGTTGACCGTCGCCAGCATGAGCCCGGGCACGGCGTCCAGATAGGCGCCGTACCGGCCGTCCAGGTCCAGCGCGCCCATCGTCTCGCGGTACAGCTCCGCGTGGATGCGCTCGGGCCGCCCGCTGCCGAACTCGTCGAACTCCACCTCCAGCAGCGCGGCCTTCGCCCGGCCCGTCAGGCGCGGAATGGCCCAGGCGTGCGGGTCGGCCTCCTTGAGCTGGTACGCGGACCGCAGGGTGACGTAGTCCCGCACCTCCGCGAGGGTGGCCTCGTCCCGCACATGGCGCGAGAGCGGCGGCCCGGGCTCGTCGGCGATCCGGCTCAGCGCCGCGATGACCGCGGCGGCGTCCTCGGGCGGCTCGGCGCCGAACCGGTCGCGCAGCGCCTCCTCGAACGGCCGCTCCAGCCGGCCGCGCAGGGCCAGCACCGCGGGCTCCCACTCCCAGCGCTCGTCCACGCCGGCGAAGCCCCGGTAGTGCAGTTCGTAGCACACGTACAGGGCGAGGTGATGGTCCTCGCCGGTGAGCGGGTCGTCCTCGGCGGCGGGCGCGGCGAAGTCACCCGGCTCGCCCGCCAGCGCCCCCAGCAGCGCCTCCGTGACCGGCCCCCGTGGCTCCGGCAGCTTCGCGACGCCCTGGTCCGACAGATCGGGGACAGTTGTGCGAGCAGCAGCCACGGAAGCCTCCTCGGCCCGGCGCCCCGACGGGTAGCCGGTTGTCATATGTGTCGTACCGCCTCACCACAGTACGGGCGGCACACCGGACACCTCAACACATGACCACGGCAGGTGACCGCACTTGGCCGGGTCCTGCGGGCCCGGCCGGATTCCGTGGCCGCTTCCGTGGTGCCACCGCGCGGCCGCGCGGCTGTCCACGCGGCGGAGGAGGTGTCCGGTGTCGACCGGCCCGTATGACCGGGGCCGTCACCGGTCCGGATCCGGGGCGCGGCCGGCGAGGAAGGCCAGGGCGACGGCGGCCTCGCAGGCGATGCCGGTGGCGATGACGTCCTCGTCGATGGTCATCCTGGGCGAGTGCAGTGCCGGTGCCTCGTGCGGTGCGCGGTCCGGCGGGCAGGCGCCGAGGAAGGCCAGGGCGCCGGGCACGGCCTGGAGGACGTAGGAGAAGTCCTCCGCCGTCATCTGCGGGGCGGGCAGGACGTCCACGGCCCCGGCGCCGAGCGCGTCGGCGGCGGCCCGCAGCACGAGGCCGGTCACGCCGGGGTCGTTGACGGTGACCGGGTAACCGGGGTCGATGACGGCCTCCGCCGTGGCCCCGTGCGCGGCGGCCACTCCGCCGACGACCCGGGCGATCGTCTCGTGCAGCCTCAACCGGGTCGGCCCGGCCAGCGTGCGCAGCGTACCGGCCAGTTCGGCGGTGTCCGGGATGACACCGGCGGCGGTGCCCGCGGCCAGCCGGGTCACGCTCAGCACGGCACTGTCGTCGGCGGCCACGCCCCGGGTCAGCGCCGTCTGCAGCGCGAGCACGATCTCGCAGGCCACCGGCACCGGGTCGCAGGCGGTGTGCGGGGCCGAGGCGTGGCCGCCGCGGCCCCGGACGACGACCCGGAACCGGTCGGAGGCCGCCATCTGCGGTCCCGGCCGCAGCCGTACCGCGCCCGCCGGCAGGTTCGGATGCACATGCAGGGCGAACGCGGCCTCGGCGCGGGTGCCGGACGCCTCCAGCACGCCTTCCTCGATCATGAGGCGGGCTCCGTGGTGACCCTCCTCGCCGGGCTGGAACATGAACACCACGCGTCCGGCGAACGCGGCGCGCCGCCCGGCGAGCAGCCGCGCGGCCCCCACCAGCATCGCCATATGGGCGTCGTGCCCGCAGGCGTGCATCAGCCCCGGGGCCCGGGAGGCGAACGGCAGACCGGTGTCCTCGGTGACCGGCAGCGCGTCCATGTCGGCCCGCAGCAGGATCGTCGGACCGTCGCCCGCCCCGGTGAGGGTCGCGGTGACGGAGGACAGGGCGCGACCGGTGCGGATCTCCAGGCCGAGGCCGTCGAGCGCGTCCAGCACCAGGCGCTGGGTGGCCGGCAGGGTGAGACCCTCCTCGGGGCCGCGGTGCAGGGCGCGGCGCAGGGCGACCGCCTGCGGGGCCAGCCGGCGCGCCTCGCCGAGCAGGTCCGGTACGGCGGGGGCGCCGGCCGCCGGCCGGTGCGCGGCGGGGCCGGGCGGGCCGGGCGGGTCCCGGGGCGGAGGTGTCATCCGGCGGTTCTCCTTCCGGCGACCGGCGCTTGGCCGGCGGTACGTCCCCACGGTAGGGAGCGCGGTGCCGGCCGGACAGTCCCTCCCCGGCCCCGGCGCACCGGAATCCGGCCAGCGCCGTCCGGCGTCAGGATGGCGGATTTGGCCCCCTGACCGGGAGCCGACGCGCTGACATGATCGGAAGCGGAAAGTCCGCAGGCCCGAGTGAGCGTAAGGACCCACCCATGGCGATGTCCGTGTCCGCGGCACTACTCCGGCGCCCCTGGGAGTGGGACGAGAACGAAGGGCGGCGGCACGCCGGCCGCGTGCCGGCCGAGCGTGGCCCGAGGCCCGAGCCCTGGTCCGGCGGGGCGCGCCGGGCGGCGGCGCCTCCCTTCGGAGCCCACCACGAGACGATCCCGTCCCGGCACCGCGAGGCCGTGCCGGGCAAGCCACCACGGGCCGGGTACGGCGCCCGGACCGGCGCACCCCGCGTACCGCGCCTCCCGGAGCGGCACGGTGTACCCGCCACGCACTTCCGGCCGGCGGTGTCCGCGCCGCCGCGTCCCGACGAGGCCCGCGGTCACGCCGTCACCTCCCCGCACCGGGACCCCTCCTCCGCGGTACGCCTGCCCACCCCGCCACGGGCACCGAGCCCGCTGTGGCGCGACGCGTTGTCCGCAGCCCACACCGCGGGCGCACGCCGTGTGCGGCAGGAGGCGCACGGGGACGGCGCGCTCTGATGGTGTCGACGTCACGAGCAGGGGGCGGCCCTGCGCCGACCCCGGTGGTCCGGCTGCGGCTGGAAGTCGACGGCATCCCGCGGGAGCTGTGGCTGAAACTGGAGAGCTACAGCCCGTACGGGTCCGTCAAAGGGCGTACCGCGCTCGCGCTGTGGCGGGATGTCGAGGCGCGGGTGGACCCGGCGGCGGGGCTGGTGGAGTCCACGTCCGGGAACCTCGGGCTGGCGCTGGCCGCGCTGGCCGCCGCCCACCGGGTGCCGTTCACCGCGGTGGTGGACCCGCGCACCAGCGCCGCGCTGCTGTACGACATCCGCGCGCTCGGCGCCCGGATCGTCACGGTGGACACCCAGGACGGCGCCGGCGGCTACCTCCTGGGCCGGCTGGACCGGGTGCGGTCCCTGCTCCGTGAGCGGCCCGGCCTGGTCTGGACCGACCAGTACCACAATCCGGCCAGCCCGAACGCCCACACCACCGGCACCGCGCCCGAGCTGCACCGGCAGACCCGCGGTCAGCGGATGAGTGTGCTGGTGGCCGTCTCCACGGGCGGCACCCTGGCCGGTTTCCGGCGCTACGTCGAGGAGTCCGGCCCGGACTGGGAGCTGGTCGGTGTGGACGTGACCGGTTCGGCGGCCCTCGGCGGTACGGCGGGCCCGCGCCTGCTGTCCGGCATCGGCGCCAGCCGTCGGTCCGCGTTCCTGCCCGACGGACACCGGCCCACGGTGCACATCGACGCCCAGGAGGCGGTCACGGTGTGCCTGTGGCTGCGCGACACCGCCGGAGTCGGCGTCGGCGGCAGCGCCGGGGCCCTGGTCGCGGCGGCGCTGCGGAGGTTCCGGGCCGATCCCGCGTGCACCAGCGCCGCCTGTCTGTGCCCCGACGGCGCCGACCGCTACCTCGGCACCGTCTACTCCCCGGACTGGCGCAGCGCCCACGGCCTGACCGGGACCGCCCCGCCGCCCGGCGTCCGCCTCCTGGCCGCCGACGGGCCCGTACCCCGGACCGAGGGCACGGGATGACCCAGGCAGGCGGCGCCGGACGGGACTGGTACGCCGAGGCGGGCGTCCGCCGCGATCCGCGCCGGCTCCGTGGGACGAACCGAGCACCGGACGCCTGTACCTGCCCTCAGCCCGTACGCCGGCCACCCCCGGGTGCGGGCGGCGGGAGTGCTCGCGGCCGACGGCGCCCGTGACGCCGTACACGCGGCGGGCCTGCTGAGACCGAGACCGAAGGAGACGACTGGTGACGGAGGAATCACGCGTGCCCGCACACCCGCCCCTGCCCGGCCCCGGCGGACCACCCGCCCGGGACCTCGCCGGACCGCCCGACCTGCTCGGCGTCCCGGCCCCCGCGCCCGAGCGGGGACTGTTCACGCTGGCCGAGGTGGAGCCCGAGCGGCTGCGCCGGCTCGTCGCCCGCTCGGTGGAGCTGTTCCGGGACCGGACGGCCCACGACCGGCCGCTGCGGGACCGGGTGGTCGGGGTGCTGTTCACCCGCACCTCCACCCGTACCCGGACCGCCTTCCAGACCGGCGCCGTCCGGCTCGGCGGCACACCCGTCACCTACGGGCCCGGCGACCTCCAGCTGAACACCGGCGAGTCGCTGCCGGACACCGGCCGGGTCCTCGGCGCCATGCTGGACCTGCTGGTCGCGCGCACCGCCGGGCCGCTCACGGAGCTGCGGGAGCTGTCCCGGGCCGGCCGGCTGCCGGTGATCAACGCGATGGCGGCCGAGGAACACCCCACGCAGGGCGTATGCGACCTGGCCGTACTGACCCTGGCCTACGGCGACTTGAGCGGCATCCGGCTGCTGTACACGGGGGAGGGCAACAACACGGCGACGGCCCTGGCCCACGGGCTGGCGACGGTGCCCGGCGCCCACGTCACCTTCGCGACCCCGCCCGGCTACGGCCTGCCCGCCGACGCGCTCGCCCTGGCCCGCAAGAACGCCGAAGCCGTCGGGGCCCGGCTCGACGAGATCCACGACCTCGCGGACGCGCCCGCCGAGGTGGACGCCGTGTACACCACGCGCTGGCAGACCACCGGCACCAGCAAGCCCGACGCGTCCTGGCGGGAGATCTTCCGCCCGTTCCACGTCGACGCCGCGCTGCTCGACCGCTGGCCGGGCGCGCTGTTCCTGCACGACCTGCCGGCCCACCGGGGCGACGAGGTCGCCGGCGAGGTGCTGGACGGTCCCCGCTCGCTGGCCTGGACCCAGGCCGCGATGAAGCTGACCAGCGCCATGGCCGTCCTGGAACACGCCGTCGAGCCACCGCCCGCCTGACCTCGGGGCACCCGCACCACCCGGCGCGGAAGCGGGGCCGGCGGGCGGCCACGCTCCGCGGCCCGGCCCACCACCTCCCGACCGGGAAGCCCGGCCGCGCCGGGCGCAGGCCCGCCGCCCCGGCCGGACCGCGTTGTGGGTCTGCCGTCCCGGCCGGGCCGGGACGGCCGGTGAGCACCAGTAGGCTGCCGTACCCGGCCCGCGCGCCCCGCACATCGGTCCGGGTCCGGCAGGACGGCGTCGTGGGGCCGGGTCGGTGGCAGGTCCGCCGGCTCCGCCGGGGCGAGTCCGCGCTCGCTCGGCATGGTGCTGACCGGTATCAGGGTCCACGGGAGAGTGATCCGGCCACTCGGCCACCGCGCGCCACGGCCGGAACGGCGCGGTCCGGCACCCCGGCGGCCGGCCGGCGGAAGAACGGCGTTCACCACCCTCACATCCGCTCTCCCGGCACAGGTCACGCGCACGCCAACCGGCCTCGGCAGAACAGGAGCGGCGGGCCGCACCACACCGGGTCCGCCGCCGCTGCCGCCGAACCGGCCCGTCACCTGGAGTGAGCCATGACCGGCGTTCCCACGCTCGACCGTCCCGCGCAGCCCGCCCCACCCGCCCGCTACACCGTCGCCCTCGCCCGCGACGAGGCCGACGTCCGGGCCGCGCAGCGGCTGCGGTACCAGGTCTTCGCCGGGGAGCTGGGAGCGCTGCTGGGCGACGCGGAGCCGGGGCACGACATCGACGCCTTCGACGCCTACTGCGACCACCTCCTGGTGCGGGACACCGCGACCGGGCAGGTCGTCGGCACCTACCGGCTGCTGCCGCCCGAGCGGGCCGCGGTCGCCGGACGGCTCTACGCCGAGGGCGAGTTCGACCTCACCGGCCTCGGCGCGATCCGGTCCGGCCTGGTCGAGGCCGGCCGCTCCTGCGTCCACCCCGACCACCGCGACGGCGCCGTCATCGGCCTGATCTGGGCCGGCATAGCCCGCTACATGACCGACCGGGGCCACGAGTGGCTGGCCGGCTGCTGCTCCGTCCCGCTCGCCGACGGCGGCGCCCTCGCCGCCGGCACCTGGGAGCGGGTCCGCGCCGGACACCTGGCGCCCGAGGAGTTCCGGGTCCGGCCGCTGCTGCCCTGGACCCCGCCCGCCGCCCGGGCCACGGCCGGCCCCGGCGAGCTGCCCGCCCTGCTGCGCGGCTACCTCCGGCTCGGCGCCTGGGTGTGCGGCGAGCCCGCGCACGACCCGGACTTCAAGGTCGCCGACCTGTACGTCCTGCTGTCGATGCGCCGGATCCACCCGCGCTATCTGCGGCACTTCCTCTCCCTCGTCCCGGCCGGATGAGCGGCTGGCTGCCCACCGCGCCCTGCACCCCGGCGGCCTGCGCGGAGCCGGGCCGGCCCGCCGTGGCCGGCGCCCGCGCCGTGCTGCGGCTGACCGCCGTCGCGGCCCTGGTGCTGGCCGGGATCGCGCTGTCCCCGTTCGTCCGGGGGCGGCGCGGCGCGCGGGGGAGGAGGTCCGCCGAGTGGGTCCGGCGGTGGTGCCTGGTGATCGTGCGGGCCGCCGGGGTCCGGGTCCGCGTCACCGGCGCCGCCCCGCCGGCCGGCGGGCTGCTGCTGGTCGCCAACCACGTCTCCTGGCTGGACGTCCCGCTGCTCGCCGCCGTGCGCCCGGCCCGGATGGTCGCCAAGGCCGAGGTCCGGCGGTGGCCCGTGGCGGGCGCGCTCGCCGCGCGCGGCGGCACCCTGTTCATCGAACGGGACCGGCTGCGCGCCCTGCCCGGCGCGGTCGCCCGGATCGCCGCCGCCCTGCGCGCGGGCGCGGCCGTGACCGCCTTCCCCGAGGGCAGCACCTGGTGCGGGCGCGCCCAGGGCCGGTTCCGCCGGGCCGTCTTCCAGGCCGCGCTGGACGCGGGCGTGCCGGTGCAGCCGGTCGTCCTGCGCTACCGGCGGCTGGACGGCGGCCCCGGCACCGCGGCGGCCTTCGTCGGCGAGGACACCCTGCTCGCGTCCCTGTGGCGGGTGGCCCGTACCCGTGGCCTGGTCGCCGAGGTGGAGATCCGGCCGGTGCTCCCGCCCGGCGCCCACCCCGACCGCCGGACCCTCGCCCGTGCCGCCCAGCCGCCCGCCCCGGAGCCGGCCTGGACCCACACGGCCCTGGTCACGAGCGGGTGGCCGCGGGAGCCGGCGAAAACACGCGGACCGGAGAGAACACGCGGGCCGGAGACAACACGCGGGCCGGCGAAACCGCGGGCCGGGCACGGTGCTCAGGGCATGACTCGCGCCAGATAGGGTGCCGTCGCGCTGCCCGGCGCGCGGGCCACCTGGTCCGGCGGGCCGGCCGCCACGATCCGCCCGCCCCGGTCGCCGCCGCCCGGCCCCAGGTCGATCACCCAGTCGGCGCCCGCGACCACCGTCATGTCGTGCTCCACCACGACGACCGTGTGCCCGGCGTCGACCAGCCCGTGCAGCCGGTCCATCAGCACCTCGACGTCGGCCGGATGCAGCCCGGTCGTCGGCTCGTCCAGCAGGTACAGGGTGTGGCCCCGGCGCCCGCGCTGGAGTTCGCTCGCCAGCTTGATCCGCTGGGCCTCGCCGCCGGACAGCTCGGTCGCGGGCTGACCGAGCCGCAGATAACCGAGGCCCACGTCGAGCAGGGCGCCGAGACTGCGCGCGGCGGCCGGGCTGTCCGCGAAGAACTCCGCGGCGGCCTCCACGGTCAGGTCCAGCACCTGCGCGATGTTCCGGCCCCGGTAGGCCACTTGCAGCGTCTCGGGGCGGTAGCGGGCGCCCGCGCAGTCCGGGCAGGGCGCGTACGTGCTCGGCAGGAACAGCAGCTCCACGCTGACGAAGCCCTCGCCCTGACAGGTCTCGCAGCGCCCGCCGGGGACGTTGAAGGAGAACCGCCCGACCCCGTAACCGCGCGCCTTCGCCTCCGCGGTGCCGGCGAACACCTTCCGTACGACGTCGAACAGGCCCGTGTAGGTGGCCAGGTTGGACCGCGGGGTGCGGCCGATGGGCTTCTGGTCGACCCGGACCAGCCGCCCGACACCGGGCACGTCCTCGGTCAGCTCGCCGATGAGCGTGGACTTCCCCGAGCCGGACACACCGGTGACCGCGGTGAAGGCGCCGACCGGGAACCGGGCCGCCACCTCGCGCAGATTGTGCCGGGTCACCGGGCCCACCGTCAGCCAGCCGCGCGGCTCGCGGACCCGGCGGACCGGCCCGGGCGACTCGTCGAAGAGGTACCCGGCCGTCACCGACCGGGCCACCGAGGCCAGTTCGGCCGGCGGCCCGCTGTACAGCACCCGCCCGCCGTGCTCGCCCGCGCCCGGTCCCACGTCGACGACCCAGTCGGCGCCGCGCACCACGTCCAGGTGGTGCTCCACGACGAACACCGAGTTCCCGGCCGCCTTGAGCCGGTCCAGCACGGTGAGCAGCGCCTCGGTGTCTGCCGGGTGCAGCCCGGCGGACGGCTCGTCCAGCACGTACACCACGCCGAACAGTCCGGAGCGCAACTGGGTGGCGAGCCGCAGCCGTTGCAGCTCGCCCGCGGAGAGCGTCGGGGCCGCCCGGTCCAGGCTGAGGTAGCCGAGGCCCAGCTCGATCACCGGCGCGATCCGGGACTTCACGTCCGCCGTGAGCACCCGGGCCGCCTCCGAGCGGCCGTCGAGCAGCGGGACGAGGTCGGTCAGCGGCAGCGCGGCCAGCTCGGCGATGGTCCGGCCGCCGAACGTCACCGCGAGCGCCTCGGGCCGTAGCCGGCTGCCCGCGCACGCCGGGCAGGGCGTGCTGGTCAGGAACCGCTCCGCCTTCGCCCGCAGCGTGGCCGACCTGGTGTCGGAGAACGTCTTCAGCACATACCGGCGGGCACTGGTGTAGGTGCCCTGGTACGGCCGCTGGATGCGGTCGGCGTCCCGCACCGGGTGCACGGTGACCACCGGCTGCTCGTCGGTGAACAGGATCCACTCGCGCTGCTCGGCGGGCAGCTCGCGCCAGGGCCGGTCCACGTCGTACCCGAGCGCGTCCAGGATGTCCCGCAGGTTCTTGCCCTGCCAGGCGCCCGGCCAGGCCGCGACGGCCCCCTCGCGCACGGACCGCGACGGGTCCGGGACCAGCAGTTCCTCGGTGGTGTCGTGGACCTGACCGAGGCCGTGGCAGGCCGGACAGGCACCGGCCGCCGTGTTCGGCGAGAACGCGTCCGAGTCGAGCCGCGCGGCGCCGGGCGGATAGGTGCCGGCGCGCGAGAAGAGCATGCGCAGCGAGTTGGACAGCTGGGTGACCGTGCCCACCGAGGAGCGCGAGGTCGGCGCCGAACGGCGCTGCTGGAGCGAGACCGCGGGCGGCAGCCCGGTGATCTCACCGACTCGGGGCGCCCCGACCTGGTGGATCAGCCGGCGCGCGTACGGCGCCACCGACTCGAAGTACCGCCGCTGGGCCTCGGCGTACAGGGTGCCGAACGCCAGGGAGGACTTGCCCGAGCCGGAGACGCCGGTGAACACGGCCAGTACGTCCCGGGGGATGTCCACGTCCACGCCCTTGAGGTTGTGCTCGCGGGCGCCGCGGACGCGGACGTACGGATCATGGGAACTGTGCATCGGGGGCCTACTCTATGCCGCCCCCGAGCGCTACGACCGCGGAGGGTTGCCCCGGTCCCCGCGGGTGCCGAACTCGTCCCTCGCCTTGTCCTGTCCGGTGTCGACCTGCGACCGGTACTTGTCGCCGGTGCGCTGGTCGATGTAGTCGCCGCCCTTGTCGATGCCCTTGTCGGCCACGCCCTCATGGCCCTTGAGCATGCCCTTGATCTTGTCCATGAAGGACATGGCAGCCCTCCTCGTCGATTGCGGCTTGCCCTTTCAGGGTCACCGGCCGGGGCCGGGTCCGCATCTCGGGCGGCTCAGCGGCCCGGCGCGAAGAGCGCGGCGAGCCGCCGGTAGGAGTCCAGCAGGGCCGTACGGTCGTACGTGCTGGTGGTGACGAGCACCTCCGCGGCGCCCGTCTCCTTCAGCACCGCCTCCAGCTCGTGGGCGACCTGGTCCGCGGTGCCCGCGATGTGCCCGGCGAGCCCGGACGCGTACAGCTCCCGCTCCCTGGCGGTCATCGTCCGTGCCTCGACCGCCTCGGCGGGGGCGAGCGGCGGGAACGTGCCGTGCGTGCGGGAGTGCGCCAGCGCCCAGGCCTCGGGGACCAGCAGCCGGCGCGCCGCGGCCTCGGTGCCGGCGACCGCGACCGTGCCGGAGATCACCACGTACGGCTCGGCGGCCCAGCGGGAGGGGCGGAACAGGGAGCAGTAGCGGTCGACGCCGCGCAGCAGCTTCTCGCGGCCGCGCAGATCCCCGATGACCAGGGGCAGTCCGGCGCGGGCCGCGATCCGCGCGCCCTCGCCGGTGGCCAGCACGAACGGCGGTACGGTCAGGCCCTCGGCGGGGCGGGCGCGCACCCCGGCCGGCGAGGCGCCCGTGAACCAGTCCAGCAGCTCGCCGAGCTGCGCCCCGAAGTCCTCCGCGTCGCCCTTGTCCCGGCCCAGCGCCTTGCGCACCCCGTCCGTGAAGCCCACGGAGCGGCCGAGCCCCATGTCGACACGGCCCGGGAACAGCGCTTCCAGGACCCCGAACTGCTCGGCGACGACCAGGGTGCGGTGGTTGGGCAGCATGACGCCGCCGGTGCCGACCCGGATGGTGCGGGTGGCGGCGGCGACCGCGGCGGCGAGCACGGTCGGCGCGGAGCCGGCCACCCCGGGCACGCCGTGGTGCTCGGAGACCCAGAACCGGTGGTACCCCAGCGCCTCCGCCTCCCGGGCCAGCGCGACGGTGTCCCGCAGCGCCTCGGCGGGCGGGTGGCCCTCCCGGGTGCGGGAGCGGTCCAGGACGGAGAACCGGGTCCGGCTGATCACAGAGCTGCTCACGCAGGGTTCAACGCCTGGGCGGGCCGGTGATTCCCGCGGCGCGCAAGCGCGGGGGCGTGGGCCCGTCCCCCCAGGGCGCGCCGGCCGGTGCCCGGCCCGGGGTGTTCCACGGCCGGCCGCTGGTTAGGGTGGCCGGTGTGAGTGACAGCAGCGGGCGGCCGATCGCCGTGTTCGACCTCGACAACACGCTGGCCGGCACCGCCCACCGGCAGCACCACCTGGAGGTACGGCCCCGCGAATGGGAGGCGTTCTTCGCCGCCGCGCCCCAGGACCCGCCGCTCGCCGAGGGCGTGGCGCTGGCCGTGGAGAGCGCCCGCGCCTGCGAGGTCGTCTATCTCACCGGGCGCCCCGAGCGGTTCCGCCGCGACACCCGGGAGTGGCTGGCGGCGCACGGACTGCCCGAGGGGCGGCTGTTCATGCGCCGCGACGCCGACCGCAGGCCGGCCCGGACCACCAAGCTGGAGATCCTGCGCCGGCTCGCCCGGGACCGCGAGATCCGCTTCCTCGTGGACGACGACGAGCTGGTGTGCGACGCCGCCGAGCGGGCCGGGTTCACGGTCGTACGGGCCCGCTGGGCGGTGTCGTCGGACGCGCTGCGGGAGGCGCAGGAGCGGGAGGGCCGTACCTGACGCGGCCGTGCCCGGGCGGCTCGGGTCCCGGGTCCCGCCGGGGGCGGCTCAGGTGCCGTCCTCGATGCGGAAGCCGACCTTCAGACCCACCTGATAGTGCTCGATGCGGCCGTCCTCGATCTGGCCGCGCACCTGGGTCACCTCGAACCAGTCCAGGTTGCGCAGGGTCTGGCCGGCGCGGGCGATGCCGTTGCGGATGGCCTGGTCGACGCCCTCGTGCGAGGTGCCGACGATCTCGGTGACCCGGTAGGTGTGGTTCGACATGCGGGTGCTCCTCTCGTTCACGCCGTACTCCACCGTGCCGTATCCGCGCCGCCCCCGCACGGCGTCCCGCCCGTACCGCCCGGTAACGCTTGACCTCCGCATTGGTACATACCAAAATCACCCCACCCGTACGAGCCTTCCCGCTCGTCCCCCCACGCCGGGCCCCCGACCGCTGTCCCAGCACCCTTGCCAGACAGAACAGGACCCCTCGTGAGACGTCGTCTGCTCGCCCTCCTCTGTGCCACCGGCTCCCTCGTCAGCGCCTGCGGAATGCTCCCCGGCGACCACGAGCGCACGACCGTCACCGTCTGGCTGATGAAGGACAGCGCCTCCGGGGAGTTCCTGCGGCGGTTCACCGAGGACTTCGAGCGCACCCACGACGACCTGCGCCTCGACATCCGCATCCAGGAGTGGACCGGCATCGTGGAGAAGGTCCGCGCCGCGCTCAAGGCCGGCCCGGGAGCCGGCCCCGACGTCATCGAGGTCGGCAACACCCAGGTGCCGCTGTACGCCGACGGCGGCCGGCTGGCCGACCTCACCCTGGAGTCGATGCGGGACTGGGGCAAGGAGAAGTGGCTGCCGGGCCTCGCCCAGCCCGGCAAGGACGGCAACAAGCAGTACGGCGTGCCCTGGTACGCGGCCAGCCGGGTCGTCGTCTACCGCAAGGACCTCTTCCGGCAGGCCGGCATCGACGGCCCGCCGAAGACCCGCGACGAGTGGCTCACCGCCACCGAGAAGCTGAACAGCGGCGGCAACCAGGGGATCTACCTCGCCGGACAGGACTGGTACACGCTGTCGGGGTTCATCTGGGACGAGGGCGGCGAACTCGCCGAGGAGAAGGACCACGAGTGGCTCGGCACCCTGGACAGCCCGGCCGCGCTGCGCGGCATGGACTTCTACCGCCGGCTCCAGGCACTGGGCGAGGGCCCCGCGGCGGCCGACGAGGAACACCCGCCGCAGGCCGGGGTGTTCGCCGGCGGCAAGGTCGCCCAGATCATCGCCGTACCGGGCCTCGTCCAGGCGGTCCTGCGGAAGAACCCGGAACTGACCGGCAAGATCGGCTTCTTCCCCGTGCCCGGCCGCACCGCCGGCCGGCCCGGCGCCGTCTTCACCGGCGGCTCCGACCTGGTGGTGCCGCAGAACACCGACGACCAGTTCGCCGCGACCACCGTCGTCGGGGCGCTCACCGGCGCCAAGTGGGACACCGAGCTGGCCCGCACCATGAACTACGTGCCCAACAAGACCACCCTCGCCGGCGCGGTCGCCGGCGAGGAGGGGGTCGCCGCCATGGCCGCGGGCGCGGCGCACGGCCGGGCGACCCCCACCACTCCTCAGTGGGCCGACGTCGAGGCCGACAACCCGATCAAGGAGTACATGACCCGGGTGCTCCAGGGCGGGGACCCGGCGATCGAGGCCCGCCGCGCCTCCCGGCAGATCACCGAAGCGCTCGTCCCGGACCTGCGCTGAGCCGCCGGGCCCCGCTCAGCGCACCACGCTCAGCGACAGCGCGAACCGGTCCTGCTCGTCCGTCCACCAGTGGGTCAGGTGCAGTCCGGCTGCGGCCAGTTCCGCGGTCACCCGCTCCTTGCGGAACTTCGCGGACACCTCGGTGCGCAGCTCCTCGCCCGCCGCGAAGTCCACGGCGAGGTCCAGCGCGGGCACCTTCACGGTCTGGGCGGTACGGGAGCGCAGCCGCATCTCGATCCACTCCTGCCCGGCGTCCCACCGGGCCACGTGCTCGAACGCCTCGGGGTCGAAGTCGGCGCCCAGTTCACGGTTGACCACGGACAGCACGTTCTTGTTGAATGCGGCCGTCACCCCGGCCGCGTCGTCGTACGCCCGGACCAGCACCCGCTCGTCCTTCACCAGATCGGTGCCGAGCAGGAGCGTGTCGCCCGGGTCGAGCAGCGCGCGCACGGACGCCAGGAAGGCCGCGCGTTCGGCGGGCAGCAGATTGCCGATCGTGCCGCCGAGGAAGGCCACCAGCCGGGGCCCGGGGGTGCGGGGCAGGGCCAGCGGCGCGGTGAAGTCGGCGATCAACGCGTGGACTTCCAGGCCGGGACGCTCCTCGACCAGGGCCTGCCCGGCCTGGACCAGGGCGCTCTCGCTGACGTCCACCGGGACGTAGGCGGCGAGCGGGGTGAACGCATCGAGCAGATAGCGGGTCTTCTCCGAGGACCCCGAGCCCAGCTCCACCAGGGTGCGGGCCCCGCCGGCGGCGGCTATCTCACCGGACCGGGCGGCGAGGATCTCCCGCTCGGCGCGCGTCGGGTAGTACTCGGGCAGCTCGGTGATCTGCTCGAACAGCTCGCTGCCGCGGGCGTCGTAGAACCACTTGGGCGGCAGCCACTTGGGCGTGGCGGTCAGACCGCCGAGGACATCGGCGCGCAGCGCGGCGTCCGTCGCGTCCTCGGCGAGGGTACGGGTGACGTGCAGGGGGCTCAACGACAGGGCTCCTTCGAGGGTACGGCCGCCGGAACGTCCAGCGGGGCGAGCTGCACGCCGGTGCGGCTCGCGGTGAGCACGGTGCGGTCGGGGACCTCCTGCCACAGCGGATCGTCGTCGTACGGCTCGGAGGCGACGACCGTGCTCCGGCCGGGCTCCGCGCGGTACCAGAGCGAATCGCCCCAGGCGGTCGCGGCGATCGTGTCGCCGTCGGTCAGCAGCAGGTTGAGCCGGGACGCCGGGGCCGCCCGGGCCAGCCGGCGGACCGGTTCGGCCAGCGCCCGGTCCGGCGTGTCGCCCTGGCGCAGCCGGTGCAGGACCAGCGCCCAGACGAACGCCGAGTCGGTGCGGGCCTGGAGCGACAGCAGCTCGACCGGGGGCAGCCCGGCCGCCAGGGGGGCCACCGAGTCCGGCCAGCCGGCGAGGGCGCCGTTGTGGCTGAACAGCCAGCGCCCGGCGGCGAACGGCGCCGCGGCGGCCTCGGCGTCCGCTCCCGCGAGGGTGGCGTCGCGGACCGCCGCGAGCACGGCGCCCGACCGCACCACCCGGGACAGGTCGGCGAAGGACAGGTCCGCCCAGATCGGCCCGGAGCGCCGGTAGCGCGCCGGGACCGGGTCCCCGGGCGCGTACCAGCCCACTCCGAAACCGTCGGCGTTGACCGTCCCGTACCGCTGCCGGCGCGGCTCCCAGGACTGGCGGAACAGGCTGTGCGGGGGTTCCACGAGCAGCCGGCCGAGCGGCTCCTCGGGTCCCAGGTAGGCGAGGTGACGGCACATCAGACGGCCTCCGGCCGGGCGGTGCGGAAGCCGGAGAAGATCTGCCGGCGCACGGGGTAGTCCCAGTTGCGGAACGTGCCGCGGCAGGCCACCGGGTCCACCGCGAACGAGCCGCCGCGCAGCACCTTGTGCTCGGGCCCGAAGAACACCTCCGAGTACTCCCGGTACGGGAAGGCCCGGAAGCCCGGGTACGGCAGGAAGTCGCTCGCCGTCCACTCCCACACGTCACCGATCAACTGCCGTACCCCGAGCGGCGACGCGCCCGCCGGATAGCTGCCGGCCGGGGCCGGGCCCAGGTGGCGCTGGCCGAGGTTGGCGTGCTCGGGCGCCGGATCGGCGTCACCCCACGGGTAGCGCCGGGAGCGGCCGGTGGCCGGGTCGAAGCGCGCCGCCTTCTCCCACTCGGTCTCGGTGGGCAGCCGCCGCCCGGCCCAGCGGGCGTAGGCGTCCGCCTCGTACCAGCACACGTGCAGGACCGGCTCGTCGGGCGCCACCGGTTCCGTGGCCCCGAACCGGCGCCGCAGCCACTGGCCGCCGTCCCGCCGCCAGAACAGCGGGGCGGTGATGCCGTGCCGCCTGATGTGCGCCCAGCCCTCGGGCGCCCACCAGCGCTCGGTGTCGTAGCCGCCGTCCTCGATGAACGCCTGGTAGGCCGCGTTGGTCACCGGGGTGGTGTCGATCCAGAACGGCTCCACCTGGCGCGGGTGCGCCGGGCGTTCGTTGTCCAGCGCCCAGGGCTCGGTGGAGGTTCCCATCGTGAACGGGCCGCCGGGCACCAGGACTTCGGCGGGCCCGGTGAACGGCGGGGCCGGCTCCGGGCCGGGCGCGGTCAGGGCCGGCGGGCCGGTCCGGAGCTGATGGGTGATCAGCATGGTCTCGTCGTGCTGCTGTTCGTGCTGGGCGATCATGCCGAAGGCGAAGCCGGCCTCGGTCAGCCGGCTGCCGCCGAACTCGGCGTTCTCCAGCAGGTCCAGGGCCCGGCCGCGCACCTCGGCCGCGTACCGCCGGGCCTCGGCGGGCGGCAGCAGCGGCAGCGAGGGGCGCTCGGCCCGCGGATGCTCGAAGGCGTCGTACAGGTTGTCTATCTCGGGGCGTATCGCCTCCCGTCCGCCGACCGTCCGCAGCAGCCACTGCTCCTCTTGGTTGCCGATGTGCGCGAGGTCCCACACCAGCGGGGACATCAGCGGGGAGTGCTGGGCGGTGAGGTCGGGTTCGTCGACGCAGCTGGTCAGCAGCGTGGTGCGGGCCCGGGCGGTGGTGAGGCTGGCCAGCGCCCGCTCGCGCAGGGCGTCGGTGTCCGTCGTGGTGTCCGTCGTGGTGTCCGTCGCGGTGGACGTGTCGGTCTCCCGGGCGGTCATGTGCGGAGGTCCTTCCTCCCGTGGGCGGTGGGTGTGCCCCCGGTCCGGGGCGGCGGCGTCATGGCGGGCAGCCGGTCCAGCAGGTCGTCGGCGGGGCAGCGGCCCCGGGCCACGTGGCGGTCCCGGAAACCGGCCACGGCGTCGACGATCCGCGGGGCGGCGCCGAGCCGGGGCAGCGCCTCCAGGGCCGCGGCGAAACAGGCGTCGGCCGCCTCGCGCAGCTCCCGGTCGGCGAGCCCGTGCCGGGCCGCGTCGGACCACAGCGGGTTGTGCGGGGCGGGCCGGTCCCGGGCCCGCTCGGCGAGCGGTTTCACGGTCCGGTAGGCCGTCTCGGCGGCCCGCGGGTCGTCGAACAGCGCCGCCGTCACCGCGAGCGGCACGATCCAGCCGTCCCGGCCGGGCTGCGCGTCGATCATCCGCAGCTCCAGGTGGCCGCGCGGCCGGACCGGCGGGAACAGCGTGGTCAGGTGGTAGTCGAGGTCGGCCCGGGTGGGCGCCCGGGGCGTCCGGGAGCGGGTCCACTGCCGGAACGTGAGGCCCGCCGGCACCTCCCACGGGCCGCTCTCCCGGCGGACGCACATCACCGGGGAGTCCAGCACGTGCCGGGCCCAGGCGGCCCGCGGCTCGGCGTCCAGCGGCGGCGCGCCGGCCCGGCCGGCCCCTATCTCCATCCACGTCAGCTGGCGGGTGGACTGCCAGCCCGTGGGCCGCCGGCCCAGCAGCGGGGAGTTGGCGAACGCGGCCACCAGGACCGCGCCGAGCTGATGGGCCAGCCACCAGCGCCGGGCGTGCCCCAGCGGGCCGGGCTCCTCGTGGCCCGCGTCCACGCACACCTGGACGGAGGCGGAGGTGCACATCATGCGCCGGCCCGCCGGACCGGTGCGGTCCAGGCACGTCTCCATGGCGTCGTAGCGCGGCGCGCGCAGGAACCTGCGGGGCGGGTGCCAGGGGTCGTGGCCGATGCCGGCGAGGCCGAGTCCGTGCCCGGCCAGGGCCGCCCGGACGGTGTCCAGATCGGCGGAGACGGTGTCGACGCACTCCATCAGGGAGGCGGCGGGCAGGGAGCTGAGCTCCAACTGGCCGCCGGGCTCGACGGTGAGCGCCGAACCCAGGGGCAGGGCCCGCAGTGCGGCGTAGGCCGCTTCGAGTCGTTCGGTTGTGACGGGGAGCTGGGGGCGCTCCAGGGAGTGGACGAGCCACTCCAGTTCGACACCGAGTGTGCGCGGTGGTCCGGTCTTGAAGCAGATGCCCCGTATCAGGGCTTCCGCCTCGTCCTCGGTGACGGCGGCGTGGTACTCCGTACAGTCGCCGTCGTCGCTCTGTGTAGCCGACATGTCGGGGTCCTCCTGAGGTCCACCATGTCACCTGCCCGGAGCGGTCGCCGGGCAGGCACTCGTCCCACCCAAAACCATTCGGCGGGCGTGCACAAGGGCGCGCGCCCGGACGTTGCGGACCGCTCACGTCCGTTTCGCCGCCCGTTCCGCTCGCTGTTCCGCGGTCCGTTGCCTCGCCCGTTCCGGCTTTCCGGGCCGGTCCGGCACGCGCCTCCCGCTCGTCTGCCGTTGCCCTTCTGTTCGTCTCCCGTGCTGGTCACGGCGGTCCGGGGCGGGAAAACTCCGTTGCACCGCAGCACCAGCATCGCCCAGGATGCGGAGATGAGCACGACGGGGGAGACCGCGCGGGACGCGGTCACGGCGTCCACGGGGGTGGCGCCGTGAGCGCGCGCCTGCGCGGGATCGCCGCGGAGACGGAACAGATCGTGGCGGCGGGCCGGTACCGGGCGCCGGACGGCCGTGAGGTGCCGCTCGCGGACGCGGTCGGGGCCGCGCGGGCGGGCACCCGGATGTTCGGGCCCGAGCCGGTCCCGGTGCCGTCCGAGCCGGTCCCGGTGCCGCCCGTGGCGGCGGCCGGCGCCGGTCCGCTCTGCGAGGTCACCGGCGAGAGCAGCCTGGAGGCGGCCCGCCGGCTGGCCGGCGCCCCCGTCGCGGTGCTGAACTTCGCCTCGGCCCGCAACCCGGGCGGCGGCTACCTGAACGGCGCGCAGGCCCAGGAGGAGGCCCTGTGCCGCGCCTCCGCGCTGTACACCTGCCTGCTGACGGCCCGCGCCTTCTACGACCACCACCGTGCCGACCGCGACCCGTTCTACTCGGACCGGGTGATCCACTCGCCGGGCGTCCCGGTCTTCAGGGACGACCGGGGCCGGCTGCTGGCCGAGCCGTTCCGCGCGGGCTTCCTCACGGCCGCCGCGCCCAACGCCGGGGTGATCCGGCGTACGGTGCCGGAGCGGGCCGCCGGGCTGCCGGGCGCCCTGGCGGTGCGGGCGGAACGCGTGCTGGAGACGGCCGCGGCCCACGGCTACCGGCGGCTGGTCCTCGGCGCCTGGGGCTGCGGTGTCTTCCGGAACGACCCGGCGCAGGTCGCGGGCGCCTTCCGGGCGGCGCTGGGGCCCGGCGGCCGGTTCGCGTCCTCGTTCGAGCACGTGGTGTTCGGGGTGCTGGACCGGACACCGGGAGCGGCGGTGCGGGAGGCGTTCGCACGGGCGTTCCCGCAGGCACGGCGGGACGGGCCGCCGGAGTCGTGACGCAGGTGTCCCCGGCGTGCGGGTCCGCGGGGCGCGGCCGGGTGCGGCCGTAGCGCTCTGTCCGGTCCCGCCGTGCCGCTCGGCACACCGCCGTACGGCAGGAAGGGGCCGGTCGCGCCGAACTCGGCCCTGCCAGGCGGGTGTTGTCCGGCGAGCCCGGTGTCAGGGCGACGCCGGGCCGGGGAGGCGGTCCGGCGCGGTGCCGGGGCGGGCGCCGATCCGCATGCCGGGACGCCGGGTGTGCACGGTGACGTACGTCAGGCCGGCCGGGCCCGCGGTGATGCCGCGCACGGCGCCGCGCGGCAGCCAGACCAGGGCGCCCTCGGCGAGCGGCCGGGCCGTGTCCGGGGAGCCGTCGCCGAGCACGCCGTCACCGGCGACGACCAGGACGAGCACGTCCAGGTGTGCCTCGGTGTGGGCCGGCACCCGTCCGCCCGGGGCCAGCCGGACCACGTTCGCGTCGAGCTGCCGCCCGCTCTCGGCCAGCTTCCACAGCACCCCGGCCGGCACCGGCGGCTCCTCGGCCAGCGCGCGGGTCTCGCACAGGACGCGCGGCTGCGGCGCCGGGCCGGCGGCGGGCCCGGTGTCGGTCGCGGACGGCGATGTCATCTGCTGTTCCCCTCGGCTCACGGTCCCCCGTTCACGGTCTGCGGCCACTCTACAATTAGTCCATGTACGATTCGTGAAAAATGGCCGTGGGCGGAAGAAGGGGTGGGTCCGGACGTGAGTACGCGGGAGAGTCCGCGCCGCCGGGCGCTGCTGGACGTGCTGCGCGCGGCGCCCTCGCCGCTCGGGGTCGCGCAGGCGGCCGAGCGGATGGGACTCCACCCCAACACCGTGCGGTTCCACCTGGACGCCCTGATGGCCGACGGCCTGGTCGAGCCCCGCACCGAGAAGCCCGCCGGACCCGGCCGGCCCCGCACCGTCTACACCGCGCGCCCCGGCATGGACCGCGGCGGCCCGCGCGACTACCGGCTGCTGGCCCGCATGCTGCTCAGCCGCTGGGCCGCGACCGCCGGCCCGGCCGAGGCGCGGGCGCAGGCGCGGGAGACGGGCCGTGCCTGGGGCGGCTTCCTGGCCGACCCGCCCGCGCCGGGCGGGACGCCCACCCCGGAGCGGGCGACGGCCGGGCTGCTCGGCCTGCTGGACGGCCTGGGCTTCGCGCCGCACCCGGAAGGCGGCGAGCCCGGCGGGCCGCCGGAGCGCATCCGGCTGCGGCACTGCCCGTTCCTCGAACTCGCCGAAGAGCAGGGCGAGCTGGTGTGCGCGCTCCATCTGGGCCTGATCCAGGGGGCGTTGGCGCGGCTGGAGGCGCCGCTGACGGTCACGGCCCTGGAACCGTTCGCCGAACCCGACTCCTGTGTCGCCCACTTGTCCCGCACGACTGCCGACTGAGTCCCGCCCACTCCGGCGCAGAAAGGCCCGTACCGCATGAACGCCACCTCCGCCGCCACCGGCGCGGCGGTCACCTTCGTCTGGCTCGGCATGGTGCTGGCGATCTCCTTCCTGGAGGCGCCGCTGAAGTTCCGGGCCCCGGGCGTGACGATCCCCGTCGGCCTGGGCATCGGCCGGCTGGTGTTCCGTGCGCTGAACGCCGTGGAGGCCGTCCTGGCGGTCGCCGTGGCCGCCGCGGTGACCGTGGGCGACGCCCCGGCCGGGCCCGCCGCGCTGACCGCGGCGGTGGCGGCCCTCCTCGTGATCCAGCTCGCCGTCGTCCGCCCGCGCCTCAACCGCAGGTCGGACCGGGTGCTCGCGGGCGAGGAACTGCCCCGCTCGCGCAGCCACCTGGGGTACGTGGCGCTGGAGGTCCTCAAGGCCGCCCTCCTGATCGCCCTGGGCGTCGCGCTGTCCGCGTCCTGATCCCGCGGGCCGGGCCCCGGCGAGACCGCGCGGCTCCGGCGAGACCGGCTCTGGAAGACGAGTTGGCGCGCCGCGACTCCTGGCGGGGACCCGTGGGCGGGTGCCCGCGGAGGTTCGGCCGAGGGCGTGGTGTCTGCCGGACGGCACGCGGCGCGGTCGGCGTCGCCTACCGTGCCAGCAGCCGTCGCAGCCAGTCCACCCGGGCCGCGCGGGCCGCCCGGGACAGGGCCGCGTCCGGGGCGAGCGCGTCGAAGCCGTGGCAGCCGCCCGGCCAGACGTGGAGTTCCGCCACGCCGCCGGCCTGCCAGATCCGGGACGCGTAGTCGGCCACCTCGTCCCGGAAGGTCTCCGCCGAGCCGACGTCCAGGAACGCCGGGGGCAGGCCGGACAGGTCGGTGGCGCGGGCCGGGGCGGCGTACGGGGAGACGCCGGGGCCACCGCGGCGGTCGCCGAGCAGGGCCGTCCAGGCGGTGTCGCCCGCGGTGCGGTCCCACAGGTCCACGCCGGCCATCTGCCGGCTGGAGACGGTGTGGCCGCGGTCGTCCAGCATCGGGCTCATCAGCAACTGGCCGAGCGGACGGGGCCCTTGCCGGTCCCGGCCGAGCAGGGCGAGCGCCGCGCACAGCCCGCCGCCCGCGCTGGCGCCCGCGACCACGATCCGGTCCGGGTCACCGCCGATCTCCCGCGCGTGCTCGGCGGTCCACAGCAGCCCGGCGTACGCGTCCTCGACCGGCGCCGGATGCGGGTGCTCGGGCGCGAGCCGGTACTCCACCGACACCACGACCGCGCCCAGTTCCCGGGCCCAGGCCAGCGGCTCGGTCACACCGGCCCGGTTGGTGCCGGCCACCAGCCCGCCGCCGTGCGCGTGGTAGAACACGGGCAGTCCGGCCGGGACGGAGGGGCCCGCCGGGCGGCAGACGAGCAGCGGGAGGCCGGGGGAGTCCGCGGGGCCGGGGACCGTGCGGTCCTCCGCCTCGAAGGCGCCGCCCAGGGTGACGTCGACCGGCACCGCGGCCGCGCCGCGCCGGGCGGCGGCGATGTCGTCCGGCCCGAACCCGGGCGTCAGCGCGCCCTGGAACGACTCCAGTACGGCGGCGAGTTCCGCGTCGAACGGCGGCGGGACCAGGGACATGGGTTCTCCTCCGTGACTGGCCCGGTGGCGGGCCGGCGCCGCGCCGCGAGGCGCGCACAGGGGCCCGTCTACCCGCTCCGGGCCGGACGACGACCCGGCCGCCGGCCGGTGCCGTGGCCGTCACGGCGCACCAAGGGCCGGAACCGCCTCGGTTCCGGCCCAGGGGAGGCTACCGCTCAGGGGAGGCGTACGGCTCAGGCCGCGGCGCCCACCGTGCCGTGCAGCCGGGCCACGACCTCGGTCAGCTGGGCGGCGACCTCGGCGTCGTCGGACGGGTGGGTCTCGGCGAAGCGGGTCAGGGAGCCCGGGATGGACAGCTTGATGTCCTCGATCACCTTGCCGCCGGCGATGCCCACGGCCTTGCGGGTGTCGTCCTGGGCCCACACGCCGCCGTACTGGCCGAAGGCGGTGCCGACCACGGCGACGGGCTTGCCGCCGAAGGCGCCGGCGCCGTACGGGCGGGACAGCCAGTCGATGGCGTTCTTCAGGACGGCCGGGATCGTGCCGTTGTACTCGGGGGAGAAGAAGAGGAAGGCGTCGGCGGCCTGCGCGGCCTCGCGCAGCCTCTCGGCGGCGGCCGGGACGCTGCCCTCGACGTCGATGTCCTCGTTGTAGAACGGGACGTCGGCCAGGCCCTCGAACACCTGCACCTCGGCGCCCTCCGGGGCCAGCTTCACGGCCGCCTCGGCGAGCTGGCGGTTGTGGGAACCGGCGCGCAGGCTGCCGACGAGCGCGAGGATACGAACAGACATGGGAACTCCAAGGGAAGGAAAAAGCCGGTGACACGATCCGGACCTAAGTCCGTTTAATTGTGTACCACCCTAAGCGGACCGCGGTCCAGTTTTCTTCCCGATGCTTTACGCTGTCGTCATGTCCAGCGCTCTGCCGCCCTTCCCGCCTCGAGAGCCCTCCGACGCCTCCGGCTTGCTGGAGGTCGGCACGGCCCCCGAGGAGCCGTGCCTGCGCGCCGACGCGGCCCGGAACCGGGCCCGGCTGCTGGAGGCCGCCGCGCGGCTGATCGCGGAGCACGGGGTGGCCGGGGTCACCATGGAGGCGGTGGCCGCGGCGGCCAAGGTGGGCAAGGGCACCGTCTTCCGCCGCTTCGGCGACCGCACCGGACTGCTGATGGCCCTGCTCGACCACTCGGAGCGGCAGCTCCAGGCCGACTTCCTGGGCGGCCCGCCCCCGCTCGGGCCGGGCTCGCCGCCGCTGGAGCGGCTGCGGGCGTTCGGTCTCGCGGTGCTGTACCGCTCGGTGGAGCACCTGGACCTCCAGCTCGCCGCCCAGCCGGAACCGACCCGCCGGTTCTCCCACCCCGCCGCCGGATCGCTGCGCACCCACGTCACGGTGCTGCTGCGGCGGATCGTGCCCGACGCCGACTGCGACCTGCTGGCCCACACCCTGCTGTCCTCGCTGGACCCGGCGCTGATCCACCATCTGACCCGCGAGTGCGGGATGCCCATGACCCGGCTGGAGGCCGCCTGGCTCGACCTGGTCGCCCGGGTCACGCGCACCGAGCCGCCACGCTGAGGCCCGCCCGGCCGCCACGGGCCGGGTGCGGGTCAGCCGCCGTGGCCGGTGAACATCTCCACCAGACCTCCCGGCGCGTCCTCGCGGAACAGCAGGGCCTGACCGTGGGCGGACTGGGCCGCGGAGTCCCCCGCGCGCGGGAACATCCGGGCCTCGTACGCGGCGAGCGCGGTCTCCGGGTCCCCGGGGTGCGCGGCCAGCGCGAGGCCCAGTTCGGCGCCGTCCAGCAGGGCCAGGTTGGCGCCCTCGCCCGCGAACGGCGACATCAGGTGGGCGGCGTCCCCGAGCAGGGTGACCCCGGGCACCCGGTCCCAGCGGTGGCCCGCCGGCAGGGCGTGGATCCGGCGCGGCACCAGCGGTCCGTCCGCGTCCGCGACCAGCGCCCGCAGCCGCCCGTCCCAGCCGTCGAACTCCTTCAGCACGGCCGCCTTCGCCGCCTCGGCGTCGGTGAAGTCGATGCCGTCCAGCCAGTCCTCGGGGGCCACGACGGCGGCGTACACGTGCAGGCTGCCGTCGGACTCGCGGTGCGCGAGGAACCCGCGGCCCGGGCCGGACGCGAAGAGCATGCCGCCGCCGACGACCTCCGCGCTTGCCCGGTGCCGGACGTCCGCGTCCGTCAGATCCGCCTCGACGAAGGACACGCCCGTGTACGCGGGCCGGGCGGCCGAGACCAGCGCCCGCACCCGCGACCAGGCGCCGTCCGCGCCCACCAGGACGTCGGTGGTGAACGCGGTGCCGTCCGCGAGCGTCACCCGGTGCCGGCCGCCGTCCAGCGGGCGGGCGCCGGTGACCTTGGCGCCCCACCGGACGGTCCCCTCGGGCAGTGAGCCGAGCAGCAGGTCGCGCAGCTCGCCCCGGTCGATCTCCGGGCGCCCGCCGGTGCCGTCGTCGGGTTCCTCGAACCGGACGGTGCCGTCCCGGTCGAGGACCCGCACGGCCTGGCCGCCGGTGTGCACGCGGGCGAGGAACCTCTCGTGCAGGCCGGCGGCCCGCAGCGCCTCCTGGCCGGTCTCGTCGTGGATGTCGAGCATGCCGCCCTGCGTCCGGGCGGCCGGCGACGGCTCCAGGTCGAACAGCGCGGCCTCGATGCCGTGCACCCGCAGCACCCGGGCGAGAGCGAGCCCGCCGAGTCCGGCGCCGACGACGGCGACGGGGTGGTGGGGGAGGGACGCGGGGATCATGGGGCCTCCTGGCCTTCGGTGGGTACGGCGGTCCGCTCGATGCCGTTGATCAGGGTCCGGAAGGCCCACGACAGGCGGGCCCGGGGGGTGCCCGACAGCAGCGCGTCGGCGTCGGCGGCGATGCGCGGATGGGTGGCGGCGGGCGCCTCGCGCAAGGCGCGGATCACCGCCTGCCAGTCGTCGGGCGACTCCTCGCCGGCGTGTTCGGCGGCGGTCGCGGTGGCGTGCTGGAGCAGCAGGTCCACGCCCCACGCGGCCTGGGCGCGCGGTACGCCGCCGGTCCGCAGGAGATCGAGCAGGGTCTCGACCAGACGCAGGTAGTGCGGGCCGCTCGGCCGGGCGGTGAGCGCCGAGCGGGCCAGGGTCGGGTGCTCCAGGAGCATCGCGGTGTAGCGGGTGAGGACCCGCTCCAGCCGCTCCCGCCAGTCGCCCTCGGCGGGCGCGGGGCCGACCGTGCCGAGCAGTTCGTCCAGGACGGCCGCGTGCAGCTCGGCGGTGTTGCGGACGTACACGTACAGCGAGGCGGGTCCGGTGTCGAGTTCCTGCGCGAGCCGGCGCATCGTCACCTTGGACAGCCCCTCCGCGCGCAGGATCGCGACGGCGGCGGCGATGATGCCCTCCCGGGACAGGGCCGGTTTGGCGGGGCGCTCGCGGCGCGAGCGGGGAGCAGCGGTCATGCCGACACCATAACGAACATGTTCGGTCCGAACAAGTTCGTGTCGAACATGTTCGACGCAGGGTGCGGGCATGCCCGTGCGGGTCCGCCGTACCGTGCGCGTGGGCCGGAGCCGTCCAACGATGAACCACCGTGCCCCGGCCGCCCCCGGCCCGCGCCCCTCTGCCAGGATGCGGTCTGTCATGGCGCAGCTACCGAAGACACCCACGAGCGCCGACGTGGCCCGCCTGGCCGGCGTCTCCCGCTCGACCGTCTCCTACGTCCTCAACGACGCCGGTTCGGTACGGATCAGCGAGGCCACCCGCCTGCGCGTGCGTGCCGCCGCCCGCGAGCTGGGGTACGTCCCGCACGCCGCCGCCCGCAGCCTGCGCGCCGGACACAGCCGTATCGTCCTCATGCCCGCCCCGGTCGTCCCGGTGGGCCCTCTCTACGGCGGGTTCCTCAGCGACCTGCAAGGGGCGCTCGGCCGGCTCGACTACACCGTCGTCCAGTACGGCGGCGTCGGCCTCCAGGGCGACGAAGCCGCCCGCGCCTGGGCCGAGCTGCGACCCGTCGCCGTCCTGGTGCCCGAGGCCGGCCTCGGCCCGCAGGGCGTCGCCGTGCTCAGACGGGCCGGCGCCCGGGCCGTGGTCACCCTCGGGCCCGCCCGGGTCGAGGGAGCGCACGCCCTGCTCATGGACCACACCACGGTCGGCCGCTGCGCGGGCGCCCACCTGTACGACCGGGGCCGGCGCCGGATCGGGGTCGTTATGCCCGGGGAACCAGGGCTGGAGACCTATGCCCGGCCCCGGCTGGCCGGCGTGCGCGAGGCACTGCGCGGCACGGACGCCACCGTCACGGAGCTGCCGCTCGCCTGCACCGAGGAGGCCGCCGCCGAACTGGCCGCCCGCTGGCCGGCGTCGGGCCTGGACGCGGTGTTCGCGTACGACGACGCGTACGCGATGCTGCTGATGCGCGCCTTGCAGGACGAGGGCCTGCGCATCCCCGCCGACGTGGCCGTGATCGGCGCCGACGACCTGCTGCTGGGCCGGCTGCTGCGGCCCCGCCTCAGCACGGTCCGCATCGAACTCCCCCCGGGGCGCGACCTCGCCGGGCTGGTCGACCGCGCGGTCCGCGAGCCCGGCGCCGAGCCCGGCGTGCACACCGTGCTGGGCGCCTCGGTGGTCCGGCGCGAGTCCAGCTGACCGGACCCGCGCCGGGGCACCCGCTGCCCGTTACTCCTGGGGCTGTTCCTGCTGGGCGGAGATGCTCTTGCGGACCTCGTCCATGTCCAGCCCGCGGGCCTGCCCGATGAGGTCCGCGAGGGCCGGCGCGGGCAGGGCGCCGGGCTGGGCGTAGACGGCGACCTGGTCACGGACGATCATCAGCGTCGGGATCGACTGGATCTGGAAGGCCTCGGCCAGCTCCGGCTGCGCCTCGGTGTCCACCTTGGCGAACACCAGGTCCGGGTTCTCCTCGGCGGCCTTCTCGTACACGGGCGCGAACGAGCGGCAGGGCCCGCACCAGGACGCCCAGAAGTCGATGAGAACGAACCCGTTCTCGCTGACCGTCTGGTCGAAGTTCTCCTTGGTCAGCTCCACAGTGCTGGTCATGGCGTGATTCCCTCTTCCTGGTGTGGGGTGTGCCGACGGCACCAACACGGCCGCCGGGCCGCCTATTCCGCCCGCGCACGCCTGTACTCCGGGCGCGTACCCCTGTGGTCACCGCGCACACCACCCACCACACCGGCCCCGGGTCCGTCAGACTGGCCCCATGACGGAAACGGAATCCATCGCCTACGACGTCGTGGTGATCGGGGGCGGGCCGGTGGGGGAGAACATCGCCGACCGCACCCGCGCGGCCGGCCTGACCACCGCACTCGTGGAGAGCGAACTGCTCGGCGGAGAGTGCTCGTACTGGGCCTGCATGCCCAGCAAGGCTTTGCTCAGGCCGGTCATCGCGCAGGCCGACGCCCGCCGGCTGCCCGGCCTGGCCCAGGCGGTGCGGGCCCCGCTCGACGCCCCGGCCGTCCTCGCCCGCCGGGACGACTTCGCCGCGCACTGGAAGGACGACGGCCAGGTCGGCTGGCTGGAGGGCACCGGCACCGACCTCTACCGGGGCCAGGGCCGGCTGGCCGGCCCCCGCACGGTCACCGTCACCGGCCCCGACGGCACGGTCACCACACTCACCGCCCGGCAGGCCGTCGCCGTCGCCACCGGCACCCGCGCCCAGCTCCCCGACCTGCCCGGACTCGCCGATGTCCGGCCGTGGACCAGCCGCGAGGCGACCAGCGCCAAGACGGCCCCCGGCCGGCTCATCGTGGTCGGCGGCGGAGTCGTCGCCGCCGAGATGGCCACCGCCTGGCAGGCCCTCGGCTCCCGGGTCACGCTGCTCGTCCGCGGCAAGGGCCTGCTCAGCCGCATGGAGCCGTTCGCCGGGGAACTGGTCGCCGACTCCCTCGTCGAGGCCGGCGTCGACCTGCGGACCGGCACCTCCGTGGAGTCCGTCGCCCGCGAGAACGGCACGGTGGTCGCGGTCACCTCCGCCGGCGACCGGATCGAGGCCGACGAGATCCTCTTCGCCACCGGCCGCGTCCCGGCGACCGGCGACCTCGGCCTGGACACCGTCGGCCTGGAACCCGGCTCCTGGCTGGACGTGGACGACAGCCTGCGCGTCACCGGCACCGACTGGCTGTACGCGGTCGGGGACGTCAACCACCGCGCCCTCCTCACCCACCAGGGCAAGTACCAGGCCCGGATCGCGGGCGCCGCCATCGCCGCCCGCGCCACCGGCGACCCGGTCCTGGCCGAGCCCTGGGGCGCCCACGCGGCCACCGCCGACCACGACGCCGTACCCCAGGTCGTCTTCACCGACCCGGAGGCCGCCGCGGTCGGGCTCTCCCTCGCCGAGGCGGAACAGGCCGGGCACCGTGTGCGCGCCGTCGACGTCGCGTTCTCCTCCGTCGCGGGCGCCGGCCTGTACGGCGACGGCTACCAGGGCCGGGCCCGGATGGTCGTGGACCTGGAGGACGAGATCCTGCGCGGGGTCACCTTCGTCGGCCCCGGCGTCGGCGAACTCATCCACTCCGCCACCGTCGCGGTCGCCGGCCGGGTCCCGCTCGGCCGGCTGTGGCACGCCGTCCCGTCGTACCCGACGCTGAGCGAGGTGTGGCTGCGGCTGCTGGAGGCGTACCGGGACAACTGAGCGGGCCGGGGCCGGTCCGCCCCGGCGGACCGGCCCCGGGCGCTACGGCAGCGGGAAGCCCAGGGCCTCGGCCGCCGCGTGGGGCGTCGGCTGGGCCCACAGGGCCGCCACCGCCTCGCCGGTCGACAGCGAGCGCGGCTCCGCACGGTCCAGGTACAGCGTGCCGTCGAGGTGGTCCGTCTCGTGCTGGACGATCCGGGCCGGCCAGCCGGTCACCACCTCGTCCAGGGCGCGGCCCCGCTCGTCCTCGCCGCGCAGCCGGACCTCGGCGTGGCGCGCCACCACCGCCTGCCAGCCCGGCACGCTCAGACAGCCCTCGAAGAACGCGGCGCGGGCGGGGCCGGCCGGCTCGTACACCGGGTTCACGAGCACCCGGAACGGCTGCGGTACCCGGCCCCGGGCGGCGGCGACCTCCTCGGGCACCGTCGCCGGGTCCTCCATGACCGCGATCCTCAGCCCCACCCCGACCTGGGGCGCGGCGAGGCCCACCCCGGGAGCCGCGTGCATGGTGACGCGCAGCGCCTCCACGAACCGGGCCAGCAGGGCCGGACCGAGCTGACCGTCGTACGGCGCGGCGGCGCGGCGCAGCACGGGCCGGCCGGCCGCGACGATGGGCAAGGGGCCGCCGGCGGCGAGGAGTTCCTCGACCCGCTCGGCGAGCGGTGTGTCGTCACGCTCAGATGCCATCGCGTCAGCATGCCATGCCCGCCCGGCCGCCCGGCCCCGCACCGGCGCGGGCACGGCGGTGTCGGTGGCGTGAAGTAGCGTGGGACGGTGGGTGAACCAGCAGGCGGCAGACGGGGGAGGGAACCGGGGATGACGCGGGACGACGGCCGGGCCCGGCGGCGCGGGCAGGGCGAACTGGAGGGCCAGGTGCTCGGCGCGCTGCGCGAGGCGGACGGTCCGGTGACCGCCGCCTGGGTGCGCCAGCACCTCGGCGGCGACCTCGCCTACACCACCGTCGTCACCATCCTGACCCGGCTGCTCGCCAAGGACGTCGTCACCCGCGAGCGGGACGGCCGGTCCTTCCGGTGGACGCCGACGGCCGACGTGGCCCGGCTGGCCGCGCTGCGCATGCGCCGCCTGCTGGACGGCGAACGGGACCGCGAGGCGGTGCTGGCCAGCTTCGTCACCGCCCTGCCGCCCGGCGACGAACAGGTGCTGCGGGCCCTGCTCGACATCCCGGCCCCGGACGCCGGCGGCACGGAGGACTGAGCGCCGATGGGGGTCTTCGTCTTCCTGCCGCTGGTGCTGCCGCTGTCCGCGTGGCCGGTCGCCCGGCTCGCCGCCACCCGGCTGCACCCGCGCACCGCCACCCGGCTGCTGACCGCGGTCGCCGTCGTCATGGCCGTGTGCAGCACGCTGTGCCTGGCCCTGCTCATGGTGGTCGGCACGGCGCAACTGCCCGGCAACCCGCTGCCGGACGGCTGGTCCGACCCGCAGGTGCGGGCCGCCGTCCCGCACGACGAGGTGGCCGGCCGGGCCGCGATACCGGCGCTCGCCGCGGTCGCCGCCGCCTGTGCCCGGACCCTGGGACGGCACTGCCGGGTCACCCGCCGCGCCCGCCGCGCCCTGGCCGGGGTGCCGGGGTCCACGGTGGCGGTCCTGCCCGACAGCGCGCCGTACGCGTACGCGCTGCCCGGCGACCGGGGCCGGATCGTGGTCAGCACGGCGCTGCTGGCCGCACTCGCCCCGGCCGAGCGGCGCGCCCTGTTCGCGCACGAGCGGGCCCACCTGGCCGCCCGGCACCACCGCCACCTGCTCGCCGCCCATCTCGCCGCCCGCGCCAACCCGTTCCTGCGCCCGCTGCGCACGGCCGTGGTCTACACGGCCGAGCGATGGGCCGACGAGGAGGCGGCCCGCGCGGTCGGCGACCGGCGCACGGTCGCCCGTGCCATCGGCAAGGCGGCCCTGCTGGCGCCGGGCACGCCCGCGCCGACCCTGGCCGCGCTGGCCGCGCCCGGTCCCGTGCCGCGCCGGGTCGCCGCGCTGCTGGCGCCCGCCCCGGCGGCCCGCACCTGGCCGTCGGCGTTCACCGCCGCCGGCCTGGCGGTCTGGGGCGCCGCGGCCGGGGCGCTGGCCTCCGCGATGTCGTCGGCGAACTCGGCCGTCACGCTGGTCCTGATCCTGCGCGCGGCCACCCCGCTGTGACGCCTCACTCCTCGGGGAAGTCGCCCGCGAGGGCCGAGGCGATCCGCAGGTGCCGCTCCGCCTCCTCGTGCCGGGCCTGCCGCTGGAGCGTGCGGCCCAGCATGAGCCGGGCGTAGTGCTCCACCGGGTCCCGCTCCACGATGGTGCGCAGTTCGGCCTCCGCGCGGCGCAACTGGGCCGAGTGGTAGTAGGAGCGGGCCAGCAGCAGCCGGGGCCCGGTCTGCTCCGGCACCTCCTCGACCAGCCCGGACAGCACCCGGGCCGCGCCCGCGTAGTCCTTCGCCTCGAAGAACAGTTGCGCGCGCTCCCAGCGTTCGGCGGCGCTGCCGTGGGCGTAGTACGTGCTCTCCGGTCGCGTCTGCATCGGAGTCTCCCCTCGCGTCCCCGCTGTGATCTCGTTCGGCTGCCACAACCGGGGGAGATTGTTGAATATTCCACGTCTTAGGGTTGACCTCTTGGGGGCCGGGCACCGCACTGTCTCCCCGTGCCGCTCGCTCCGGTCACGCGGCCCCGCCGCTCAGCGTGCGGGCCCGGCCGCGCGCCGGCCGTCCCGCCGGGTGCCGGACGGGCCGCCAGGTGGCGACCAGCGCCGCCGCCAGGAGGAGTTCGGCGATGTCACCGCCGTAGTACATGAGTGTGGCGCCGCCCTGGATCTGGGCGACGGGAGCGTCGACGGCCACCCCGAACCCGCCGTACATCAACTGCGCCGCGACGGCGTGCACGGCGATGGCGCAGCCGAGGAACACCAGCCGGGCCCGGACGCCGGGCCGGGACGGAGCGGGGTCGGGACCGGCGACGGCGTGCGCGAACAGGCAGCCCGACAGCAGGAAGTGCGCGTGCAGCAGCCAGTGCCCGGCCGGATGGGCGAGGACGCTCTCGTACAGCGGCGTGAAGTACAGGACCGGCAGGCTGCCCGCGGACAGCACCAGGGCCACGGCCGGGTGCGCGAGCAGCCGGGCCGGAGCGCTGTGCAGCACCGCCGTGAGACGGCGCGCGCGGGGCGCGGAAAGGGTGCGCAGCAGCAGGGTGACGGGCGCGCCGAGCACCAGGGCGAGCGGGGCGTACATCCCGATGAGCAGGTGCTGCGCCATGTGACCGCGGAAGTCGCGGTGCGCGAAGGACGCGACGGGCGGCAGCAGTGCCACCGCCAGCAGGGCCAGGCCGGTGCCGAAGGCGGCGGTCCGCCAGGGGCTCCAGCCCCGCACCGGATTGCGGCGCCGCGCCCGCCACGCCGGCAGCAGATAGCCTGCCGCGCACACCAGCAGCGCGAGGAGGGGCAGGACGACGCCCGGCGTGCCGCCCGCGTCCGGGTGGCCGGTGTGCGAGGTGTGGTCGTGGCCCATCAGGCGGCGACCCCGTCCCGTCCCGGGCCGGCCACCGGGTCGAAGGACCGGCCGCCGCGCGCCAGCAGCCAGCCGACGGCCACCAGCAGCGCGCCCAGGACCAGGAAGGCGATGTCCCACCACAGCTGGTGCGGCCCGCCGCGGACGTGGTGGATGCCCAGGATCTGATGGTCGAGCAGGCCCTCCACGAGGTTGAACAGGCCCCACCCGGCCAGCACCCACCCCCACAGCACCCGGGACGCCCACACCCGCCGCCGGCCGGTGGTCACCCGGGCGTACAGCACGGCGAGGCCGGTCAGGACGGCGAGCCAGCACACGGTGTGGAAGACGCCGTCCCACACGGTGTTCATCCGCAGCCCGGAGACGGTGCCGGGGTCGTAGTACTTCACGCCGATGCGGTCGTGGTCGGTGCTGGTGAGCATGTGGTGCCACTGGAGGAGCTGGTGGAGCAGGATGCCGTCCACGAATCCGCCGAGCCCCACGCCCAGCAGGATGCCGGGCAGGCGCAGACTGGCGGGCGCGGTGCCGGTGCCGGTGTCTCGCACGGTGGTTGCCATCGCTCCTCGTCTCGGTCGGTCCCGGACCGGTCGGTCGCGGGGGCGGTCGGTGCCGGATCGGCCGTTGCCGGGCCGGTGGGTACCGGGGCGGCCGGTGCCGGGGCGGTCGGTGCGGGGCCGGCCGGTCCGGGCGCCGGTTCCGGGGTGCCGGTTCCGGCGGAGGTGCCCTGACGACAGCTACCAGCTTCCTGGCCCCGCCGCTGCCCCACGCTCGGCCATCCGCGCCGCCGGGGACGGCGGGCGGGTCCGGCGGCGGGAGTACCCCGCCCGGGGACCCGCACGCACGGCCGCCGCGCGCCCGTTCGTACGGCGTGCGCCCGCACGTCCGGCCGCCCCGGGCCCGCGCGTCCGGCCACCCGTGCCCACACCTCCGGGCGCCCCGCGCCTCGCACCTCCGGCGATCCCGCGCCCGCGCGCCCGCGAGTCCGGGCACCTGGCGCCCGCGCGTCCGGGCACCTTGCGCCCTCCGCAGGAGCCCCGTGGCTCTCCGCAGGCGCCCCCGTGACCTGGGCCGCGCCGCCCGCCGGAGCCGTGCCCCGGCGGGCGGATCCGCAACTAGTACGGGGCGAAAGATTGATAAGCCATAACTTGCATGCTTTCCCCAGCGTTTCACCGGGTGCGGGCGAGTGCCCGCGACCGTATCTGGAAGGACAGGGAACCGATGAAACGGGTTACCCGAAACAGTGTGATCGCCTTCGCCGCCGCCTCCGGAGCGATGGCAGTGGCCGGGCCGGTGTACGCCGACTCCGCCGCCAACGGTTCCGTGGGCGGTTCGCCCGGGCTGATCTCCGGCAACGGCATCCAGCTGCCGGTGCACGTTCCGGTGAACGCGTGCGGGAACACCGTGGACGTGGTGGGGCTGCTCAACCCGGCCATGGGCAACCGCTGCGCCAACCTGGGCGGCCACGAGGTCAAGGCGGGGGCGGCGAACTCGGGCGGCGCCACGGCCCACGGCGCCGTGAAGGGCTCGCCGGGCGTGGTCTCCGGCAACGGCGTCCAGCTTCCGGTCGACGTGCCCGCGAACGTCAGCGGCAACAGCGTCGACGTGGTCGGCATCCTCAATCCCGCCTTCGGCAACACGTCCGTGAACGCCTCGCGTCCGCACGAGCCCGGCCGGGTCACACCGCCCGCGCACGAGCCGTCCGCGCCGCCGGTGCACCACCAGCCGCCGCGCCACCCGTCCACGACCCGCCCGGCGCCGAAGCCGACGCCCACCGTGGTCCGGCCGCGCACGCCCGGCACCCTCGCGCACACGGGAGCGGAGGGCGCCTGGACGGCGGCCGCCGCCGGCCTGACGTCGGTGCTGGGCGGTGCCGTGCTGTACCGGCGCTTCCGCACCCGCACGGCCACCCTGGGGAACTGACCCCACCCGCCCCCCGGCCCCCGACCGGGGCCCGGGGGGCGGCTTCTTCCCGGACCCGCGACCGAGACGGCCACTTCTCACCCCGGCAAGACGGCCGCGCCGGCACCCGGCCCCTACCCGGAGCCCGGAGCCCGGAGCCCGGCATCGGGGCCGGCCCCTTCCCGGAACCCGGAACCTGGGCGGCCTCCTCCCGGGACCCGGGGCCGGGGGCCTTTTCCGGCACCCTGGGGCGGCCTTTCTCCGAGCCGGAACCCCTCGCCCGGAACCCGCCGGACGGACGCCCGTTCCCGGAACCAGGCATCGGGGCGGCCCTTTTTCGGACCCCGGCACCTGGGCGGCCTCTTCCCGGGGCCGGGGGCCTTTTCCGGCGCCCTGGGGCGGCCTCTGCCCGCACCGGAACCCCGCGCCCGGAACCCGTCGGACGCCCCTTCCCGGAACCCGGCATCGGGGCGTCCCCTTCCCGCGGCCCCGACACCCGGGCAGCCGCTCCCCGGACCCCGGCACCCGGGCGGCCCTTCCCGGCCCGGCACCCGGACGCCCCCTCCCGGAGCCCGGCATCGGGGCGCCCCCTTCCCGGCCCGGCACCCGGGCGGCCCCTGCCCGGGCCCCGAGGCCGGGGGGCCCTGCGCCCGTAAGGCGGTCTCACCACCCGGTGAACAGCAGGCTGTTCAGCAGCAGGGCGAGGACCGTCTGGGTGGTGAGCCAGGCCCGGGGGCGGGGGAGGAACGCGCATGCCGGGAGCAGCCACATCGCGAAGGGCAGCCAGATGCGTTCCGTCTCCGCCTTGCTCATCCCGGACAGATCCGCGGCCAGCAGCGCGAGCAGGGCCGCCGCCAGGAGGAGGGCGAGCCGGTCGTCGGCCGGCCCGGCCGTGCGGCGGACGGCCGCCGCGCCGGCCCGGCGCAGCCCCGCCACGGTCGCCACGCCGGTGATCAGCACGGTGCAGGCCAGATTGGCCCACACCCAGTAGCCGTACGGGCGGATGCCGCCGACGCCCTGGTAGTAGCGCGTCACCAGCAGCCGGTACCCCTCCCACCAGTCGAACCCGGCGAGCGCGCACGCCGCCGGGACGACCGCCGCCCCGGCCAGGAACAGCACCGGCAGCAGCACCGGCCGCTCGCGGACCCGCCGCCGGCCCAGCACCGCCACCGCCGCCCCGATCAGCGTGAAGAGCGTCAGGCCGTAGGACAGGAAGCAGGTCAGGCCGTACAGCAGACCGCTGCCCGCCGCCCAGGCCGCGGACCGCCCGGTGACCGCGAGGGCCAGCAGCGCCACGGACCAGGCGGCCACCGCCGCGAAGTAGCCGTCGGCCGACGCGCCCACCCACACCGCGGCCGGGGCCGTCACCAGGAACGGCGCCGCCCGCCGGGCCGGTGCCTCGCCGGCCAGCGCGCGCACCGCCACCAGCACTGCCACACCGGCGCTCGCGCCGACGGTGATACACCAGGTGCCGGCCCAGCCGCCGCCGTGCAGCCCGGCCCGGTCCAGCAGGACGAAGGTGAGGGTGGCCGCCGGCGGATGCCCGGCGACGTGCGCGGGCCAGGGGGCGGGGCCACCGCTCACGATGTGGTGGGTGAAGTCGCGCAGCGCGGCCGGGATGTCGTGGAAGCGGCCGAGGACCGTCAGATACTCGCTGCGGGTGGTGAGCCGTCCGGCCACGCCCCGCCGCCAGCCGTCCACCAGCGCCAGCGACCACGTCCAGGCCAGGGCCGTGCCCCAGGCCGCCCACAGCAGCCCCCGCCACGGCAGCCGGCCGGCCACGGCCGGCCCCGCGGCCACCACGGCGGCCGCCACCAGGACGGCGGCCGGCGTGCCCGGGCCCAGGTGCGGGTCCCACTCGGCGAACAGCGGCGGCCAGTGGACGAACAGGGTGCGGCGGGTGTCCTGGAGGTGCCGGCCGACGAGCACGGCGACGAGGACGAGCGCGGCGGCGGCAGCGGCGGCGCACAGATCGGCGCGCCGGCCGGCGTACCGGTCACGGTGGGGAGCCTGGGTCACACCGGAACGCTAGGGCCGCGACCGGGTGACGACCGGGACCGGCGGTGCGACGTCAGCGTTTCGTCATGGGTGGCGGACCCGGTAGGGACCGTACCCGGGCCTACCGTCACTCTCATGCGAGACGACCGCCCCCGGCTCCCCGGCTCTCCCGGCTTCTGGCGCAGCCCGCTGCGCGGCCCGTGGTTCACCTCGGTCCTCGGCGTGGTGCTGCTCGCCGGTGTCACCGTGCTGTTCGTGACCGGCCTGGTGTCGTACGCCGCCTACAGCCCGGACCTGTCCCCGGTGAACGACCAGACACCGGACAAGGGCCTCCTCGGGTTCTACCTCTTCACCTGGCCCACCGGCCCGGCCTGGCTGTACCGGCTCACCCAGGGCGTCCACGTCACGCTCGGCATCACCCTGGTCCCGGTGCTGCTGGCCAAGCTGTGGTCGGTGGTGCCGCGACTGTTCGCCCTGCCGCCGGCCCGGTCCGTCACGCACGCGCTGGAGCGGATCTCCCTGCTGCTGCTCGTCGGCGGCGGGCTGTTCGAGTTCACGACCGGGGTGCTCAACATCCAGTTGCAGTACGTCTTCCCGGGCTCCTTCTACCCGCTGCACTTCTACGGCGCGTGGGTGTTCTTCGCCGCGTTCGCGGTGCACGCCGCGCTGAAGGCGCCGACGGCGCTGCGGGCGCTGCGGCGGCGCCCGGGCCTGGCGGACGACCTGGTCGCCCCGCGCCCCGACCCGCCCACCGTCACCCGGCGCGGCGCGCTGGGACTGGTCGGCGGCGGCTCGCTGCTGCTGTTCGTGACCACGGCCGGGCAGAGCCTGGGCGGGCCCCTGCGCCGTACGGCCCTGCTCGCGCCGCACGGCGGAGCCGATCCCGGCGGCGGCCCGAACGGGTTCCAGATCAACAAGACCGCCGGATACGCCGGGATCGCGCCGGCCGACACGCACGAGGACGCCTGGCGGCTCGTCGTCACCGGGCGCACCGGGACGGTCCGTCTCAGCCGCGCCGAGCTGCTGCGGCTGCCGCAGCACAGCGCGGCGCTGCCCATCGCCTGCGTCGAGGGCTGGTCGACGGCGGACCAGTGGTGGCGCGGGGTGCGGCTGCGCGACCTGGCGGCGCTCGTCGGCCACGGCGGTGACCCGCCCGACGTGTTCGTGGAGTCGCTCCAGCGGCACGGCGCCTTCCGCCGCGCCGCCCTGCGGTCCGGCCAGGCGGCCGACCCCCGCTCCCTGCTCGCCCTGTACGTCAACGGTGAGGAACTGTCCCCCGACCACGGCTACCCGGCGCGGATCATCGTGCCCGCCGCGCCCGGTGTGCTCAACACCAAGTGGGTGGCCCGACTGACCTTCGAGGACCTGTGAACCGCCCGCGCCCGCCCCTCGGCAGCCCCCTCCACCTCCTCCTGCTGGTCTGCTCGTTCGCGCTCGCCGGCTATGCCGGGGTCCGGCTGTTCGCGGACGACTGGCGGGGTGTGGCGCTGTGGCTGGCGGGGGCGGCGGTGCTGCACGACCTGGTGCTGCTGCCGCTGTACACGCTGGCGGACCGCGCGGTCGTCCGCGGGCTGGACGCGGCCGGGCGCCGGAACCGGACGATGTACGTCCGGGTGCCCGCGGCCCTGTCCGGGCTGCTGCTGCTCGTGTGGTTCCCGCTGGTCAGCGGGCTGGCCGGGCGGCGCTACCGGTCCGCCACCGGGCTGTCGCCGGCCGGCTACCCGGCCCGCTGGCTGCTGATCACCGCGGTGCTGTTCGGCGGCTCGGCCCTGCTGCTGGCGCTGCGGGTGCGCAGCGCGGCGAAGCGGCGTCCGCCGGCCGCCCACTGATCCGCGGTCCGCCAGCCCGAGCGGGCCGCGTACCGCGACAGGGCCGGCGTGCCGAGCCGCGCCCAGGGGAAGACCGCGCCCGTCTCCTCGCCCGTCCCGCGTGCGGTGCCCGTGACGACCCGCACCTCGGACCGCTCGTCGACGTCCACCGCGGCCGTCTCGGCGATCAGCAGCCCGCCGGGACGCAGCAGCCGGGCGACCCGGTCCAGCAGCGCGCGCGGGTCGCCGCCGATGCCGATGTTGCCGTCCATCAGCAGGACCGTGCCCCAGCGGCCCTCGCCGGGCAGCGGCTCGAACACCGAGCGGCGCAGGGCCCGATTCGACCCGGGCGCCCGGCTGCGGAGCCGGCGCACCGTGTGGTCGACGGCGGCCGCGCTGATGTCGATCCCGAGGACGGTACGGCCCCGGGCGGCGAGTTCCGCCACCAGCCGGCCCGGTCCGCAGCCGACGTCGAGCACCGCGCCCTCGCACCGGTCCAGCACCGCCAGGTCGACCGGGTCCGCCCGCGCGCACCACCGCTCGACCTCCAGCGGCAGCAGCCAGCCGTCGCCGCGGCGCAGGAACAGCGGGCCGCGCCCGCTGCGCAGCGCGGCGGCATAGGGGTCGGCTCCCGCCCAGGCGACGGCCCGCGGCGTGCTCATCGCCCGGCTCCGGTGCGCGGCGGACAGGCGGCCAGCCGGGCGGCGAACCGGCCGCGCGGGGCCAGGGCGGCGACCGCCGCCGCGTCGGCGGCGGTGTCCACGTCCCGCAGCCGGGGCAGATCGCGCACCCGCAGCCCGGCGGCCACCAGCCGCCGCCGCTGCACGGCGCCGGTCCGCCGCGTCGACATCGGCACGCCGCGCAGCAGGACCGGATCCGGTGCGGCCAGGCCCAGCGCCCAGAACCCGCCGTCGTCCGCCGGTCCGAAACACGCGTCGCAGTCCGCGAAGTCCGCCGTGAGCAGGTCCGGGGTCACCTGCGGGGTGTCCATGCCGATCAGCAGGGCGGGCCCGGCGCACCGGGCGAACGCGTCGGCCAGCCGCGCGTCCAGGCCGCCCGCGCACTGCGGTACGACGTCGAAGCCGGGCGGCAGCCAGGGGCCGGGGGAGCCGTCCAGCACCAGCACGCGCCGGGTGGCAGGCGCGGCCGCCACGGCGTCCAGGGTGTCGGCCAGGGCGGCCTCGGCGAGGTCCGCCGCCTCGGCGGGAGTGAACGGCGGGGTGAGCCGCGTCTTGACCCGGCCGGGCACCGGCTCCTTGGCGATCACGAGCAGCGTGGTCACCGTACGGTCCTCCCGTCGGCCGGGGATTCCGCCAGGACCCGGCTCATGTCCCGCACCGCCTGCCAGGTGCCGCGCCAGGTGCCGGTCACCTTGGAGGCGCCGGTGCGCGGCCGGTACGGCACGTCGTGCTCCGTGATCCGCCAGCCGGCGTCGGCCGCGCGCACCACCATCTGGAGCGGATAGCCGCTGCGCCGGTCGCCGAGGTCCAGCGCGAGCAGCGGCTCCCGGCGGGCGGCGCGCAGCGGGCCGAGGTCGTGCAGCCGCAGCCCGGTGCGGCGGCGCAGCAGCCGGGTCAGCGCGGCGTTGCCGGCCCGGGCGCGCACCGGCCAGGCGCCTCGGCGTACCGGCCGCCGGCGGCCGAGGACCAGGTCGGCGTCGCCGTCGCGGACCTCCCGCACGAAGGGCACGAGCAGCGCCGGGTCCAGGGAGGCGTCGCAGTCACAGAAGCAGACGACGTCGGCGGTGGCGGCGGCCAGACCGGCGTGGCAGGCGGCACCGAAGCCGCGCCGCGGCTCGTGGACTACGGTCGCGCCGAGGGCGCGGGCGAGGCCGGCCGAGCCGTCGGTGGAGCCGTTGTCCACCACGAGGGCCCGCCAGCCCGCCGGGATCCGGTCGAGCACCCAGGGCAGGGCCCCGGCCTCGTCCAGACAGGGCAGCACCACGTCCACGTCCGCCGGTGGTGAGGATGTCGAGGAGGTCACGCCGTTCACCCTACGAATGGGAAGCGGACATACCGGACTTCCCCATCTTACGAAACGCGGACACCGGGCCCCGGGGCCGGCTCCGGGCGGGACGCCCGCGACGGCCCGGTGCGAGGCTGGAGGCATGCAGCAGCAGCCAGCCGTCCCGGCCGGGGGCGCGGCCCCGGCCGGGACCGCGCCCGACCCGGCCCCCGCCGGACCGCCCGCCCCCGCGGCCGCCCGGATCCTGGTCGTCGACGACGACGCGACCGTCGCCGAGATCGTCGCCGGCTACCTGGGCCGCGCCGGGTACGACGTCGACCGGGCCGGCGACGGCCCCGCCGCGCTCGCCCGCGCCACCGCGAACTGGCCGGACCTGGTGGTGCTCGACCTGATGCTGCCCGGCATGGACGGCCTGGAGGTCTGCCGGCGGCTGCGCGCCCGGGCGCCCGTCCCCGTCGTGATGCTCACCGCCCGCGGCGACGAGGACGACCGCGTCCTCGGCCTGGAGGTCGGCGCCGACGACTACGTGACCAAGCCGTTCAGCCCGCGCGAACTCGTCCTGCGGGTGCGGTCGGTGCTCCGCCGGACGCTCCCCGCCGCCGACCCGCGCCCGCTGGCCGCGGCCGGGCTCACCGTCGACCCGGCCGCCCGCCGCGCCACCCGGAACGGCACCGAACTCGCCCTCACCCTGCGCGAGTTCGACCTCCTCGCCTTCTTCCTGCGGCACCCGGGACGGGCCTGGAGCCGGGAGGACCTGATGCGCGAGGTGTGGGGCTGGGACTTCGGCGACCTGTCCACCGTCACCGTCCACGTCCGCCGGCTGCGCGGCAAGGTCGAGGACGACCCGGCCCGGCCCCGCCTGGTGCAGACCGTGTGGGGCGTCGGCTACCGCTTCGACCCGGCCGGCCGGGAGGAGACGGGCTGACATGCGCGACACCCTGCTCATCGCCCTCTACGCCTTCGCCGGAGCCGCCGCCACGGGCCTGGCGGGAGCCGCCGCGCTGCGGCTGCTGCGGCGCCGCTCGCTCACCGTGTCCCTCGCCGTGGTCGCGGCCGTCGGCGTCGGCGGCGTCCTCGCCGGCACCCTCGCCGTCGCCTGGGCCATGTTCCTGTCCCCGCACGACCTGACCGTGGTCACGACGGTCGTCGCGATGGCGGCCGCGGTCTCCCTGGCGACGGCGCTCGTGCTCGGCCGCTGGGTCGTCGCCCGCAGCCGCGAACTCGCCCTCGCCGCACGCTCCTTCGGCGAGGCGGGCGACTTCGCCGCGCCCGCGGCCCCGGCCACCGCCGAACTGGCCGAGGTGAGCCGGGAGCTGGCCGCCACCAGCGCGAAACTGGCCCGGTCCCGGGAACGGGAACGCACGCTGGAGTCCTCACGCCGGGAACTCGTCGCCTGGATCTCGCACGACCTGCGCACCCCGCTCGCCGGGCTGCGCGCCATGTCGGAGGCGCTGGAGGACGGGGTCGCGGACGACCCCGCCCGCTATCTGCGGCAGATCCGCACCGAGGTGGAACGCCTCAACGCCATGGTCGGCGACCTCTTCGAACTCTCCCGCATCCAGGCCGGCGCCCTGCCGCTGAGCCCGTCCCGCGTCTCCCTGTACGACCTCGTCGGCGACGCCCTCGCGGGGGCCGGCCCGCTCGCCCGCGCGCACGGCGTCCGGCTGGTCGGCGACCGGGTGGCGCCGGTGCCGGTCGAGGTCGACGCCAAGGAGATGAGCCGCGTGCTGGGCAATCTGCTGGTCAACGCGATCCGCCGGACGCCCGCCGACGGCACGGTCGCCATCGCCGCCGAACGCTCGCCCGACGGGATCGTCCTCTCCGTCACCGACGGCTGCGGGGGCATCCCCGAGGAGGATCTGCCGCGCGTCTTCGACACCGGCTGGCGCGGCACCCACGCCCGCACCCCGCCGGCCGGCGCGGGACTCGGGCTCGCCATCGTGCGCGGGATCGTCGAGGCGCACCAGGGCCGGACCGCCGTACACAACATCCCCGGCGGCTGCCGCTTCGAGGTCGTCCTGCCCACGACCCCCTGACCGGCGGCTTCCTGGTCACCTGCCTGTCCCGGCCTCCCGGCCGCCGCGGGCTCCCACCACCCCCCGCCTGCGCTCACTCGGGCACCGCGAACTCCCGCATGCCTTGAGCGAATTCCACCTCCGGACGCCAGCCCAGCTCGGCCCGCAGCCGCGCGGAGTCGGCCGTGATGTGCCGTACGTCGCCGAGCCGGTACTCGCCCGTGACCACCGGCGCGGGCCCGCCGTGGGCGTCGGCCAGCGCGCGGGCCAGGTCCCCGACCGTGCGCGGCTCGCCGCTGCCGGTGTTGTAGACCGTGAGCCGGCCCGGCGCGGCCGGTGCCGTCAGTGCCGCGACATTGGCCCGGGCCACGTCCCGCACGTGCACGAAGTCCCGGCGCTGCCGCCCGTCCTCGAACACCCGGGGCGCCTCGCCCCGGGCGAGCGCGGAGCGGAAGAAGGAGGCGACGCCGGCGTACGGCGTGTCCCGGGGCATCCGGGGCCCGTACACGTTGTGGTAGCGCAGCGACACGGCGGACCCGCCGGCCGACTGGGCCCAGGTGGCGGCCAGGTGTTCCTGCGCCAGTTTGGTCGTGGCGTACACATTGCGCGGATCGGCCGGCGTGTCCTCGCCGACCAGCCCGGGCACGAGCGCGCCGCCGCACCGCGGGCACCCGGGGTCGAACCGTCCCGCGTCCAGATCGGCGACCGCCCGCGGTCCCGGCCGTACCACCCCGTGGTGCGGGCACGCGTACCGGCCCTCGCCGTACACGACCATCGAACCGGCCAGCACGAGGTGCCGTACGCCCGCCTCGGCCATGGCGGTGAGCAGGACGGCGGTCCCCAGGACGTTGTGCGAGACGTACTCCGCCGCGTCCCCGAATCCCGTGCCGAGCCCGACCAGCGCGGCCTGGTGGCAGACGGCGTCCACGCCGGACACGGCCCGCGCGACCGCGACGGGATCGCGCACGTCCGCGTCCGGAGCGGCGCGCGTGTCGAACACCGCCGGCTCGTGCCCGTGCGCCGTGAGCGCCTCGACGACATGGGACCCGATGAACCCGGCACCGCCGGTGACCAGTACGCGCATCACACCACGCTAGGCCCGCCCCGGCACCGGGCCGCCCGGCCGCGCCCGCACGTCACGACTCCGTAAGACCGTGCGCCGCCCGGGACCCGGACGGCCTCACCAGGTGACCGGCAGCCGCAGCGGGAAACGGCGGATGGTGCCGGTGTCCCACGCGATGTCATCGGCCGGGACGGCCAGCCGCAGGCCGGGGAAACGGGTCAGCAGACCGGTGACCGCGCTCTCCAGTTCCGCGCGGGCGAGCGGCGCGGCGAGGCAGTGGTGTCCGCCCCAGCCGAACGTCATGTGCGGACGCACCGGCCGTTCCAGGTCGAGGGTGTGCGGGTCGGGGAAGACGGCCGGATCGCGGTTGGCCGCCAGGTAGGACACGTGCACGTAGTCGCCGGCGCTGATGCGGACGCCCTCGATCTCCGCGTCCTCCAGCGCGATCCGGGGGATGCCCACGCCCTTGCGGAACGGGATGAACCGCAGCAGCTCCTCCAGCGCGCCCGGGAACCGGCCGGGGTCGCGGACGAGCGCGGTCCGCTCCTGTTCGGGGCGGGTCAGCAGCAGGTACGCGATGTTGCTGATCTGGCAGGTCGCGGTGTCGTTGCCGCTGAGGATGAGCGTCACCGCCAGGACCGCCAGCTCGTCGTCGCTCAGCGGTTCCTCGCCCTCCGGCACCGGAGCCGTGGCCAGCGCGCTGAGCAGGTCCTCGCCGGGTGCCTTCCGGCGCTGCGGCACCAGCCCGGCGAAGTACGCCCGCAGGGACGCCTTGGCCTCGGCCGCGTCCTGCCGGGCGTCCGGGGAGGTGGCGAGCAGCCGCATGGTGCGGTCCCGCAGCTCCGCGCGGTCGGCCTCGGGCACGGCGAGCAGCTCGCAGATCGTCAGGTGGGGCAGCGGCACCGACAGATGGGTCACCAGGTCCGCGGGCGGCCCCGCCTCGGCCATCTTGGTGAGCAGCCCGTCCACCACCCGGTCCACCGCCGGCCGCATGGCCGCCACCCGGTCCCGGGTGAACGCCTGGGCCGCCACATGCCGCAGCCGGGTGGCGTGCGGCGGGTCCGTGACGTTGATCGACTCGGGTGACACGATCGGTTCGGGCGTCATCCTCGGGTAGTCGCGCCCGACGATCGCCGCGCGGCTGAACCGCGCGTCGATCGTCACCTGCCGCACCCCGGCGAAGCTGGTCACGAGCCACGCCTCCGCCTCGCCGTAGGGCAGCCGGATCCGGCTGACCGGGCCGCCCCGCGCCAGGGCGGCCAGCTCGGGATCGAACTCCAGCGCGTCAGCGAAGTCGAAGGGGCAGTCGAGCACTGCCGGGTCGTGGAAGGACATACAGCCTCCTTTGTGCGCCGCCGGGCGCGTGGGCCCCCGAAGGCGCCGGTGTGTCCCGTGCCGCCGACGGGGTCGGGGACGAGGCGGCCCCCGGAGCGCGCCCGGCCGCGCGGGTACTACGGCCGACCGGACCTGCGTCCGCAGAGGTCACGTTGTCCAATATGGGGGAGGTCGACGGGCTTCGCACCACAGGGGCGTCACCCACCGCCACCTCCGGACCGCACCGGGTGGCGTTCCGGCGCGGCCACGCCCGGACGGACCGGGACGCGCCGGCGGCCGTCGCTTCCTCGGCTCGGTCGGTGCTCTCCCCGTGCCTCCGGCTCCGGGATGTCGGTGCGGACGGCGCGGTACGCCTTCTATCTCCGACCGCGGTTGTTCCTAGAATGGCCGGGTGGACGACATCGACGCGATCGCGGCGCTCCAGGATCCGGTACGGCGGCGGCTGTACGAGTACGTGGTGGCGCAGGGCCGCGAGGTGGGCCGCAACGAGGCCGCCGAGGCGGCCGGCGTGGCCCGCACGCTCGCCGCGCACCACCTGGACAGACTGACCGAGGCCGGACTGCTGGAGAGCGGCAGCCGCCGCCTGACGGGCCGCACGGGGCCGGGGGCAGGCCGGCCCGCCAAGGTGTACACACGGGCGCGGGCCGAGCGGACGGTGTCGCTGCCGGCCCGGGACTACCGCACGGTCGCCGAACTGCTCGGCGAGGCCGCCGAGCAGGCCGGTCTGGACGCCGGTCTCTGCGCGGCGGCTCGCCGCCGCGGCGAGGCCCTGCGCGGCGCGGAGGGGCCCTGCGGCGACCTGGACGAGGCCGTGCGGACCCTGGCCGCCCGCGGCTACGAGCCGTACCGGGAGGACGGTCCCGAGGAGGCGGCCGGGACCGCCGGACCGGTGGTCCGCCTGCGCAACTGCCCCTTCCACGCCGTGGCCGAACGCTTCCCGCCGCTCGTCTGCGGCATGAACCTCGCGCTGCTGGAGGGACTGCTCGGCACGGACGGTCCGGTCCGCGCCCGTATGGAGGCCCGGCCGGGTGAATGCTGTGTGGTGGTCGAGGATTCTAAAAACAAGATTGATTGACATAGAAAACGGGGCATGCTGATATGGGGTCATGACCCCATCCACGCCTGCCTCCGCCCACCTCGCCCAGCTCAACGTCGCCACCCTCCGCCACCCTCTCGACGATCCGCGCATGGCGCCGTTCGTCGAGATGCTCGACCCGGTCAACGCCGCCGCCGACGGCACGCCCGGCTTCGTGTGGCGGCTCGTGGAGGAAGGGGCGCCCGACGCCACCGGTCTGCGCCCGGCCGGCGAGGACGTCATCGTCACCATGTCGGTGTGGGAGACCCGGGAGGCGCTGTGGGACTTCACCTACCGCAGCGGACACCTGGACCTGATGCGGCGCCGCCGCGCGTGGTTCCAGCGGCACGTCCAGGCGCACCTGGTGCTCTGGTGGATCCCGGCCGGCCATCTGCCCACCGTCGACGAGGGCTTGGCGCGGCTGGCGGAGCTGCGCGCCCACGGGCCGTCGCCGCGCGCGTTCACCTTCACCTCCTCCTACTCCGCCGCCGAGGCCGCCCCGTACCTCCGGGACGTACCGCCGGTCCCGGCCGCGGACGCGGCGGGGGTGTAGCGCGGGCGGACGGCGGCCCCGGTCAACTCCCTGGCTGTCGTGAGTAGTTCAGGATGTGACGGCCGGGGGCCGGGTCCTCGGGGCGGCAGGCTCTTGGTTAGCCTGTTCCCGGAGAGGAAAGACGGGGATCGTGCCCGTGCGGTGCGTGAGGAAACGGCGTGGCCGCACATCCCCGTGGACACTCGAAGGGACATCTGGAGACATGACTCGCATCGCCATCAACGGGTTCGGCCGCATCGGCCGCAACGTGCTGCGCGTCTTACTCGAACGCGACAGCTCGCTCGAAGTCGTCGGGGTCAACGACCTGACGGATCCCGCCAGTCTGGCCCGGCTGCTCAAGTTCGACTCGACGGCGGGCCGCCTCGGCCGCCCGGTGGAGGTCGACGGCGACACCCTCGTCGTGGACGGCCGCCGCATCAAGGTGCTGGCCGAACGCGAACCGGCGAACCTGCCGTGGCGCGAACTGGGCGCCGAGATCGTGCTGGAGTCGACCGGCCGGTTCACCGCCGCCAAGGCGGCCGGCGCCCACCTCGACGCCGGCGCGCGGAAGGTGCTCGTCAGCGCGCCCTCGGACGGCGCCGACGTCACGCTCGCGTACGGCGTCAACACCGACGCCTACGACCCGTCCGCGCACACCATCGTCTCGAACGCCTCCTGCACCACCAACGCGCTGGCACCGCTGGCCTCGGTCCTGGACGACCTGGCCGGCATCGAGCACGGCTTCATGACCACCGTGCACGCCTACACCCAGGAACAGAACCTCCAGGACGGCCCGCACCGCGACGCCCGGCGCGCCCGGGCCGCCGCCGTCAACATCGCCCCGACCACCACGGGCGCGGCCAAGGCGATCGGCCGCGTCCTGCCCGGCCTCGACGGCAAGCTGTCGGGCGACTCGATCCGCGTCCCCGTCCCGGTGGGCTCGATCGTCGAACTCAACACGCACGTCAGCCGGGACGTGACGCGCGGCGAGGTGCTGGAGGCCTACCGCACCGCGGCTCAGGGCCGGCTCGCCGGCATCCTCGAATACTCCGAGGACGAGCTGGTGTCCTCCGACATCACGGGCAATCCCGCCTCGTCCGTCTTCGATTCCGCGCTGACCCGCGTCGACGGCCGTTACGTCAAGGTCGTCGCCTGGTACGACAACGAGTGGGGCTTCTCCCACCGCGTGGTCGACACGCTGGAACTCCTCGCCGGGAGCTGACCGGTGAACGGGTGTCTCCGGGACGGCGCCGCCGCCCCGGAGACACCCGCTCTCACGCGAGGAACTCCGTGATGATCTTCAGGAGTTCGGCCGGCTTCTCGATCGCCGCCGCGTGCCCCGAATCGATCTCCACGTACTCGCTGCCCGGTATCGCGGCATGGAACTGCCGCGCGTAGCGCACCGGCACCAACTGGTCGTGCTTCATGCCGACCACGAGCGTAGGCGACGTGATCCGCCCCACGTAGTCGCTGATGTCCACCCGGCTCACCAGATCGACCAGCGCGACCATGCCCTCGGTCGGCATCAGCCCGGCCCGCAGCCGCAGGCGGTCGCCCGCGCTCATGGAGTCCAGGAACTCGTCCGAGAGCACATGCAGGAGCGTGTACTCGGCGAAGGCGTTCGCGTCCAGCTCGGCCAGCCGGCGCCAGGTCCGCGCGAGCAGACGCTGCCAGGGCTGGCGGTAGTTCACGAAACCGCCCAGCAGGACCTGGCGCCGTACGAGCTCCGGCTCCTTGGCGGCCGCCGCCGCGGCGACGACGGCGCCGGTGGAGATGCCGAAGAGGTCCACCGGGCCCTGCGCGGCGTCCTTCACCACGCCCAGCACCTGATCGGCCAGCAGATCGATGTCCACCTCACCCTCGGGCAGCGGTGTGAGGTCGCTGCCCGAGTACCCCGGCACGATCACGGTCCGGCGCGGTGTGAACTCGTCCAGCAGGGTCGCGAAGCTGGTCTCCGGGTGCCCGGTGCCGCCGTGGATGAGGACGATCTCCGGTCCCTGGCCGTCCTTGTAGTACCCCACGGGTATGCCGGCGACGTCGACGCTGTGCTTCTCCATGCTGACCATGCGTTTTCTGTCCCGTTCTGTCGAAGGTGGGCGCCGGGCGGGTCACTTCGCGGTGGCGGACAGGGAGCCGGCCTCGTCGGCGGCCTTCCGGCGGTCCGGCAACAGCCAGCTGAGCAGGGCCGCACAGGCCGCGAAGCCCGCGGCGACGGGCAGCACCAGCGCCGCGGAGTGGGTGAGGATGACCGCCCCGAGGGCGCTGGAGAGGAAGTTGCCGAGATACGCGGCGGAGGTGTTCAGGGAGGTCACCACCGACGCGCCGCCGGGCGGTGCGTAGGTGATGATCCGGTGCTGCTGCGGTCCGATGACCGAGTACGACACGACACCGCTGAGCGCCGTGGCGATCGCCACGAGCACGAAGGTCTCCCGGATCGGCAGCATGATCAGGAACACCGCGGTGACGCCCACGGTGGCGCCGATGACCACGCGCCGCGGGTCGTACCGGTCGGCCAGCGTGCCGGCCGTCAGGTTCCCGCCCGTGGCGGCGATGCCGAACACCAGCAGCAGCAGCGCGAGCCGGGCCTGCTCGCCGTCGATGGCCGGCGCGAAGACCGCGCTCATGTAGGTGAAGGGCAGGAAGATGCCGGTGAACGCCAGCAGGGTCACCACCAGGACGCGCAGGACCCGCCCGTCGGTCAGCGGCGCGATGCGCTGCCGCAGCGACGCGCCCTGGTCGAGCCGGACGGCCGGCAGCAGCGCGGCCACGACGGCCGCCACCACGGCGGCGACCGCGGCGACGAACCAGATCGCCGCCTGCCAGCCCCAGGCCCCGCCGATCAGGGTGCCCAGCGGCGCACCCAGCACAAGGGCCAGTGTCGCCCCGGCGGTCACCATGGCGATGGCCCGGCCCCGCCGTTCCTCACCGGCGAGATACGCGGCCGTGGCCACGGCGCTCGCCATGAACAGGGCCGCGCCGGCGCCGGCCAGCACGCGCGAGGCGAGGACCAGCCCGTACTGGTGCGCCGACGCCGTCACCGCGTTGCCCACGGCGAGCAGGGCGACTCCGGTCACGAGGACCCGACGCCGTGACCACTTGCCGGTGAACGCGGCGAGGACGGGTCCCAGGATCGCGTACGCGAGCGAGAACAGACTCACCAACTGTCCGGCAGCACCCGTGCTGACGTGCAATGTAGTGCGGATTTCGGGCAAGAGGCCGACGATGATGAAGCCGTCGGTCCCGACCACGAACGCGCCGAGGGCCAGAACCGCGGTCGGCACTCGCCAGTGAGAGGTGCCTGCGGACGTGTTGTTTTCCGCCACCGTGATGCGATCTCCAAACCGGTTTTCATAATTGCCGATATTTCAGTGAGGGCGCCCCTTCGCCGGGGCGCCGTGGCCGGGGCCGCCGCCCCGGCGCCCCGCCACGCGGCGGGCACCGGGCGGCAGTCGCCCTTACGCCGTCGAGACGGCGCTGATCAGCCAGTTCCGCGGTACGCCGCGGACTTCCCGGGGTGCGACGGCGTACGGCCAGCGTCCCGCGCCCGCACCCGGCTCTCCCGGCTGCTTCAGGTCCCGCACGGTCCAGCCGTGGCCGTCCAGGAACTCCTCCGGGTCGTCCGTGCCGAACTGCCACGGCGTGCCGTCCTCGCGCAGCGAGCGCAGGAACGGCTGGGTCATCGGGTGGCGCAGCAGGGTCGCGCTGGTCATGTCGACGATCAGCCAGCTCTCGGCCGGACAGGCGCCGGCCACCGTGTCGAGCAGCCGTCCGACCTGCTCCTCGGTGAGGAAGAAGACCAGTCCCTCGGCGACCCACAGGGTGCGCTGCGCGGGGTCGAACCCGGCCGACTTCAGCGCCTCCAGCCAGTCCCCGGCCAGGTCGGCCCGGACGGGCACCGTCGGCACCCTCGGCTCGGCCGCGAGCGACGCCAGCCGCGCCTGCTTCTCGTCGAGCAGCGCGCCGTGGTCGACCTCGTAGACGGTGGCGCCCTCGGGCCAGTCGAGCCGGTGGGTGCGTACGTCCATGCCGTTGGCCAGCAGCACGACCTGGCGTATCCCGGTCCGGCCGAGGACGCCGGTGAGCGCGTCGTCCATGTAGCGGGTGCGCACGGCGATGAAGTCGGACACGGCGGCGCCCTGGTAGCGGTCGAGCAGCTCGAACCCGCGGGGTTCGGCCAGGGGCCGGGCGTAGTCGTCACGGAACATTGCGTCCGTGCGCTCACTCTCCAGCGCGCGTGCGGCCGCGGTCCACTGGGCGGTGTAGGAGATGTCGTCCACGCGGATGTCTTCCTCTTCGTTCCTCAGGCGGACAGGAAACGCTTCTCGATGGTGGCCAGGGTGCGCACGTCGTTGATGTCCAGGGAGTCCATGTCGATCTCCGCCCCGCCGGTCTCCTCGATCAGGAACACGAACTCGACGAAGGAGAGCGAGTCGACGAGGCGGTTCTCTATCAGGTCCTCGTCGGGACCGATGTCGGTCCGGTCCTCGTGCCTGGCCAGGATCCAGTTCTTGATGACGTCGATCCCCGTTGCCTGCGGCTCGGTCACAGTGACACCTTTCTCGTGTGTGGCCTCATGTGTGGACGGCCGCCGCGACCGCCACGGCGTAGCCGCCGTCGTGGGCCAGGCTGACCGATATCTCGGGATGCATCCGGGCGGCCTCGGCCAGTTCCGCGGCCACCCCGTGCAGCCGCACGACCGGCCAGGTGCCGGCCCCGCTCTCCACCTGTATGGAGCGCCACGGCACCGGTCTGTCCCGTACGTGGAAGAGCTTGAAGACCGCTTCCTTGACCGCCAGGAGACCGGCGACGGAGCTGGGGTCCAGGCGGCCCTGCCGGGTGCAGGCGGCGATCTCCTCGGGCAGGAGCATGCGGCTGAGCACCGGCCGGCGGTCCGGCCGGACGAGTTCCTCGGCGCGGGAGAGCGGCACGATGTCCACCCCGACGCGCGGTGCGCTAGGCGGAGCCGGTCGCACGGAGTGCCTGCTCGACTCGGGTCAGGGCCTGCTCGGCGCCGCCGTGGCGGTCGATCAGGGCGCCCACCCACCGTTCCAGCCCGAACGCGACACAGCCGGTGAACGCCACCGCGTCGTCCTCCCCGACGGTGATCCGGCACCGCTCGCCGAAGAAGTTCCGGTGCGTGTTCACCGAGGCGATGGCGACACCGTCGACCTGGAACTCGTACTTCACCGGCTCCAGCCGCTGGAGCAGGGCGCGCGCGCCGCCCTGGAAGAACGGATCGGTCGCGGCCTGCACCTCGACGTCGAGCGACAGCCGGCCGAGGAACTCCTCGATCCGCTCCCGGTACCGGGCGATCACGCTCTGGGTGTGCTCGAACGACCCGATGGCGACGATCTCCCGCATCTGGAAGCTGAGCAGCCGGCGCAGGCCGTCGAAGTGGGTCTCCTTGCGGAAGCACCGGTTGACGAGTGTCACCAGGGTGTCCGCGGGCACCCGCGTGTCCTGGTAGAGCAGGTACGCGGCGAAGCAGGTCGCGGTGGACAGGCCGAGGTGCGGCTCCGCCACCTGCTCGGTGGTGAACCGGCCCTTGGCCGGCCCGGAGGTGGGCGTCCGGAGCCCGCCGGCGACCAGGGCCAGATGGGGGAAGTTGACGTAGAGGTCCAGGTTCGCCAGGTCGTCCACCGGATAGACCGGCGGCGCGGAGATCTCCCCGGCGCCCGCGTCGGTGCCCCAGTGTCTGAACGTGTCGTCCAGCAGCCGGAGCAACGCCGCTTCCGAGGGGCCGAGGATGGCGAGACCACCGGTGATCCGGCTGCTGCCCACGCGGGTCACTGTGCTGTCCTCCCGGACGGTCCGGCGGGCCGTGCCTCGTCCGAGAGCAGGCCCAGCTTGGTCAGATACGGCAGCGTCTTGCGGAACACCTGCGCCTCGAACTCGTGGCGCCGCGGCCCTTCGAGCAGCCGCCGCCGGACCTCCAGCGGCTTGGGGAGGCCGGCGTCCCGGTACACCTGCGGGTTGTACAGCGACTCGAAGCTGTACGTCAGGTAGCGCTTGATGTAGTTGCTCACCTCGGCGAGTTCCTCGGCGGTCGCCCGGCTGCGGAAGCTCTCGAACAGCGCCTTGACCAGCTCCCGGCCGAACGCGATGTGCCGGGACTCGTCCTGGTGGTGGATGCGGTTGATGCCCCGGATCGTGTCGTGCAGGCGCTCGTCCGCGCCCATCCGCACGTTGAAGTGGTCGACCAGTTCCTCGAAGATGAGGATGCGCGCGAAGACGAGCAGGCTCGCCGCGTTGTCCGCCGGGATGGTCTCGGCCCCGCCGCGTATCTGCTTGTAGATCTTCCGGCCGTACCGCTGGCAGAACTCCGCGAAGAACCACATGTGTTCGTTCTCCTCACCGATGAAGTGGTGGAAGAACTCCGAGGACCTGGCGAAGTCGTCGGTGTGGATCCGCTTGGTGACCTCGATGAGCAGTTCCCGGATGCCGTGCACGTTGAGGCTGTAGAAGTTGACGCTCTCGTACTTGGACAGCGCGTGGAGCTGTTCGCGCGTCAGCTCTTCGGCGACGTCCGTGCCGTACGTCGTGGTCAGCTCGGGGCTCATCCACCACATGTCCTCGGGCAGCGTGTCCGGCCACTCGAACATCTGGTACGGGTTGTAGTAGTCCTCGATCGACTTGGCGCTCAGCCGGTCGAGGATGTCGAGAAGACGCGGATTGTCTTCCATGAGGGTGTCCGTCATTGCAAGAACCCCAATCGTCGTTCAGTGTGCCCGCGTTGCTCCGGCGGGCCTCAGCGGGCCCGCCGTACCGACTCGACGGCCGTCCGGGCGAGCCGGGCCGAACGGTCGTCCGTCGGCGTGTACTGATCGAGCCGGTGATTCAGCTGCGTGGAGGTGTAGGCGAAGGCGAGGTCGTGCTCGGGGACGGCGAAGACCAGCGCGCAGTCCTGCCCGTAGTGCCCGAACGACTCGACGTCCAGGCCCGCTTGCGGAAGGTTGTGGTCGGGCAGCATGAACCCTTCCGCGTAGGCGCGCTCCCGGGCGAAGACCCGGTCGGTGCCCCGCCTGCGCAGCCGGGAGGCCCGCCGCAGCGTCTCCTGGTTCCACAGGCGTACGCCGTCGACGGGGCCGAGGGTCGCCGCGAAGATCCTGGCCAGCGGCCGGGCGGTGGAGACGGCGTTGCAGCCGGGCACCTCCGCGCTCAGATACCGCAGCGACCGCTCGGCGTTCAGCAGGTTCGGATTCAGCTGCGACTTGCTCAGCAGGGAGGACTTGTCTCCCAGCAGGTTGATGACCTCGGCGGCCGTTCCGCTGCCCGCCGGCCGCGTCTCCTGGAACGGCACGAACCGGGTGTAGTCGCCCGCGTCGATGCCGATGCGGACCTCGGCGCCGAGCGGCCCCCGGAACTCGTCCTCGAAGAGGGCGTCCACCGTCTTCCCGGTCGCCCGCCGCAGGTATTCGCCCACGCCCCAGCCGAACGTCAGGTCGTGGTAGCCGTGATCGGTGCCCGGCTCCCAGTACGGCCGCTGTGCGGCGAGGGCCTCCACGGCCGGGTCCCAGTCGAGCACGTCGTCGACGGAGAGCCGGCGGTCGACGCCGACCAGCCCGGCCTGGTGGCTCAGGAAGGTGGCCAGGGTGAGGGATTCCTTCCCGGCGGCGGCGAACTCCGGCCAGATCCCGGCCATGGGGCTGTCGAGGTCGATGACGCCCCGCTCGTGCAGCGCGTGCGCGATGACCGACAGCAGGGCCTTGCTGACCGAGCGCACGTTCTGCAGCCGGTCCGGCTCCTGCCCCCGGGAACGCAGCGCGACCCGCTCCTCGCCGCCCACGTAGACGCACAGCTCGGCGCCGGAGTCCGCGCCTTCCTGATGGACGCTCTCGAACTCCCGCACCAGCGGCAGGAATTCCTCCGCCGCCGTGCCGGTGACGTGCTGCGCGCGCACGGAGTCGTGGCCGTCGTCCGGCCCCACCGTCATCTTCATGTCAGTCCCGAATCTCCGTCATCCGCTTCTCGATGTCGGCGGCGAGTTCGCTGAGGGTCGGCCTGTCGAAGCAGATCGAGGCAGGCAGCGGCACCCCGAGGAGGCGCTGGAGCTTGTTCCGGATGGTGAGCGCGTTGAGCGAGTCCATGCCGGCCTTCGTCAGGTCGATCCGGCCCAGCTCCTCGGCGTCGTAGCCCAGGACGCGGGAGACCACCTCCTGGCAGCGGGCCAGGATGTCGGCCGGCGTCACCGGCGCCGGACCGTCCGGGCCGTCGGGCGACGGCGTGGAGGTGTCGCCGGTCACCCCGCTCAGGACCGGGTTGGAGGCCAGATGGTGGTCCGCGGCGAGGTCGTCCCACCGGGTGGGCAGGACGGCGACCTGTCCCGCGGGCCAGCCCTCGATCGCGGCGCGGACCGCCGGCCGGCCCTCCGCGCTGGAGATGGTGCCGACGCCCTGCTCCCGCAGTCCGCGCAGGAAGGCGTCGTTGCCGGCCAGGTACCCGACGTCCGACCAGGAGCCGAGGTCCAGGGAGAGACCGGCCAGCCCGACGGCCCGGCGGTGGGCCGCCAGCGCGTCGAGGAAGGTGTTGGCCGCGGCGTGGCCGGCCTGCCCGGGGTTGCCGAACAGACCGCCGTAGGAGGAGGTCAGCACGAACAGGTCGAGGTCGGGCGCCTGCTCGGTGGCGCACTGGTGGAGGTTCCACGCGCCCTGTGCCTTCGGGCCCAGCACGCGCTCCATCCGGCTCCAGTCCGTCCGGTCGATGATCGCGTCGTCGATGACCCCCGCGGCATGGACCACACCGCGCACGGTGCAGTCCCCGCGGCCGTACTCGGCGAACAGCCGGGCGACCTGCCGCCGCGAGGTGACGTCGACGGTCTCCGTCCGGATGTCCGCGCCGAACGCCTCGCGCAGCCGCCGCACGCGCTCGGCGCGCTCCGGGCCGGGAGCGCTGCGGCCGCACAGCACCAGCTTCCTCGCGCCCAGTTCCAGCAGCGCCTGCGCGCACTCCAGACCGATCCCGGACAGACCTCCGGTGACGAGGTACCAGCCGCCGGGTGTGACGCGCACGCGCCCGCCGCCGGCCGGGACCCGCGCGGGGCGCAGCCGGGGCAGCAGGACCCGGTCGCCGCGCAGCGCCAGTTCGCTGTCTGCGCCGGGCGCCGCGCCGATGGCCGCCGCCAGCCGCGCGGCCGCCGCGGCCCACCGGTGCTTGGTGTCGGCGGCGCCCAGGTCGATCAGGACGTGGCGCAGGGTCGAGAACTCGGTGCGCGCCGTCCGCGCGACACCGACGACTGCCGCCTGCGCGGGAATCACGTCGTCCGAGGTGAGGACCCGGTGGGCGCCCGAGGTGACCGTGCAGACGGTGGCCTCGGGCAGGTTCGCCGCGGACAGCGCCTGGAAGGCCCGCAGGGTGGCGAGACCACCGGCGGCGACCATGTCGTCGGACACCGACTCCGTGGCGAGCGGCAGGCCGCCGAGGTCGGCGTGCCGCTTGCGCAGCGCCGGTACGGCGTTGACGACCATGGCGGGCCGGTAGCCGGCCATGGCCCGGGTGGCGGCGGCCACCGCCTCCGGCTCGTCGGAGAGCACATGGACCAGCACCCCGGCGCCCAGACCTTCCAGCTCCCGGGCCAGTTCGGCGACCGACGCCGCCGAGGGCGCGAGGACCATGCACCGCGTGTCCGCCAGGGGCCGCGCGGCGGGCGCCCCGTCGGCCGGCGGGGCGTCGGTCCAGGTGACCACGTAGTGGCCGGTGCCGCTCGTGGGCGGCTGTTCCGCCGCGCCCGCGGCCACCGCTCCCATCGAGTCGCTGTCGACGCGCTCGGCCGCTGCCTCGCCGGCCGGCCGGGCCGGCGCGACCCAGTGGCGGCCCCGCTGGAACGGATAGGTGGGCAGGCCGGTCATCCTCCCGCCCGGAGATACGGCCGCCCAGTCCACCGTGACACCGGCCGTGTACGCGCCGGCCAGGGCCAGCCGGGTGGACGCGATGTCGTCGCGCTCCCAGCGCAGCGTCTCCAGGTACGCCGGTTCGCTGCCGCCGACGTCGTCCAGCGCCAACTGGGTCAGGTTGACGAGCGTGTTGGACAGCCCGATCTCCAGGAACACCCCGGAGCCGTCGGAGGCGGCGGTGCGGACCGCTTCCAGGAACCGCACCGGATACCGCAGTTGCCGCCGCCAGTACCCGGGCGTGGCGATCTCCTCGCCGATCGCCGCTCCGGTCAGCGTGGAGATGATGGGCCGCGCCGGCGGACGCATCTCGACGGACTCCAGGACGGCCGTGTAGTCGTCCAGGATGGCGTCCAGGTGCACGGAGTGCCCGGCCCGTCCGATGCGCAGCCGCTTGCAGGTGATGCCGCGCCGGGCGGCCTCGGCGAGCACGCCGTCCAGGGCGTCGCGGTCACCGGAGATCACGGTGCGGTTCGGCGCGTTGACCGCCGCCACACCGACCCGGTCCTGGCCCTCCAGCAGGGCGAGCACCTCCTGCTCGCCGGTGAAGACGGCCGCCATGGCACCGGACTCCGGCACGCTGTCGAGCAGCTTCGCGCGCTCGCACACCAGGTACAGCCCGGTGTCGAAGTCGAACACGCCGGCGCAGTGCGCCGCGGCGTACTCCCCGAGACTGTGGCCGATGTGCAGGTCCGGCGTGACGCCCCACGCGCGCCACAGGCGGGCCAGCGCGACCTGGAGGACGTAGACGACCGGCTGGGCCAGCCGGATGTCGGTGATGGGCATGCCGCGACGCGCGCTGTCCTGGTAGAGGAAGTCCGACACGCGGTGCCCGGTGTACTTCAGGACCTGCGGATCGGCGCTGTCCAGGATCTCCCGGAACGCCGGTTCGGACAGGTAGAGGTCACGGCACGCTTCCAGGTACTCCGCGCCCTGCCCGGAGAACAGCATGGTCAGCCGGGGCGGCGTGCCGGGCGCCCGCCCGGACGCGACGCCGATCTCGCCGTCGAACCGGTCCGAGACGTCCGTCTCCCCGTCCGCCACGGCGTCCAGGAGCGCGGCGAGCGTCTTGCGGTCCGAGCCGACGACGGCCGCCCGGTGGGCGAAGTGCCGGCGCCCCTCGCCGAGGGTGAACGCCACGTCGGCGACCTCCGGGGCCGCATCGTCCAGCAGCGCCTTGCCCACGCGGGCCGCCAGGTCGCGCAGCGCGGACTCGCTGCGTCCGGACAGCGGCAGCACCTGGACACCGGGGGCTGTGTCCCGGGCGGAGGCGTCCCGGTCGGCGGGCACCGGCGGCGCCTCCTCCAGGATCGCGTGCGCGTTGGTGCCGCCGAGCCCGAAGGCGCTGACCCCGGCGCGGCGCGGCCCGCCGTCGGTCTCCCAGTCCGCGGTCTTCGTCTGCACGAAGAACGGTGATCCGGCGAAGTCGATGGCCGGGTTGGGCTCCTGGAAGTGCAGGGAGGCGGGCAGCCTGCGGTGCCACAGGGAGAGTGCGGTCTTCATCAGCCCGGCGATGCCGCCGGCCCAGCTCAGGTGCCCGATGTTCGTCTTGACCGACCCCAGGGCACAGGACCCGGGGCGCACCCCGCTGAACGCCTCGGTGAGCGCCGCGACCTCGATGGGGTCGCCGGTCGGCGTCGCGGTGCCGTGGGCCTCGACGTACGAGACCGACGCGGGCTCCACGTCGGCGGCGGCCAGTGCCTGCCGGATCACCGCGGCCTGACCGGCCACGCTCGGCGTGCTGAAACCCGGCTTCCCGGAACCGTCGTTGTTGACCGCGGTGCCCCGGATGACCGCGTACACCCGGTCGTTGTCGGCGAGCGCCCGGTCCAGGGGCTTCAGCAGCACCACACCGACCCCGCTGCCGAAGACCGTTCCCGTGGCCCGCGCGTCGAAGGCCCGGCAGTGACCGTCCTGCGACAGCACCAGGCCCGGTTCCGGCTGGTAGCCGTCGATCTGCGGGACCGGCACGTGCGACCCGCCGGCCAGCGCCATGTCGCACTCGCCCGCCAGCAGCGCCTGGCACGCCAGGTGCAGCGCGTACAGCGAGGTGGCACACGCGGCCTGCACGTTGACGCTGGGACCGTTGAGGTCCAGCTTGTACGACACCCGGCTGGTCAGGTAGTCGCGTTCCGCGGCCATGGCCAACTGCAAATCGTCGGTGGAGTCGAGATAGTTCGGCAGGGATCTGCTGGCCTGGCCACTGAGATGGTGCATCAAATACAGGCTCGTCCCGCTGCCGCCGTAGACACCGATATCGGATATCCGCCGGCGGCCGGCGGCGCCGCCGTCCTCCAGCGCCTCCCAGCACACCTCCAGGAACAGCCGGTGCTGCGGGTCGAGAAGAGCGGCTTCCCGCGGGCTGTAGCCGAAGAATTCGGCGTCGAACCGGTCTATGCCGTCCAGGGTCGATCTGGCCCGCAGCCATCCGTTCGGATCGGCGTCGTCCTCGACTCTGATCGATTCCACTCCGTCGACCAGATTCGCCCAGAACTGCGCCGGGGAATCCGCGTCCGGGAACCGGCACGCCATTCCGATGATGGCCACGCTCTGCGAGGCGCTCGGGCCGTATTCCTCCGACGCGTCCCACGCGGTGTCTTCCAGCCGACTGTTCTCACTCACGTCGTGCTGACTCACGTCGCGAATCCTTACTTTCTGTGAGTTGTCCCGGCTATTTCGTTCGGCGGGCCAGCCGCCTGCGGTCCGCCGCGCTCAGCCGGGTGCGCCGGCTCTCGTCCTGCCGGACGGAGCCGCCGGCCGGCGACTGGGGCGGAACGGGCGCCGCGTGCGCTGCCGGCGGCTGCGTTCTGAGCCGCTCCGCCAGCGCGGGCACCGTGGGATACCGATACATCTCGACCAGTTGCAGGTTCGCCTCGGGGAATTCCGCACGAAGGCGGGTGAGGACCTGGCCCAGCAGGGCCGAATTCCCTCCGAAGTCGAAGAAGTTCCGGTCGGCGTCGGCCGGTACGTCCTCGCCGAGCACCGCACTCCACGCCGCGGCCACGAGGTCCTCGTGACGTCCGCCGGAGGAGCGGGACGTACGCTCCGGTGACGCGTCCGGACGCGGGACCGGCACCAGGTCCGCCAACTGGCGTTCCAGCGCCTTGCGGTCCAGTTTGCCGGTGACGCCGAGCGGCAGCTCCGGCAGGATCCGCACCGTCTGCGGGACCGCGTACGACGGCAGCACCTTGCCGATCTCCGCGAGGACGGCGGACTCGCGGACCCCGGCCGCCGTGGACTTCGCCGCCGCGGTCAGCCCGACCACCCGGGCGCTCGGGTCGCGGACCGGGAACACGGCGGCCTCCTCGACCCCGGGGACCGCGCGGATCGCCGCCTCGATCTCGCCCAGCTCGACCCGGAAACCGCGCACCTTGACCTGGCTGTCGACGCGGCCCCGGTACCGCACGGCCGTGTCCGCGCCGATGGTGACCAGGTCACCGGTGCGGTACCAGCGGCGCCGGTCCGTTCCCTCGCCGAGCACCGGGAACTTGCGGGCCGTCAGCTCCGCGTCGTTGAGATAGCCGCGGGCCAGTCCCGGGCCGCCGATCAGCAGTTCCCCGGGAGTGCCGGGCGGGCAGTCGCGTCCGTCCTCGTCGACGACCCGCAGCTCCACACCGTCCAGGGGCCGCCCGATCGGCACCTGCTCGGTGTCCTCGTCGGAGCACTCGTGCAGCGTCGTGTACACGGTGGTCTCGGTGGGCCCGTACCCGTTGAAGACGTGCGGCACCGGTCGGAGCTGGGCGACCAGTTCGGGGTGCACGATCTCGCCGCCCATGATGAGGACGTGGAGCCGGCGGACCGCGGCGGCGAGCACGGGATCGCGCAGCATCAGCTGGACGAGGGAGGGAGTGGACTGGAAGTGCGTGACCTTGCCGCCGGCCAGGACACCGGTCAGGAACTCGGCGCCTTCCGGGGATCTCCCGGCCAGGGAATCGATGTCGGCGATCACGACGGGGATTCCCCGGGTCAGCGGCCAGAACAGGTCGACGACCGACATGTCGAAGCAGAAGTTCGCCGCGGCCAGCCAGCACGGGGCGGACCGGTCCGGTGATTGCGGCAGCACACGGTCCAGGGCGCGGAACAGATGGCTCACGCTGCCGTGTTCCACGGCGACGCCCTTCGGGTTACCCGTCGACCCCGAGGTGTAGATGATGTAGGCGAGATCGGAGCCGCTCAATTCGGTCAGCGCGGATTCCGGGGAACCCGGGGAATCCGCCGGCCCGGCCGCGGAACACGCGGAGGCGTCCAGGGTCTCGTACGGCAGCGAGGCGAATCTCTTCGCGGTGACCTCGTCGACGATCACCCGGTCCGCCCCGGCTCCGTCGATGATCGAGCGGATTCGGCTGTCGGGAAAATGCGGGTCGACCGGTACGTACGGCGAGCCGCTGCCCATGATGCCCAGCATCGCCGCCAGCCGGGAAACCGTCGGTGACATACACAAAGCGATCGGGCGGCCCGGACGGCACCCGTGGGCGCGCAGCATCCGGGCCATGGTCTCGGTCCGGCGCCACAGCTCCGCGTAGGAAACGGACTCGGTGGCGTCCGACGCCGCCGGAGAGTCCGGTGATCTCATCGCAAGGCTGAGAAGCTGGTCGAGAATTGACCTCTTCTTGACTTCCTCATGATCTGCCGATGGCACGGTACATTCTCCGGCGACTGAGAGTTCAACGTGATGCCACAACTGGCTACGAAGGTGGGGGGTTGTGGCTCTTTTCGCGCCTTGACGAGCGCCGATCGTACCTACTTCCCCGGGGCGGCTGCCATAACGGAGTCGTAGCTGACGCAAAATCGACGGGTCTCGGGAAGCGTCCGGCCGCCGGCCGGAACGGCGGATCGGGCCCCCGCGCGGCGGGCCGCCCGGCGCGGTCCGCCGGGGCGCTCACGGCGGGCACCGCCCGGCCCGTTCCGGCATCGTCCCTGGCCGGCGGGCGGATCGCACCGGCCGTGGACCGGCCCCGGACACGGCCCGCCGCCCCCGCCCGGCCCCGGATGGACGCCCGCGCCCCCCGGCGCGCGGGGGCGCTGTCAAGGCGCGCAGGGATGGCCAAATCCATGAGGCCCACATCTACTTGGGCGGCGCGCGGGAACGGGCTGCTGGGGCGGCAGGTGACGAGGGCGACGCCCCGGATTCCTGAGCCGGTCCGGTCCGGCGGCACGGGCCGCTCAGCCTCCCAACTTCCGGCTGTGCGGCAGGCGTTGGGAAGCACATCTTCGGCCGTTCACCCCGTGGTCGCCGCCGGTGGCCGACGCCCGGCCCCCGGCGCGCTCACGACCGGTGGGTGCTGGGGGAGGGCTCGGGTGTGACCGGGGACGGCACCGGCGGGCTCGGAGCCGGGGACGGCGTCCCGGTCGACGGGTGCGGGGTGCGGGCCGGCTGGACCGGGCGCGGCTGCCCGCCGCGCGCGGCGAAGAACACCAGCGCGGCCACGGCGGCCAGGACCAGCAGGCCCGCCACCGTCCGGCGCACCAGGGTCCGCCGTGCCCGCGCCGGCCCGGTCGGCGCGGGCAGCGGCCGCAGGTCGGCGGGGCCGACGCGGTGCGCACGCGCGGCCAGGGCCGCCCGCAGCCGCTCCTCGACCGCCGTAGCCGCCCTACTCTCCGTACCGGATTCGCTCATCGCAGTTCCTCCAGCCGCCGGCCCAGAGCGTCCAGTGCCCTGCTCGCCGTGGACTTGACGGCACCGCGCGACAGGCCGAGCGTCGCCGCGATCTCGGCCTCGGTCAGATGCGACCAGTAGCGCAGCACCAGCACCTCCTTCTGTCGCCGGGTCAGCGTGCGCAGCGCCGCCAGCACCTCCCGGTGGTCCTCGTGCAGCAGCACGTCCTCCTCCGGCGCGGGCGCGTGGCCCTCGGGCGCCGGGGTGTGCGCCCGTACGGTCCTGCGGCGGCGCAGCACCGAGCGGGCCGCGTTGACGACACTGGTCCGCAGATACGCCTCCGGGTCGTCCAGCGCCGCCAGCCGGTGTCCGTGCCGCCGGAACAGCGCGGTGAACGCGTCCTGTACGACGTCCTCGGCCGTCGGCAGGTCGTCCACCAGCAGCACCGCGAGGCGTACCAGGGACAGCCGGCGGTGGTGGTACAACTCCTCGATGTCCGCCGGGCCTTGGGCCTCGGTGACGCTCCGGGCGGCGACGGGGGCGGCCGGTGGCGTACCCGCGCCGATCCGGGTGCGGGCCAGGGTGAGGACGCGGGTGCGCACCGCGTGGGTGAAGCGCCGCCGCCGGGACGCGGCGGGCTCCGGGGTGCCGGCGCGTGCCCAGGGAAGGGCCGCGGCCGGTGGTGTCGCTGTCGTCATGGATCTCCCGGCACCGGAACGCGGGAGCCGCCGCACGACGGCTCCCGCGTTCCCGGCCCTGCCTCAGTACTGCTGCGGAACCGGCGCCGGCGCGGCGTGACGGTGGTACGGGTGGCGATGCGGCGGGTCCGGCACGGGGTGCCGGGGCCCGGGGCCGGCGGTGGACGGCACTGCGGAAAGGGCGGCCGGGGCGGGGCTCTTGGTGCGGGGCGGTGACGGCACGGGGGAGGGGGTTCCGGTGCGGGGTGGTGACGGTACCGGGGAAGGTGTTCCGGTGTGGACCGGGGAGGGCACGGGGGAGGGGGTTCCGGTGCGGGGCGGGGAGGGCACCGGAGAAGGCGTGCCCGTGCGGGGCGGGGAGGGCACCGGAGAAGGCGTTCCCGTGCGGGGCGGGGAGGGCACCGGCGATGGGGCCGCGTGGTGGTCCGCCGGGGTCGGTGCGGCGGCGGGTACGGCGTGCGCGGGAGCCGGTGCGGTGGCGGAGCGGTCGGCCTCGGTGCGGTCGTCGCCCTGGGCCGCCTGCGCGGCGAGGGTGCCGGTGACGGCCAGGGCCGCGCCTGCGACGGAGACGCCCAGGGCGGTGCGCAGCCGGTGGGTGCGCGATGAGTTCGGGGCTCGGTGTGCGGACATGTGTTCCTTCGGTCGCTCGGGTCGGACATCGGTTCGAAGTGGAGGCCTCCACCCCGACAGACGTCCGACCCCGGCCGAGGTTGCGACCGAGGGGCGAGGAATTCTCCGCCGACGCCACCTCTCGCCGTCCGAGGCCACCGCGCCCCGCCTCGCCCGGTGGGCCCGCCCCAACCAGCGACCCCGCCCCAGCCAGTGGGCCCGCCTCAACCGGCGGGCCCACCACCTGTCGCTCAGCCCAGTCGCTTCAGCAGTTCCTCGGCGACCGGTGTCGAGGAGGCCGGGTTCTGGCCGGTGATCAGGTTGCGGTCCACCACCAGGTGCGGAGCCCACGGCTCAGCCGCACGCACGTCGACGCCCGCCTCGGTCAGCCGGTCCTGGAGCAGCCACGGGGCCTGTCCGGCGAGGCCGCCCTGGGTCTCCTCCTCGTTGGTGAAGGCCGCCACGCGGTAACCGGCGAAGGCGTTCGCGCCGTCCGGCCGGACCGCGGCGAGCAGCGCGGCCGGACCGTGGCACACCACGGCCAGCGGCTTGCCCGAGTCCAGGGCCGTGACCAGCAGCCTGCCGGACTCGGCGTCCACGGCCAGGTCCTCCATGGGGCCGTGCCCGCCCGGGTAGAACACGGCGGCGAAGTCGTCGAGGTCCACCTCGGCCAGCGGCACCGGCGTCCGCAGCTCGGTCATCTCCTCCAGCGCGCTGGCGAACGCGTCGGCCCGGTCCTGGCCGCCGTTGACCTCGGCGGCCAGGCTGGCCCGGTCGACCGGCGGCACCGCGCCGCCCGGCGTGGCGACGGTGATCTCGTGGCCGGCGGCCTCAAGGGCGCGGTAGGGGACCACGACCTCCTCGGCCCAGAAGCCGGTCGGATGCGCGGTGCCGTCGGCGAGCGTCCAGTGGTCGGCGGCGGTCAGGACGAAAAGGATCTTCGACATGGTGGTTCTCTCCAGGAAGCCGGGAACCCAGGAAGACTGGGGTCTGCGGCTTCGAACGTAGGCGAGGGAAGCCACAGGTCGCCAATGACGTATCGCATGGCTGCCATAGCCAGCCCTATGGCAGCCGGGGCCGGGACGGCGGTGATACTCGGTGTGTGGAGACCGCTTCCCTCGACCTCAACCTGCTGCGCACCTTCCTCGCGGTGTACCGTTCCGGCTCCTTCACCGGCGCCGCCCGCCTGCTCGGGCTGTCGCAGCCCACGGTGACGACGCAGATGCGCGCGCTGGAGCGGCAGACCGGCCGGGAACTGTTCGAACGGCTGCCGCGGGGCGTGTCGCCGACGCCGGTCGCCGACGAACTGGCGACGCGGATCGCCGCGCCCCTGGACGAACTGGCCACCGTCGCAGGCCCCGCCGCGCCGGCCGGGGCCCGGACCCGGCCCGTGCACCTGGCCGGCCCGGCGGAACTGCTGTGCACCACCGTGCTGCCGGCCCTGGCACCGCTGGTCGCCGAGGGCGTACGGCTGCGCGTGGCGACCGGGCTGACCGATCCGCTGCTGGACGAACTGCGTGCCGGCCGCCACGACCTGGTGATCGCCACCACCCGCCCGCGCGGCCGTACCCTGCACGCCGTGCCGCTCACCGACGAGGAGTTCGTCCTGGTCGCCGCCCCGGTCTGGGCCGCCCGGACGCCACCCGGCACCGCCGAGCCCCAGGACGCCGCCCGGGCATCCCATGCCGAACGGTCCGCCGCCCGGACACCCCGTGCCGAACGGTCCGCCGCCCCGGACCCCGCGTTCCTGCACGGTGTCCCGCTCATCACCTATGCCGAGGACCTGCCGATCGCCCGCCGCTACTGGCGGCACGTCTTCGGCCGGCGGCTGTCCCGTGCCGCCGACGTGACCGTGCCCGACCTGCGCGGGGTCCTCGCGGCCGTGGTGGCGGGCGCCGGGTTCGGTGTACTGCCCCGGTACCTGTGCCAGGACCTGCTGGTGTCCGGCGCGCTCGTCGCGCTGCTGGAACCGGCGGACCCGCCGATCAACACCGGCTTCCTCGTGCAGCGCCCCGGCATCTGCGACAACCCGGACGTGGCCCGCGTACGTGCCCTGCTGCTGCGGGCGGCGCCCGACTGGTGACCCGCACCGGCGGCGGGCTCGGTTTCCGTCTGCTGGCGGCGCCGGACCGCGGGGACGACGATGGAGTCGTGGGGTACGGCCGCGTGGCGCCGGGGCCGTCCGGGACCGCCGGCGGACAGCGGCCGGCCCCGGCCGCGGTGAGCGGCCGGAAGACCGGAAGGAAGGACACCGTCATGCTGGAAGTGAAGACGGTCGAGAAGCCGGACGAACGGCGCGACTTCCCCCGCGGCCACCTCGAGGCGCTCCACCTGAGCGGGCTCGACTTCGCGGTGGGCACCTTCGAACCGGGCTGGCGCTGGTCGCAGTCGGTGGGCCCGATCGCGGGCACCGAGAGCTGCATGGTCCACCACAACGGCTACGTGGTGCGCGGACGGATGCGCCTGCGCATGGACGACGGCGCGGAGGCCGAGGTCGGCCCGGGTGATGTCTTTGTGTGCGCGCCCGGACACGACGCCTGGGTGGTCGGTGACGAGCAGGTCGTGCTGTACGACTTCGCGGGCACCATGGCGAACGAGTACGCGAAGGGCTAGCGCCCCGAGCCGGACCGGACCGGGCCGGGCGAGGTGCCCGGGTCCGGCCCGTCCGCGGCGCCGCTACAGGTCGAGCTGGCGCTGATGTGTCGTGTGCGTCGGCGTGTAGCCGAGCGCGTCGTTGATCCGTCTCATGTGCGTGTTGCCCTCGGCGGTGTCGGTCAGGAGCCCGCCGAGGCGCGGATGGCGTCCGCGTGCCTGCCGGATCGACTCGGCCTTCATCCACCGGCCGAGGCCGTGCCCGCGGTGCTCGGGCAGTACGCCCGTGCCGTAGTGCTGGCCGTCCCCCGTACCGTCGCCGGGAACGACGAGTTCGGTGAACCCGGCGACCGAGCCGTCGCCGGTGTCGACGGCGACGACGGTGTGCAGCAGGTCGCCGCGCTGGGCGACGGCGGCCGCCGCGGCCCGGACACGGTCCACGTCCCAGGTCACCGTGGTGTGGTCGGCCTCGTCCATGGGCATGTCGTCCATGGCGCGCCGTGCGGCGGCGAACGTCGGCGCGAGGTCGTCGGGGACGGTGCCCTGCCAGGACACGAGCCGGTAGCCCGGGTGCGGACGCGCGGCGATGCCGGCGAGGGCGGTGAGGTCCGCACCGGCCAGGGCCAGGCGGGAGAACCGCAGGGTGAGGACCCTGCGGAAACCGCGGGCCGCCAGGAAGCGGTCGCCGGGCGATCCGGCCTCGGCCTGCGCGACGACGCGGCGCCGGGCGTCGTCCCGGGCGGTGGCCACCGCGGCGTCGAGGAGCCGGGAACCGACGCGCCGGCGCCGCTCCGCGGGATGGACGCAGAGGGTCAGTTCGGCCAGGTGCCGCTGTCCGGGATCGGTGAACAGCCGCAGGAAGGCCGTCCCGACAGGCAGGGAAGCGGCGTCGGACGCCAGCCAGGCGAGCCGCCGGCTGTGCGGCCCGTCGACGGGGTCGGTCAGTGGGGTGATGCGAAGCGACAAGGTGTCTCCGTCGTGAGGAGGGGGCGAAGTCCGGTACGCGGGCTCGACTGCCGGGCACTCCTGCGCATGTGCTCCACACCTCCTCGTCGACGACGCCGGTCCGGGAACGACCCGGCCGACGGGGAGAACCTAGCGGGCCCACCGCCTCCTGGTAAACGGAATTTCGGAAGGCCCGTCCCGGCGCTCACTCGCCGAACGTGCCCGCGCCCTCCTCCGCGAAGGTGATCGCCGCCGGGCTGCCGAACAGGCCGGGCAGCCCGCCGGTGTGGACGAGGACCGTCCGCTCGCCCGGACGGATCTCGCCGTCCCGGACGGCCGCACGCAGACCGGCCAGGGCCCGGCCCGTGTAGACCGGGTCCAGGACCAGGCCCTCGGTACGGGCGGCGAGGCGGAGCGCGTCCGACACCGGGCCGGTCAGGGCCGCGTACCCGGCGCCCACCTGGTCCCGGCGCACCCGCAGCCCGTCCGGCGTGATCCGCTCCGCCGTCAGCGGTGCGGCGAACCGGGCCGCCGCGGCGGCCGGGTCGGCCAGCGCGCCCACGTCCACGCCGAGCACCGATCCGCTGCCCAGAGCCGCGACCAGACCCGCCATGGTGCCGCCCGAGCCGAGCGCGACCACCGCCGTGCGCAGCTCCGGGACCTGCTCGCGCAGTTCCGCGCCGCAGGCCGCGTAGCCCCGGGCCGCCGTCGTGCTGGAACCGCCGAACGGGATCAGCGCCGGACGGGCGCCCTGGGTCCGCAGCCGCGCGCAGACCTCGGCCGCCGCCGTGTCCAGCCCGGCCCGGTCCACCTCGCCGGCCCAGGCGAGCCGCGCCCCGAACAGCCCGTCCAGGGCGAGGTTGCCCGAGTGCGAGGCGCCCGGCGAGCCGCGCAGCACCAGGACGACGTCCAGCCCGAGCCGGGCGCCCGCGGCGGCGGTCAGCCGGGCGTGGTTGCTCTGCGCGGCACCGGTGGTCACGAGCGTGTCCGCGCCCTCGGCGAGCGCCGCGCCCACCGTCCACTCCAGCTTGCGGATCTTGTTCCCGCCGCCGCCCAGGCCGGTCAGGTCGTCCCGCTTCACCCACAGGTCGTCCGGCCCGAGCCCGAGCGCGGCGGCCAGCCGGGGCGCCGGCTCGACGGGAGTGGGGAAGGTGCCCAGCGGTACGGGCGGGTGCTGACTCATCACGGTTCCTCGGCTCGGTGGTCTGCGGGAGCGGCCGGTGCCCGCGGCCGGTCGGTCACGGTCTCACACCGGCAGCAGGCGGGCGATCAACGTGCCGGGTCTGACACCGGCAGCAGGCGGGCGATCAGCGCGCCGAGTCTCACACCGGCAGCAGGCGAGCGATCAGCGCGCCGAGCTGCCGGGCCGTACGGCACTCGTGCATCTCGATCAGCTCGGCGTACGCGGGCGCGGCCGAGTCGCCGGTGCCCCAGCGGTCGCGGGGCTCGGGGTTCAGCCAGTACACGCGGCGGGCCCGCCGGGCGATGCCGCGTACGGCGGCGAGGTTGGGGTCGCTCATGTTCGTCCGGGCGTCACCGAGGACGAACACCGTGCTGCGCGGGCCGACCGCGTCGCCGTACCGCTCGGCGAACTCGCCCAGCGCCGCGCCGTAGTCGCTGCTGCCGTGCCAGCCGGTGAGCGTGGCCTCGGCGCGGATCCGGGCGCCGAGTCCCTCGGGGTCGGCGCCGCCGTGGCCGAGCAGGCCGGTGACCTCGTCCAGCCGGTTGACGAAGGCGAACACGCGCACCTTGCTGAACTCCTCGTGCAGGGCCTGCACGAGGAGCATGGTGAAGTCCGAGAACCCGGACACCGAGCCCGACACGTCGCACAGCAGCACCAGTTCGGGGCGGACCGGCCGGCGCCGGCGCAGCACCGGGCGCATCGGCACGCCGCCCGTGGACAGCGAGGAGCGCAGGGTGCGGCGCAGATCGATGGTGCCGCGCGCGGCCCGGCGGCGGCGCGCGGCGAGCCGGGTGGCCAGCTTGCGCGCCAGCGGCCGTACCGTCCTGCGCAGTTCGGCGAGCTGGTCCCGGCCGGCGGACAGGAAGTCGACCCGGTCGGCGGTCGGCCGGACGCCCCGCCGCGCGATCTCCTCGCGGCCGCGCCGCTCGGCCACCCGGCGCCGTGCCTCCGCGCCCACCAGCCGCCGGAACTCCTCGATGCGGCGCCGGATCTCGTCGTCCAGCAGCCGGTCCGTGAACCCCGCGCCGCCGCCGCCGTCCCGGCCCCGCACCTCCGCGCGTACCCGGGCCAGCAGGGTCTGCGGACGCAGCCGGTCCAGGGTCTGGTACGCCGACCAGCCGTCCGAGCCCGGTGAGGCGCCGTATCCGCCGAGCCCGTCGACGGCCTCCGCCGCCAGTCGTGCGAGCAGCGCCCGGTCGTCGTCGGCCAGCGCCTCGGCGAGCCGGTCGCGCAGGGCGTCCCGGTCCGCAGGGGCGGTCCCGGGGCCGCCGACCGAGCGCGGGAAGTACAGGTCGAAGACCGAGTCGAACACGGCCCGCTGGCCCGGCCCGTGCAGCAGTGTCGCGGCCAGGCCCTCGCGCAGCAGCTCCCGGTCCGCGAGCCCGAGCGCCTCCGCCGCGCGGGCCGCGTCCACGGTCTCCCCGGTGCCGACCCGCACCCCGTGCGCGCGCAGCGCCCCGGCCAGGCCTGTGATCCGGTCGGCGACGGCGGTCACAGCGCGTCCAGGTCCAGTTTGGCCGCCGCCTTCTGGATGTCGTCCTGGTGTTTGAGGATCACTCCGAGGGTGTCCCGTACGACGGTCTCGTCCAGCGTGCCGGCGCCCAGGGCGAGCAGGGTGCGCGCCCAGTCGACGGTCTCGGCCACGGACGGCGCCTTGCGCAGATCCATCGCGCGCAGCGCGCCGACCACCCGGACCACCGACTCGGTCAGCGCCTCGCCGAGGCCCGGCACCTTCAGCCGGACGATCCGCCGCTCCAGCTCCTCCTCCGGGAACCCGATGTGCAGGAACAGGCAGCGGCGGCGCAGCGCCTCGGACAGCTCCCGGCCGGCGTTGGAGGTCAGGACGACGAACGGGCGGCGGGTGGCGGTGACCGTGCCCAGTTCGGGGACCGTCACCTGGAAGTCGCTGAGCACCTCCAGCAGCAGCCCCTCCATCTCGACGTCGGCCTTGTCGGTCTCGTCGATGAGCAGCACGGTCGGCTCGTCGCCGCGGATGGCGGTCAGCAGCGGGCGGGGGAGCAGGAACTCCTCGGTGAAGATGTCGGTGCGGGCCTCGTCCCAGCTCTCGCCGCGGCCCGCGCTGATGCGCAGCAACTGTTTGGCGTGGTTCCACTCGTACAGGGCCCGCGCCTCGTCCACGCCCTCGTAGCACTGGAGCCGGACCAGGCGGGCCCCGGCCACCGCGGCGACGGCCTTGGCGAGTTCGGTCTTGCCGACCCCGGCGGGCCCTTCGACCAGCAGCGGCTTGCCCAGCCGGGCGGCGAGGAACACGGTCGTGGCGACGGCCGGCGAGGCGAGGTAGCCGGTCTCGGCGAGGCGGGCGGAGACGTCGTCGACGGACGTGAACAACGGGGCCTCCGGGCGGGTCGGGAGCAGCGGCCCGGGCGGTTCCGGGCGGCTCCTATCTAAGCGCTTGTTCAACTTCCGCGCCACGGTATACACCGATCGGTTTCCCCGGGGCCGCGGCGCGGTAACCTCGCCCTATGGCCACCACAGACAAGGCGTCCCCGCGCGAGCGCCTGCTCGACGCCGCCGCCCGGCTCGCCTACCGCGAAGGCGTCTCCGTCGGCATCGAGGCGCTGTGCCGGGAGGCGGGCGTGTCCAAGCGGTCGATGTACCAGCTGTTCGACAGCAAGGACGCGATGCTGGCGGCGAGCCTCGAACGGACCGCCCCGTGGTACGACGCCGAGCTGACCCACCCCGACCCCGGCTCCGCGACCCCGCGCGAGCGCGTGTTGTACGTCTTCGAGCGGCTGGCCCTCGCCGCCCAGGACGCCGGGTACCGCGGCTGCCCCTACCTCGCCGCGCTGGTCGAGCTGAAGGACCCCGAGCACCCGGCGAGCCTGGTCGCCCGCGCCGTCAAGGACGCACTGGCGGCCCGCTTCCGCGCCGAGGCGGAGCTGGGCGGCGCCCGCGACCCCGCGCTCCTCGCCCGCCAGCTCGTCCTGGTCTTCGACGGCGCCAGCGCCCGGGCCGGCGCGGGCATGGAACGCCTGGACGACGGCCTCCTCACGGCCACGGTAACCGCACTCCTGGACGCAGCCGACCTGCACTGACGTCTACCCGACCACGAGGCCGCCCCCTGCCCGGCGCCGGCCGCCTGTGCTGGCCGCTGTCCCGCACCGGCTGCCTTGCCTGCGGTTGACCGCCGCCCGGCGCCGGCTGCCTGCGGCTGGCCGCTGCCCCGCGCTGGCCGCTTGGGGCTGCTCCCTGCCTGGCACCGGTCGCCTGCGCTGGCCGCGCTGCCCCGCGCCGGTCGCTTGAGGCCGGCCCCTTGACCGGCACCGGCTGCCTACGGCTGACCACCGCCCGGCGCCGACCGCTGCCCGGCACCGGTTGCCTGCGGCGGACCGCTGCCCGGCACCGGCCGCCTGCGCCCGCCCCCTGCCCTGCACCGGCTGTTTGAGGCCGTCCTCTGCCCGGCACCGGCCCCCTGTGGCTGCCCCACCGCACCGGCCGCCTGCGCCCGCCCCCTGCCCCGCACCCGCCGGCCCGACACCCCCCCCCGCCAGTCCGGCACCCCCCGCCAACCCCGCGCCCCCGTACGGCCCACCCCGTCGCGCCGCCCCCGTGCTCGTCCCGTCCAATGGGTTCGTGACCGCGGTTCCGGAGGACTGTCTCGTGCGCAACGAGTGGATCTGCGGTGCCTACTTGAGCACCCGGCGGCAGATCCTGCTGGACGCCGTGGTCCAGCATCTCCAGTTGACGTTCCTGTCGGTGCTGACCGGGCTGGTCATCGCGCTGCCGCTCGCGCTGCTGGCCCGCCGTGCGCGCTGGGCGGCCGGCCCGGTGCTGGCCGTCACGACGGTCCTCTACACCATCCCGTCGCTGGCCATGTTCTCCCTGCTGCTGCCGCTCTACGGCCTGTCGGCCACGCTCGTCGTGGCCGGACTCGTGCTGTACTCGCTCACCCTGCTCGTGCGGAACATCCTCGCCGGGCTGCGCGCGGTGCCCGAGGAGACCCGGCAGGCCGCGCGCGGGCTCGGCTACGGCCCCGTCCGCCTGCTGCTCACCGTGGAGCTGCCGCTCGCCCTGCCCGCCGCGATGGCGGGCCTGCGCATCGCCACCGTCTCGGCGGTCTCGCTGGCCACGGTCGGCGCCATCGTCGGCCACGGCGGCCTCGGCAACCTCCTCTACGCCGGTATGAACAGCTACTTCAAGGCCCAGGTGTTCACCGCGTCCGCGCTGTGCGTGCTGATCGCGGTCGCCGCCGACCTGCTCCTGCTGGGCGTGCAGCGGCTGCTCACCCCGTGGACCAGGGCGGCCGGGACATGAACACCCTGACCGCCGCCTGGGCCTGGCTCACCGACCCCGCGCACTGGCCGGGCGAGGACGGCATCCGGCACCGGCTGCTGGAGCACCTGACGCTCACCGCCGTCTGCCTGGTCCTCAGCTCTGTGCTCGCCCTGCCCGTCGCGCTCGTCCTCGGCCACCTCGGCAAGGGCGGCACGCTCGCCGTGAACCTCTCCAACGCCGGCCGCGCCGTGCCTACCTTCGCCGTGCTCGTCCTGCTCCTGCTGACCCCGGTCGGCCGGTGGGACCAGGGGCCCACCGTGGTCGCCCTGGTGCTGTTCGCCGTACCGCCGCTGCTCACCAACGCCTACGTCGGCATGCGCGAGGTCGACCGGGACGTCGTCCAGGCCGCCCGGGGCATGGGGATGACCGGCCGGCAACTGCTGTTCCGGGTGGAACTGCCCCTGGCGCTCCCACTGCTGCTGACCGGGGTCCGGATCGCCGCGGTGCAGCTCGTGGCCACCGCCACCATCGCCGCGCTCGCGGGCGGCGGCGGCCTCGGCCGGATCATCACGGCCGGGTTCAACCTGGCCAGCACGCCGCAGGTGGTCGCGGGCGCGTTCCTCGTCGCCGTGTTCGCCCTCGCGGTGGAGGGCGTCTTCGAGCTGGCCGAACGGTCCGCACCGGCCCGGGCGCGGGGCGGCGGCCGATGACCGGCGGCGGGCCCCGCGGACGGGCCCGGCTGCTGCGCACGGCACGCGCCGCGACGGCGCTGGCCGCGCTGCTCGCGCCGGCCGCCTGTGCCACCGGCCCGTCCCTGGAGGACCGCGGCCGGGTCACCGCGCCGCCCGGCGACAGCCACCGGCTGACCATCGGCTCGGCCGGCTTCACCGAGAGCGACCTGCTCGCCCGGCTCTACGCCGAGCTGCTCGGCCGGGCCGGCTACCGCACGTCCCTCCTCACGGTCGCCAACCGGGAGCTGTACGAACCGGCCCTGGAAGCCGGCCGGATCGACGTCGTGCCCGAGTACGCGGCCACCTTCGCCGACTGGCTGGGCGCCAGGACCCACGGCGCCGCCGCGGCCCCCGTCGGCTCGCCCGACCTCGGCGCCACCATGAAGGGCCTGCGCGCCCTCGCCACGCCCCGCGGACTGTCCGTCCTGCCGCCGGGCCGGGCCGTCGACCAGAACGCCTTCGCGGTGCGGGCCGCGTACGCCCGGCAGCACCGCCTGCGCTCCCTGGGCGACCTCGGCGCCGCGCGGCTGCCGGTACGGCTCGCGGCGGGCGACGAGTGCGTGCGCCGGCCGTACTGCGCACCCGGCCTGCGGAAGGTGTACGGCATCCGGCTCACCGGGATCGATCCCCAGGGCGTCGGCACCACCCAGGCCAAGCGGGCGGTGCGGGACGGCCGGGACCAGATGGTGCTGACCACCACCACCGACGCCACCCTCGACTCCTTCGGCCTGGTCCTGCTCGCCGACGACCGGCACCTGCAGAACGCCGACCACATCGTCCCGGTCGTCAACCGCTCCCGCGCGGGCAGCGCACGGGTGGCGCGGGCCCTGGGCCGGCTCAACACCGTGCTCACCACCGCCGACCTGGCCGCCATGAACCGGCAGGTCGACACCTGGCGGCGGCTGCCCGCCGACGTCGCCCGCGCCTACCTCCGGGCCAAGGGCCTGCTCCGGTAGCCGCGGCTCAGGCGTCCGCCACCGAGTCGAACGGCACCTGCCCGCGCCGGACACCGCGCGCGTCCGCGTCCACCGAGCGGCGCAGCGCCTCGTGCAGCTTCGCCGGGGTGAGGACGCCCAGGAACCGCGCGCCGTCCAGCACGGCCACCCAGCCGGCGTCGTGCTGGAGCATCACCCCGAACGCCTGCTTCAGCGACGCGCCGACCGGCACCCAGGCCGTCATCCGGCGGGCGAGGTCCCCGACCGTGCCGCCCGCCGCCAGCCCGTCGGCACCGACCCAGCCGTGCAGCTCGCCGGCGGTGTCCAGGACCACCGCCCAGCGGGCGTCCCCGGCCCGCAGCCGCGCCAGCACCCGGGCCGCGTCCTCCTCCGGCCGCGCCACCGGCGGCTGCTCCAGGTCGTCCGGTTCGACCGCGGTGACCGACAGCCGCTTCAGCCCCCGGTCGGCGCCCACGAAGGAGGCGACGTACGGCGTGGCGGGCGCCCCGAGCACCGCGCCGGGCGTGTCGAACTGCTCGATGCGGCCCCGCCCGTACACGGCGATGCGGTCGCCGAGCCGGACGGCCTCCTCGATGTCGTGCGTGACCAGCAGCACCGTCTTGCGCACGGCCGCCTGCATGCGCAGGAACTCGTCCTGCAACTGGGCGCGCACCACCGGGTCGACCGCGCCGAACGGCTCGTCCATCAGCAGCACCGGCGGGTCCGCGGCCAGCGCCCGGGCCACGCCGACCCGCTGCCGCTGCCCGCCGGACAACTGCCGCGGATAGCGCGGCCCGTACGTCGCCGGGTCGAGGCCCACCAGATCCAGCAGCTCCGCCGCCCGGGCCCGGGCCCTCGCCCGCTTCCAGCCCAGCAGCGCGGGCACGGTCGCGGTGTTGTCCAGGACCGTGCGGTGCGGGAAGAGCCCCACCTGCTGGATGACGTAGCCGATGCGGCGGCGCAGCCGCACCGGGTCGACGGCCGCGACGTCCTCACCGTCGACGAGGACGCGGCCGGACGTCGGCTCGATGAGCCGGTTCACCATCATCATGGTCGTCGTCTTGCCGCACCCGGACGGCCCGACGAGCGTCACCAGTTCGCCTTCGGACACCTCGAAGGAGAGGCCGTCCACGGCCGTCGTACCGTCCGGATACCGCTTGGTGACCTGCTCGAACCGGATCATTCCCCCACGCTACGGCGGCGCGCGCCGGACCTCATCCCGCGCTGGCCCGGCCGGCGGACACCGGCCGTCACCGCCCGGTGGTCAGCACGATCTTGCCGTACTGCGTGCCCGCCTCCATGTACCGGTGGGCCTCGGCGGCCTCCTCCAGCGGGAAGGTGCGGTCGACCACCGGGCGCAGGGTGCCGGTGCGCAGCCCCGACTCGACGAAGGCGACACCGCGCCGCATCCGCCCGGGGACCGCCAGCACCTCCCGGGTCACCGTGTAGGTGCGCATGTTCAGCGCGGGCATGCCCAGGTCGAAGCCGGGGAACGGGGTGGGTTCGCCGCTCTGCATGCCCCACAGCAGCAGCGTTCCGCCGGCGGCCACCGCCCGGCCCAGCTCGCGTACGCCCGGTCCGGCGACGGCGTCGAAGACGTGCTCGGCGCCCCGGCCGCCGGTCAGCTCCAGCACGCGCCCGGCCACGTCCTCCTCGTCGGAGACGATCACCTCGGCGGCGCCGTCGTCCAGCAGGCGCTGCCGCTTGGCGCGGGTGCGGGTGACCGCGACGGGCGTGGCGCCGAGCCGGTTCGCCGTCTGGATCGCGGCGAGGCCCGGACCGCTGGAGGCGGCGGTGATCAGGGCCGTCTCGCCGGCCCGGAGACCGGAGACCTCCACCAGCGCGCCGTACGCCGTCAGGTAGGGCATCCACACCGCCGCGCCGCCGACCGGGTCCACGTCCGGGGAGCGGGGGAGCAGCGCCGTGGCGGGGACCAGCGCGCGTTCGGCGTAGACGCCGTAGTCGTTGTGCGAGAAGTTCGGGACGACACTGACGGGCTGACCGGGCGCGAAGCCGGTCACCCCGGGCCCGGTGGCCTCCACCACGCCCGCCGCCTCGTTGCCGAGCCGGGCCGGGAAGTGCTTGACCGGCTCGATGTACCGGCCGCCGCGGAACAGCCCGTCGGCCCGGTTGACGCCGATCGCCTCGATGCGCAGCAGCACCTCGCCGGGACCCGGCTCGCCCGGCTCCAGGTCCTCCAGCCGCAGCACCTCGGGCCCGCCGGTCTCGTGGAACCGCACCGTCTTCGCCATGCCAACTCCCCCTCGCCGCACCGGTGATCAGGTGATCAGGCATCACTGTGCGGCATGGTACGACCGCTGTCAAACTACGACGGCTGTCGTACCAAGGGGAGGGCTCAGCCGAGCAGGATCACCTCCAGGGTGCGCGGGCCGTGCACGCCCTCCACCCGGTCCAGCTCGATGTCACTGGTGGCCGACGGGCCCGAGATCCAGGTCAGCGGGCGGGTGGGAACCAGGCGTGCCAGGGCCTGCGGGACGGAGGAGACGACCTGGTCCGGGACCCGGACGACACAGATGTGGTGGTCCGGGATCAGCGAGACGCGCCGCCGGCCCTGGTCCGGGGAGCCGTCCAGGACCAGGGTGCCGGTCTCGGCGATCGCCACGGCGCAGCCCGTCATCACGCTGTCGACCCGGTCCAGCCGCCGCGCGGTGTCCGCCGCCCGGTCGTGGATGCGGACCGGATCGGCGGCGGACATCCACTCCGGCGGCAGCCCGGGCGGCACCAGCACCTCCTGGGAGCCGCGCTCGGCCAGCAGCCGCATCACGAGGCCGGCCACCGACGCCGCGTCGGCCCGGTGCACGACGGCCCGGTAGTCGGCCAGGTTCCGTGCCAGCAGCTCCACCGTCTGCCCGGCGGTCCGCTCCCCGTGCTCGCGCAGATACTCCCGGGGCACGGCCTCCTGGTACGGCCGCCCGTCCGGTGGCACGTCCGCCAGCGCGCGCCGCACCCGGCCCAGGATCCGTTCCCTGCTGCTCACCGGGTGTCCTCCTGTCCGCCGCGCGTGCGCTGCCACCAGTCCCGGAAGGGTTCCGCGGGCACGGCCGGCAGGTCCCGGGCGCCGCTCCAGGCCCGGCCGGGGCCGGGCAGGGTGCGCGGATGCAGCCGGCGGGTGCGGGAGGCCAGCCGCTGGCCCGCGCGCAGGGCCCCGGGGCGGCCGAACGCCCAGCGCGCCGCCCGCATCGCCGCCCGCTCGGCCGCGTGCCCCTTCGCCGGCCGCAGCAGCACCCTGTTGCCCTGCCGCACCGCCGGACCGCCCTCGGCCACCCGCTCCCGCAGCCGCACCAGCACCTCGGGGATGTCGATGGCGACCGGGCACACCTCGTAGCAGGCGCCGCACAGCGAGGAGGCGTACGGCAGCGAGGCGTCGATCGCGCTGCCCGTGCCCCGTAGCTGCGGGCTGAGGATGGCGCCGATGGGGCCCGGGTAGACGGAGCCGTAGGCGTGCCCGCCGGCCCGCTCGTAGACCGGGCACACGTTCAGGCAGGCCGAGCAGCGGATGCAGCGCAGCGCCTGGCGGCCTACCTGGTCGGCGAGGGCGTCGGTGCGGCCGTTGTCGAGCAGCACCAGATGGAAGGCGCGCGGCCCGTCCCCGTCCGTGGTGCCGGTCCACATGCTGGTGTACGGGTTCATGCGCTCGGCGGTGGAGGAGCGGGGCAGGGTCTGCAGGAAGACCTCCAGGTCCCGCCAGGTGGGGACGACTTTCTCGATGCCGACGACGGAGATCAGCGTCTCGGGCAGGGTCAGGCACATCCGGCCGTTGCCCTCGGACTCCACGACGACCAGCGTGCCGGTCTCGGCGACCATGAAGTTGGCGCCGGAGACACCGACCTTCGCCCGCAGGAACTTCTCCCGCAGGTGCAGCCGGGCCGCCTCGGCGAGTTCGGCGGGCGTGTCCGTCAGGCCCTCGGGGGCCGGGCGGCCCCAGGCGCCCATCTCGGAGCGGAAGACGTCCCGGATCTCGCCCCGGTTGCGGTGGATGGCCGGCACCAGGATGTGCGAGGGCCGGTCCCGGCCCAACTGCACGATCAGCTCGGCGAGATCGGTCTCGTAGGCGCGGATCCCCGCCGCCGCGAGGGCTTCGTTGAGGCCGATCTCCTGCGTGGCCATCGACTTGACCTTGACGACCTCCGACTCGCCGGTGGCCCGGACCAGTGCGGTGACGATCCGGTTGGCCTCCTCGGCGTCCGCCGCCCAGTGCACCGTGCCGCCGGCCGCGGTGACCGCCTCCTCCAACTGCTCCAGATAGCGGTCGAGATGGTGCAGTGTGTGGTCCTTGATCCGCCGGCCCGCCTCCCGCAACTGCGCCCAGTCGGACAGCTCGCCCACCGCCTGGGCCCGTTTGGCGCGGATGGTGTGCGTGGCGTGGCGCAGGTTGGCGCGCAGCGTCGGGTCGTGGACGGCGTCGCGCGCGGCCTCGGGAAAGGCCGGCATGCCGACGAACGTGCCGCTCATACCGCCGGTTCCTCCTCCGTGCTCGCCAGGATCTCCGCGAGGTGCACCGGCCGCAACTCCGTGCGCAGCCGGCTCATCGTGCCGCCGATGTGCATCAGACACGAGTTGTCGGCCGCGCACAGCACCTGCGCGCCCGTCGACTCCGCGTGGCGCACCTTGTCCACCCCCATCGCCGCCGACACCTCGGCGTTCTTCACCACGAACGTGCCGCCGAACCCGCAGCACTCCTCGGCACCCGGCAGCTCGACCAGTTCCAGGCCCCGCACCGCGCCGAGCAGCCGGCGCGGCCGGTCGCCGAGCCCGAGACCGCGCAGCCCGTGACAGGTCGGATGGTAGGTGACCTTGCGCGGGTAGTAGGCGCCCACGTCCGTCACCCCGAGCACGTCCACCAGGAACTCCGTCAGCTCGTACGTCCTGGGCACCACCGGCGCCAGGGTCCGCGCCAGCGCGTCGCCGCGTCCCTCCGCCCGGGCCCGCTCGCCCAGCCGCGGATACAGCTCCCGGACCATCGCCCCGCACGAGGCGGACGGGGTCACGATCGCCTCGTAGCCACCGAAGACCTCGGCGAAGTGCCGGGCCAGCGGCTCGGTCTGATGCCGGTAGCCGGTGTTGTAGTGCGCCTGCCCGCAACAGGTCTGGCCCATCGGGAAGTCGACGTCGACCCCCAGCCTGCGCAGCAGTCTCACCACGGCCCGGCCGGTGTCCGGATACAGCGTGTCGTTGACACAGGTCAGGAACAGGGCGACACGCATCGCGGCTCCTCGGTGTCGGTCATGGGTCATCGGACGATCGGATGGCGGTCGGTCAGGGTCGTGAACGGTCCGGTGCGGTCCCGTGCGGTCGGCCGGCGGGCGAAGTCGGAAGCAGAAGCAGAAGCAGCGTAATCCGCGGGCCCCGGGGCGGGCAGGCCGCGGGTCACCGTGCGGCGAGCCGGGCCTCGGCCGCCCGCTCCCGCGCGGTGCCCCCGCGGTACGCGTACCGGGTGACCGGCCGGGCGCCACCCCGGCCGCCCGCTGACCGGTGGTTCAGTGACGAACCCTGGTCCCGGGTCTCGGCCCGCGTACGGCCGTGTGCTGAACTGGGTCGCGTCCCAGCCGCCCGTCCCGGGAGACCCGTTGAGCCTCAGCTACCGCCAGCCCGGCGTCGTCCTCACCGACCACCGCTTCACCGTGCCCCTCGACCACGCCGACCCGGCGGGCGAGACCATCGAGCTGTACGCCCGGGAGGCGGTGGCGAGCGACAAGGCCGGGCAGGACCTGCCCTGGCTGGTGTACCTGCAAGGCGGCCCCGGCTTCGGGGCGAACCGTTTCATCGGACGGCAGGCCTGGCTCGACCGGGCCCTTGAGGAGTACCGCGTCCTGCTGCTCGACCAGCGCGGCACCGGCCGCTCCACGCCCGCCAACCGCCAGACGCTCCCGCTGCGCGGCGGCCCCGCCGCCCAGGCCGACTACCTCGCCCGCTTCCGCGCCGACTCCATCGTCCGCGACTGCGAGGCCATCCGTCCGCGGGTCACCGGCGGCGCCCCGTGGACCGTGCTCGGCCAGAGCTTCGGCGGCTTCTGTACCGTGTCCTACCTCTCCCTGGCTCCCGAGGGCATCCACACCGCGCTGATCACCGGCGGTCTGCCCTCCCTGCACGCCCACGCCGACGACGTCTACCGGGCCGCCTATCCGCGCATCGAGCGCAAGGTCGCCGCGCACTACGACCGTTACCCGCAGGACGTGGCGGCGGCCCGGCGGATCGCCGACCACCTCCTCACCCACGACGTGGTCCTGCCGAACGGCTACCGCCTCACGGTGGAGGCCTTCCAGGCCCTGGGCCAGATGCTCGGCACCAGCGACGGCAGCCACCGCCTGCACCACCTGCTGGAGGACGCCTTCGTCCGCACCCCGGCCGGGACGGAGCTGTCCGACGCCTTCCAGGAACAGGCGCAGACCCTGCTGTCGTACGCCGCGCACCCGCTCTACGCCGTCGTCCACGAGTCGGTCTACGGCCAGGGCGCCCGCCCCACCGCCTGGGCCGCCGAGCGCGTCCGCGCCGAGTTCCCGCAGTTCGACGCGGCCAAGGCGCTCACCGGTGACGGCCCGGTGCTCTTCACCGGCGAGACCGTCCACCCCTGGATGTTCGAGACCGACCCGGCCCTGCGGCCGCTGCGCGAGACGGCCGAGCTGCTCGCCGCCCGCACCGACTGGCCCGCGCTGTACGATCCGGCCCGCCTCGCCGCCAACGAGGTGCCCGTCGCCGCGACGGTCTACCACGACGACATGTACGTCGACACCGCCCACGCGCTCGACACCGCCCGCGCCGTGCGGGGCCTGCGCACCTGGGTCACCGACGAGTTCGAGCACGACGGCCTGCGCACGGGCGCGCCCCGGGTTCTGGACCGGCTGCTGGCGCTCGTCCGCGACGAGGTCTGAGACCGGCGGCCGCCGCGCCGGTGAGTAGGCTGTGGACCATGCCGGACCCGATCCCCGACCTCCTTGACCTGCGCGGCGACTGCGCCCAGTGCTTCGGCCTGTGCTGCGTGGCCCTGCCCTTCGCCCGGTCCGCCGACTTCGCGCTGGACAAGCCCGCCGGGCTGCCCTGCCCGAACCTCCGGGACGACCACCGCTGCGGCATCCACGACGGCCTGCGGCAGCGGGGCTTCAGCGGCTGCACCGTCTACGACTGCTTCGGCGCCGGCCAGAAGGTCTCCCAGGTCACCTTCGGCGGACAGGACCGGCGCACCGCGCCGAAGGAGCAGGCGCGCCGCATGTCCGAGGTCTTCCCGGTCGTCCGGCAGCTCCACGAGCTGCTGTGGTACCTGACGGAGGCGCTGGGCCTGCCCGCCGCCCGGCCGGTCCACCCCGAGCTGCGGCGGGCCCTGGAGAAGACCGAGCGGCTCACCCGCCAGACCCCCGACGAGCTGGCCGCGCTGGACGTGGCCGCGCACCGGCAGGAGGTCAACACGCACCTGCTGCGCGCCAGCGAGCTGGTCCGGGCCGGCGCCGGCGGCAAGGGCAAGGGGAAGGCCAAGGGCAAGGACCGGCGGGGCGCGGATCTGGCCGGCGCCCGGCTCAAGGGCGCCGACCTGCGCGGGGCGAGCCTGCGCGGTGCCTGTCTGATCGCGGCCGACCTCACCGGCGCCGATCTGCGCGGCGCGGACCTCATCGGCGCCGACCTGCGGGACGCCGACCTGACCGGCGCGGACCTTACCGGCGCGTTCTTCCTCACCCAGCCGCAACTCGACGCGGCCCGCGGCAGCGCCGGCACCCGGCTGCCCGGGACGGTCCGCCGCCCGGCGCACTGGACGGCGGAGCGCTGAGACCTCTCGTTCGGACCGTCCGGCGCACTGGGCGGCGGAGCGCTGGGCCCTCTTGTTCCGATCAGGCTCCGCGAGCCCGGTCCGCTCCGGAGGACAGGTCCCGCAGGTCCGGCCGGGCGCGCGGCGCGTCGGTGCCGCCGTGCGGCTCCGCGGGGCGCTGCCGGCGCTCCAGGCGCAGCCGCAGGCCCTCCGGCATCAGGGTCAGCCGTTCGGTGACGGCCAGCCGGTAGCCGGGGTCGGCGTGCAGGTCGTAGCGGCGCAGCAGGAGACCGAGGACCAGCGCCGCCTCGTGCAGCGCGAACTGGCGGCCGATGCAGGCCCGCGCGCCGGTGCCGAAGGGCTTGAAGACGTGCGGCGGCCGGGCCCGTACGGCCGCAGCGGTGAAGCGGTCCGGGTCGAACCGCCCGGTGTCCTCGCCCCACGCCTCCGGGTCGCGGTGCAGCATCGGCGTCAGCACCAGGGCCCAGGCGCCCCGGCGCATCGGGTGCTCGCCGGCGAGGACCGTGTCGTGGCGGGCCTCGCGGGCGAAGGCGGGCGCGGTCGGCCACAGCCGCAGCGACTCGTCCAGCACCCGGCGGACATAGCGCAGCCTGGCTATCTGGTCGTAGCGCGGCTGTGCGGTCGCTCCCCAGACGCGGTCCACCTCGGCGCGGGCCCGGGCGGCGATCTCCGGGTGCCGGGCGAGGTAGTACAGCGCGAAGGAGAGCGCGCCCGAGGTGGTCTCGTGGCCGGCCACCAGGAACGTGATGACCTGCTTGCGGACGTTCTCCGCGGACAGCTTCTCCCCGGTCACCGGGTGCGCGGTGGCCAGCATGCGGTCCAGCAGGTCGCCCTCGCCGCCGCCGGACCGGCGCCGGGCGGCCACCAGCTCGTCGACCGTGTGGTTGAGGAAGGCCATGTCGGCCGCGTTGCGCCGGGTGGCGGAGCGCAGCAGCAGCGGGGCCAGCGGCGCGGGCACGCTGTTGAGCCGCTGGGCGTAGCCGAGCGTGCCGACCATGGCCGTGACGAAGGGGTGCGGGCGGTCCCGTTCGAAGGAGCCGAAGTCGTGCCCGAAACCGGTGCGGGCGATGGTCTCCAGGGTCAGCCGGGTCATGTCGCCGGGCACGTCGACCGTGTGTCCGGCCGCGAGCAGGCGGTCCCAGCGGTCGGTGAGCCGGCCGGCGACGGCCAGCATCATCCCGTGGTAGCCCTCCATGGCCTCGCGGCTGAACCCGGGCGCCAGGACGTCGTGCGCGAGCTGCCAGTTGGGCTCGTGGTTGTAGGCGGTGAACAGGCCGTCCCCGGCCACCGGCCGCAGGTTGGCGACGCCCAGCCCGACGTGCTTGGCGAACCGTGACTCGTCGGCGAGGTCGGCGACCAGCCGCGCCCCCCACACGAAGACGAACTCCTTGCCGAAGGCCCGCCGCCGGAAGACCGGGCCCAGCCGGCGGGCGTGGCGCATGGTGTCCTGGAGCGGTCGGCGCCCGTCGGCGCCGAGCACATCGCCGAGCAGCGGCACCCGGCGCGGCGGGTGCGGTATGCGGTGCAGCTCGGGCCAGCCCCGCTCGGCGCTCCGGAAACCCTTCGGCAGCCCGTTCTCCATGGTCTGCGTCCTCCCCGCCATGACGCGATCTCCCTTGGTCCAGCGGTTCGTTGAGGCGGTGTGCGCGGGTGCCGCGCGGTGTGTTGTACGTGGGTTCAATAACGCGTTCCAGTGTCGTCCGGCTGTTGAACCGGCGTCAAGTACAGTGACGGCATGCCCGCGAATCATCGGGAGCGCACCCGCCGCCGGCTCAGCACGGGGGAGCGGCGCGAGCAGTTGCTGACGGTCGGCGCGAAGCTGTTCTCGGACAGTCCCTACGACGATGTCCGGATCGAGCGGGTCGCCGAGATCGCCGGTGTCTCGCGCGGGCTGCTGTACCACTACTTCCCGACCAAGCGGGACTTCTTCGCCGCGGTCGTGGAGCGCGAGAGCGAGCGGATGCTGCGCATGACGGCGGCCGTGCCCGGGGTGCCGGTGCGCGAGCAGCTGACCGCCGGGCTCGACGCCTACCTCGGCTACGTCCAGGCCCACGCCCATGGCTTCCGCGCCTTCCACCGCGCCGACGCGGCCGGCGACCAGGCGGTGCGCCGGGTCTACCAGTGCGCCCTGGCCGCGCAGGAGCGGCAGATCCTGGCCGCGCTCGCCGCCGACCCCGAGTTCGGGCCGGCCGCCGAGACCGCTCCCGAGGTGCGTCTGGCGGTGCGCGGCTGGCTCGCCTTCACCACGGCCGTCTGTCTGGAATGGCTGCGCGGCGCGGGCGAGTCGAGCCGCGAGCAGGTGCGCGACCTGTGCGCCCGCGCGCTCCTGGGCATCCTTGCGTGACCCGGTGCGCCGGCGGGGCGTGGTTGGCGCGCGCCCCGGACTCCGATAGGTTAGGCAAGGCTTACCTAAGGAGGTCTCGGGATGGGTGACACACAGGACTGGACGGCCGCCCCCGGCGCGGCGGAACGGGCCCGCTCGGTGCTGGCCACCGCGTGGTCGTGCGCGGTGACGGCGGACGGTGTGCGCGAGGAGTACGCCGGCGCGCACACCGTCACCGAGGACGGCCGGGTGTGCCTGGCGGTGCCCGAGGACAGCGGTCTGTCCGCCGCGTCCCTGTGCGCCCCGCGTCAGGAGCCGGCCGCCCTGCTGGAGTTCGCCGACGTGGCACCCGTACCGGTGCGCGACCGGATCCGCGCCCGGCTGTGGCTCTCCGGCACGCTCACCCCGGCCGGGGACGCGCTGCTCTTCCACCCCGCCCGGGTGGTGCTCCGGCAGGCGTCCGGACCGGTGGTCGTGGGCCTGGAGGAGTTCGCCGCCGCCCGGCCCGACCCGCTCGCCGCCGCCGAGGCCCGGCTGCTCACCCACCTCGCCGACGCCCACCCCGACGCCGTCGAGCGGCTGACCCGCCTGGTGCGGCCCGAGAGCCTGCACGCCGTGACCCGGGTGGCCCCGCTCGCCGTCGACCGGCACGGACTGACCCTGCGCATCGAACGCACCCGCGCCCACGGCGACGTACGGCTGCCCTTCCACGCGCCCGCCGACGACGTCACCCAGCTCACCGAGCGCGTCCACGCCCTGCTCGCGCAGGCCGTCGCCGCCTCCTGCCCCCGCGCGCTACAGCGGCAGCGCGCAGACGGCGACCGGTGACGCGAACGGCTCGCCGGCCGGAGTGAGCCCGCCGCCGTCCGCGTCGACATGGAAGACGGTGACCGTGCCGGAGCGCTGGTTCGCCGCGAACAGCAGCCGGCCGTCCGGTGCGCACGCGATCTGCCGCGGGAAGTCCCCGCCCGTCGGCACCGTGCCGAGCAGTCGCAGCCGGGCCCCGCCGGACTCGACGGCGTACCGCGCCAGGCTGTTGTGGCCCCGGTTGGCGAGGAACGCGTACCGGCCGTCCGCCGTCACCAGGATCTGCGCCGGATAGTTGGTGCCGCCCTCCGACCCGGTCGGCTGCGGCTCGCCCACGCTCAGCCGGCCCGAGGACGGGTCGTAGGCGCAGACGGTCACGGTGTCGTCCAGTTCGTTGGCCAGGTAGGCGTACCGGCCGCCCGGGTGGAAGGTCAGATGGCGCGGCCCCGCGCCCGGCCGGGTGCGCGCCCGGGCCACCTCCGTGAGCGTGCCCCGCGCCGTGTCCAGCCGGTAGGTGTAGACGGTGTCGGTGCCGAGGTCCACGGCGAGGACGTAGCGGCCGTCCGGGCTGGTGACGATCTGGTGGGCGTGCGGACCCTGCTGCCCGGGACCGGGCGGCGGCGAGGTGTGCACGACCCGGGCGGTGCGCTCGCCGAGGGCGCCCGAGGCGTCGATCGGGTGCACGGTGACACTGCCCGAGCCGTAGTCCGCGCTCAGCAGCCAGCGGCCGCCGGGGTGCACCGACAGATGGCAGGGGCCCGCGCCGCCGGTGGTGCGGGTGCCGAGCACGCGCCGGTCCGCGAGGCGTACGGCCGTCACCCCGCCGTCCTGCCGCTCGGCCACCGCGTACAGCGTGCGCCCGTCCGGGTGCACCGCGAGATACGACGGGTCGGGCACGCCGGTGAGCGTGCCGGTGCGGGTGATCCGGCCCGACTCCGGGTCGTACGACGCCACCGTGACGCCGGTGCCGCCGCCCGCGGCCGAGGTGTAGGTGCCCACGTACAGCGGGCGCGGCCCCGGGGGCTCCTGGCGCGGCGCGGCGGGCCCGGGCGCGACCCGCGCGGCCGGGGTGGCCGCCGGCGGGGCCGCCGGGGCCGGGACCGCGACGACCGCCGCCGCGCCGGCCACCGCCCCGGCGAACCGGCGCCTGGTCCAGCCGCCGCCCTGCTCCGGGCGCTGCCCGGGTGTCCGTGCCTGCGTGTCCATGCCGCACCTCAGTCGTCGGTCGCCCCGCTCGTGACAGACACCTTGGCGCGGGCCCGCCGCCGGAGGCAAGACCGGCAACAGCGGTTGCGCGCTGTGCAACGGCACGGCGGGCGGGTCACCGGGAGCGGCTGCCGAAGCCGGCGCGGTTGCGCCACAGCTCCTCCTGGATGCCGAGCCGGTCGCGCAGCCAGGCCATCCGGGGCAGCTTGGCCCGCTGCTCGCGGGAGACCCGGTCCAGTTCCTCCAGCAGGCGCCGGGTGCGGTGCTCGGTGTCCAGCTCGTCGATGATCCTGGTCGTCTCGGTCACCACCGCGCCGAGCAACTGCCAGTTCTCCCAGTCCTTGCCGATCTCCTCCCGGAGCAGCTCGGCCAGCCGGTCCCGGGTGCCGGCCGCGGTGTGCAGCTCGGCCGTCAGCCGGGCCTCCGCCGACTCGGCGTTCTCGCTCAGGTCCGTGGTCACCAGCACCGCGAAGCTGACCACCGCGTCGGCGATCTCCGACAGCAACTGCTCCACGGTCCCGCCGACCTGGGCCGGGAACAGCTCCTTCGAGCCGCGGGCCTTCGCCAGGTCCGTGAACGTGCGGGCCAGCACCCGCAGCACCACCGTGCAGATCTCCAGCGTGTCCAGACCGGTGCGCAGCACCACCCGGTGCAGCAGGCCCTCCTTGACGCGCGGGTTGAGCCGCAGACTGTCCTCGGCCTGCCGCAGCGCCGCGTCCACCCGCACGATGTCGTGGTCGAGCCGGCGTGCCTCGTGCAGCCGCTCGGCCGCCCGCTGCCAGGGGATGCGCCCCGCGGCCTCCTCGCCCATCCGCAGCATCAGCTGGCGCACCCGCCGGGCCAGGTCCTCGATGGACGCGCCCGCCTTGTCCACCCAGACGGGCGGAGGCAGCAGCAGGTTGCAGGCGGTGCCGACGACCGCGCCGATCAGCGTCTCCACGATCCGCGCCCAGGCGGTGAACCCCACCGTGGTGACGCCGAGCACCAGCATGGCGCTGATCGCCACCTCGGCCACGTACTCGTCCACCCGCACCAGGTGGCCCACGCCCAGCGCGGCGACGATGAGCAGCGCCAGGCTCCACCAGGTCAGCCCCACCAGCACGCTGAAGGCGATGGCCACCAACACGCCGGCGACCACCGAGTTCACCCGGCGGATGCCGTTGGTGAGCGTGGCGTAGAAGGTCACCTGAACGACCAGCAGCGCGGTCAGCGGCGCGGTGAGCGGGGCCGGCTCCGGGCTCAGCCGGAGCGCGATGACGTAGGCGACCGTCGCCGCCGCGGCGGACCGCAGCGTCTGGACGACCACCGGTTCCCGGCGGCGCCCCAGCAGACGCAGCAGTCCAGAGATCCACTTTCGTACGTCGAGCATCCTTGGCCTGTTCCCGTTAGGCGGCCAGGTCGAACGTGACCGTTCGCGGACTGTTTCCGGCCATGGGGCGACCGGGGACGGCGCCCGGGGGTCAGACGTACAGCTTGGCGACGAACGCGGAGAGGTTGTCCCGGGTGCGGGCGATCTGCTCCTCCAGGGTCAGGCTCTCCGCGAACCGCGCGCCGGCGACGGGGGTCTTCCTGCCGCGCACGTACAGCGAGCAGGCCAGGTCCGTGCACATGTACAGCCCGACCGAGTTGCCCTCCCGGCCCGCCGTGCCCGCCTTGCGCGCGGTCATCAGGGACACTCCGCCGCCGGGGTGCGTGGTCAGGCACAGCGAGCACATGCTGCGGTGCAGGAAGCCGCGCTGCGCGGGCGGGAAACGCAGGGCGACACCGGCGGGCCGGCCGTCCTGTTCGGTGACCAGATAGCTGCGGTCGGGGGCCCCGGGATCGCGCCAGCCGAGGAAGTCCAGATCGTTCCAGGGACGCTCCTCCAGATCGCGCGGCACGGTCAGCCGTTTGGCCTCGCCCTTGGAGCAGTTGACGAACGACGCGCGGATGTCCTGCTCGGTAAGCGCTCGCATGGGGGGGAGTCCTTCCGGTGACGACGACACAGCCTAGGAGCCCTAGGCAGGCGACTATCGTATGTAGCCCTGTGAAGGAGAGGCCAGCGAATTTCCTACTCGTCCTCGGCTGGGCTCGCCCGCGGCGGCCAGACCCCGGGCAGCAGGACGCCCAAGGCATAGGCGCGGGCCACCAGTTCGGTGCGGTTGGCCGCGCCCCAGCGCGCCGACAGCCGGCGCAGGTGATAGGTGACGCCGTCCCGGCTCAGGCCCAGCTCCCGGGCGGCCCGCGCGGTGGTGGCGCCGCCGGCCAGCAGCGCCAGCACCTGCCGTTCCGCCTCGGTGGCCCGCACCGGCTCCGGCGCGGGCGCGGTGCGCTCGCCCAGCACCCGCAGCATCACCAGCAGCGCCGGGGTGTCCTCGGCGCTGTCGCTCACCGGGTCCGCGGTCAGCTCTCCGTACCGCTCGGTGCCGTCCGGCGCCCGCCAGCACACGGAGACCTGGTAGCGCGAGCGGTGCCGCAGCCGCAGCGCCTCGGCGATCCGCTCCACCTGGGTGGACTCCTGCGGCCGGAACAGCTCCAGCACCTGCCGGCCGCGCAGCCGGCCCGGGCTCGTGCCGCACTCGGCGGCCATCGCCGGGTTCGCCAGCACCACCTGGCCGTACACGTCGCACACCGCCACCGGGACCGACACGCGGTCGAACACGAGCAGGGCCCGGTTGCGCCACACCACCGCGTCGGCCCGTCCCGTCTCCATCACACCCTCCCGGTCCGCCGGCCGCACGCCCATCCAAGAGGAAGAGGCAGGTCAGCGGCAACTCGGCGGGCGGGAACCAAGCGGCCGGCGCCCGGCGCCGCGGCCGTGTCCGGGCGGCCGGCCGACGGACCGCCCGGCCGCGCAAGTCCGGCGGCCCGGTTTCCACTGCACGAACGTGTAGTGCCGTGGCGCGGGCACCGGCCGCCCGTCGACCACCCTGGAACACAGCAGTCCGCTACGCGAAAGGCAGTCGTCGCGCCATGCCCCCCACCACACTGCACTCCTCCTCCGCCGCGGCCCTGCCCGGCGTCCCCGTCGTCGACATCACCGCCACCGGACCCGGCCGCACCCCCATCCAGCAGGCCATGGAGCTGATGCGCGCCCACGGCCCGGTGCTGGTGCGCCGGCTGCACGGCCGGGACGCGATGTTCGTCGCCGACGCGGACCTGGTCGCCGACCTGGCCGACGAGGACCGGTTCGCCAAGCACATCGGCCCCGCCCTGGAGAACGTGCGCGAGTTCGCCGCCGACGGACTGTTCACCGCGTACAACGACGAGCCCAACTGGGCCCGGGCGCACGACATCCTGATGCCCGCCTTCGCGCTCGGCTCGATGCGCACCTACCACCCGGTGATGCTGGAGGTGGCCCGGCGGCTCCTCGACTCCTGGGACCGGGCGGCCCGGGACGGCCGGCCCGTCGACGTGCCCGACGACATGACCCGCATGACCCTCGACACGATCGGACTGGCCGGGTTCGGCTACGACTTCGGCTCCTTCGCACGCGCCGAGCCGCATCCCTTCGTGGAGTCGATGGTCCGCTGCCTGGAGTGGAGCATGAACCGCCTGGCCCGGACCCCGGACCAGGACCACTCGGCGGCCGACGCCGCCTTCCGGCGGGACGCCGGCTACCTCGCCCGGGTCGTGGACGACGTCATCGCCGCCCGCACCGGCACCGACCAGAGCGGCGCCGCGGACCTGCTCGGCCTGATGCTCAGCGCCCCGCACCCGGCCGACGGCACCACCCTGGACCCGGCCAACATCCGCAACCAGGTCATCACCTTCCTGATCGCCGGCCACGAGACCACCTCCGGCGCGATGTCCTTCGCGCTGTACTACCTCGCCAAGCACCCCGCCGTCCTGCGGCTCGTCCAGCGCGAGGCCGACGCGCTGTGGGGCGACACCCCGGACCCCGAGCCGGCGTACGAGGACATCGGCCGGCTCACCTACACCCGGCAGGTCCTCAACGAGGCGCTGCGGCTGTGGCCGACCGCCGCCGCGTTCAGCCGGCACGCCCGCGAGGACACCCTGCTCGGCGGCCGGATCCCGCTGCGCGCCGGCCAGGCCGTCACCGTGCTCACCCCGATGCTGCACCGCGAGCCCGTCTGGGGCGACAACCCGGAGCTGTTCGACCCCGAGCGGTTCACCCCCGAGGCCGAGGCGGCCCGCCCGGTACACGCCTTCAAACCGTTCGGCACCGGTGAACGCGCCTGTATCGGGCGGCAGTTCGCCCTGCACGAGGCGACCATGCTGCTCGCCCTGCTGGTCCACCGCTACCGGCTGCACGACCACGCCGGCTACCGCCTCACGGTGAAGGAGACCCTCACCCTCAAGCCCGAGGGCTTCACCCTCACGCTCACCCCGCGCACCGCCGCCGACCGCGTGCACGCGCCCCTGCCCGGCACCGCCCCCGCGCCGGCCGCCGGCACCCCGGCCCCGGACACCCTTCCGGCCCGGGTCCGCCCCGGCACCCGCGCCCTGTTCCTGCACGGCAGCAACTACGGCACCTGCCGGGACTTCGCCGCCCGGCTCGCCGACGAGGCCGCCGCCGTGGGCTGCGCCACCGAGGTCGCCGCCCTGGACGCCTACGCGGACGGCCTGCCCGCGGACCGGCCCGTCGTCATCACCGCCGCCTCCTACAACGGCCGCCCCACCGACGACGCCACCGCCTTCGCCGCCTGGCTCGACGGCACGCCCGACCTGACCGGCGTGACCTACGCCGTCCTCGGCGTCGGCGACCGCAACTGGGCCGCCACCTACCAGCAGGTCCCCACCCGCGTCGACGCCCGCCTCGCCGAACTCGGCGCCACCCGGCTCATCGCGCGCGCCGCCGCCGACGCCTCCGGCGACCTCGCCGGCACCGTGGCGGAGTTCACCGCCCGGCTGCGCACCGCGCTGCTCCAGGAGTACGGCGACCCGGACGCCGGGACGGACGCGCCGCAGGAGCCCGCCCACGCCTACACCGTGCGCACCGTCACCGGCGGCCCGCTGGACGCCCTCGCCGAACGGCACGGCCTGGTCCCGATGACCGTCACCGAGGCCCGCGACCTCACCGCGCCCGGCCACCCGCGGACCAAGCGGTTCCTGCGGATCGCCCTGCCCGACGGCGTCACCTACCGCACCGCCGACCACCTGAGCGTGCTGCCCGCCAACGCCCCCGGCCTGGTGGACCGCGCCATCGCCGCGTTCGGCCTCGACGCCGGTGCCGTCCTGGACATCCGGGCCACCCGCCCGCGCCGCGAGGGCCTCGCCGTCGACCGCCCGCTGACGGTCCGTGAGCTGCTGACCCACCACGTGGAGCTGCAGGAACGGCCCACGGCCCGGCAGCGGACCCTCCTCGCCGCGGCCAACCCCTGCCCGCCCGAGCGCGCCGCCCTCGCCGCCCTGCCCGACGACGACCCGCGCACCCTGCTGGAGCTGGCCGAGGACCACCCCGCGCTGCGCGGCGCCCTGGACTGGCCGGCCCTGCTCGACCTGCTGACCCCGCTGCGCCCGCGCCACTACTCCATCTCCTCCGCGCCGGCGGCCGACGCCCGCCACGCCGACCTGATGGTCTCCGTGCTCGACGCCCCGGCGCGGTCCGGCAAGGGCCGCTACCGGGGCACCGGATCGGGCCACCTGGCCTCCCTGCGGCCCGGCGACACCGTGTACGCCCGCGTCCAGCCCTGCCGCGAGGCCTTCCGGATCGACGGCTCGGCACCGGTCGTGATGGTCGCCGCGGGCACCGGCCTCGCGCCGTTCCGGGGCGCCGTCGCCGACCGCCTGGCCGCCCGCCGCGCGGGCGCGCAACTCCCGCCCGCCCTGCTGTACTTCGGCTGCGACGCACCCGACGCCGACTATCTGCACGCCGACGAGCTGCGGGCCGCCGAACGGGCCGGCGCCGTCCGCCTGCGCCCGGCCTTCAGCGCCGCACCCGAGAACGGCGCCTCCTTCGTCCAGCACCGCATCGCCGCCGAGGCCGGCGAGGTGTGGGAGCTGCTCGCGGCCGGCGCACGGGTGTACGTCTGCGGCGACGGCGCCCGGATGGCACCCGGCGTCCGCGACGCGTTCCGTACGCTGTACCGGGAACACACCCCCGGAGCCGACGGGGCGGCGGCCGAGCGCTGGCTGAACACGCTGATGGCGGACGGGCGGTACGTGGAGGACGTGTACGCGGCCGGCTGAGCCGCGCGGGAGGGGGCACCGTGGGCGACCCGGCGCAGCGGGGCGCGGCGGTGCCGTCGGCGGGCACCCGGCCGCCCGGCCGGGTGCCCGCCTCCTCCCCCTCTTTGCTCATAGCGTGAACTAAGGTGTGGGGAAATGTCGCGCCCCGGTACCCGAAGGGGTATGTTGCAGGTCGGGCAGGGTTCGTGAAGGGAGCCACATGGCGGCGCGCAACGGGCGCACGGTACGCGACCTGAGACGGGGCAACCGCACGGCGGTGCTCCAGCGGCTCTACTTCGACGGCCCGCTCAGCCGCTTCGAACTGGGCCCGGCCACCGGACTCAGCTCCGGCTCGGTCAGCAACGTGGTCGCGGACCTGATCGCCGACGGCCTGGTCGAGGAGGCCGGCAGCGTCGACTCCGACGGCGGCCGGCCCCGCACCCTGCTGCGCGTCGCTCCGCACAGCGGACAGATGATCGGCGTCGACGTCGGCGAGACCCGGGTCCGCGTCGAGCTGTTCGACCTGGCCCTGACGGAACTGGCCCGCGTCGAACGCCCGTTGTCCCCGCAGGGCTACGACGTCGACGTCATCACCGGTCACATCCGCGAGGGCATCGCCGAGGTCCTCACCGCCGCGGAGGCCGAGCCCGGCCGGCTGCTCGGCGTCGGCGTCGGCGTCCCCGGCATCGTCGAGCACAGCCCGGACCGGGGCGCCGTCGTCCACGGCCAGACCATCGGCTGGGACGCGGTCCCGCTGGAGCGGCTGCTGCGCTCCGCCTCGCCGCTGCCCGACGAGGTGCCGTACCTCATCGACAACGGCGCCAAGACCCTCGGCCAGGCGGAGATGTGGTTCGGCGCCGGGCGCGGCGCCCGCAACGCGGTGGTCGTGCTCTTCGGCTCCGGTGTCGGCGCCTGCCTGGTCACGCCCGAGGTGGAGCACGGCCGGGCCGTGGAGTGGGGCCATCTGACCGTGCGGGTGCGCGGGCGGCGCTGCCGCTGCGGTGCGCCGGGCTGCCTGGAGGCGTACGCCGGCGCCGAGTCGCTGCTCGCCCGCTGGCGCGAGGAGGGCGGCCGGCCGCCCGGGGACACCGACGAGGAGACCGCGCTCACCGCGATGCTCGCCGCCGCCTACCCGCCCGAGGGCACCGCGCCCGACCCGGTCGCGCTGGCCGTCCTGGAGGAGACCGCCGAATACCTCGGCGCCGGCCTGTCCGACCTGATCAACCTCTTCCAGCCCGAGCGCATCCTCATCGGCGGCTGGGCCGGACTCCAGCTCGGAACCCGCTTCCTGCCCGCCGTCCGCCGGCACGCGGCGACCTACGCGCTGCGGTACCCGGCCGACAAGGTGAGCATCGACCTCGGCCGGCTCGGCCCGGACGCGGTCACCGTCGGCGCCGCGATCCTGCCGCTGGCCGAGTTCTTCGCCAGCGGCGGCCGGCGCCCGGAACCGGCCGCCGAAGACCGCCTGCCCGCCTGGCGCGCCGCCCTCCGCGAACGCACACCGCGATGAGCGGCAGGCCCTAGGCCGACGGCTCGTCCGGTCCCGGGGCCTCCGTGTCGGTGCGGGGCGCGTCCTGGGCGTCGGTGCCGGACCCGTCCGGGCCGGGCGCGGCGTCCTCGTCCGGGCCGGGTGTCGTCTCCTTGTCCGGCTTCTCGCCGGCCGGGCGCCCGGGGGAGAGGTCCCACGGGTCCTCGTCGGGGCCGGCCTGCTGGTCGGGCATGTCCCGGGGCACCGGCCGCTCCTGCTCCCCGGATCCGGACTCCTGCACAGTCATCGTGTTCTCCGCTCCTCGTGGTGTAGGGGGTGGTGTACGGGACCCGTTCAGCCCGCCTTCCGGCCCCGCAGCGGTTCGGTCTCCATCCCGCCGCCCTGCCGCAGGCCCTCCAGGAACTCCTGGATCACCTCCGTCGCCGTACGCCGGGGCTGCCAGCCCAGCTCGGCGCGCGCCCGCGCGGAGTCCATCAGCGGCAGCCGCAGCACGGCGTCGAACAGGTGCGGCGAGGCCGGCAGCAGCCGCAGCCCCCAGGCCGCGGCGATCGCCGAGCGGGCCGCCGTACGCGGCAGCCGGACCGCCCGGGAGCCGAGCAGCCCGGCGAGCACGGTGGCGTCCAGCGGCGGGTCGGCGGCCAGGTTGTAGGGGCCCCGGGCGGTGTCCGAGTGCACCGCGAGCCGGTAGGCCTCGGCCGCGTCGTCGGTGTGCAGCGCCTGCACCCGCAGGCCCGGGATGTCCGGCAGGACCGGCAGCAGCTCGGGCCGGGCCAGCGGTCCGGGCAGGAACCGCCCGCCGAAGATCCGCCGCTGCTCGCTCGCCGACTGCCACTTGAACAGGAACGCCGGCCGCATCCGGACCACCCGCACCTCGGGATGGTCGCGCTCGAACACGTCCAGGGTGCGCTCCAGATAGGCCTTCTCGCGGCAGTACGCGGCGTCCGGCCAGCCGTGTGTCGGCCAGCTCTCGTCCACCGCGCGGTCCTTCGGCCCCGGCGAGTACGCGCCGACGGAGGAGGCGTGCACCAGCACCGGCACCCGGGCGGCGGCGACCGCCTCGAACACCCGGATGCTCCCGAGCACGTTGGTCCGCCAGGTCTGCACCGGGTCGTGCGTCGGCTGGAACGCCCAGGCCAGGTGGATCACGGCGTCGGCGCCCGCGAACCGCTCGGCGAGGTCCTCCCGGTCCGACCGCAGGTCGACGGCGGACCACTCGGTCTTCGGCGGCGCCCACGCGGGCGTCCGCCGGGCCAGTCCGTGCACCGACGCGACCCCGGGGTCCTCCGAGAGCAGCCGCACCACACTGGTCCCGACGTTGCCGGTGGCGCCCGTGACGACCACCCTGCTGCCCGCTGAGCTGCTCACCTTCGGCTCCTCTCGCCTGCTCACGGAGGCTGTGACGAGCCGCCGGGTACCCGGGCGGACGACCCGCACACGCGGTACGCCAGGCTCGCGGCGGGGCCGTACCCGAGGAGCGGGAGGCCCGTGACAGGCCCGTACCCGGGGAGCGGGAGGCTCGCGGCGGTGTCGGTCACGCGGGGCCGGGGCATGGAGAAGCCCCGGCCGTGACGGGGGAATCACGGCCGGGGCGGTCGGGTGGCGGGCGCGGAGGGCGGTCGCCTCGCGGCGAAAGGCTCCACAGGGCTTCAGCCGAACGATCGTCCCTGTGGGCGAGAGATGAGGCCCGGGGACACTGTCCCCTCCGTACCCACGTCTTGTTCAACGGGCAACCACTTCGGGGTGCTCCGGCCCCTTCCGTGACCTGCGTCACCCCCGGCTCACGCCAGCGGGCTCCCGGCCAGCCGCGCCAGCAGATCGGCCGGATCGGCGTACACCGCCTCCGCCCCGGCCTCCTCCAGGTCCGCGCGCGGGATCCCGCCGCACAGCACCCCCAGACAGCGCACCCCGGCCTTGCTGCCGGCCCGCATGTCCCACACGGTGTCCCCGACGAACACCGCCCGCGAGGCGGGCACCCCGGCCAGCTCCAGGGCGTGCTCCACCGGCTCGGGCGCCGGTTTGCCCTGCTGTACGTCGTCGGCGCTCGCGGTGTCCGTGATGGCCTCGTCCGCGTCGAGCGCCCGGCGCAGCGCGCCCAGCTCGGCACCGCTCGCCGAGGTCGCGAGGACCACCGTCCAGCCGTCCCCGTGCAGCCGGCGCAGCAGGTCACCGGCGCCGGGCAGGGCGGGGAGCCGGTCGAAGTACTGGCCGTACAGCGCCTTGTGCGCGGCGCTCAGCTCGTCGTCCTGGTCCGGGTCGCGGTCGTCGCCCAGCAGATGGGCGATCAGGTCCGTGGAGCCCAGCCCGACGGCCCGGTGCACGGCGTGCATGGGCACGTCGTGCCCGGCCTGGCGGAAGGCCTCCCACCAGGTGACGACGTGCAGATGGTTGGTGTCGACCAGGGTTCCGTCGACGTCGAAGACGGCGGCTCGTTCCATGCGGAGTATCCCTTTCCCGGCTCCCGTACGGCGACCACGGCGCCTTCCCGGCTGCCGCCCGGTCTCCCGCCTGGTGCCTCGCGTCCGGCGTCTGTCGTCCGGGCGTCTGTCGTCCGGTCGTATCTGGTCCGGGCGTCTGTCGTCCGGATCTCTCGTACGGGTCCGGGTACCACGACTTCGGGTTCAGGAACCCGCCGCGCGCGCCGGGACCCGGCCCTCCCGCGTCCAGTCCAGCAGTTCCCCGGCCGGCCAGGTGGTCACCACCCGTTCGGCGGGCACCCCGCACTCCTCGGCCCGGGCGCAGCCGAGGAGCTGCCAGTCCAGCTGGCCGGGCGCGTGCGCGTCGGTGTCGACGGCGAACAGCACGCCCGCCGCGACCGCCCGGCGCAGCAGCCGCCGCGGCGGGTCCAGCCGCTCCGGCCGGCTGTTGATCTCCACGGCCGTGCCCGACTCGGCGCACGCCGCGAACACCTCGTCCGCGTCGAACTGCGACTCCGGCCGCCCGCGGCCCGTCACCAGGCGCCCGGTGCAGTGCCCGAGGACGTCGGCGTGCGGGTTGCGCACGGCGGCCACCATGCGGCGGGTCATGGACCGGGCGTCCATCCGCAGCTTGGAGTGCACCGACACCACGACCACGTCCAGCCGCTCCAGCAACTCCGGTTCCTGGTCCAGCGAGCCGTCCTCCAGGATGTCGCACTCGATCCCGGTGAGCAGCCGGAACGGCGCCCACCGCGCGTTCAGGTCCGCCACCACCGCGAGCTGCTCCCGCAGCCGCTCCGGCGACAGCCCGCGGGCCACGGTGAGCCGCGGGGAGTGGTCGGTGAGCACGGTCCACTCATGCCCCAGTCCGGCCGCCGTCCGCCCCATCTCCTCGATCGGGCTGCCGCCGTCGGACCAGTCCGAGTGCGTGTGGCAGTCGCCCCGGATCAGCGCCCGCAGCCCGGACCCGGGACCCTCGGCGCCGGCCGCCGCCCCGGCCTCCTCCTCCAGCCGGCGCAGGTAACCGGGCATCTCACCGGCCAGCGCCTCCCGCGCCACCTGCGCGGTCTTCGGCCCGACCCCCTTCAGCGACTCCAGCGTCCCGGCCGCCGCCCGCGCGGCCACCTCCTCGGCGGGCAGCGCGGCCAGCGTCCGGGAGGCGGTGCGGAAGGCCCGTACCCGGTAGGCGGGCGCGAGTGCCCGCTCCAGCAGGAAGGCGATCCGGTCCAGGGCGGCGACGGGGTCCATGCACTCCAGGTTCACACCGGACGCCCCGGAGCGGCGCGGGGAACCACGCGGACGGCCGACGCATGGCCCGGCGGCCCGCACCACCCCGTGCCCCCGGACCGCCCCCCGCGCCCGGTCGGCGCGGCCGTTTGCCGCCCGCGCCCCCGGGTACTGCGAAGGCCCGTCCTTGCGATCACCTACCCGAGGAGGCGAGCCATGCCCACACCGGCCGCGCAGCGAACGGCACTGATCACCGGCGCGGACTCCGGCATCGGCCGTGCCACCGCCGTACGTCTGGCCGAGGCGGGCCTGGACGTCGGCATCACCTGGCACTCCGACGAGAAGGGCGCCGAGGAGACCGCCGAGGAGGTCCGCGCGCACGGCCGCCGCGCCGCCGTGGCCCGGCTGGACCTGACCCGGCTGCCCGAGGCCGCCGACGTGGTGGACACCCTCTGCGCCGAGCTGGGCCGGATCGACGTCCTGGTCAACAACGCCGGTACGGGCACGATGACCCCGTACCTCGACCTCACCCTGGAGGATGTGCGCCCGGTCCTGGACGTCGACCTCGTCGGCCCGTTCCTGCTCGGCCAGCGGGCCGCGCGCCACATGATCCGGCAGGGCGACGGCGGCCGGATCGTCAACGTCACCTCCGTGCACGAGCACCAGCCCCGGGTCGGCGCCGCCCCGTACTGCGCGGCCAAGGGCGGCCTCGGGCTGCTCACCCAGGTGATGGCCCTGGAGCTGGCCGAGCACGGCATCACGGTGAACGCGGTGGCGCCGGGCGAGATCGCCACCCCGATGACCGGCCAGGAGGACACCGACGTGCACACCGAGCGCCGCCCCGGCGTACCGCTCGGCCGGCCCGGCGACGCCCGCGAGGTCGCCGCGGTGATCGCGTTCCTGGCGAGTCCGGACGCCTCGTACGTCACCGGCGCCTCCTGGAGCGTCGACGGCGGCATGCTGCGCATGGGCCCACAGGCCGGATCCCATCTGACCAGCGACGACTGGCGCCGCCCCTGAGCCGGGGCCGTGCGGGCCGCGGTGCTCAGGGGCGGCAGGGACCCGGTGGACGACCCGTCGGCCCGCGTCGCGTTCTAGGCTCTATTGCATGACCGAACAAGCAGCTCCCCACATCTGCCGGCCGCGGGTCCTGGTCCATGGTGTGTGCCCGGGCCGGCACGGTGATCCGCCCTTCCGGATCATGGAGATCGACGGTCAGGTGGTCGGCGAGGCCCGGACCGTCACGGACGTGCTGGAGACGGCCGCCTCCTACGGCGTCACCATCCATGACCTGGACGACCCGGACGTGGTCCGCTTCGTCGGCGGGGACAAGTACACCTGGAAGGTGCGCTGAGCGGACCCCTCAGCCGACCGTCCACTTCTGGTTGGCGCCGCCGGTGCAGGTCCAGATCTGCAGCCGCGCCCCGTTCGCCGAGGTGTTCCCGGCGACGTCGAGGCACTTGTCGGCCTGCGGGTTGACGATGTCGTGCGCACCGGTGACGGTCCACTTCTGGTTGGGGCCGCCGGTGCAGTCCCATAGCTGGACGGCGGAGCCGTCGGCCGTGCCGTTGTCCTTCACGTCCAGGCACTTGCCGAGCGCCCGGAGGGTGCCGTCCGAGCCGGCCGTCCAGGACTGGGCGCCCGTGCCGTTGCAGTCGTAGAGCTGGACCGCGGTGCCGTTCGCCGGGTTCGCGCCGGCCACGTCCGCGCACTTGCCCGCCAGGCCCCGGACCGGCACTCCGGCGGCGCTGTCGCTCGTCGTCACCGACACCGAGTCCACCAGCAGCGTCTGCGGGAACTGGGTGGAGCCGTCGGGGTCGCCGGGCCAGTAGCCGCCGACCGCGAGGTTCAGGATGAGGAAGAACGGCTTGTTGAACACCCAGGTCTTGCCGCCCAGGTCGGCGGGGGTGCGGCGCTGGTAGACGGTGCCGTCCACCGACCAGGTGATCGAGTCGGGCGCCCAGTCGACGGCGAAGGTGTGGAAGGCGTCCGCGAAGGACTGCCCGTTCGGCAGCGAGTACGGCGCGCCGATGCCGCCCGAGCCGGAGTAGCCGGGGCCGTGGATGGTGCCGTGCACGGTCGAGGGTTCGAAGCCGACGTTCTCCATCACGTCGATCTCACCCGAGTCCGGCCAGTTGACCGGGGTGCCGAGCATCCAGAACGCCGGCCACATGCCCTGCCCGCGCGGGATCTTCATCCGGGCCTCGACATGGCCGTACTGGGCGTTGAACTTCCCGGCGGTGTTCAGCCGGGCCGAGGTGTACTGGCAACTGCCGTACCAGCACTGGTAACCGGCCGGGTTCTCCTTCCGGGCCGTGATCACCAGATGGCCCTGGCCGTCCAGGGCCGCGTTCTTCGTCCCCGACGTGTAGTACTGCCGCTCGTGGTTGTTGACGTTGTCGCCGGTCTCCAGGGTCCACTTCGAGCCGTCCACCGCGGCGCCCGCGGGCCCGTCGAAGGTGTCGGAGAAGGTGGTGACGGCCGCGGCCGCCGGTGCGGCGGACTCCGCGTGCGCCGGTCCGACGGCGGCCGAGCCGATCAGCGCGGCCGACAGGGCGGCGAGGAGACATCTGCGGAGCAGGCGTGGGGAGGCCATGGCTCTCCGTTCTCGTGGGGGGACACGGATGCGTGATGCCTCTTGATTTAAGGAGTGAGATAAGGGCTCCGTCAATACTCTGGTACAGACCTGTTGCGCTGGTTGCGCTGGTTGCGCCGGATCAGCCGGCCGACGGCTCCCGCACGCGCCGGTGCACCCCGTGGCCGAGCCGCCGCCCCAGCAGCAGCCAGCCCAGCAGCGCCCCGGTCGTGTTGAGGATGACGTCGTCGACGTCGAAGGCCCGCCCGGTCACCAGCGCACCCTGCACCAGCTCCACCATCAGCATCACCAGGGCGGTCAGCGCCAGCACCCGCAGCACTCCCCGGGCGCGCGGCGCCAGCACCGGCACCAGCACGCCGAACGGCACGCCGAGCAGCACGTTCCCGCCGATCTGCCGGATCGCCTCCCGGGCCGGCGCCTGCTCCAGATAGGCCCGCAGCGAGCGGCCCGGGTGCACGTTGCTGTGCGTCAGGGACACCGACGCGGGCGACGGCTGGAGCGTCAGCCGGGCCAGGACGACGGCGAACACCACCATGACCGCGAACGCGGCCAGCATCGCCAGCAGCCGTACCGGAAGCGGCAGCGCGTGCCGCGGGGGCCGGGCCGGGGCCTCCGTCTCCGGGTAGGGCGCCGGGCCGGCGTCCGCGTCCGCTTCCGGCTTGCGGGCGGCGCCCGTGCGGTCCGGCCGCCGTATCCGGGCGGCGCGCAGGACCTCGGGCAGGCGCGGGACGGTACGGGCCATGCGGTCCTCCCAGGCGGCGACTTACCGGTGTGGAAGCCCGCTTACCCGCCCGGCGCCGCGAGATGCCACCCGCCGGACGGCCGCCGCCGGCTGCGTCGTTCACGCCTGCGGGGCACCGGGCGCGCGGACCCGCGTGCCGCCGCGTCCGCCGGGCGCCCGCGGTGCTTGGATGCCCCCAGCGGTCCACCGGACACAGGACCGCGTACCACCGCACAACGGACCGAGGAGGCGCCGCGTGCTCCGTCGTACGGCCCCTCGCGCGGTCCTGCTCGCCGCCGGTGAACTCCTGGTCTGGTGGGTGGCGCTGGCCCTGCTGTGGCTGGTGCTGATCAGCACGGTCGACACCCTGGAACGGATCGTCGGCGCGGGCTGCGCCGCCGTGGGCGCGGTGCTGGCCCGGGCCGGCCGGCGGGCGGTGACCTGGCGGTGAACGGCTGGATCCTGGCGGCGACCGCCGTGCTGGGCGGGGGAGGGGCCGCCGCGCTGTGGGGCGTGGCCACCGGACCGCCGGCCCGCCGGGTGATCGCCCAGAACCTGACCACCTCCGTCGTCTGCCCGGCCCTGCTGCTCCTCGCCCGGGGCTACGGCCGCCCGTCCTACGTCGACCTGGCTCTGCTGCTCGCCCTGCTCGGCCCGGTCGGCACGCTGGTCTTCGCCCGGCTGCTCGCCGTCGGCCGGCCCGGGGACCGGCCGGGCGCCCGGGGGCTGACCTGGGCGGCGGCGGGGCTCGCCGCGGCGGTGGTGACCGCGCTGTGCGTGGCCGGCGGACCGGGCCGGGCCATGGTCAAACTCCTGGTGACCGGCGCGCTGCTGATCGGCGGCAACGTGATCGCCGCCCGGGCACCGGCCGGCGGCTTCCGGGAGGTACGGGGTGGCTGACGGAACGCTGAAGGGGACGGGCGCCGGGGCCGAGACCGGGACTGGGGCGGTGCCCCGAGTTCAGGCGGTGACCGGGACCCGAGTCGGGGCCGGGACCCGGTACGGGACCGGCCTCGGGTGTCGCGTGGCCGGTGGGGTGGCGAGGGTGGGTGCCGTGTGTCCGACGTGGTGATCGTCGTCGCCCTGCTGCTGGTGGCCGCCTCCGGCACCGCGGCCGTGGCCCAGCGCGACCCCGCCCGCCAGGCGCTGGTGCTGTCCTTCCTCGGAGTGGCGCTGGCCGCGCTGTTCACCGTGCTCCAGGCACCCGACGTGGCCCTGTCCCAGCTCGCCGTCGGTTCTGCCCTCACCCCGCTGCAGGTCATGCTCTCGGTGCGCAAGGTCAGACGCCGGGGCCGGCCGGAGCAGGAGACCGAGTGAACCGGCTGCGGCCGTGGCTGCTGGCCGTCGGCGGGGCCGGCCTCGCCGCCCTGCTCGTCGCCGCCTGCCTCGGCCTGCCGGACTTCGGCGGCCGACGGCACCCGTACGGCGACCGGGCCGTGCGCGCCGCCCTCGCCCGGCACACCGCCAACACCATCGCCTCCGTCAACTTCGACCAGCGCGCCTACGACACCCTCGGCGAGATGAGCATCCTGTTCGCCGCCGTCCTCGGCTGCGTGGTGCTGCTGCGCCAGGCCCGCGACGAGCACCGGGCCCCGCCCGAACCCGCCGAGGTGGCCCGCCCGGTGCGCCGCTACGCCCTGCTCGTGCTGCCCGTCGCCCTGCTGACCGGCCTCTACGTCGTCGCCCACGGCCAGCTCAGCCCCGGCGGCGGCTTCCAGGGCGGGATCGTCGCCGCGACCGCCCTGCACCTGCTCTACCTCGGCGCCGACTACGGCGCGCTGGAACGCGTCCGCCCGCTCGCCGTCTACCAGACCTCCGACGCGCTCGCCGTCTGCGCTTACCTCGTCCTGGGCCTCGCCGCGGTCGCGGCCGGCACCGCGTTCCTGGCCAACACGCTGCTGCCGTACGGCACTTTCAACACGCTGTCCTCCGGTGGCACCGTTCCGCTGCTGAACGCGGCCGTCGGCGCCGAGGTGGCGAGCGCGGTCGTCGTCCTGCTCGCCCACTTCCTGGACCAGGCCGTCGAGATCGAGGGCGACACCGAGGAGGCGCGCGGGAGATGAACACCGTGCCGCACGTCCTGCCGTACCTGGTCGCCGTCCACCTCTTCCTGACCGGCTGCTACGGCCTCGCCACCAGCCGGAACCTGATCCACGCCGTCGGCTGCCTCGCGGTGTGCCAGTCCGCCACCTACGTCCTGCTGCTCGCGGTCGGCTACCGCGCCGGCGCCACCGCGCCCGTCTTCTCCGACCTGCGGCCCGGCTCCCGCCCGGTGGTCGACCCGGTGGTGCAGGCCCTCACCCTCACCGACATCGTCGTCGGCGCCACCGTCACCGCGCTGCTGCTGGCCCTCGTCCTGCAGATCGCCAAACGGCACGGCACGGTCGACCCCGACGAACTGCGGGAGCTGCGCGGCTGATGAGTCATCTGCTCCCGCTGCTCGTCGCGGTCCCGCTGCTCGGCGCCGCCCTGCTGGTGGCCGCGGGCCGGTTCCTGCCCAGAGCGGCCGTCGAGATCACCGGCTTCGCGGTCTGCGGCGGCACGGCCGCCCTCGCCGTCGTCCTGCTGCTGGACTCGGCGCCGCCGATGACCGAGTGGGTGGGCGGCTGGCTGCCCGTCGGCGGGGAGAGCGTCGGCATCCTCGTCGTCGGGGACGGCCCGGCGCTCGGCATGGCGGCCCTGGCCTCGCTGCTGACCCTGGCGGCCCTCGCCTACTCCTGGCGGTACTTCGCCGAGCCGCGCGGCGGCCACACCGGCTCGTTCACCGCGCTGATGCTGGTCTTCCAGGGCGCCATGTGCGGCTTCGCCCTCGCCGGCGACCTGTTCAACGCGTTCGTGTTCTTCGAGCTGATGAGCGTGGTGGCGTACGCCCTGACCGGCTACCGCATCGACGAGGCGAAGGCCGTCCAGGGCGCCCTGGCCTTCGGGGTCGTCAACTCCCTCGGCGCCTACGCCCTGCTGATGGGCATCGCCCTGCTGTACGCCCGCACCGGCGAACTGGCCATGGCGAAGATCGGGCGCGGCCTCGACGCGGCCGGGCCCGGCGGACCGGACGCCCTGGTCCTCGCCTCCTTCGTGCTGGTGCTCACCGGGCTGCTGGTGAAGGCGGCGGCCGTGCCGTTCCACTTCTGGCTCCCGGACGCGCACGCCGTCGCGCCCACCCCGGTGTGCATGCTGCTGTCCGGTGTCATGGTGGAACTCGGCGCGTACGGGGTGTGGCGGGTGTACGGCACCGTCTTCGCCGGACCCGGCGGAGTGCCCGCCGCCGACCTGACGCGGGTCCTGGTGACGCTCGGCGCGCTGACCGCCGTGACGGGCGCCGTCATGTGCTGGTACCAGCGGCACATCAAACGGCTGCTCGCCTGCTCCACCGTCGCCCACACGGGCCTGTTCCTCGTCGGGCTGGGCGTCCTCACGCCCGAGGGGGACGACGGCGTCGCCCTGTACCTGCTCGGGCACGCCGGGGTGAAGGCCGCGCTGTTCGCCTGCGCGGGCGTCCTGCTGGACCGCTTCGGCAGCGTCGACGAGCACGAACTGCACGGCCGGGGCCGGTCGCTGCCCGCCACCGGGGTGATGTTCGCCGTGGGCGCGCTGGGCCTGGCCGGTCTGCCGCCGTTCGGCACGGGGCTCGGCAAGGCGGTCGGCGAGGAGGCGGCCGGCGGCCCGCTCACCGTGGTGTACGTGGCGGCCTCCGCGATCACCGCGGGCGCGGTCCTGCGGGTCGCCGCCCGGGTGTTCCTGGGCCTCGGACCGCGCCCCGGGGACGCGGCGTACGAGACCAAGGGCTCCGGTGAGGAACCGGAGACCGCCGGCCTGCTCGGCCGGATCCCGGACACCATGACGACCGTGCCCGCCGTGCTGCTGGCCGCCGCGCTCGCCGTCGGCGTGGCACCCGGCTTCGGCGGCCTGGTGGCCCGCTCCGTCAACGAGGCGGGTTCGGGCGGCGCCCACGCCGTCGTGGGCTGGACCGCGCACGGCGTCCTGCTGGGCGTGGCCTCCGCCCTGCTGGCCGTGGCGCTCGCCGGCCTCGCCGTCGTCCGCCCGGCCTGGGCCGCCGCTCCCGGCCGGGCCGGGCCCCTGCGGCGCCTGCAGTCCGGGCACGTCGGCGACTACGTGGCCTGGCTGCTGGTGGGCGCGACCCTGCTGGGGGCACTGGCCCTGCCGGGCGTGCTGGGCTCCTGATCAGCCGCTCCCGCCCGGAGCGCCGCCCGCGCGCCCGGCGCCGTAGGAGACGTGCACCTCCTTGAAGCCGAGCGAGCGCAGCAGGCCCTGGAGCATCCTGGTGGTGTTGGTCTCGGCGCGGGCGGTCAGTCCGCTGCCGCGTGCCGCGTCGCCGATGTGCCGCACGGCGAGCCGCTGTACGGCCTGCTCGCCGTTGGGGTTGTCCGAGAACAGGTCGCCGAGCCGGTCCAGCAGCCCGCGCTGCTTGGCGACGGCGTAGGAGTGGTCGGGGTCCAGGGCCGGTTTGCCGAGCCGCGCGTGCGGCAGCCGGAGGGTGGCGGACGTACGGCCGGCGTCGACCGTGACGTCCTTCTCACCGACCTGTCCGAGGTCGACATAGGCGTCCACGGTGCCCGCGCCGACGTACAGGGTGCGGGTGCCGCGCAGGGCGTCGGGCAGGAACCTGGCGTCCTTCTCCAGGTCCACGACGACCTGGAAGTTGCCCGACGCGGCGGTGTAACGGCTCATGTCCCGCACCGACTTCAGCAGTGCGGGTCCGGAGCGGTCATGGGTCTCGGTGCCGAACAGGTCCTTGACGCCCGGCAGTACGGCCAGCCGTATCCCGGCGAACAGGACGGCGAGCACCACCACCAGCGCCACCACGGCCTTGGCCCAGCCCGGCAGGCGTGCGGGGGAAGTCGTCATCGTGACGGTCCTCCTTCCTGCCCACCGGATGCCCGCCGGCGGCCGGAACAGGCCGGGCGCATGCGCCGAACGGCCGTCAGGAAGCCGTCGTTACGCCGGTGCCCCGTCCGGGGCCACCGCCGCGGCCCGGTCCAGCGCCGTGTCCAGGTCCGGCTGCGGGGGCAGCAGCCGGGCCAGGCCGGTGACACGGAAGACGCGCAGGGTCAGCGGGCGGGTGCACACCAGGTGCAGCCGCCCGCCGCGCTCCCGCACCCGGGCGTGCGCCCGGTACAGCAGCCGCAGCCCCGAGCAGTCGAAGAACTCCACCTGCCGCAGGTCGATCACGGCCCGGACGCCGGTGCCGGCGGTGATCCGGTCGAGGACCGGGCCGATCTCCTCCGCCGCGACGAGGTCGATCTCACCCCGGAACTCCAGCACCGTGTGCCCGCGGTAGGCGTACACGCCCAGTTGCCGGGTGGGGGACACGCATTCCTGTCGCACCTCGGCACCACCTTCCACCCGTGCACCGACGACGTCATCCGATCGTCAAGTTACCCCCGATGGAAGGAATTTGAGCACGTTCGATTGACATATGTCTTCGAGTTTGTGGCGTGTCGCCCCGGGTGCCCCTCAGTCCGTCAGCAGCACCAGCTTGCCCGTGGTCCGGCCGGTGTCGCCCAGCTCGTGCGCCTTCGCCGCCTCCGCCAGCGGGAACGTGCCGGCGATCGTGGGCGTCAGCCGCCCGGACTCCGCCAGCTCGGCGATCGCCCGCATCCCGCTCCGGTCGGCGTCGACCAGCATCCGCACCGCCCGCACGCCCAGCCGCTCCGCCTCCGCGGGGAAGTCCTCGTCCCCGACGGGCAGGATCGACACCACCACACCGCCGGGCCGCAGCGTCCGCAGCGACCGCACCGAGGTCTCCCCGCCGAGCGTGTCCAGGACGACGTCGACGTCCCGCACCGCCTCCGTGACGTCGGTGGACCGGTAGTCGACCGGCTCGTCCACGCCGATCTCCCGCAGGAAGCCGTGCTTGCCCTCGCTCGCGGTCCCGATCACGTACGCCCCGCGCGCCTTGGCGATCTGCACCGCCACATGACCGACCCCGCCGGCCGCCGCGTGGATCAGCACCCGCTGCCCCGGCCGGACGTCCGCGTGCTCGGTCAGCGCCTGCCAGGCGGTCAGGGACACCAGCGGCAGCGCCGCCGCGTGCACATGGTCCAGGGCGGCCGGCTTGAGTGTCAGGGCCCGCACCGGGGCGAGCACGTACTCGGCGTGCGAGCCGTGGCCGTACGGGTACGGCAGCATGCCGAAGACCTCGTCGCCGGGCCGGAAGGCCGCGGCCCCGATCCCGGTCTCCACGACCTCGCCGGACAGGTCCCAGCCGAGGACGAACGGGGGCTCGCCCAGGAAACCGCCGGTGGCCCGGTGCTTCCAGTCCGTCGGGTTGAGCCCGGCCGCCCGGACCCGGACCAGCACCTGGTTCGGACCCGGCACCGGCCGCTCGATCCGTACTTCCCGCAAGACCTCGGGGCCGCCGAGGACGTCCTGGCTGATCGCTCGCATCGTGTTCACATCGCTCATGGTCACCCAGCGTGCCCCAGTCCGCCCGGCCGGGAAATGGCAGAAAAGTCAACCTCCGATAGGATCGTGCCATGCCTGACCGACAGCCGCGCCCCGGCCGCCCGGAACGGGTCGCCGTCCTCGCCCTCGACGGCGCCTACCCCTTCGAACTGGGCATCCCCAGCCGCATCTTCGGCGCGGCCGACGGCCGCTACGAGGTGATCACCTGCTCGGTCGACGGCCGGCCGGTGCAGACCTGCGCCGACTTCACCATCGGCGTCGCCCACGGCCCCGAGGTCCTCGACACCGCCGACACGGTGATCGTCACCTCCATGGCGCCCGCTCACATCCCCGACCGGCTGCCCGCCGAGGTCACCGCCGCGCTCGCCCGGATCCGCCCGGACGCCCGGATCGTGTCCATCTGCACGGCCGCCTTCGTCCTCGCCGAGGCCGGGCTGCTCGACGGCCGCCGGGCGACCACCCACTGGCATATGACCGACCTGTTCCGCCGCCGCTACCCGCAGGTGGAACTCGACCCGGACGTCCTGTTCGTCGCCGACGGCCGCATGCTCACCTCCGCCGGCGCCGCCTCCGGCGTCGACATCTGCCTGCACATCGTCCGCACCGACCACGGCAGCGAACTGGCGAACGCCGTCGCCCGCCGTTGCGTCGTGCCCCCGTTCCGCGACGGCGGACAGGCCCAGTACATCGAGCAGCCGGTCCCCGACAGCGGCGCCGCCGACACGGCCGCGACCCGCGCCTGGGCACTGGACCGGCTGGACCGGCCGCTCACCCTGGCGGACCTCGCCGGACACGCCCGGATGAGCCTGCGCACCTTCGCCCGCCGCTTCAACGACGAGGTCGGCCTCAGCCCCGGCCGCTGGCTGATCCAGCAGCGGGTGGCCCGTGCCCGGCACCTGCTGGAGGCCAGCGACCTGCCGGTGGACCGGATCGCCGCCGAGGTCGGCTTCGCCACCGGCGCCTCGCTGCGCCAGCACCTGCACGCGGCGATCGGGGTCTCCCCGCAGGCCTACCGGCGCACCTTCCAGCGGGCCCGCTGAACGTTCCCGCCCGTCCCGGCGTCGAAGGACCGTCCGCGACACGGCGGAGACACGACCGGGACACGACGGAACAGGGGCGGGAATGCGCGCAGGACACGTGGCGGCGGCGGTGCTGACGGTGGTGACGGCGGTGACGGCGGCGGGCTGTGACACCGGCCCCCGCCCGGACCTGGTGGTCGAGGGCACCGCGCCGGCCCGACCGTACGGCGGCCCGCTCTCGGTGCCCACCAGGGAACTCGACGAGAGCGGCCCCCGGGCGCTGCGCCTGGCCTCCGGAGCGGCCGGCCGGGCCCTGGAGTGCGACGGCGAGATCTTCGAGGGCTCCGGACCGGACGGGTGGAGCGCGTCCGAGGGCGGCGGCACCCCGGAGGAGGGCCTGGCCCTCCACTTCGACATGGACCAGTCGGACCTGCCCGACCACGGCTACCGCGTGGAGCGCCGGGAGCGCGACCGGGTGCTCTACTCCTACGACGTGGACGGCCGGACCAAGGCGGCGGTCGTGGTGGCCCGGGACCAGAAGGACCGTCCCGGCTGGGGCCCGGAGACCAACGCCTCCTGCGACCCTGCCGAGTTCCCCGAGAGCGTGGCAGCCGCCGAGGGCTGGGAGGTGTGGACCGACCGCGCGGGCCGCAGGGTGCCGGTGAGCCGGCTGCACAGCTCCTCGGGAGCGGAGCACTGCGACTGGCAGTCCGCCCGCTTCCTGACCCTGGCCGGCCGGCTGTACGCCCGCGATCCCGAGGGCGTGCTCGCCGGCCTGCTCCAGGGGCCGTACCACGCCCGGGTCCGCATGCCCGCGGACGCCCGCGACACCGGCTACCACCGCGCCGGCCGCAGGCTGTGGCTGACCGACGACAAGACGGTCCTCTACGTCCGCACGGCGACCGGGGTGGAGGCCTGGCCCCGGGTGAAGGACGGCGTCGGCTGCGCCTGAGGCCGCTCGCCGGGGCGCGGGCCGCTCTCCGGCCGCACACCGCGCCCCGGCCGCCCGCCCGCTCCGCCGCCCGGCGCAAGCGGAACACCCGCCACCGCCGACTGAATCGGGCGGCCCGGGATAAGCGCTGGGAAGAGGACACATCCCGGGAGGACCCATGGCAGTGGTGAAAGCGGGCGTGGTCGTACTGGACTGCGCCGAGCCGGAGAAACTCGCGGAGTTCTACCGCGAGTTCCTGGAAGCCGAGCGGACCGTCGCGTCCGCCAACCTGGTGGAGATCCGCGGCGCCGACGGCATCCGGCTGGCCTTCCGGCGTGACGCCAACGCGACCCCGCCCAGTTGGCCGCGCCCCGAGAACTCCCTCCAGGTCCACCTCGACTTCCTGGTGGAGGACCTGGACGAGGCCGAACGGCGGGTGGTGGGACTCGGCGGCCGGCCGATCGAGACCAGGGACGCGGCGGGTCCCTACGAGGAACGCGGCTACTCCGACCCCGCCGGCCACTCCTTCACCCTCCGCCTGGTGCCGCCCACGGCCCCGAAACAGGGCTGAGCCCTGGCCCTCGAACAGGGCTGAACCACGGTCCCGAAACAGGGTTGAGTCACGGCCGAAGGCCCGGCCGCCGGACCGCAGCCGGCCGGCGGCCGGGCCTTCGGACGGGTCAGTCGCGGCCGCCCTTGCCGGTCGCCGGCCACACGCCCGTCGAGCGGGCGATGGCCTGCGCGCCGGTGCGGTCCACGGCGCTGCGCACCACCGCGAAGATCGCGCCCTGGACGGCCGCCGCCAGCAGGATCTCGCCCCAGCCGCGGTCCGGGTCCAGCGCGTCGGGCGCGTCCTCCTCGTGCCGGATCACCTTCCACGCCTTGCGGAAGGCCATACCGGCCAGCGCGCCACCCGCCCAGCTGAGCGCGAATCCGACCGGCTGGTAGGCGAGAGGGAGCTTGTTCTTCTTGTTCTTGGCCATGGCTGTCTCCTTCCTCGTCAGACGATCCTCATGCGGGCCGTTCTTCCCCGGCCACCCGTCCGCTTCCGCGAGGGTGTCACCGGCCGGATACCGCTGCCCGGACCGCCGCTCACCGACCGGTTCCGGCCAGCGGAAGCCTCTGTCCGGTGCGGTGCGCACGGTGTGAGCCGCCCGGTCCGGGGCAGTCGGCGAAAGGTGAGCGGGACATCCTCGGAACGGGAGACGGCCGGACCAACGGCCGGACACAGGACGACACCACCGGCGTACAGCGCGCCCCCGGACGCGGGCGGGACACGCCACGCGGCCGGCGCGGCGCCGGACGGCGGGACACCGGACGGCGGGACACCGGCCGACGGCACGCCGGCCGCACCCGCCGCCGACGGCGGCCGAACCGGCCGTCGCGGCGGCGAGCGCGCGGAGCCCGGGGCCGGCGACGAGCACAAGGAGCCCGCCGGCGAGGGCAAGGGCTCCGAGGCCGACCGGCACACCAAGATCACCGTCCTCGTCGCGCTCGGGGCCAACCTGGTGATCGCCGTGGCCAAGGCGGCCGGCGGTGTCCTCGCCGGCTCACCCGCCCTGCTGTCGGAGGCCGCGCACTCGGTCGCCGACAGCCTGAACGAGGTCTTCCTGCTGGCCGCCCTGCGCCGCAGCCGCCGCCCGGCCGACACCCGGCACCCGTTCGGCTACGGCAAGGAGCGCTTCTTCTGGTCGCTGCTGGCCGCCGTGGGCATCTTCGTGATGGGCGGCTGCTTCTCGTTCTTCCAGGGCGTCGAGGCGCTCCGCGAAGGCGCCGACGAGACGTTCGGCGGCTACATCGCGGGCCTGATCGTGCTGGCCGTGGCCCTGGCCGCCGAGGCCGGTTCGCTGCTGCGGGCGCTGCACCAGGTGCGCCGGCAGGGCGGCGGCCTCGCCGGGCTGCGCGATCCCGCGCTGCGCACGGTGGTCGCCGAGGACGGCACGGCGGTGCTCGGCGTGACGCTCGCCCTGATCGGCATGGCGCTGCACATGGTCACCGGGCAGGTCGTGTGGGAGGCGTCCGCCTCGCTGGCGATCGGCGTCCTGCTGGTCTACGTCGCCTACCGCCTCGGGCGCGAGGCCCGGGACCAGCTCATCGGGCAGGCCGCCGATCCGGAGCTGACGGGCAGGATCCGGGCGCTGCTGCGGGCCCAGCCCGAGATCGACAGCGTGGAGGCGCTGTTCACCATGCAGACGGGTCTCGACTCCACCCTGGTGGCCGCCCGGATCGATCTGGTGCCGGGCCTGGACAGCGAACGCGTCGAGGAGGTCGCCGTACGCATCAAGCGGTCCGTGGCCCGCACGTTCCCGGAGGCCGGACAGATCTTCCTCGACGTCACCGACCGGCCCGCGGGCGAGGCGGCACAAAGCCCCGCCGCGACGGGGGAACGCGGCGGGGCCTGACGGCACGAATGCCCGGGCGCCCGCCGGCTCACACGTCCCCGGAACAGATTTTTCTGAAACGGATCGGTGTCCGGCCGGAAATCAGCTCTCGTCCGAGGCGCTGTCCGCGAGGGGTTCCAGCACGAAGACCGGGATCTCCCGGGACGTCTTCTGCTGGTAGTCGGCGTACGGCGGGAACGCGGCCACCGCCCGCTCCCACCACTCGGCCTTCTCCTCGCCGGTCACCTCACGGGCCAGCATGTCCCGCTTGACCGGCCCGTCCTGCAGCTCGACGTGCGGGTCGGACTGCACGTTGAAGTACCAGACCGGGTGCTTGGGCGCGCCGCCCAGCGAGGCGACCGCCGCGTACCGGCCGCCGTGTTCCACCCGCATCAGCGGCGTCTTGCGGATCTTGCCGCTCTTCGCGCCCCGGGTGGACAGCACGATCACCGGCAGTCCGGTGTCGCGCAGCGTCGTCCCCTTCGTCCCGCCGGAGCTCTCGTACAGCTCGACCTGCTCGCGCACCCACTGCGTCGGACTGGGCTCGTACTCACCCTCAAGAGGCATTGCCTGCCGTTCCCTTCGTCGTTCCAGCGCCGTCTGTGCCACCGTCAACACCGGAGGCCTCACGATGCATCCCTACCGCATACCGGGCCGCCGACGCGATCACCGCCGCTCGTACGCACCATGGGAAGGAGGCTGGTTGCCGCCCCTGGGACCCGTGGTGTTCCGGCCAGATCGGCCGGGTCACCGAAGTGGCCGAACTTCACGTCGCACCATAGATGCCTGAGGCATCTAATGAAGATCGGCACGACGCACCTCCCGACGTCTGCGAGGTCTTTCCATGACGGAACTGACGGACACCACCGGCCCGGCTGCCGCGGCCGGACCCGTCGCCTTCCCGCAGGACCGCTCCTGTCCCTACCACCCGCCCACCGGCTACGCCCCCCTGCGCGACGGGCGGTCCCTGTCGCGCGCCACCCTCTACGACGGCCGCGAGGTCTGGCTGGTCACCGCGCGGAACACCGCCCGCGCCCTGCTCGCCGACCCCCGTCTGTCCACCGACCGCCGCCGCTCCGGCTTCCCCGCGCAGACGCCGCGCTTCCAGGCCGGCCTCAGCCGCAAAGTGGCCCTGCTCGGGCTGGACGACCCCGAGCACCAGCGGCAGCGCCGGATGCTCATCCCGGCGTTCACCGTCAAACGCGCCGCCGCGCTGCGCCCCTGGATCCAGCGCATCGTGGACGAACTGCTGGACACGATGATCGCGCGCGGTCCGGTCGCCGACCTGGTCACCGCCTTCGCGCTGCCATTGCCCTCGATGGTCATCTGCGGTCTGCTCGGCGTGCCCTACGCCGACCACGAGTTCTTCGAGGCGCAGTCCCGCCGGCTGCTGCGCGGTCCGACCGGCGCCGACACGCTGGACGCCCGGGACCGGCTGGAGCAGTACATGGGCGAGCTGATCGACAGCAAGGCGAAGGAAGCCGAGCCCGGCGACGGCATCCTCGACGACCTCGTCCGCCACCGGCTGCCCACGGGCGAACTGGACCGGACCGACCTGATCTCCCTCGCCCTCATCCTGCTGGTCGCCGGGCACGAGACGACGGCCAACATGATCTCCCTGGGCACCTACACCCTGCTGCGGCACCCCGCCCGGCTGGCCGAACTGCGCGCCGACCCGGCGCTGCTGCCCACCGCCGTCGAGGAACTGCTGCGGATGCTGTCCATCGCCGAAGGGTTGCAGCGGGTGGCGTTGGAGGACATCGAGGTCGAGGGCATCACGATCCGGGCCGGCGACGGGGTGCTCTTCTCGACGTCGGTGATCAACCGGGACACGTCCGTGTACGACGGCCCCGACGATCTCGACTTCCACCGCGCCGACCGCCACCACGTGGCGTTCGGCTTCGGCATCCACCAGTGCCTGGGCCAGAACCTGGCCCGCGCGGAACTGGAGATCGCCCTCGGCAGCCTGTTCACCCGGCTGCCCGGGCTGCGCCTCGCCGCCCCGGCCGAGGACATCCCGTTCAAACCGGGCGACACGGTGCAGGGGATGCTGGAACTCCCCGTGACCTGGTAAGAGGCTTCACTCATGCATATGGACATCGAGATCGACAAGGACGTCTGCATCGGTGCGGGGCAGTGCGCGCTGGCCGCGCCGGGCGTCTTCACCCAGGACGACGACGGCTACAGCGCCCTGCTGCCCGGCAGCGAGGAGGGCGTCGGGGACCCGATGGTCCGGGAGGCGGCCCGCGCCTGCCCGGTCAGCGCCATCACCGTGCGGGAGCGCACCGCCTGACGGCCCGCGGTACGGCGGCCCCGGCCGCCGTACCGCCGTACCGGCCCGCCTCCGGGACGGGCGATACGGTCAGCGCACCGCGCGGACGTACGCGGCGCTGCCCGGGGTGGTCACGTCCCGGTCCCGGCGGACGATGCTCAGCCGGCCGGCCCAGCGGGCGCGGGCCGCGCCCAGACCGCGGTCGGTGTACTCGATGTCCACCACCCGGTCGTCGAACGCCTTCGCGTACACCCCGCACTCGTCGTACTGGCCGCACTCCTCCGCCACCGCGAAGTCCAGTCCGGCCCGCTGGCGCCGCCCGGCCAGTTCGGCCGTGTTCTTCTGCGCGATGGCCAGGTGCCGGGCGTGCGCGTGCCGGGAGAGCAGACGCATGAACGCGAGCGCGTCGGCCGTGCCGAGCAGCCCGTGCGAGCGGGTGTAGCTGTCGTAGTTGTCGGGTTCGACGGCGTCGAAGCCCTTGTCCGCGCAGTCGTCGATCCAGCGGTTCACCCGTTGCGCCACCCGTTCCCGCTTGGCCGGGGTGCGCAGGTCCAGCAACGGCTCGTTCCAGTCCTCGTCGATGACGGGCCTGCCGTGCCCGTCGCGCAGCAGCAGGCCGGCCGGCCAGGAGGCGCGCTCGGCGGGCTGGGCCTGGAACGCGTTGACGTAGCAGATGTTGTACAGGCCCGGCGCCGGGCGGTCGGAGCGGTCGCGGCTGACGATCCGTACGCCCGGCGGCGGGGGATAGGCGCCGCCGATCTGGTAGTCGAAGCCGGCACCGCGCGGCGGCAGCCGCACCGCGGCGGGCTTCGGGGAGCCGTGCCGCTCCGTGCCGCCGGAGGCGCAGCCGGCCAGGACCGACGCCGTGACGGTCAGGGCCGCCGCCAGGGCGCCCAGGGCCGCGCGCGACGCCGGGGTGCGCGCATCTCCGGTGGGGGGCACATCCGCTCCATTCCGCCCACGCCGGGCGGCGCGGCACAGGCCAGGATCAAATCCCCCGCCCGCTCCCGTCGTCAAGTCAGGCCGGGCGGCCACCCCGTAGGCTCGGCCACGACCGTCGTTTCCAAGGCAGGAGCAGCAACGATGCGGTATGTGAAGCTCGGAAGGACCGGCCTGGACGTCTCGCGGATCTGTCTGGGCTGCATGACGTACGGCGTGCCGGACCGCGGCACCCACGAGTGGACGCTCGACGAGGAGGCGTCCCGTCCGCTGATCCGGCAGGCGCTGGAGGCGGGCGTCAACTTCTTCGACACCGCCAACATCTACTCCGACGGCACCAGCGAGGAGATCGTCGGCAGGGCCCTGCGGGACTTCGCCCGCCGTGACGAGATCGTGCTGGCCACGAAGGTGCACGGCCGGATGCGGCCGGGTCCCAACGGCGCCGGGCTGTCCCGCAAGGCCGTCATGACCGAGATCGACCACAGCCTGCGCCGCCTGGGCACCGACTACGTCGACCTCTACCAGATCCACCGCTACGACCACGACACTCCGGTCGAGGAGACGATGGAGGCGCTGCACGATCTGGTCAAGGCGGGAAAGGTCCGTTATATCGGCGCGAGTTCGATGTACGCGTGGGAGTTCGCCAAGGCGCAGTACACCGCCGAGCGGAACGGCTGGACCAAGTTCGTTTCCATGCAGAACCACTACAACCTGCTCTACCGCGAGGAGGAGCGCGAGATGCTGCCCCTCTGCGCGGACCAGGGCGTCGGCGTGCTGCCGTGGAGCCCGCTCGCCCGGGGCCGGCTCACCCGCGACTGGGGCACGGTCACCGGACGCAGCACCACCGACGACTTCGGCAGCCGGCTGTACCTGGAGAGCGACCGCGCGATCGTCGAGGCGGTCACCCGGATCGCGGCCGGCCGGGGCGTGCCGCGCGCCCGGGTGGCCCTCGCCTGGCTGCTGCACCAGGACACCGTGACGGCACCGATCGTCGGCGCCGCCAAGCCGCAGCACATCGAGGACGCGGTGGCCGCCGTAGAGCTGGAACTGACGGACGAGGAGATCTCGGAACTGGGGCAGCCGTACACCCCGCGCGCCGTCAGCGGTCACTGAAAGCGGAAAACCGCCGCCCTTGACGGAATGTCAACAAAGAAAGCTCCGCGGTAAATTCCGGGAATCGCGGAATCTCTTGTTCGGGCCTGTTCCGCTGTGCAAAAGTGAGCGCGGCTTCACAAGAGCCGCTTCGCAGGGACGTTCGAGTTTCCTCACGTCTTTCTCTGCCAGTTGGTATGGACTTATTCCGTCATGCGCGTCGGGAGGAATGCGGCCGTGACCGAGGCGGGCCCGTCGGACGAACAGCTGAGCGGTGCGCTGAAGAACTGGACGGGCGCGTCACCGGCGCCGCATCCCGTCGGCGCGCTCCTCGACCGGCACTGGGCGGCGGCCCTGGCCTACGCCCGGCTGTGCGCCGACGGGCCGCGCGCCGCGGGCATGCTGACCACCGCCGCCTTCACCCGGCTGTTCGGCGACTGCCTCCGCCAGGCCGGCCCCGGTGCCGCCTGGCGGCCCCAGGTGCTGGTCGCCGTCCGCCGTATCGCGGCCGAGTGGAGCGCCGACGAGCGCCGGGAACTCCTCCACCCCGCCCTGCGGTCCGACGCCCGGACCCTGCTGCGCCCGGCACCCGGCCGGCCCCTGCTCTCCCGCGCCTTCCGCCGGCTGCCCGACACCGCGCGCGCCGTGCTGTGGCACACCGAGGTCGAGTCCGAACCCCTCGCCGTACCCGCCGCGCTGCTCGGCCTGGACGAGGAGGACACCCGCGCCGCGCTGCGCCGGGCCCGCGAACGGCTGCGCGAGGAATGCCTCCAGGCACACCGCGAACTGGCCTTGCGGGAGGAGTGCCGGCGCTATCCGCGGCTGCTCGACGTGACCTTCCGGCGGCCCGGCACCGCGATGGACCCCGATCTGCGCCGGCACCTGGCCGGCTGCGCCCACTGCGACCGCACCGCCGAGCAACTCGCCCGGTTCCACGGCGGCCTGGGCCTCGCCCTCGCCGAGGCGGTCCTCGGCTGGCACGCCCACGCCTATGTGACGGCCCGCGCAACCCACGCCGACGAGCCGTCCGCCCCGCCCCGGGCGGACACCGCCGTCACACCGGCGCCGACGGACACCCGCGTCACACCGGCAGCGGCGGACGCCGCCGTCACACCGACCGCGCGGGACGCCGCCGGACCGGCCGGGGAGGGCACCGCGTCGGGCGCCGGGGGCGGTGGTGTCTTCCGGGGCGCGGACGGCGAGGTGTCTCGGGGTCCGGTGTCCGGGGCGTTCTGGGGGTCGGTCTCGGGGGTGTTCCGGGGTCGGGGCGGTGGCGTGTTGCGGGGCGCGGACGGCGAGGCTCCCTGGGGACCGGTGTCCCGGGGCCCGGTGTCCGGGGCGTTCTGGGGCCCGGTGTTGGGGGTGTTCCGGGGTCGGGGCGACGGCGTGTTGCGGGGTGCGGATGCCGAGGCTCCCCGGGGACCGGACGGCGAGGCTCCCTGGGGACCGGTGTCCGAGGCGTCCCGGGGGTCGATGCCCGGGGTGTTCCGGGATCGGGGTGCCGGTGTGCCTCCGAGGCGGGGCGCCGACGCGGCCGGGGAGGGCCGGGCCGGTGGCGGACCGGGCCCGTCGGATGTCCCGGGTGCGCGGGCCGGTCGGCGTCGGGCGGCCGGGCGGAGCGGGCCGCTGTCCCGTCGCGGGGCCGCCGGTGCCCCGGATGCCGGGGCGGGACCCGAACCCGCGCGTGCCGGTGTGCCGGAGCGGGGCGCCGACGCGGCCGGGGAGCGCCGGGCCGGTGGCGGACCGGGGCCGTCGGGTGTCCCGGGTGCGCGGACTGGCCGGCGTCGGGCGGCCGGCTGGAGCGGGTCGCTGACCGGTCGCGGCGTCGCCGGTGCCCCGGATGCCGGGGCGGGACCCGAACCCGCGCGTGCCAGCGTGTCTCCGGGGTGGGGCCCCGGTGCGGCCCCGGCCGGGGAGCGCCGCGCGGGCGGTGAACCGGGCCCGTCGGGTGTCCCGGGTGCGCGGACTGGCCGGCGTCGGGCGGCCGGCTGGAGCGGGTCGCTGACCGGTCGCGGCGCCGTCGGTGCCCCGGATGCCGGGGCGGGATCCGGACCCGCGCGTGCCGGTGTGCCTCCGAGGCGGGGCGCCGACGCGGCCGGTGGCGAGCCGGGGTCGTCGGGTGTGCCGGGTGTGCGGGACGGTCGGCGTCGGGCGGTCGGGCGGAGTGGGTCGCTGACCCGTCGTGGCGTCGCCGGTGTCCCGGATGCCGGGGCGGGATCCGGACCCGTGCCCGTCTCCCGGCGGTCCGCGCAGCGGGCCGCCCGGCGGGTGCGGCGCCGGCATCTCGCGCTGGCCGGCGCCCTCGCCGGCGGTCTGGTCGTCCTGCCGGTCGCGCTGTGGTCGGTGGCCGGTTCCGGCGGCGTCTCCGCGCCCGCCGGGACGCCGGGCGGCGGCGCGGCCTCGCCCGGCGCTTCCTGGGCCGGGACCGGCCCGTCGCGGGGCACCCCGCACGGCGGGCTGCGCGACCTCGCCTCCGGGCTGTGCGTCGGCGTCGTGGGCGACCGGGCCGTCCCGGGCGCCGAGACGGAACTGACCGGCTGCTCCGCCGCCGCGAGCCGGCAGTGGACGTACGACAAGGACGGGCTGCTGCGCAGCGCCGCCGCGCCCGGTCTGTGCCTGGACTCCCGCCTCGGCTACTCGGTCCGCCTCGCGCCGTGCCCGGCCGCCGGCGAGGCCGCCCCCGGCCTGCGCTACGACTTCACCCGCCAGGGCGGCGCCCTGGTGCCGCGCTCGGACCGGGCACTGGCCCTCACCCCGGCCGCGACGGACGGCTCCGGCGCCCTCGTGCTCAAGACCCGCGCGCCGGGCCCCGCCCAGCGCTGGACCGTCGGCGCCGCCCCCGCGGACCCGCGGATGGCGAGCGCCAAGTGGGGCACCGGCAGCCGGGCACCGGCCGCACGGGGTCACGGGTGACGCGGCGGCGGAGGCGGGAGCGTGCCCAGGCCCGGGGCCGGTTGCGGCCACACCAGCAGGACCGGGCAGGGCGCGTGGTCGACGGCGAACCGGACGGCGGGGCCGAGGCTTTTCGGCCCGAGGCGGGACCGGTCCCCGTCCCGGGCCAGCACCAGCAGCCCCGCTCCCTCGGCCGCGGCCACCACCTCCCGCTCCACCCGGCCCGACCGCTCCACGCGCACACAGGGCCGGCCCAGGCGCCGGGCCGCCGCGTCGAGCAGCGCGGCCGCCGACGTGCCGCCCAGCGCCTCCAGCCGGTCGCCCGGATCGCGCTGCCAGCCCTCGGCCGGACCGTGCCCCGGCCGGTGACCGCGCCCGAGCAGCCCGGCGAACGCGCCGTGCGCCACCGTGGGCACGTCCGGTCCGCTCACATGGAGCAGCACCACCTCGGCGTCGTCCGGCGCATGGGCGCGCACGGCGTCCACACAGGCCGGCCAGGTGCCCTCCACCACCCAGGCGATCACCCGCATCCCTCGGCCTCCCTCCGTCGCGCGCGCCGCTAGAGCAGCCGCAGCGATCCCCACAGTGCCACCACCGCGACGGCGAGCGAGGACGGCACGGCGAGCAGTCCGAGCCGGGTGAACTCCCCGAGGTCCACGTCGTGCTCGTGCTGGTGCACGATCCGCCGCCACAGCAGCGTGGCCAGCGACCCGGCGTAGGTCAGGTTCGGGCCGATGTTCACGCCGAGCAGCACCGCGAGGACCGCTCCCGGCCCCGAGGCCGCCGCCAGCGGCAGCAGCACCAGCACCGCGGGCAGGTTGTTGATCAGGTTGGCCAGCAGGGCGGCGAGCGCGGCGGTCCCGAGCAGCGCGGTCAGCCCCGTGCCGCCCGGCACGACCCGCCCCAGCACGTCCGCGAGTCCGTTGTCGACCACCGCCCGCACCACGACGCCCAGCGCCAGCACGAACGCCAGGAAGGCCGGGGCCGCCGCCCGGACGACCGTCAGCGGGCTCGCCCGGCGCCGCACCACCGCCCGCCCGGCCAGCACCAGCGCGCCCGCGGCCGCCACCCAGGCCGGTTCGACGCCGAACGCCGACGCCACCACGAACCCGGCCAGCGTGCAGCCGACGGTCACCAGCGCGAACAGCGGCAGCCGCGGTGCCGCGCCGGTCTCCCGGTCCGCCACGGCCGCCGCCGCCAGGTCCCGGGCGAAGAACCGCCGGAACACCAGGTACTCGACGCCGATCGCGGCCAGCCACGGCAGCGCCATCAGCGCCGCGAACCGGGTGAAGCTCAGCCCGCTCGCCGCGAACGCCAGCAGGTTCGTCAGATTGGACACCGGCAGCAGCAGCGACGCCGTGTTCGACAGATGCGTGCAGGCGTACACGTGCGGTTTGGGGCGTACGCCGGTGCGCGCGGCCGTGGCGAAGACCACCGGAGTGAGCAGCACGACCGTCGCGTCCAGGCTGAGCACGGCGGTGATCGCCGACGCCAGCGCGAACACGGCCGTCAGCAGCCGCACCGGCCGCCCCGCCGCCCAGCGGGCCGTCCACGCCCCGCACGCCTGGAACAGCCCCTCCACATCACAGAAATGGGCGAGCACCAGCACGGCCGCCAGGAACCCGACCACCGGGCCGAGCCGTTCGGCCTCGGCCCGGGCGTGCCCGAGCGAGAGGGCGCCGGTGGCGACCGCGATCCCGGCGGCGGGCACGGCCAGCACCGCCTCCGGGAGCCCGAAGGGCCGTACGACGGCCCAGACCAGCACGGCGGCCAGCAGGACGGCGGACAGGGCCTCGGCGAGCGGGGTGTTCAGGGCGGGTCCTTCCGGAGGTGATCACCAGGGTGCCCGCCCATGAAAACAGACCGCAGCGAACGGGTGACGACGACCCGGTGCCCGCCGCGCCGGGGAACTCCGCCGGCGGATCAGGGGCCGGTGCCGGGGCCGAGCACCGTCAGCCGGACGGCGGAGGAGGTGCCGGACACCGGTACCGGCCCGCCCGGCCAGCTCACCTTCAACGGGTCCCGCTCGTCCGGCGGGGTGACCACCAGCACGGCCGGGGTGGCCGCCTTCGCACCGCTGACACCCGGGTTGGAGAAGGTCAGCCCGGCCCAGGCGCTCTGCCCCGGCCGCAGGGTGACGGTCACCGCGGAACCCGGCGCACGCCGGGGATCCGCGCCGAGCTGGGCACCGGAGCGGTTCACGAAGGCCGCGCCCGGATAGCCGCGCACGGTGCAGGTGCGGCCGGAGGCGTTGGTGAGCACCAGCGGGAAGTTCTCCTGGCCGGCGCCCGGGTCGTTGCGGCCCACGGCGGCCCGCAGCTCGGAGGTGTGGCAGCGGGAGCCGGCCGCGGCCGTCGCGGGCGGGGCCGCTCCACCGTGGCCCGTGGACGACGCCGTCCCGCGCGGCGGGGCCGGCGTGGCGGCGGTGGGGGAGGCGGAGGCGGACGGGGTACCGGGCGGGGCGGCCGGCGTGGACGCCGGGGCACTCGGGGTGTCCCGCGCGGGCGCGGCCGTACCGGAGTCCGTGACCGGTGGACCGCCGCGGACGCCGTCACCGCCGCCGCAGGCGGTCAGCAGGCCCAGCACGGCGGCCGTGCCCACGAGCAGGGCCCCGTGCCGCGTGGACCGGGGGGTGTGCACCATGTCGCTCCACACTCCTGAAGAATCACGGCACGCGACCGCACGCGTGCCTGGGCGCCGGGTGCGCCGTTCTCACCGTCCGATGCGCGGACCGCCGGAAAAGTTCGGAGCACGCCGGGTTCTCTTCCCCGCCGCGGCCCCCGGCAGGCGTGGTCAGGCCACCCGCAGGGAGCGCAGCACGCCGTCGGTCGCGCCGTCGTCGCCCCGCTGACGCACCTGCACATATACCTGCGGCCGGGCGCCGCCGCCCGCCGGGGCCAGCGCGCACTCGGTGACCGAACCGCCGTCCGGGCAGCCGCTCCAGGACCGGACCAGGCCGCGCCAGGCGGCGTCCGCGAAGGCACGGGCGCCCGAATGGCGGCAACCCGGATGGGTGAGCGCCCTGACCCGGGCGGTGACGCCGCCGCGCGCGCTGACACCGACGAACACCCCGTCGACGGGGGCCGCCGGATCGGACCAGTGGGACAGGTCGTCGGCCACCACCAGGCCCGGCTCGCGTCCCGCCGCCAGCCCGAGCGCGCGCGGGTCCCAGCCCGAGCCGCGCAGCTCGCGGCCCCAGCCGGCGGGCACCGCCAGCGTCACCCGCCCGCCGGCGTCCGTGATCCGCACCGTGTCCGGCCCGCCGCCGCCCCGGTGCGCCGCCACGGTCACCGGGACCACGACGGCGGCGAGGACGGCGGCGAGGGCCAGGGCCGCCCCGCGGAACCGGCTGCGCGGCCCGGCCGGCCGCCACGGGACCCGGCCGGCCCGCACCCGCCGTACCGGCCCCGCGGCCAGCCGGTCCAGCTCCTCGGCGAACGCCAGGGCGCCCGGCCAGCGCCGCTCCCGGTCCGGTTCCAGCGCCCGCAGCAGCGCCCGCTCCACGTCCTCGCCGAGTTCCGGCCGCAGCCGCCGCGGCCGGACCACCTTGCCGGGCGGGCCGGGCACGGTCCCGGTGAGCAGCGCGTAGCCGACCGCGCCCAGGCTGTAGACGTCCGCCCGCTCGTCGATGCCCGCGCCCGGCTCGGCCTGCTCCGGCGGCCGGTAGCCGGCCGAACCCGCCGCCAGCGTCAGCACCGACGCCTGCGCGAGGCTCTTGGCCAGGCCCAGGTCGGCCAGCAGCACCCGCCGGGCGCCGTCCGGGGCGGTGTGCAGCAGCACGTTGGCCGGCTTGATGTCGCGGTGCACGATGCCCGCCTCGTGCAGCGCGGCGGCACCGCGCGCGGCCTCGGCGGTCAGCGCCAGCGCGTCCGGCACCGGCGGCACACCCTCCGCGAGCAGGTCGGCGAGGGTTCCGCAGCCGGCGTACTCCATCACGAAGTACGGCCTGCCGTCCGGGAGTTCGCCGATGTCGTAGACCTGCACCACCCGGCCGGAACCGGCCTGGCGCAGCAACCGGGCCTCGGCCAGGAAGCGTTCCCTGACGTCGAGCCGCTGCGACCAGTTCTCGGCGAGGACCTTCACCGCCACCGGCGCCTGGAGTCCAGGATCGTGGGCGAGCCACACCGTGGCGAAGGCACCGCTGCCGAGCGGCCGTTCGAGACGGTACCGGCCGATCCGCTCCAGGGGACGCATACGACTATCATGCCTGGGCCGGGACAGACGCGGAGGGGGCCGTCCCATGCAGGACCAGGCGCCGGTGGAGGACCTCGCGCGGCGGGCCGCCGCAGGTGACGGCGCGGCCCTGGACCGGCTGCTGGCCGAGATCCGGCCCGAGACCGTGCGCCGCTGCGGGCGCTTCCTGCCCTGCCGGGAGGACGCCGAGGAGGCCGCCCAGGACGTGCTGCTCCAAGTGGCCCGGCACATCTCCGGGTTCGAGGGCCGCAGCCGCTTCGGCACCTGGCTGTACACGGTCGTCGCCAACTGCTGCCGGCAGAAGTACCGGGAACTGAAGCGGCGGGCCGCCGAACAGCCCGCCGTGATCGAACCGGCGCACGCCGTCGACCCGCGCACCACCAGCGTCATCGCCGGCTCCCGGGTCGATCTGCTGGAGGCCCTGGAGCGCCTGGAGCGGGAGCGCCCGCAGCTCGTCGCGCCGCTGGTCTACCGGGACATCTGCCAACTGGACTACGCCGAGGCCGCCGAGCGCGCCGGCATCCCGCTCGGCACGCTCAAGTCCCGGCTGCACGAGGCCCGCAAGCGGATACGGCCCTGGCTGACGGTGTCCTGACCCGTCAGTGGTCCTCCTCGAACAGCGGCAGCTCGGCCCAGATCGTCTTGCCCTCCGCGGTGTGCCGGCTGCCCCAGCGCTGGGTGAGCTGGGCGACCAGCAGCAGACCTCGGCCGCCCTCGTCGAAGACCTTGGCCCGGCGCAGGTGCGGGGCGGTGTGGCTGCTGTCGAAGACCTCGCAGATCAGCGTGGAGGCGTCATGGATGAGCCGCAGCCGGATCGGATGGGAGCCGTACCGGATGGCGTTGGTGACCAGTTCGCTGACCACCAGCTCCGCCGTGAACGACGCCTCGCTCAGCGACCACGCGGCCAGTTGTTCCACCACCTGCTTGCGGACCGGCGCGACCAGTGCCGGGTCGGCCGGGATGTCCCAGCTCGCCACCTGCGAGGCGGGCAGGCCGTGGGTGCGGGCGAGCAGCAGCGCCACGTCGTCGGGGGCGCCGCCGGACGGCAGCAGCGTGTGCAGCACCCGGTCACAGGTCTCGTCCAGCGAGTCCGTGTACGCCGCCAGCGTCTCGTGCAGCAGCTCCCGGCTGGTCTCCGGGTCCCGCTCCCGGGCCCACACCAGCCCGTCCGTGTACAGCGCGAGGACGGTGCCCTCGGGCAGTTCCACCTCGGTGGACTCGAAGGGCAGCCCGCCCAGACCCAGCGGCGGACCGGCGGGCACGTCCAGCGCCTCCGGCGGGCCGCCCGGCCGCAGCACCACGGGCGGCGGATGCCCGGCGCGGGCCAGGGTGCAGCGCCGGGACACCGGGTCGTAGACGGCGTACAGGCAGGTCGCGCCGACCTCGCCGGGACCGCCGTCCGCACCGGAGGCGTCCGCGCCGCCGGACTCGTCCGACAGCCGCAGCACCAGGTCGTCGAGGTGGGTCAGCAGCTCGTCCGGGGCCAGGTCGATGTCGGCCAGGGTGCGGACGGCGGTGCGCAGCCGGCCCATGGTGGCCGAGGCCTGGATGCCGTGCCCGACCACGTCCCCGACGACCATCGCGACCCGCATCCCGGACAGCGGGATCACGTCGAACCAGTCGCCGCCCACCCCGGCGCGCGCGGCCGGCAGATAGCGCGAGCACGCCTCCAGCGCGGCGGTGCGCGGCAGGGTGCGGGGCAGCAGACTGCGCTGGAGCGCGAGCGCGGTCTCCCGCTCGCGCGAGTAGCGGCGGGCGTTGTCGATGCAGACGGCGGCCCGCGCGGTGATCTCCTCGGCCAGCAGCACGTCGTCCGCGGTGAACGCCTCCGGGCGCCGGTGCCGGGTGAGCACCGCGATGCCCAGGGTCAGCCCGCGTGCCTGGATCGGCACCGACATCGAGGAGTGGATGCCGTACCGCCGCACCCGCTCATCGCGTCCTCCGTGCCAGGCCGGCCGCGGGTCCGCCGCGCCGTCCGCCGCCGAGGTGGTCAGGGTGCGTCCCTGGGCCAGCGCGTCCGCCTGCGGCGAGGACCGCGGATACCGCTCGGTCTGCCCGGGGGCGATCACCGCCTCCGGCACGCCGTCGAGCACGGACTGGTGGGCGGCGCGGCGCAGCCGTACCGGCGCGGTGACCCGGGCCGGGGGCTCGCCGCCGTACTCCTGGGGGTCGAGCAGGTCGATGGTGACGAAGTCGGCGAGCGCGGGCACGCACATGTCCGCCAGTTCCTGGGCGGTCCGGGTGACGTCGAGCGTGGTCCCGATGCGCACGCTGGCCTCGTTGACCAGGTGCAGCCGCTGCCGGGCCCGCTGGTTGTCGGTGACGTCGTGCGCGGTCATGCACACGCCCCGCACCCGGCCCTCGGCGTCCCGGACCGGCGCCATCCGGGCGAGCCAGGCGTGGGCCCGGTCCTCGCCGCCGGTGCGCAGGAAGATCTCGACGTCCAGCGGCCGGCCCGAGGTCAGCACCCTGAGCAGGTTCCGCTCCAGTTCCTCGCTCTGCGGTTTGCCGCCGATCTCGGCGATCCGCAGCCCCCGCACCCGCTCCTGCGGCAGTCCGACGACGGCGGCCATCGCCTCGTTCATCCGGCGCAGCCGCAGCCGTTCGTCGTACACGGAGATCGCGCAGGGCGACTGGTCCAGGCCCGCGTCGGCGAGCGGGTCGCGCGCGGCGGACGGCTCGGCGCCGGGGAGCGGGGTGACCACGAGCCAGTGGCCCGGGTGCCCGTCGCGCGGCGGGAGGTGGTGGGCGAGCAGCCACACGGGGACCGTACGGCCGTCCAGGTGGCGCAGGCCGACCGTGCCCGCCCAGCGGGGGCCGGCGGGCGGCGCGGGGGCGGCAGCGGCCAGCAGGCCGGCGGCGGGGCGGCCTACGACGGTGTCCGCCGGGTGGCCGAGCAGGCGCCGGGCCCCCTCGTTCCACTCCACCAGCGTGCCGTCGTCGCCGATGACAGCGCGGGCCGTGGCCGCATCGTCGAACGGATAGACCCGGCTCATCGTCGCCGCTCCCAAGGGCACACTCACAGTGAACAGATGGCACCACCCGTGTCCCAGCGTAGTGCTTCACGACCTTCCGCGGACGCCGGTGCCGGGCCCCGGCGGGCCGCCCGGCCGCCCGGCCGCCCGGCCGGACCCGGCGGGAGCGGCCGGGAGCGGCCGGGAACGGGTCCGCGGCACCCGGCCGGCCGGGCGCGGCGGATCGCCGCGACCCGCTCGTCCGCGACCGGCCCTGCCCCCTGGACCGCCCCGGCCGGTACCGCGACGGGTGCCGCCCCACCTGCGCGTATTTACGCGCGAGTACCCGCGCGGTACCGTGGAGGCATGCCAGCTCTCAACGTGGAGTTCAGCGATCGGGAACTCGAGGACCTGCGCCAGATCGCCAAGGAGCGCGGGACGTCGATGAAGGCGCTGGTGCGTGAGGCCGCCGCCGCCGACATCGCCCGGCACCGGGCCCTCCAGGAGGGCGCGGAGGCGTTCCGCCGCTTCTTCGCCGGCCACGCCGAGGAGTTCGCGGCGGCCTTCCCGGACGACGAGCGCCCCGTGCGCGGCCGGGCCGCCTGACCGATGCCCTCCGTCATCCACATCGACGTCCCCTGGCTGCTCCAGCGGCACGAGGAGGTCCTGCCCGACCAGCCCGCCGTGGACGACTTCTCCGCGCTGGTCGCGGCCGTCGCCCGGCACCGGGTGGACCCGCCCCGGCTCGGTGTCGACTCCGACGCGGCCTGGCGGGCCGCCGCGCTGCTGCACACCCTGGCCGTGCTCAAGCCGCTGCCCGCGGCCAACGCCCGGTTCGCCTGTGCCACCGCCGTGGCCTACATGTTCGTCAGCGACGCCGGCATCGACCCGCCCTACGGCGCCCTCGTCGACCTGGCCCGCGACCTGATCTCCGGCAAGACCGACGTCTACGGCGCCGCCGACCGGCTGCGCTCCTGGCAGATCTGACCCGCGGCCGGCCCGGCCCGGCCGGCGGGGGAGGCCGCCGGGGCCGCCGGCCGGGACCGGGCCCTCCGGGGAGGGCCGCTGCCCACTGCACCACCGGCCGCGCACGCCCGGGAAGCGTGCGCGGCCGGCCGGTGCGCGCGTCCGCCGCACACGGGGCGCGCGCCGAGGGCCGCGAGTGTCCCGGGGAGACCTAGTCCGGCTCCAGTGCCGTCCGGTCCACCGTGTCCAAGGCGGCGTGGCCGGACAGGGCCAGGGTGAGGTCGAACTCCGCCAGCAGGCAGCGGATGACGTGTGCCACGCCCGCCTGGCCGTCCAGACCGAGTCCGTAGGCGTACGGCCGGCCCAGCAGGACCGCCCGCGCGCCGAGGGCGAGGGCCTTGAACACGTCGTCGCCGGTGCGCACCCCGCTGTCGAACAGGACCGTCAGCCGGTCGCCGGCCGCGTCCACGACCCGGGGCAGCGCGTCGGCGGCCGCGACGGAGCCGGCCACCTGCCGGCCGCCGTGGTTGGAGACCACCACGCCGTCCATCCCGGCGTCCGCGGCGAGGCGGGCGTCGTCCGGGTGCAGCACGCCCTTGAGGACGATCGGCCCGTCCCAGTGCTCGCGCAGGAAGGCCAGGTCAGGCCAGGTGTGGCCGGCGTCCCCGAACAGGCCGAGGAAGTGCAGCACCGCCGCCTTCGGGTCCTCCTCCACCGGCCGGGCGAGACCGGCCCGGAACGCCGGATCGGTGAAGTAGTTGGCGGTGCCCACCCCGTGCAGGAACGGCAGGTACGCCTGGTCGAGATCGCGGGGCCGCCACGCCAGCAGGGGCGTGTCCAGCGTGACCACCAGCACCGAGTAGCCGGCCCTCCGCGCCCGGGCGAGGAAGCTGCGGGTCACCTCGCGGTCCTTGCCCCAGTAGAGCTGGAACCACCTCTCGGCGTCCCCCATCGCCTCCGCCACCCGCTCCAGCGGCGTGCTCGACGCCGACGACAGGACGAACGGCACGCCCTGCGCGGCGGCGGCCCGGGCGGCGGCGGGCTCGGCGTCCGGATGCATGAGGGAGAGCACGCCGACCGGCGCCAGGGCGAGGGGCGCGGGCAGCGTCCGCCCGAACACCTCGGTCGTCAGGTCCCGTTCCCGCACGTCGCGCAGCATGCGGGGGACGATCCGGCGCCGGGCCAGGGCCGCCCGGTTGGCGCGGGCCGTGCCGCCGTCGCCCGCGCTGCCCGCGACATAGCCCACCGGACCGGGACCGAGCCGGTGCTCGGCCAGCTCCTCCAGGCGGGTCAGATCGGTCGGCAGCCGGGGCACCGTCCCCGTCATCCCGTTCAGATAGATCTCGTACTGGAAGTCCGCCCAGTGCTGCCCCATCCGTCCCTCCCCGGCAGTCGTCGGCCGTGTGCCCGCCCGACGATACCGACCGGTACGTCGGGCGAGGAGGGAGAGGGTGCCGGTCCGGTGCGCGGGCGGGGCGCGGGCCGGTCCGTCCCGGGATGGCGGACGGCCCGGCTCCTGGTGATCACTTCATGAACACAGGGAGTCATGAAGGGACGCGGAGGGGGCGGAGTCGGAATGTTTCAGGACGATTAACGAACCGCCGACTTTCGGCCATCCGGCCGTTTCCGTACCGGGGGAACCGCTCTGTTGCGGGGACCCGACGTTCGAATTCCGTGACTTCGCGCCACTGATTCAACACGAAAGGTTACCGAAACCCATGGGTTCGATGTGAGTTTCGCCCGCGGACTCGGCAGAGTGGCGCACGCCGCTCCACCGCCCCGACCGGGCTGGAGCCGGCACCTCGTCTGTTCGAGCGGAAGGATGCACACAATGCGGAACACCGCGCGCTGGGCTGCGGCCCTCGGCCTCACGGCCGCCGCCGTCTGCGGACCCCTGACCGGGGCCGCCGTCGCCGCACCGGGCGCCGCCCCGTCGTCGCTCTACGCCCCCTCGGCGCTGGTGCTCACCACCGGCCACGGCGACGACGCGGCCACGGCCACGCCGGAGCGCGCCGTCACCCTGAGCTGCGCGCCCACGGCCTCCGGCACCCATCCCGCCCCGGCCCAGGCCTGTGCGGAACTGCGCGGCCTGGGCGGCGACCTCGACGCCCTGAAGCCCGTCGACGGCGTGATGTGCACCAAGGTGTACGACCCGGTCGTCGTCACCGTCCAGGGCGTCTGGCAGGGCCAGCGCGTCTCCTACGAGCGCACCTTCGGCAACACCTGCGCGAGGGATGCCGTCGGCGGCAGCCTCTTCGCGTTCTAGAGACCGGGATCGCAGGGTGTCCCCGTGACGCCGGATCAGGCCCGCAACTGGGGAGTGCGGCCCCCTGGAGCGGGGAACCTGCGATCTCGCACCGGGACGGGCGGGCGGAGTGGGGCCGCCCGCGTCCCGGGCACACAGCCGCTCCCCGGGTCGGCCCGTGGGGGGCCTCCCCGGGGAGCGGCGAAAAACAACCGGTTTCAACCGTGTGCGCGAGCGCACACGAAGGTGGCGCGGATCACACCGGAAGCCCGGCGGCCGCGCCCACGGGTACGCAGAGCAACGCCCGGCCGACCGCGCACGCACCCGGGTGCCCGGCCCGCGCGAGCGCACTCCTCGTCGGCCGCGCCCCCGCGAAGTCACCGGACGGCCCGGCCGCGCGGTGACTCACCCGTCGCCCTCGGCCTGCTCCTGGGCCCCGGTGTTCGGCGTGATGGCGTCCCCGGCCTCGCCCGAGGACTTCTTGCCCCGGTCGTCCTCGTCGCGCTTGTCCTCGCGCTTCCCGGCCTCCTCGACCTCCCGGAGCACCTCCTCCACGGCCGTCTCCGGCCGGTCCTCATGGTCGTCACGGCCGTTCCCGCCCGGCATGGCGTCTCCTTTCGCCGTCGTGGTGATCTCTCCTGCGAGTTACCCGCCGAAGCCGTCCCAAGCGTTCCGCCGCACCCGGTGAGGGCCCGCGGGACGGAGGCTTCGCCGTGCGCGGTGTTTCAGTGTGTGGCGCCCTGGATACACCGCGAGGGTTCGACCCCTCAGTCAGCGAGCCCGCGCACGCCGTCGCAGTGAGGTCGTCACCATGTCCCAAGCCCCGTCACCCGCAGGACCGTCCCACGGCACCCGGCCCGCCCCGGCCCCCGCCCCGGCCCTGGAGAAGACCGCCGCACGGCCCCGCGGCCCCGGCCGGGCCGGGCGGGGCGGCGCCGCCCTGGTGACGGGCGCCTCCTCGGGCATCGGCGCCGCGGTGGCCCGCCGGCTGGCCGCCGAGGGCGACTGGCGGCTGGTCCTCAACGGCCGCGACATCACCCGACTGGAGCAGGTGGCCGCGCAGGCCGGCGCCCTCGCGCTCCCCGCCGACCTGGCCCGGCCCGGCGCCGACCGCCTGCTCACCGACCTCGCCCTGGACCACCTCGGCCGGCTCGACCTGCTGGTGGCGGGCGCCGGCGTCGGCTGGGCCGGGGACTTCACCGCCATGCCCGCCGCCCGGATCGACGAGATCGTGACCGTCGACCTGCTGGCCACCGTGCGCCTGGTGCGCGCCCTGCTGCCGCACATGGTCGCGGCCGGTTCGGGACGCGTCGTCCTCATCGGGTCCCTCGCCGGCAGCGTCGGCGTGCGCGGCGAGGCCGTCTACTCCGCGGCGAAGGCCGCCCTCGGCACCTTCGCCGACTCCCTGCGCTACGAACTGCGCGGCACCGGAGTGGGCGTCAGCCACGTCGTCCCCGGCGTGGTCGACACGCCCTTCTTCGACCGGCGGGGCCTGCCCTACGCGCGGTCCTGGCCCCGGCCGGTGCCCGCCGAACGGGTGGCGGACGCGGTCTGCGCCGCCGTACGCCACGGCCGCGACGAGGTGTACGTCCCCGCCTGGCTGCGCCTGCCCGCCCGGGTGCGCGGTGCCGCGCCCGGACTCTACCGGCGGCTCGCCGGCCGCTTCGGGTGAGCGGGCCATGACCGCGGTCACGGTGCTGCTCGCCCTGCTCGCGGCCCTGTCCAACGCCGCCGCTTCGGTCCTCCAGCGCCGGGCCGCCGTACAGGAGCCGGACCGGGGCGGCGGGGCGGGATCCGCCGTACGCCGGTTCGGGAACCTGCTGCGCCGCCGCTCCTGGCTCGCGGGCGCCGGGCTGCTGGCGCTGTCCAGCCTGCTCCAGGCCGGGGCGCTGGCCACGGGCAGCCTGTCCCTGGTGCAGCCGCTGCTCGCCGCCGAGCTGCTGTTCACCCTGGCCGTCGGCAGCGTCGTCTTCCGGCGCCGCCCCGAGGCCCGGACCTGGCTGGCGTTCCTGGCCCTCGCCGGCGGGCTGTCGCTGTTCCTGCTGGCGGCCGCGCCGACCGCCGGGCGGCCCACCGCGCCGCCGGCGGCCTGGCTGCTGGGCGGCGGCGGCGCGCTCGGCGCCGTCGTCCTGCTCGTGCTCGCCGCCCGCCCGGTCCGCGGTGCCGCCCGGGCCGCGCTGCTCGGCCTGGCCTCGGCGGTGTCCTTCGCCACCACGGCGGCGCTGCTGAAGGAGGCCGTGGGACGGCTCGCGCAGGGACCCGCGGCGATGTTCGGGCACTGGTCGCTGTACGCCACGGGGGCCGCCGGACTCGTCGCCTTCCTGCTGTTGCAGGGCGCGCTCGCCGCCGGTTCGCTGACCGCCTCGCAGCCCACCCTCACCCTCGGCGACGCGCTCGCCAGCGTCGTCCTCGGCTGGGTGCTGTTCGCCGAGACGATCCACCTGGGCCTGCACCTGCTGCCGGAGGCGGTCGGCGTCGCCCTGATCGGCGCGGGCAGCATCGGCCTCGCCCACGCCCCGTCCGTGGGCGGGGAGTGGGACGCCGGCGACCCGGCGGCGGCCGGCTCGGCCACCACGGTTCCGCGCGCACCGAGGAGGTAGGTCACCGATGTCCGTCCCGTCCGGCCGCTCCTGGCGGACGGCCGCCGCCCTGCTGCCGGCCGCCGCCGCGGTCCACATCGTCCCGGCGGCCACCTGGCTGCCGGGCGTACGGCCGCTGCTCTTCCCCGGGTTCGCCGGCACCGGCCACCCCCGGCACATCGCGCTCACCTTCGACGACGGACCCGACCCGGAGTCCACCCCGCGCTTCCTGGACGCGCTGGACGCGCTCGGGGTGCGGGCCACCTTCTTCGTGCTCGGCGAGCACGCCGTACGCCATCCCGGCGTGGTCCGCGAGACCGTGCGGCGCGGGCACGAGCTGGGCGTGCACGGCTGGCGGCACACCCGGCCCTGGCGGCCCGCGCCCGCCCGCGACGCCGAGGAGGTCGCCCGCGCCGTCCGCGTGGTGCACGACCTCACCGGGCGGCGCCCGCGCTGGTACCGCCCGCCCTACGGCATCCTCACCGCCGGCCGCTGGCGGGCCGCCCGGCGGGCCGGGCTGCGGACCGTGCTGTGGTCGGCGTGGGGCCGGGACTGGACGGCCGCCGCCACACCGGCGTCCGTACGGGCCCGGATCGCCGCCGACCTGCGCGGCGGCGGCACCGTCCTGCTGCACGACTCCGACCGCTGTGGGGCGCCCGGCTGCTGGCGGGCCGCGCTCGGCGCGCTGCCGGCCCTCGTCCGGGACTGCCGCGCGGCCGGCCTGACGGTGGGCCCGCTCGGCGCACACCACCTGGACCCGGCATTGCCCGCCGCACCCGCCCCCGGTGAACGGCCGCACGGCTGAGGGCACCGGGGCGCACGCTCCGGTGCCGGGGTGGTACGCCGGGTCAGGGGCGGGCCAGGTGGTCCAACGGGTCCGCCCGGAACAGCGCGTGTCCCCGGGCCACCCGGGCCGCGCGCTCCCGGCCGCCCGCCGCGAGCGCCTCCAGGGCGACGAGCAGCGCGGGACCGTCCGGGGCGAGCGCGGACAGACCGAGGCCGGCCATCCGGCGCACGCCGTCCGCGCCATGGCCGGGCAGCGGGCGGTGACCGATCACCGGCAGGCCCGCGGCGAGCGCCTGGACGGCGGTCTGCCCGGCCGCGTTGTCCACCAGGGCGTACGCCGCGGCCAGCAGACCGGGCATGTCGTCGACCCAGCCCAGGGCCAGCGCGGCCGGTTCCCGGGACACCCGGGCGCGCAGCCGCTCGTTGCGGCCGCACAGCACCACCGGCAGCCAGCCGGCCGCCGCCAGCAGCCGGGCGGTGGCGGCCGGCCGCGCCGCCGCGCCCCAGGCACCGGCGGACAGCAGCACCGCGGGCCGGCCGGGCGCCCGCGCGGCGAACCGCTCCCGCCATCGCGCCGCTGTCGGGGCCGGCCCGCGGAAGGCGGGCGGAACCACCGGCCCGGTCGTGACCGCGGGCACGGCGAGCGCCGCGCGCACCCGCCGCGCCGCCGGCTCCGTCAGGCACAGGTACCGGTCGTTGCCCGGGTGCAGCCACTGCCGGTGCACCGCGAAGTCCAGCAGGAACACCGCGCTCGGCACCCGCAGCCCGCCGTGCGCCCGCAGATCCCCGGTCAACTGGGCGGCCAGGTGGAAGACGGACACCACCACGTCGGCGTCCAGCCGGTCCACCAGCTCCGTCAGCCGGTCCCCGGCGAGCCGGGCCAGCGGCACCCCGCTGGGCCGCGGACCGCGCCCCTCGCGCAGGAACGCGCCGTAGACCCCGGCGTACAGCCACGGCAGGTGCCGCACCGACGCCTGGTAGCCGCGGCGCAGGCCCGTGCCCAGGCCGTACGGCAGCAGCCGGAGCACGTCGGCCACCTCGGCCTCGTGTCCCCGGGCCACGGCCCGCCGCGCGAGTTCGGCGGCCACGGCGTCGTGCCCGGCCCCCATGCCCGCGCTCACGATCAGGATCCGCCGCGGGCCGTCCGGCGTCCGAGGGTCGCTGCTGCGCACGCATGGACGTTTCTCCGCCGGCGCGCCGCCCAAACGGCGCCTCGGCCGGCCGGGTCACCCGGCCGGCCGCCCGTGCGCGGCACGCGGGCGCCCCGGTGCCCGCCCTGCGGCTGCGCGCCGCCCGCCGCGTGCCACGCTGGAGGAACCGGTACGACGGAGGGTGTGGGGCGGCGAGCACGGGAGGAGCCGTGAGGTGGTTGCGGCGCGGCCTGCACCGCGCGTGGCAGTGGCTGCGGATCCGGGCCCTGTTCGAGCACGGGCGGGAGCTGGAGCTCATGCACCGCGCCATGGGCTTCGCCACGCTGGCCCTGGTGACGCTGGCACCGCTGCTGATCGTCGTCGCCGCCGCCGACCCCCTGGTGCGCGGCGGCTTCGCCTCCTGGCTCACCGACGGCATGGGGCTGTCCGGCCGGTCCGCGCACGTGGTCACCGACGTGATCAGCGCGCCCCGCAAGGTCATCGGCACCACCAGCGTCTGGAGCGCCGTCCTGCTCGCCGTCTTCGGGGTGGCCTTCGGCGGCAGCGTGCAGAACGCCTACGAACGGATCTGGGGCCTGGCGGCCGGCCCCTGGCACCGGGTGTGGCGGCAGGCCACCTGGCTGGTGGTGCTGACCGCGTACCTGTACCAGGAGGTGGCGACGAAGACGACCCTGCACGGCGCTCACCGCATCACCCTGTCGGCGGTCAGCGGGGTGCTGTTCTTCTGGTGGGGACAGCGCTTCCTGCTCGGCGGGCAGATCCGCTGGCGCGCGCTGCTGCCGGGCGCGGTGGCCACGGTCATCGGCCTGGTCGGACTGCGGGCCTTCTCCTACCTCGTCTTCACCCCGCTCATCGTCACCAACGCGCTGAGCTACGGCGCCGTCGGCACCGTCCTGGTCGTCGAGTCCTGGCTGATCGGCGTCGGGTTCGTCATCTACGGCGGTGCCCTGTTCGGCCGCTGGTTCACCGAGCACCACTGGATGCCCTCCCACCACCCGCAGGAGTGGACGGACGGCACCGACGAGACGTCCTAGGCGAGCTGCCGGCGCACCAGTTCGTGCAGCCGGCCCGTCGTGTCCGCGAGGAGTTCGGCCGGGGGGCCCTGCTGGACGACCTTGCCGTCCTCCATCACGATCACCCGGTCGGCGTCCAGGACGGTCGACAGCCGGTGGGCGATCACCACGCGCGTGGCGTTCAGCTTGCGGGTGCTGTCGATGACGACCCGCTGCGTGTCGTTGTCCAGGGCGCTGGTCGCCTCGTCGAAGAAGAGGATCCGCGGACGCCGGATCAGGGCCTGGGCGATCATCAGCCGCTGCCGCTGGCCGCCGGAGACCGCCCCGTTGCCCGCGACGATCGTGTGCAGCCCCATCGGCATCCGCTGGATGTCCTCCGCGAGCCCCGCCAGCTCGGCCGCCGCCATCACCTCCTCGGCGGTGTACGGCTCGGCGCCGCAGATGACGTCCATGATCGAGCCGCTGAACGGCTGCGCGTGCTGGAGGACCACCCCGCACTGGCGGCGCACCGCGGACTGGTCGAGCGCCGCCAGGTCCTGCCCGTCGTACAGGACGCTGCCGGACACCGGCCGGTCGAAGCCGATGAGCAGTCGCAGCAGCGTGGACTTGCCGCAGCCGCTCGGGCCGACGACCGCCACGAACTCGCCCGGCCGTACGGCGAAGGACACGTCGTCCAGGACGAGCGGGCCGTCGTCGGCGTACCGGAACGACAGCCGGCGGGCCTCCAGGGCGCCCGACAGCGGGCCGGGCCGGGTGCTCGCGGCGCGGACCTCGGGCGTGGCCCGCAGCACCGGCCTGATCTCCTCGAACAGCGGCAGCGCCGCCACCGCCGACACGAACGCGCCGGTGAGCTGGGTGACCGAGGTCAGCAGCATGGTCACCGAGGTGTTGAAGGCGAGGAAGTCCGCCGCCGACATCGAGCCCTCGGCCGGGCCCGCCAGCAGCATGAACATCAGCAGGGTGCACACGGGCAGGTACACCGCGCCCAGCACCGTGGTCAGGTTCTTGATGCGGCCGGCCTTCTGCTGGAGTTCCCGGCTGCGCGCGAACTGGCGCGCCCAGGCCGCGTAGGCGTAGTTCTCGGCCGCCGCCACCCGCAGCTTGGGCAGCCCGCGCAGCGTCTGGAACGCCTGGTTGTTCAGCTTGTTGCCGAGCACCACCAGCCGCCGCTGCCAGCGCACCTGCCACAGCCCGAGCCCGCCGAACAGCGCCGCGACGACGAGGAGCATCCCGAGCGCCGCGCACGCCAGCGGCACGCTGTAGTACAGCAACAGCCCCAGGTTCATCGCGCCGACGGTCACCGACTGCGCGACCACCGGGCCGACGCCCGCCAGCAGCCGGCGCATCGCGCTGACCCCCATCGCCGCACTGGCCAGCTCCCCGGTCGAACGCCGGGTGAAGAACCGGGTGGGCAGCCGCAGCAGCCGGTCCCAGACGGCCGGTTGCAGCGCCGCCTCGATCCGGCCCTCGAGCCGCAGGATCGACAGGTTCTCCAGCAGCGTGAACGCCGCCGCGACCACCCCGCCGATCATCACCGCCAGGCACACCCGGGCGATCAGGCCCTCCTGCGCCTTCGGCACGTACTCGCCGAGCACCTTGCCGGTCGCGATCGGCACCAGCGCGCCGATCGCCACCGTCACCAGACCCGCGAGCAGCAGGTTCAGCAGATCGGCGCGGCTGCCGCGCAGACTGAACCGCAGCAGCCCGAGCGGGGTGAGCGGCCGGTCGGGCAGCGGCCGGTAGAACATCACCGCGCGCGGCTCGAACTCCGCCGCGTTCGCTTTGTCCACCGGGGTCCGGCGGCCGGTGCCCGGGTGGACGGCGACATAGCCGCCGCGCCGCCACAGCAGCGCCACCGGCGCCCCGGACAGCGCCCGGTGGCCGACCAGCGGGCCCGTGTTCTCCCGCCACCAGCGCCCGTCCAGGCGGACGGCCCGGGTGCGCACCCGGGAGGCCAGCGCGATCCGCTCGACCGGGTCCAGCCGCTCGCTCTCACTGCCGCCGCGCGCGGGCTCGGCGAGCGTGATCCCGGCCGCCTCGGCGACGACGCGGCAGGCCGCGTACGTGGCGTCCGCGTCGGCGGCCGTCAGCCGGCGGGCCGAGCGCTTGCCGATCGCGGCCAGCAGGGTCCGGTCGGCCTGCGCGCGCACCGCCTCACCGGCCCTGATCCCGGCGGCCGCGCGGGTCTCGTGCGCCTCCTCCAACTGTTCGATCCACCGGTCCAGCGTGGTCAGCAGCCGGTACTGCTGGTCCACCACGGTCTGCCACAGCGCCGGGTCCATCAGCAGGTCGGCGGCGGCCTCCGCGCCGTACAGCGAGCCGTACTGCACGCTGCCCGGCGGGACCTGCATCCAGAACACGTCGTCGTCGGCGGGCGCGGCACCGCGGTCCTCCGCCTGCGGCGCCTGGAACAGCACGGACAGGCCCCGGCCCAGGCCGAGCGCGACCGCGTACTCCAGCGGGCTGGAGGCGGGCGGCACGTACTGCGGGTTGCCGTACTCGTCGTACGACCACGTCTGGGTGCCGGCCGGCTGGTACAGCTCGCGCAGGGCGACGCGGTGCACCACGCAGTCCCGGACCGGCCGGGCCACCAGGGTGTGCTGGGGCCCGGCGACCGGGCCGAGCAGCAGCGTGCCCGCCTCCAGCCGGCCCAGGTGGTGCCAGTGGCCCTGCTGGGCGGCGTCCACCGCGAACAGGTCCAGCGCGCCGGCCGCCACCAGCCACAGCACCTGCGGCCCTTCGAGGTCCAGCCGGCCGAGCCCGGCGCAGTCCAGCCGCGTCCCCAGCGATCCCAGGGCGCCCAGCACCAGGTCGCCCTCACCGACGGTCGTCATCTCACCGCTCCCTGACCAGCGCCGCGTACGCGCCGCCGCGTGCCACCAGCTCCTCGTGCCGCCCGCGCTCCACGACCGTGCCGTGCTGGAGGACGACGATCTCGTCGCTGTCGCGGACCGTGCTCAGCCGGTGCGCGATCACCACACAGGCGCAGCCACGCCGGCGCAGGTTGTCCATCACCACCTGCTCGGTCTCCGCGTCCAGCGCGCTGGTCACCTCGTCCAGCACCAGGATGCTCGGCCGGCGCACCAGCGCCCGCGCGATCTCCAGCCGCTGGCGCTGGCCGCCGGAGAAGTTCCGGCCGTCCTGCTCGACCTCGCTGTGCACGCCGCCGGGCCGGCGCATCACCACGTCGTACAGCGCCGCGTCCTTCAGCGCCTCCACCACGGCCTCGTCCGGGATCGAGGGGTCCCACAGCGCCACGTTGTCGCGTACCGAGCCCTCGAACAGGAAGACGTCCTGGTCGACGAAGGAGACCGAGGCGGCGAGCGCCCCGCGCGGGATGTCCTCCAGCCGGCGGCCGTCGATGCGGATCACCCCGTCCCACGGCGTGTACAGACCGGAGATGAGCCGGGAGACCGTGGACTTGCCGCTGCCGGAACCGCCGACCAGCGCCACCTGCTGCCCGGGGCCGACGGTCAGGTCGAAGCCGCTCAGCAGCGGCCGGTCCAGCGGGCTGTAGCCGAACGTGACGTTCTCCAGCTCCACGTGCCCGCGCAGCCTGCGCACCGAGTCGGCGCCGTCGGGGCGGTCGTAGAGCGGGTCGGCCTGGAAGTTCTCCACGTCCTTCAGCCGGGCCACGTCGGCCGCGAAGTCCTGGATGCGGCCCGCCACGCCGTTGAGCCGGGTCAGCGGCGCGGTGAACCGGGTGACCAGCGCCTGGAACGCGACCAGCAGACCGACCGAGATCTGCCCCTCCACCGCGCGCAGCCCGCCGATCCACAGGATGAGCGCGCTGTTGAAGGTGGCGAGCGCCGGCGCGACCACGCCCAGCCAGGCACTGGGCACGCCGAGCCGCTGCTGCTCCTCCAGGGTGGCGGCGTGCTGCCCGGCCCACTTGCAGAAGTAACCGTCCTCGCCGCCGGTCGCCTTCAGCGTCTCGATGAGCTGCAGGCCGGTGTAGGAGGTGTTGGTGAGCCGGGCGGTGTCGGCCCGCAGCTTCGCCGTGCGGGTGGCGCGCAGCCGTACGACGAGCCGCATGGCCACCACGTTCAGCAGGGCCACGGCGATGCCGAGGAAGGTCAGCTGCGGGTCGTAGGTGTAGAGCAGCACCGCGTACAGCACGACCACGACGGCGTCCACGCCGGCCGCCGCGAGATCGCGGGCCAGGGTCTCGGCGACCTGGTCGTTGGACTGGAGCCGCTGGACCAGGTCGGCGGGGGAGCGCTGGGCGAAGAACGTCACCGGCAGCCGCAGCAGATGGCGCAGGAAACGGGCGCTGGACAGGGTGGAGGAGATGATCCGGCCGTGCAGCAGGTTGGCCTGCTGCAGCCAGGTCAGCACCAGCGTGAGCAGCACGCAGCCGGCCATCGAGGTGAACAGCACGCCGAGCAGCGAGGTCTGTCCGCCGATGAGGAACATGTCGATGTAGGTGCGGCTGAGCGCGGGCACGGCCGCGCCGACCGCGACCAGCAGCAGACTGGCCAGCACCGCCGCCGGCAGGGCGCCCGCGGTGCCGCGCAGCCGGGCCGGCAGCGCGCCCAGCACGCCGGGCCTGCGCCCGCCCCGGGTGAAGTCCGCGCCGGGCTCCAGCACCAGCACGACCCCGGTGAAGCTGCCGTCGAACTCCTCCATCGGCACGAAACGGCGGCCCTTGGCCGGGTCGTTGACGTACACCCCGCGCCGGCCGAAGCGGCGGCCCATGCCGTCGTAGACGACGTAGTGGTTGAACTCCCAGAACAGGATGGCCGGGGCCCGCACCTCGGCGAGCGCGGCCAGGTCCATCTGCATGCCCTTGGCCGTCAGGCCGTAACCGCGGGCCGCCTTCAGCAGGTTGGAGGCGCGGGAGCCGTCCCGGGAGACACCGCAGGCGATGCGCAGCTCCTCCAGCGGGACGTGCCGGCCGTAGTGGCCGAGGACCATCGCGAGGGAGGCGGCGCCGCACTCGACGGCCTCCATCTGGAGCACGGTGGGCGTGCGGACCGTGCCGGCGCGGGAGGCGGGGGCCGGCCGGCCGGCGGGGGCCGCGCGTCTGCGGCCCCGGGCGGGCCGGGGGTCGCCGGTCTGTACGGTCACGGGAGCAGCCAATCGACGGGACGCTGGTCGGCGAGCCGGACGGAGCCGGTGGCGAGGGTCATGGAGCCGAGCCGGAAGGGCGGGCCGCCGGCGGTCGACCACTGGTAACCGCTCTTCGTGGACGGCGACGTGCGCAGTTCCACCAGGACGGCCACCGGGCGGCCGTCGCGGGTGAACTGCCGGCCGAGCTGGCCGTCGCCGAGGAACGCGGCGATCGACTGCGCGGACTGCGCGACGCGGTCCACCGACTTCACCTCGCCGCGCAGGACGCCGTAGCGCTCCGCCGGCACGGAGGAGACGGTCAGGTCGACCGGGGCGTGCGCCGGGATGGCGGCGGCCTCCTCGGCGGGCACGTACACGGTCGCGTACAGCGGGTCGGAGGCGTGCGCGGTCTTCTCGACCGCGGCCACGTCGGTGCCGGTCCGGATGATCTGGCCGATGGTCGCGGCGAGCGTGGTCACCTGGCCCGCGGCGACGGTCCGCACGACCGTCTCGCCGTCGCCCGTACGGACCTTGAGGACCGGGGCGCCGGCGGGCAGCCGTTCGCCCTGCCGGGCGAGGACGGCCGTCACCTGCCCGGCCACCGGGCTCTGGAGCAGGTAACTGCCCTGTCCGTGGGTGAGGATGGCGGGTGCGCTCACCGTGGAGGCGACCGAGCCGGTCACCGCCCACACGGAGGCGGCGGCCATGACGACGACGGCGACGCCGAGGGCGAGCCGGCCCTGCGGGCGGGCGAGCCGCACCGGGAGGTCCAGCTCCTCCGGCGACTGCTGTCTGGCGAGGGCCTGTTGGCGGAACTGCACGGAACTTCCCTCACCTGGGGGAGAGACGCAGGGGGTTCAACACGTCCGAGAGTCCCGGAGCCGAGGGACGGCTCCGGGACTTCGGTGACACCGGGGTGCGGTCAGAGACCGGCGACCAGGCCGGTGACCGGGGCGGTGTTCAGGCCGGTGACACCCTCGACGGTGCCGACGACCGTGTTGACCAGACCGGTCACGCCCGGGGCGATCTCGTTCACGGTGCCGAGGGTGCTGTTGAGGGTGTTCACGGACAGACCGCCGGAGACGTTGTCCAGCTCGGCGTCCGAGATCTCGACGGTCTCGACCTGGGGGGTGGAGTTCATGATGGAACTTCCCTTCGTATGGGTATTTCACAAGGGGGGAGCGGCCCCCTCTGGGGGACAGACGGACGGCCGCGACCGCGGGCACCGGGCCACCCTCTCCGGGCGGCCCGCCGACCCCTGCGGTGCGATGGATCAAAGCACGCACGCGGCGCGCGCTTCCACTCAACCAGCGCTCTCACCTGCGCACTTGGCTCGTGACGGGCGTGAACCGTGCAGGGCTGCGCACGGCTTGTCGGCGACTCCTTCACACGCCGCACGGCATCGCCGCGCCCGGCGCCCGGTCCGCCGGAACGCGAAACCGGCACTCCTCGCCAATGGCGCCACACGGGACGCGCGGATGTGCAGATAGCCGGGCGCCCGTGCGGTGCCTGGGTAATCGATGTGCAGATTCCCTGAAGGGGGTATTCCGCTTCATGTCCGAAGCTGAGCGTTACCGGTCGGTTGCTGCATGTGTCTGACCGGTGTGGTCGAGTGGACCGCCTCGGCCGGGATGTCCGCGTCGGTCCGGGGTCCGTGAGGTGTGGCTGATTCCCCGCGTTCGCGCTGCGCGGCCGATTCGCCGCGTCCGCGCTCCGGGCCGAGTCCCGCGTCCGCGTTGCGTGGCCGATTCCCCGCGTCCGCACCGCCGTTCGGAAGCGGAACTGAACGCACCGCGCGGCCGGCGCGTACCTAAGGCCATCCAGGCGCCGCACACCCACCCCGCTCCACGCACTGTCCGCGAGCGGCAGCCCCCGTTCCCAGGAGGTCGAGAAGGTTGAGTCACCAGCGCAGGCCGAAGCGCAAGGCCGCGATAGCGGCGGGCGGTGTCGCGGCGCTCGGCGCGGCGGCGCTCCTGCTGCCCCACGCCCACGCGTCCCAGGACCCCCGGGGCGCGGACCAGGCGTCGGCCGTCACCGGCACCGCGAAGACCCTGAAGGCCGCGGACGCCTCGGGCCTCGCCACCCGGGTGCGGAAGATCCTCGGCAACGCCTTCGCCGGGTCGTACTACGACAGCGGCAGGCGGCAACTCGTCGTCAACGTCCTTGCCGGCAGCGATGGCGATGTCGTCCGGGCGCAGCAGGCGGGCGCGGTCGTCCGCCGGGTGGACCACGGCACCGCCGAACTGCGGGCCGCCGCCCGGACGTTGAAGGCCGAGGCGACCATCCCCGGCACCTCCTGGGCCGTCGACCCGCGCACCGACAAGGTCGTCGTCACCGCCGACAGCACCGTCACCGGCGCGCGGTGGGACCGGCTGAAAACCAGCGTGCGCGGCCTCGGCCCCGGCATGGCCACCCTGAAGAAGTCCTCCGGCACGTTCAAGACGTACCTCTCCGGCGGCGACGCCATCTTCTCCCAGGTGCAAGGCGGTGGCGTCCGCTGCTCCCTCGGCTTCAACGTCACCGCCGCCGACGGCAGCCCCGCCTTCCTGACGGCCGGTCACTGCGGGGTCGCCGCCGAGAAGTGGTCCGACTCCCAGACCGGGCGGCCCCTCGCCACCGTCGACCAGGCCACCTTCCCCGGCCAGGGCGACTTCTCCCTCGTCAAGTACGACGACGCCGGCACCCAGGCGCCCAGCGAGGTCGCCGTGGGCGGCGGGCGGACGGTACGGATCGACCAGGCCGCGGACGCCACCGTCGGCCAGACCGTCTTCCGGATGGGCTCCACCACCGGGCTGCACGACGGCCAGGTCACCGGACTCGACGCCACCGTCAACTTCCAGAGCGAGACGGACCCGAACGGCGTCGACACCGTCACCGGCCTGATCCAGACCGACGTCTGCGCCGAGCCCGGCGACAGCGGCGGCTCCCTGTTCACCCAGGACGGCAGTGCCCTCGGCCTGACCTCCGGCGGCAGCGGCGACTGCACGAACGGCGGCGAGACCTTCTTCCAGCCGGTCACCACCGCACTCCAGGCCACGGGCGCGACGCTCGGGGACGGGGGAGGGGGCGGTGACGGCAACGGCGGTGCGGGTGCGGGTGACGGTGCGGCTGCGGGCGCCGGTGACGAGGCCGGGGCCGGTGGTGATCAGATCGGCGGAGGCGCCGAGCCGTCCGACCCGGCCGGCTCCGACCCCTCCGGTTCCGATCCGTCGGCTGCCCACCCGGGCGGTTCCGACCCGGCCGGTGACCGGTCCGGGGCCGGGATGGCGGACGACGGCTCGTCGCCGGTGAGCGGCACGCGCTGAGCGGTCCGGTCGCGGACCGAGCGGTCTGGACGCGGAGCGGCGCCGATCGCATGGACTGGTCGCTGACCGAGCGAGCCGGTGCCGACCGAACGGCCCGGTCGCGGCCCGGTCTCGGCCGGGCGATCGGGTCGCGGAGCGGCGTCGGCCGAGCGATCGGGTCGCGGATCGGTGTCGCCCGTGCGGCCCGGTCACCGACCGAGAGGCCCGGTCACCGACCGAGCGGTCCCGTGCCGGCCGATCGGTCCGGTCGTGGTCGCTGTCCGTGGGAGCCGGACGCGCACCCGTTCGGCCGGTTCCCCTCCCTATACCCCCCGCCGGCCCCCCTCGGTTCCAGTCGGCGGGGTGGGGCCCGGCCCTCCGGCGGGAGGGCCGGGTCTTCGCCACGGCGCTCAGCCGTCGTCGCGTGCCCGCAGCAGCAGCACCGCCACGTCGTCCGCCCGCTCCCGCGCCGCCGCGCTGTGCCGCACCACCTCGTCCGCCAGGTCCTCCAGCGGCCGGTCGCCGACCTCCGCGAGCAGCGCGCCGAGGTCCGCCAGCGCGTCCTCGATGTCGACGCCCGGGGACTCCACCAGACCGTCGGTGTACAGGGCGAGCACCGAACCGGGCGCCAGGGACACCTCCGTCGTCGGGTACACGGCCGCCGCGTCGATCCCGAGGAGCGGCCCCCCGGCCAGGTCCAGCACCCGCACCCGCCCGTCCGGCCGGCGCAGCAGCGGCGGCGGATGGCCCGCCCGCGCCATGACGGCCCGCCCGCGCACCGGGTCCAGCCGCAGATACAGACAACTGGCGAACAGCTCGGCGTCGAGGTCGATCAGCAGCCGGTTGGTGCTGCCGATCACCTCGTGCGGCGCCTGTCCCACCATGGTGTAGGCCCGGACACCGGTGCGGATCTGGCCCATCAGCCCCGCCGCGGTCACGTTGTGGCCCTGCACATCGCCGATCACCGCCGCCGCCTGCGGCCGGGTCGGCACCAGGTCGTAGAAGTCGCCGCCGATCTCCATGCCGTCGGTGGCGGGCAGATAGCGGGCCGCCGCCTCGATGCCGGGCAGCGCGGCCAGCGAGCGCGGCAGCAGCGCCTGCTGGAGGCCGTGCGCCAGCCGGTGCTTCGTGTCGTACAGCCGGGCCCGGTCCAGCGCCTGCGCGATCAGCCCGCCGAGCGAGGTCAGCACCGCACGCTCGGCGGCCGGGAACGGGTGCGGCTCGGCGTACGCCAGCACACAGGTGCCGACCGGCCGGCCGGACGCGATCAGCGGCAGATACGCCCAGGCCGCGAAGCCGTCCGGCGTCTCGTGCCGGTTCGGATACACCCGCTCCAGGTGGTCCTGGGAGTCGAAGAACGCCGGCACACCGGTGCTGAGCGCCTGGGTGCCCGGGGTCCGCTCGGCCAGCGGCAGCCCGTCGAACCGCTCCACGATGTGCGGGTCCCCGTAACCGCGGTGCCCGAGCACATGCAGCCGTCCGCCCTGCGAGCCGAGGATCACCACCGCCTGGCCGCCGACGGCCGGGACCACCTCCTCCCAGACCAACTGCACCACGTCGCGCACGCCCACCGCCTCGGTCAGCGCGCCCGCCAGGTTCAATACCTGGGAGATCGTCACCAGCCGGGTCGGGGCCGGGTCCGTGCGCGGGGTGCCGCGCGCCATCTCGGCCACCTCGCGGGCCCGGCTGACCCGTACGCTCAGCCCGGTCGTGCTCGGGTACAGCCGGAACGACAGCCAGTCCCCGGGCGGGCGCAGCGCCACGAACGACGTCGCCTGCTGGCTGAGCAGCGCCGCCCGGTAACGGTCCTCGTACATCGGGTCGTTCAGCCAGGGCACCGACGCCCACAAGGGCGTGTCCAGCAGCTCCCGGGCCGGCCGGCCGAGCAGCTCGGCGGCGGCCGCGTTCAGGAAACCGATCCGGCCGTGCAGATCCAGCGACACCAGTCCGTACGGCAGCCGGGACACCAGCCGGGCCGCCTCGACCGAGCCCAGGGTGTCCGCCGTGCCCGAGACCGGCGCCGACAGCACGTCGTCCTCGCGGCCGGGCGGGCGGCCCTCCCGCGCGGACCGCTCCAGCCGCAGGGCCAGCCGTTCGCAGGCCGCCGAGAGATGGTGGCGCTCCGCGCCGGACAGCTCCTTCGGATGCCCGCCGGGCCAGGTCACGAACACCGCGCCGTACACCTGCCGCTCGGTCGCCACGGGGACGGCGGCCAGCGCGAACGGGTACGGCAGCACCACGGCGACCCGCGGATAGCGCCGGGCCATCTCCTCCTCGCCCGCGACCCACACCACGCGCCGCTCGCGCACCGCGTCCGCCACCGGGAGCGGCGCGTTCAGTCCCACCCGCTCCCAGGGCGCCGCGAAGGCCCGGGGCATGCCCGCGTGCACGGCCATCTCCAGGACCGGCTCGCCGGCCTTGAGCAGGTACACGGCACCGGAGTGGGCGCGCACCTCCTGCATCATCGAGACCAGCGCGAGCGACAGCACCGGCTGGGCGGCCGGTGTCACGCCGGCCGCCGGCGCCGGTTCCGGCCCCGGTCTGTCGGACACGCCGACCACCTCCTCCCGCGCCCGCGCGCCGCGTCCGGCACCAGACTCCCCCGGCGCGCGGGCCGGCGCACGGCGAGCCCGCGCGGGTCTTCCGCCCACCGTCCGCGCGGGTCTTCGCGCACCGTCCGCGCCGGTCTTCACCGCTGCCCGCGCGCGGCGGATGCCTCCGCATACCCCGTTCCGCCGTATCCATGCGCGGGCGCCCACGGCGCGTGCCCCGGTACCCGGCGCGGGGCCGGCGGCGCCCGCTCCGGCTCGCCCCGGGCACGCCCGGCGCCGGGGCGCGCGACGGTGCGGCAGGAGCGGGGGTGGTGTTCCGAAGTCACGCGTGCGCTCCGGTCGCGCCAGGATGGCCGAATTCATACACAGGGAAGGCGGTCGGCGGCTTTCGGACGCCCGGCAGGGCGGGGATCGGGACGGCTCCGCGGGGAACGCCTCGGGCGTGTCGTGGCCGCGCCGGTGCGGCCCCCTGCGTGTCGCTTCACTCTTTCGAGTGCAGTTTGCCGACCGTCCGATGGCCGGATCATCACCCCAGTTCAGGGAAGGTCCGCCCGGTCCGCCGCAGCGCTCCGGGCGGCACCGCACGGAAGTGGCCAGGACGCCACGACGGCCCGCACGCCGCTTCGGCGGCGACTTTTCTCGTACACGGCCGGTTTGTGTCCGGGAGGACGGGGCACACGCGTCGGCGACTGTTCCGGTCGAGCTCCCCCCGTGCGCCAGGAGGGAGCGGAATCAGCCGGACGGTGACGCAAAAGCACCGGCACAGCACTCTCCGTTCAACTCCTGGGGGTTGCTTGCTCGTGACTCGCCGTGAAGACTGTGGCCGAGTTCCATCGAAACGAAGGTGTCCTGAGGGGCGCATTGTGCCAATCGCAAGGCGGCGCGCCCGAGGACTGCGTATTGTCACACCTCGTTTCGGACGACCGGGCTGGGGGCCCTGCCGTCCGTCCGGGAACCGGGAGGGTCCCGTGCGTTCGCCGCGCGGGAGGTATCACCGAGGGGATGGGGTTATGTCGGGTTGGCGCGTCACAGGGCCGGGCTCGCCGCGGGGCCGCGGCCGGCCGCGCGGCCGTGGTGTCCGGCACCGTGGGTACGGCGTTCCGTACCGCGTGTGTTGAGGACGTCCGGCGCGCTCCGGCGTCCGGGCGACGGCGGCTGACCCGCCCGCCGTGCACGAGGAGGGCCGCGCGGGCCACGCGCTCCCTCCGTCCGATCTTCCGGAACAGCACAGGCACAGCCGTGCCCGGGACCGCCCGCGGTCCGGGCCGCCCCGGTCCACGACCTCCCGTGCGGGCACCCCTTCGTGCCCGCACCCGCCAGCCGTTAGCGAGGAGACATGGTGATCAGCAGCCAAGAAACGGGCGTACACCTCCTGTTGGAGGAGTTACCCGACCGCTGGCGGCGCTTACGCGAGACCGGTCCGGTGCGCTACGACGAGAGACAGGGCGTCTGGCAGGCGCTGGACCACGAGACCGTCTCCACCGTGCTCGGCGACCCGGCGGCGTACTCCTCGGAGCTCTCCGCCCTCGCTCCCACCCAGTCCGACTTCGAGACCTTCACCCAGGGCAACTTCGTCGGCATGGACCCGCCGCGGCACCGCACCCTGCGCACCCTGGTGAGCCAGGCGTTCACCCCGCGGGTCGTCCAGGGGCTCGGCCCCCGGATCGAGGCCGTCTGCGCCCGGCTGCTGGACGCCGTCGCCGACCGCGACCGGTTCGACCTGGTCGACACGCTGGCCTATCCGCTGCCGATCATCGTGATCGCCGAACTCCTCGGCATCCCCGCCGAGGAACACCCGCTCTTCCAGGAGTGGGCGAGCGTCCTGTTCGGCGGCGACCAGCTCGGCGAGGCGCCCGACATGGCCGACCTGGAGCGGGCGCTCGACGCCATCGCACCCACCGTGCGCGAGATGAACGCCTACATGCTGGAGTACATCCGCGCCCGCCGGGCCGCCCCCGGCGACGACCTCACCAGCAGGCTCATCGCCGCCGAGGTGGACGGCGTCCGCCTCGAAGACCAGGAGATGGTCGGCTTCGTGGCGCTGCTGCTGGTCGCCGGGCACATCACCACGACCGCGCTGCTCGGCAACGCCGTCGTCACCTTCGACCGGCACCCCGGCACGGACGCCGCGCTGCGCGCCGACCCCGCGCGCATCCCGGCCGCCGTCGAGGAGGTGCTGCGCTGGCTGCCGCCCTTCCCCGAACTGGGCCGCCGGGTCACCCGGCCCGTGGTCCTCGGCGGCCACGCCATCCCGGAGGACTCCCTGCTGATGGCGCACCTGGGCGCCGCCAACCGGGATCCGGCCCGCTTCACCGCGCCCGACCTCCTCGACGTGACCCGCAGCCCCAATCCCCATCTGACCTTCGGGCACGGCATCCACTTCTGTTTCGGCGCGCCGCTGGCCCGGCTGGAGGCCCGGATCGCCCTGCGCATGATGCATGAACGATTCCGCATGGTGGCGATCCCCTCCTACGAGGACATCGCCTACCAGAACCCGGCCGTCATCGTCGGCGTACGACATCTGCCCGTCGAGGTCCGCAGACCGTAACCCCCCGCGCCCGCAGCGCCTCCGGCCGGTCCCCGCACCGCTCGTCCGCGGACCGCACCGGAACACCCGCACCTGAGCCCCATCCAACGGGAGTCCCTGCTCATGCCGTACACCATCCCCGCCGCTCCGGCCGTATCCCGGCCGCCGTCCCTGTTACACCGGGACCTGCAGGACCGCCTCGACGCCCTCGCCCGCACCCACCGGGTCCCCGGCGCCCAACTGGCCCTGGCCACCGGCACGGACGTGATCGCCGTGCACACCGGCACCGCCGACGTCACAACCGGCGCCCCCTGCGCCGCGGGCACCGCGGTCCCCCTGGGGTCGCTCACCAAGCCGTTCACCGCCGCGCTCGTCCTGCTCCTGGCCGACGACGGCGACCTGGACCTGGACGAACCCGCCGCCGGCCACCTCCCCGAACTGAGCGGCATACCCGAGGTGACGATTCGTCACCTGCTCACGCACACCGGCGGACTGCCCACCGGCCCCGACTCGGACACCGCCGCCACGACCACCGCCGCCCGCTATCTCGCGGCCGTCTGCACCGAGCGTGACCTGCTCTTCGCGCCCGGGACCGACTTCTCCTACTCCAACGCCGGCTACGTCGCCGCCGGACGGCTGGTGGAGACGGTCACCGGCATGCCGTGGCCCGAGGCGGCCGGGGCGCTGCTCCTCGAACCCCTCGGCATCCGGCCCGCGTTCGTCGGCGAGCCCTCGCCGGCGCGTCCCGTGGCCGCCGGACACGCCGTCAACACCGCGACCGGACAGGCCCGTCCGGCCCGGCAGAACCTCGCGCCGCTGGAGGCACCGGCCGGCGCGCTGCTGGCGAGCGCCCTGGACCTGACCGCGTTCGGCCACGCGCTGACCGGCCGCTCCGACCTGCTGCCGCCCGCCGTCGTCAAGGAGATGCGCCGGCCCGATCCCGCCGCCCGCCCCGGCACGCTGGCCGACGGCTGGGGCCCCGGGCTCGCCCTGTACCAGCGGGACGGCCGGGTCTGGTGCGGCCACGACGGCAACGCCCAGGGCACCTCCTGCCACCTGCGGGTCGACCCGGAGAGCGGCGTGGTCGTCGCCTTCACCGGCAACGCCGGCGGCGCCACCGCCCTCTGGCGCGACCTCACCGAGGAACTGGCCGAGCTGACCGGCGTCCGGGTGCCGGCCGCCGTGGAGAGCGCGGACCGCGGCCGGCCCGTCGCCGCCCCGGCCGGCTGCGTGGGCACCTACCGCAACGGCACCACGGCCTACCGGATCGCGCCCGGACCGGACGGCACGCCGGCCCTGTCCGTGGACGGCGACCTGCCCCTCCCGCTGGTCTGCTACGCCGACCTGTCCTGCGATCTGCGCGATCCGGCCACCGGATACCTCGAACCCGGCGGACGGTTCCACCGCGATCCCGCCACCGGCCGGATCGACCGGGTGCAGATCTCCGGGCGCACGGCACGCCGTACCGACGACGGCTGAGCAGGGGCCGCCGGTACGGGGGCTTTCCCGGCCGTCCGGTTCCGGGCCGCTCCGCCTTGGGCGGTGCCGGGTGCCAGGTGCCGGGTGCCGGTGCGCGGCGGGCGTGTTCGCCCCGGTCCGGTGGCCCCGGTCCGGTCGGTGACCGGGCCTTCGCACGCCGGCCGGCGGCCGCCGGGCCGGGCGGTTCCGGGTGCCGGGTCCCGCGTGCCGGTCGCCGCACCGGCCCCGGCTGGCCGAGGTCACCGGCAGGCGTCCCGCCGGCCGCCCGGCCCGCGAACGGCACCGGCAGCAGACAGCACCCCGACACCGGGCCACTTCGGCACCAGGCCACCCGGCACCGGGCCACCCCGGTACGAGACCGGCCCGGCACCAGGCCATGGCCCTGGGACCGGTCGGCCGCCCTCCGCTCACCGCACGGCAGCAGTCCCACCGCCGGGCACACCCGGTGTGCCACCTCCGATCCGGCGCGCCGCCTTCGTGGCGGGCCGCGGCCGGCCGGCCCGCGCGTCGCATCGTCCCGCTCTCCAAAGGACTTCACCCATGACGGACCTGCACGACAAGCCTGCTCCGGCGTCCTCCCTGCCGCAGGCCGGCCCCGCGGCCGGTGCCACGGAGAGCGCCGCGCCCCCGGCGCACCCGACGCTCGGCGAGCTGTTCACCGCCTGGGTGGCCCGCACCCCGGACGCGCCGGCCCTCACCGACGGCCGACGGACCTGGACCTACCGTGAACTGGCCGGCCGTGCCGACCGGCTGGCCGCGCACCTGGTACGGCGCGGAGCCGGGCCCGACCGGGTGGTGGCCCTGGTGCTCCCGCGCTCCATGGAGCTGATCGCGGCGGAGCTGGCCGTGGCCCGGGCCGGCGCCGCCTTCCTGCCCGTGGACCCCGCCTACCCCGCCGAGCGCCGGACCATGATGCTCACCGACGCCGCGCCCGCCGTCACCCTCGACGACCCGCGCCTGGTCCGGGAGTTGCTGGACGGCGACGGCGAAGACGCGGCCGGCGGCGACAGCGGTGACGGTGCGAGACGGCCGGCCGCCGCCGACGCCGATCACGCGGCCTACGTCATCTACACCTCGGGCTCCACCGGCACGCCCAAGGGCGTGACCGTCACCCACCGCGGCATCGGCGGCTTCACCTCGGCCGCCGCCGAACGGTACGCGGTGGGACCCGGCGACCGGGTGCTCCAGTTCTCCTCGCCCAGCTTCGACGCCTCCGTCCTGGAGCTGTGCTCGTCCGTGCTGTCCGGCGCCACGCTCGTCGTACCGCCGCACGGGCCCTGGCTGGGCGACGAACTCGCCGCCGTCCTGGACGAGCACCGCATCACCCACGCCCTGATCCCGCCGGCCGCGCTGGCCACCCTGCCCGATCCCGCGCAGGGCACCGCGCGCGAGCTGCGCACGCTGATCGTGGGCGCGGAGGCCTGCCCCGCCGGGCTCGTGGACCGCTGGGCACCCGGCCGCCGCATGATCAACTCCTACGGCCCGACCGAGGCCACCATCGTGGCGACCTGGACCGGGCCGCTCACCGCGGGGCAGGGCACGCCGACGATCGGCGGCGCGCTGCCGCACACCCGGGTGTACGTCCTCGACGCCGCGATGCGGCCCGTGCCGCCCGGCGCGGACGGCGAACTGTTCGTCGGCGGCGACGCGGTGGCCCGCGGTTACCTGGGCCGACCGGGGCTGACCGCTGCGCGCTTCGTGGCCGATCCGTTCGGTACCCCCGGCGCGCGCCTGTACCGCACCGGGGACCGGGTGCGGTGGACCGCCGGGGGAGAACTGGAGTTCCTGGGCCGGCTGGACCGGCAGGTGAAGATCCGCGGCTTCCGGATCGAGCCGGGCGAGATCGAGGCGGCCCTGCGCCGGGTCGGCGCCGGCAGAGTCGGCGAGGCGGTGGTCGTCGTACGCGAGGACGAACCGGGCCACCAACGCCTCGTCGCCTACGTCACCCCGGCCACGGAGTCCGCGCCGGCGGCCGGGACCGCCTCGGCCGCAGGGACCACCCCGGCCGCGGAGGCCGTCTCGGCGACCCCGGGCCCCCGACACTCCCCGGCCGCCCCGGACCCCGTCGCCCTGCGGGCCGCCGTGGCCGCCGTGCTGCCCGGCCACATGGTGCCGGCGGCCGTCGTGGTGCTGGAGCGGATGCCGCTCACCCCGCAGCACAAGATCGACCGGCGGGCGCTGCCGGCACCGGAGCGCACGGTCGCCGCCGGGCGGGTGGCGCCCCGGACGGACCAGGAGCGGGGGCTCGCCGTGATCTGGGCGCAGGTCCTGGGCGTCGACGCGGTCGGGGTGACCGACGACTTCTTCGACCTGGGCGGAGAGTCGATCCTCGCCGCCCGGGTCCTGGCCCGGGTCCGGGAGGAGCTGGGGGTCCGGCTGAGCGTGCGGGACGTCTTCACCGCGCGGACGATCGCCGCGCTGGCCCCGCTGCTCGCCGACCCCTCGGCCGCCGCGCCGCCGGAACCGATCCCGCCGGCCCCGGCCGGGGACACGCTGCCGCTGTCCAGCGCGCAGCGACGGCTGTGGTACCTGGACGAACTCACCCCGGGCGGCACCGAGTACAACACCGGAGTGGCCCTGCGGCTGCGCGGCGCGCTGGACCCGGACGCGCTGCGCCGGTCCCTGGACCGCCTCGCGGCCCGCCACGCCTCCCTGCGCACCCTCTTCACCACCGTCGACGGCCAGGGCGCCCAGCGCGTCGTACCGGACGCCGGTCTGCCGCTGCGGACGGCCGACCGCACCGGCGCGCCCGACCCGGAAGCGGCCGTCGAGGCGCTGCTCGCCGAGGAGCTGAACCACTCCTTCGACCTGGCGGCCGGCCCGCTCACCCGGGCCCTGCTGATCCGGCTGGGCGCCGAGGAGCACGTACTGCTGCTGGCCCAGCACCACATCGTCACCGACGGCTGGTCGGTGGGCATCCTCACCCGCGAACTCGCCGCCCTCTACCACGCGGAGACCACCGGCGAACCCGCGGACCTCGCCCAGCCGGCCGTGCAGTACCCGGACTTCGCGGTGTGGGAGCGGCGGCAGCGGGCCGGTGACGCGGACCGCGCCGACCTCGCCTACTGGAGACGGCACCTGGCGGACCTCCAGCACCTGGAGCTGCCCACGGACCGGCCGCGTCCCGCCGTGCGGGGCACCGCCGGCGCCGCCCACCGGCACGTGCTGCCCGCCCATCTGGTCGACCGGCTGCGGCAGTTGGCCACCGGCCGCGGCACCACGGTGTTCACCCTGTTCGCGGGCGCCGCCGCGCTGCTGTTCTCCCGCTACTCGGGACAGCGGGACGTCGCGTTCGGCACCGTCACCACCGGACGCGGCCGGCGGGACCTGGAAGAGGTGCCCGGGTTCTTCGCCAACACGGTGGTGCTGCGCGGCGAGGTGGACGAACGGGCCACCGTGGACCGGTTCGTGGAGAGCATGCGGACCACGGTGCTGGACGCCTTCGCACACGACGGGGTCCCGTTCGACCGCGTGGTGGAGGAGCTGGCCCCGCCCCGCGACCCCAGCCGCACCCCGCTCGTCCAGGCCCTCGTCGTCCAGCAGACCGCCCTGCCCGTGCCGCCGCGCGCCGGCGGCCTGCGCCTGACCGAGCACCCGCTGCCCCGCCCGGCCGCCCGGTTCGACCTGGTCCTGGAGTTCACCCCGGACACGGACGGCGGCTGCGTGCTGACCGCCGAGTTCAGCACGGACCTGTTCGAGACGGCCACCGTGGCCCGGCTCACCGCCCATCTGCACCGCCTGCTGGAAGGCATGGCGGACGGCCCCGGCCGCACCCTCGCCGAGCTGCCCATGCTCTCCGCCGAGGAGCGGCACACCCTGGTGGACCGCTGGAACCCGCCCGCCCGCCGCTCCCGGGAGTCCGGCCGGGACACGCTGCCCGGGCTGTTCCACGCCCAGGCGGCCCGCACCCCGGACCGTACGGCCGTGATCTGCGGCCCGGACCGGCTGGACTACGCCGAGGTCGCCCGCCGCGCGGCCCGGCTGGCCCGGCTGCTCGTCGCGCGCGGCGCGGGCCCGGAGACGCTGGTCGCGCTCTGCCTGCCGCGCACCGCCGACCTCGTGCCCGTGCTGTGGGCGGTGCTCGGCTCGGGCGCCGGCTATCTGCCCGTCGACCCGGCGTACCCCGCCGAGCGGGTCCGTCTCATGCTCGACGACGCCCGGCCCGCCCTGGTGCTCGCCACCCGGGAGACCGCCGCCGCGCTGCCCGCGGACTGCGACCCGCTGTTCCTGGAGGACTGCGCCGGACCGGAGTTCGCCGACACGCCGCCGGCCGACGCCGACCGGCTCCGGCCGCTGCTGCCGGACCACCCGGCGTACGTCATCTACACCTCCGGTTCCACCGGCCGCCCCAAGGGCGTCGTGGTCACCCACCGCACGGTCGCCGCGCTGGCCCGCTGGGCGGGGGAGCGGTTCGACGCCGGGGAACTGGCCCATGTGATCGCCGCGACCTCCCTGAACTTCGACGTCTCGGTCTTCGAACTGCTCTGCCCGCTGCTGGCCGGCGGCACCGTCGAGGTGGTCGCCGACCTGCCGGCCCTCGCCGACGGCGCCGGTCCGCGCCGGGCCGGGCTGCTCAGCGGCGTGCCCTCCGTCGTCTCCCGGCTGATCGCCGGCGGCACCGCGCCCGTGACCGCGTCCACCGTCGTCCTGGCCGGCGAGGCCCTGCCCGCGCAGACGCCGCACGAACTGCGCGCCGCCCTGCCCGGCTGCCGGATCGCCAACATCTACGGCCCCACCGAGGCCACCGTGTACGCCACCGCCTGGTTCGCCGGGGACCGGCTGCCCGAGCAGGCCCCGCCCATCGGCGACCCGGTGGCGCTCACCCGGACCTACGTCCTGGACGCCTCGCTGCGCCCCCAGCCGGTCGGCGTCACCGGCGAGCTGTACCTCGGCGGCGGCGGTTTGGCCCGCGGCTACCTCAACCGCCCCGGACTGACCGCCACCCGGTTCGTCGCCGACCCGTTCGGCGCGCCCGGCGAACGCATGTACCGCACCGGCGACCTGGTGCGCCGCCGCTTTGACGGCGCGCTGGAGTACGTCGGCCGGATCGACCAGCAGGTCAAGGTGCGCGGCTTCCGCATCGAGCTGGGCGAGGTGGAGGAGGCGCTGCGCGGCTGCGCCGACGTGACCGAGGCGGCGGCCACCGTCACCGACGACGGCGAGGGCCACCGCCGCCTGGTCGGCTACGTCGTCCCGGCCGCCGGACAGCGCACCGAACCCGAGGCCGTACGCCGTGAACTCGGCCGCACCCTGCCCGACTACATGGTCCCCTCGACCGTGGTCGTCCTGGACGCCCTGCCGCTCAACCCGAACGGCAAGGTGGACCGCGGCCGGCTCCCCGACCCCGGCCCCGCCGTCCGCGCGGTACGGCACGTCGCGCCCCGCACGCCCACCGAGCGCGCCCTCGCCGCGGTCTGGGCCGAGGTGCTGCGGACGGAGCGGATCGGCGTCGACGACAACTTCTTCGAACTCGGCGGCGACTCCATCCTCAGCATCCAGGTGGTGGCCCGCGCCCGCCAGGAGGGCCTGCCGCTGACCTCCCGGGACGTCTACCGGCACCAGACGATCGCCGCCCTGGCCCGCTGCGCGGACGCCGCGTCCGGCCCGCGCGAGACCGCCCCGGAACCGGCCACCGGCACGGCACCGCTGACGCCCATCCAGCGCTGGCTGTTCGACTCCGCCGCCGACCGCGCCGCCCACTTCGCGCAGGCGCTGTCCCTCCGGCTGCCCGACGACCTGGACCCGGCGGCGCTGGAGGAGGCGCTGAACGACCTGGCCGCCCACCACGACGCCCTGCGCTCCCGGTTCACCGCCGGCGGCGCGGACCCCGCGTCCGGCTGGTCCGTCGACGAGCGGGCGCCCCGCCTCCCCTTGGCCCGCCACACCGGACCGGAGACGGACACCCCGCACTTCGGCCCCTTCGACCTCGCCCACGGACCGCTGCTGCGGGCCGTCCTGCACGACACCGGCGCCGACGGGCCCCGCGTGCTGCACCTCGCCGTCCACCACCTGGTGGTCGACGGGGTCTCCTGGCGGGTGCTGCTGGAGGACCTGGACCGCGCCTACCGGGCCCGCCGCGCCGGCCGCGACGGCGCCGCCGCGCTGCCCGCCAAGTCCTCGCCGCTGCGCCAGTGGGCCCGCCGGCTGACCGCCCACGCCGCGGACGGCGGCTTCGACGACGAGCGGGCGTACTGGGCCGAGGCGGTCCCCGCCGCCGAACCCGACCTCCCCGCCGCCCTGGCCGGCGGCGCCGGCACCTACGCCGACCAGCGCGCCGTCACCGTGCGCCTGAGCCCCGAGGACACCTCGGCGCTGCTGCGCACCCTGCCCGACACCTACCGCACCCAGGCCAACGACGTGCTGCTCGGCGCCCTCGGCCGGGCACTGTGCGGCTGGACCGGCCGGGAGCGGGTGGTGGTCGACGTCGAGGGCCACGGCCGCGAGGAACTCTTCCCCGAACTCGACATCAGCCGCACGGTCGGCTGGTTCACCACCCGCTACCCCGTCGCGCTCGCCGTCCCCGAGGACGCCGGCTGGGACACCGTGCTGAAGCGGGTCAAGGAGCAACTGCGCGCCGTACCCCGGCACGGCCTGGGCCACGACGCGCTGCGCCGGCTGGCCGGCCCCGGCGCGGCACCGCCCGCCCCCGAGGCGCGGATCAGCTTCAACTACCTGGGCCGGATGGAGCTGCCAGCGGACCCGGACGGCCTGTACCGGGGCACCGTACGCCCGCTGGAGCTGGACGCCGACCCGGCGGCCGGGCGCCCGCACGCCCTGGAGGTCGTCGGGCGACTCGCCGGCGACCGCCTGGAGTTCACCTGGTTCTACGCGGACGGACCGGACCGCGAGCAGACGGTCGCGGATCTCGCCGGGCGGTTCGCCGACGCGCTCGCCGACCTGGCCCGGTACGCGGCCCGGCCCGGCACCGCCGGCCGCACCCCGTCCGACTTCCCGCTGGCCCGGCTGGACCAGGCCGCCGTGGACCGGATCACCGGCACGGACCCGGCGGCGGTGGCCGACGTCTACCCGCTCACGCCCACCCAGACGGGCATGCTCTTCCACGGCCTGTCCCAGGACGACCGCGGGGTCTACGTCCAGCAACTGACCTTCGTCCTCGACGGCGTGCCCGACCCCGGGGCCCTCGCCGCCGCCTGGCAGCGGGTGACCGACCGCACCGAGGCGCTGCGCGGCCGGGTCGTCTGGCAGGACGTGCCCGAACCGCTGCTCGTGGTGCCACGCCACGTCGCCGTGCCCGTCACCCGCCTGGACTGGCGCGACCTGACCGGGGACGAGCGCCGCGCCCGGCTGGCCGACCTGCTCGTCCGGGACCGCGCCGAGGGCATCGACCTCGGCCGGGCCCCGCTCCAACGGCTGTGCCTGGCCCGCCTGTCCGAGACCTCGGTGCGGGTGGTGTGGTCCTTCCACCATCTGCTGCTGGACGGCTGGAGCATGTTCCAGGTCCTCTCCGACGTCTTCGCCGAGCACGCCGGGACCGGAACCCTGCCGCACCGCCCGCCCCACCGCGACTACGTGGCCTGGCTGCGCCGGCGCGACCCGGAAGCGGCCGAACGGCACTGGCACCAGAGGCTGTCCGGCCTGACCGAGGCCACCCCGCTGCCGTACGACCGCGAGCCGCGCGAGGCCCACCGCGCCGAGTCCACGCACGCGGTCCGCCGCGCCCTGCCCGCGGCCGCCACCCGGGCGCTCCAGGAACTGGCCCGGACCTCCGGGCTCACCCTGAACACCCTGGTGCAGGGCGCCTGGGCGCTGCTGCTGGCCCGGCAGGCGGGCCGCGACGAGGTGGTGTTCGGCACCACCGTGTCCGGCCGGCCGCCCGAGCTGCCCGGCGCCGACGCCATGACCGGCCTGTTCATCACCACCCTGCCCACCCGGGTCGCCGTCCCCGGCCACGGCACCCTGCTCGACTGGCTGCGCGCGCTCCAGCAGGACCAGAGCGAGGACCGGCGCTTCGACCACCTGCCGCTCACCCGCATCCGGACCTTCACCGCACTCCCCGAGCGCGTCGGCCTGTTCGACAGCATCGTGGTCTTCGAGAACTACCCGGTGGACGACGACCTCGCCGCCGCCCACGGACTGCGGCTGACCGGTCTGGAGGGCGTCGAGACCACCAACTACCCGCTGAGCCTGACCGCTTACCCGGGCGCCGAGCTGGGCCTGCGGCTCGGCTACGACCCCGAGCTGTTCGACACCGGCACCGCCGAACGCCTGGCCGAGTACCTGACCGTCCTGCTCACCCACCTGCCCGCCGGCGCCGGGCGCCCGCCCGCCCGGCTGCCGCTGCTCGCCCCGGACCGCCGCGCCCAGGTGCTCGGCGACTGGAACGACACCGCCACCGACCTGCCCGAGGCCACCGTCGCCGGCCTGTTCGCCGCGCAGGTGCGCCGTACGCCCGACGCCGTGGCCCTGGAGACCGGGGACCGGCACCTCACCTACCGCGAACTCGACGCCCGCGCCGCCCGCCTGGCGGACCGGCTGACCGGACTCGGCGTACGGCCGGAACGCGCGGTCGGCGTGCTGATGGACCGGTCCGTGGAGCTGATCGTCACCCAGCTGGCCCTGGTCCGCACCGGCGGCGTGTACGTGCCGCTGGACGGCAGGGCACCGGCCGAGCGGCTGCGCCGGACCCTGGCCGAGGCCGGCGCCGGCCTGCTGCTCACCGACGCCGGCTGGGAGGAGACGGCCCGGCAGGCGCTGCCCGGCGACGGTGTGGTGCGGGCCGACGACGCGTCCGGCGCCGCTCCCGGCGCCCCGCTCGCCGACGGCCCGTCCGGTCCGGCCGTCGCCGTCCACCCCGACAACGTCCAGTACCTGATGTTCACCTCGGGCTCCACCGGCACGCCGAAGGGCGTCGCGGTGCGCCAGCGGGACGTCGCCGCGCTCGCCCGGGACCGGGCCTTCGCCGGGCACGACCGGGTCCTCGTGCACTCGCCGCACGCCTTCGACGCCGCCACCTACGAGGTGTGGGTGCCCCTGCTGCGCGGCGGCACGGCCGTCCTCGCCCCGGCCACCGACCTGGACGCCGCCCAGGTCCGGCACGCCGTCACCGAGCGGCGGGTGAGCTGCCTGTGGCTGACCGCCGGCCTGTTCCGGCTGCTCGCCCAGGAGGACCCGGGCTGCCTGCGCGGCGCCCGCGAGGTGTGGACGGGCGGCGAGGCCGTGCCCGGCGCGGTGGTGCGCCGGGTCCTGGACGCCTGCCCCGGGCTGACCGTCGTGGACGGCTACGGCCCCACCGAGACCACCACCTTCGCCACCCGCCGCGTCTTCCGGTCCGGCGACGCGCTGCCCGCCGTCCTGCCCATCGGCCGCCCGCTGGACAACACCCGCGTGTACGTCCTGGACACCGCGCTCCAGCCGCAGCCCCCTGGCATCCCCGGCGAGCTGTACATCGCGGGCGCGGGTCTCGCCCGCGGCTACGCGGGCCGGCCCGGCGCGACCGCCGCGCGCTACGTCGCCGATCCCTACGGCCCGCCCGGCACCCGCATGTACCGCACCGGGGACATCGTGCGCTGGAGCGCCGACGGCGAACTGCACTTCACCGGCCGCGCCGACGACCAGATCAAGATCCGCGGCTTCCGCGTCGAACCCGCCGAGATCGAGGCCCGGCTCACCGCGCACCCGGCCGTCGCCGAGGCCGTCGTCTCCCTGTACGAGGACGGCGGACGCAAGCGGCTCGCCGCCCACCTCGTACCGGCCGCCGCCGCGCTGCCTCCGGCCGCCGAGCTGCGCACCCACCTGGCGGCCGGCCTGCCCGACTACATGCTGCCCGCCGCGTTCGTCACCGTGCCCGCGCTGCCGCTGACCGCCAACGGCAAGGTCGACCGGCGCCGGCTGCCCGCGCCGGACTGGTCGGCCGGCGGCGACCGGGCCCACCGGGAGCCGCGCACCGAGGCCGAGCGCGCCCTCGCCGGAATCTGGGCCGACCTGCTCGGCGTCGAACGGGTCGGCGTGGACGACAACTTCTTCATGCTGGGCGGCGACTCCATCCTCAGCATCCAGGTGGTCTCCCGGGCCCGCGCCGCCGGACTCGCCCTCACCCCGCGCGACCTGTTCCGCCACCCCACGGTGGCCGCGCTGGCCGCCGCCGGCGGCGCCGCGGCGCCCGCCGTCGCCGGGACCGGACCGGTCGACGGGACGGCGGACCTCCTGCCGATCCAGCACTGGTTCCTGGACCCCAAACCGGCCCACGCCGGGTTCTTCAACCAGTCCGTGGTCGTCGAGACGGCCGGCCCCGTCGACCGGGACGCCCTGCACCGCGCCCTCGCCGCCCTGTGGACCCACCACGACGCCCTGCGCGCCCGGTTCCCACGCGGCGGCGCCGGCGACGGCACCCGGCGCCAGGACATCGCCGCCGCCGACGGCTCCGTCCCAGAACTGCTCCAGGTCCACGACCGGTCGGCCGAGGAACCCGTCACGGCGGCCGCCCACACCGGACTGGACCTGGACACCGGGCCGCTGTTCACCGCCCGCCTGTTCACCGCCGACGGCCAGGGGCCCGCCCGGCTGCTGCTCGTCGCCCACCACCTGGTGGTCGACGGCGTCTCCTGGCGCATCCTGCTGGAGGACCTGGAGACCGCCTACCGGCAGGCCGCGGCCGGCGAGCCCGTACGGCTGCCCGCCCGCACCACCTCCGTACGGGAGTGGGCCGGCCGGCTGCGCGACCACGACCGCTTCACCGGACAGCTCGCCCACTGGGAGCGGGCCGCCCGGGCCTGCGCCGACCCGCTGCCCGTGGACGGCACCGGCGGCAACACCACCGCCGACCTGCGCGAGGTGACCGTCCGGCTGGACCGCGACCGCACCGCCGGCCTGCTGCGCCGGGTCCCCGGCGTCTACCGCACCCGCGTCGACGACGTGCTGCTCACCGCGCTGGGCCGGGCCCTCGCCGACTGGACCGGACGCGACACCGTCGCCGTCGGCCTGGAGGGACACGGCCGCGAGGACCGGCTCTTCGAGGACGTCGACCTGTCCCGCACGGTCGGCTGGTTCACCTCCCTGTACCCCGTCGCCCTCTCCGTCCCGGCCGGCGACTGGGGCACCGCCCTGAAGTCGGTCAAGGAGCAGCTACGGGCCGTACCCGACCGGGGCCTCGGCTACGGCGTGCTGCGCCACCTCGCCCGCCACCCCCGGCTCACCGGCACACCCGAACCCGGCATCAGCTTCAACTACCTGGGCCGCTTCGACTGGTCCGCCCCCGACGCCACCCTGGTCAAGGCGGTGCCCGGCGGACTGGGCGGCGCCGACGCCCCGGACGCCGAACGGCCGCACCTGCTGGACGTCGTGGCCCGTGTCGAGGACGACCGGCTGGAGATCACCTGGCACTACAGCGCCGGACGGCACCGCGAGGAGACCGTCACCGCGCTCGCCGAGGGCATGCTGCGCGCGCTCGGCGAGATCGTCGCGCACTGCGCCCGCCCGGACGCCGGCGGCCGCACCCCGTCCGACTTCCCGCTGGCCGGGCTGGACCAGACCGCCGTGGACCGGATCGCCGGGAACGGCCGGGACGTCGCCGACATCTACCCGCTGACCCCGATGCAGGCCGGCATGCTCTTCCACAGCCTGCTGGACCCGACCGCGCGCACCTACGTCAACCAGGTGCAGCTCGTGCTGTCCGGCGTCACCGACCCGCAGGCGCTCGCCACGGCCTGGCAGCACACCGCCGACGCCAACCCGGTGCTGCGCACCCGCCTGGTCTGGCAGGAGACCCCGCGCCCGCTCCAGGTCGTCCGGCACCACGCCACCGTGCCCGTCACCCGGCACGACTGGTCGCGGTGGCCCGCCGAGCGCCGTGAGCGCGAGCTGGACCGGCTGCTCGCCGAGGACCGGGACACCGGCGTCGACCTGGGCGCCGCGCCCCTGATGCGGCTGACCCTGATCCGGCTGGCACCGGACCGGGTCCGCCTGGTGTGGACGTTCCACCACGTCCTGCTCGACGGCTGGAGCGCCGCCCAGGTCTTCGACGAGGTGTGCGAGCGGTACGCCGCCCTCACCTCCGGGCGCCGCCCGAGCCTGCCCGAGCGCAGGCCGTTCGCCGACTACCTGGGCTGGCTGGCCGGGCGGGACACCGCCGGCGCCGAAGCGTACTGGCGCACCGCCCTGGCCGGCTTCCAGGCCCCCACCGAACTGCCCCGCGACCGGCGGCCCGCCGAGGCCCACCGCAGCTCCTCCTCCGGGTCCGTGCGCGTGACCCTCGGCCCGGACGTCTCGGCGCGGCTGCGGGAGACCGCCCAGCGGGCCGGCCTGACCCTCAACACCGTGCTCCAGGGCGCCTGGGCGCTGCTGCTGTCCCGCTACGGCGGCGGCACCGACGTGGTGTTCGGCACGACCGTCTCCGGCCGGCCCGCCGAACTGCCGGGTGTCACCTCGATGGTGGGCCTGTTCATCAACACCCTGCCCACCCGCGCCCGGGTGGACGGGCGGCGCCCGCTGCTGGACTGGCTCGGCGAACTCCAGTCCGCCCAGTCCGAGGCCCGGCGCCACGACTTCGTCCCGCTGGCCCAGGTCCAGTCGTGGAGCGAAGTGCCGGGCGGGACCGGCCTGTTCGACTCCATCGTGGTCTTCGAGAACTACCCGTTCGACGAGGGCGCGCTGTCCCGGCACGGCCTCGCCATGGAGCAGGAACGCGACCTGGAGCCCACCAACTACCCGCTCAGCGTGGTCGTCGCGCCCGGTGACACCCTGACGGTCAACCTGGACTACGACCCGGCGGCCTTCGACACCGCCACGGTGCGGGCACTCGGCGAGTCCCTGCGCACCCTGCTGACCGGCATGGCCGACGCACCGGAGCGCCGCCTGGCCGAGCTGCCGCTGCTGGATCCTGCTCAAGGACGGGCGCTGGTGGCCCGGTTCGGCGGCCGGACGGCCGAGGCACCGCGGGACACCCTGCCCGACGCGTTCCGGCGGCAGGCCGAGCGCACCCCGGACGCCCCGGCCGTACGCCACGGCGACCAGTGCCTCACCTACCGTGAACTCGACGCCCGCTCCAGCCGGCTGGCCCGGCGGCTCATCGCCGCCGGCGCCGGACCCGAGCGCTTCGTCGCCCTCTGCCTGCCCCGCACCGCCGACCTGATCACGGCCCTCCTCGCGGTGCTCAAGAGCGGCGCCGGCTATCTGCCGGTCGACCCGCAGTACCCGGCCGAGCGCGTCGCGTTCCTCTTCGAGGACGTCCGGCCCGACGCCGTGATCACCGCCGCGGAGACCGCCGGCCGGCTGCCCGAGGACCCCTTCACCCGCATCCTGCTGGACGCCGAACCCGGCCCCGGGGTGCCGGACACCCCCGTCGGCGACGACGAGCGGCGCACCGCCCTGCTGCCCGGCCACCCGGCCTACGTCATCCACACCTCCGGCTCCACCGGCCGGCCCAAGGGCGTGGTCGTCAGCCACGCCTCCGTACGGGCCCTGACCGACTGGGCGGCGGCCGAGTTCACCGGGCGCGGCCTGGCCCACGTGCTGGCCTCCACCTCGCTCAACTTCGACGTGTCGGTGTTCGAGATCTTCGCGCCGCTGCTGTCCGGCGGCTGTGTGGAGATCGTCCGCGACCTGCTGGCCCTCGCCGAGCGCCCCGGGACCTGGCGGGCCGGACTGCTCAGCGCGGTGCCCTCGGCCCTGGACCGGCTGCTCGCCGAGGACGCCGTACGGATCACCGCGGACACCGTCGTCCTCGCGGGGGAGGGGCTGCCCGCGCGGACCGTGGAGCGGGTCCGCGCCGCCGTCCCCGGCAGCCAGGTCCGCAACATCTACGGCCCCACCGAGGCCACCGTCTACGCCACCGCCTTCACCTGCGACCCGGCCGACCCCGACCGCGACCCGCCGATCGGCCGGCCCCTCGGCGGCGCCCGCGCCTACGTCCTGGACGAGCGGATGCGCCCGGTGCCCGTCGGCGCGCCCGGCGAGCTGCACCTCGCCGGGACCGGGGTCGCCCGCGGCTATCTGGGCCGCCCCGGCCTGACCGCCGGCCGCTTCCTGCCCGATCCGTTCGGCCCGCCCGGCAGCCGCATGTACCGCACCGGCGACCTCGTCCGCTGGACGGCTGGCGGCGACCTCGTCTACCTCGGCCGCGGTGACGACCAGGTGAAGGTGCGCGGCTTCCGCATCGAACTCGGCGAGGTGGAGGCCGCGCTGGCCCGCCACCCGGCCGTGGCCGCGGCGGCGGCCCGGGTCGTCGAACACGCCGGCCACCGCCGCCTGATCGGCTACGCGGTACCCCGCACCCCGGACCGCCCGCACACCGGCGCCCTCGCCGGTCCCACCGGGCCGGACGCACCCGCCGGGTCCGCTGGGTCTTCCGGGTCTGCCGGGTCCGCCGGTCCCGCCGATTCCGCCGCACTCGCCGGGTCCCCGGCGACCGGTCCCGGTCCCACCGGTGACGCGGTCACCGGCCCCGTCGGTCTGCCCGACCCCGCCGAGCTGCGGGCCTTCCTCGCCCGGAGCCTTCCCGACCACCTCGTGCCCGCGCTCGTCGTCCCGCTGGAGCGGCTGCCGCTCGGGGCCACCGGCAAGCTGGACCGGCGGGCGCTGCCCGTGCCCGAGTGGTCCGCACCGGCCGCCGGCACCGCCGGCCGGCCGCCGCAGACCGAGGCCGAGCAGATCCTCGCCGGGATCTGGACCGAGGTGCTGGGCGTACCCGAAGTCGGCGCCGACGACAACTACTTCACGCTCGGCGGCGACTCCGTCCTCGGCATCCAGATCGTCTCCGCCGCCCGCCGGGCCGGGCTCGCCCTGACCCCGCGCCACCTGTTCACCCACCAGACCCTCGCCGCGCTCGCCGCCGCCGCCGATCGGCTGCCGGCCGCCGCCGTCACCGCCGAACAGGGACCGGTGACCGGCGACGCCCCGCTCACCCCGGTCCAGCACTGGCTGCTCGGCACGCTCACCGGCGACCCCGCCCACTTCAGCCAGACGGTCGCCCACGAGCTGGCCACGGATCCCGACGAGAACCTGCTGCGGGCCGCGCTGGCCGCCGTGGCCGGGCACCACGACGCGCTGCGGCTGCGCTACGCGCGCACACCGGACGGCACGTGGCGGCAGTACGGCACCGCGCCCGGCGACCACGACGTGGTCCTGGAGGTGCACCACCGGGCGGACCCGGACGAGGTGGCCCAGGCCCTCGGCGCCGACTTCGACCTGGCCGGCGGGCCGCTGCTGCGGGCCGCGCTGTGCCGACCGGACGACGGCGGCCGGCCGGTGCTGCTGCTCGCCGCCCACCACCTGGTCGTGGACGCCGTGTCCTGGCGGCTGGTCCTGGAGGACCTGGACACCGCCTACCGCGCGCTGCGCGACGGCGCACAGCCCGCCCTCGCCCCGAAGAGCACCCCGTTCCGCGACTGGGCGCGGCGGCTCGCCGCGCACACCGAGGCGGGCGGCTTCGACGGCGAACTCGCCCACTGGCGCGGCCTCGACACCGGCGCCGCGCTGCCCGTCGACCGGCCCGGCGGCGCCAACACCGCCGCCGACGAGGAGAGCGTGACCGCCGGACTCGACGCCGAGGAGACCCGGCGGCTGCTCCAGGAGGTGCCGGAGGCCTACCGGACCCGCGTCAACGACGTACTGCTGTGCGCGCTGGGCCGGGTCCTGGCACGCTGGACCGGCCGGGACCGGGTCGCGGTGACCCTGGAGGGCCACGGCCGCGAGGACCTGTTCGCGGACACCGACCTCGCCCGGACCGTCGGCTGGTTCACCGCCGTCCACCCGGTCGCCCTGGACGTGCCCCGGGACGCCGGCACCGGCACCGTGCTGAAGTCCGTCAAGGAGAACCTGCGGGCCGTACCGCACGGCGGGATCGGCTACGGCGCGCTGCGCCACCTGCATCCCACGGCCGGCCGCGAGCTGCCCGCCCTGCCGCAGATCTGCTTCAACTACCTCGGCCGGCCCGACCGCGACCCGGCCCCGGGCGGCCTGCTGCACGCGCCGTACGGCGGTCTCGCCGGCGGCATGGACCGCTCCGCGGACCGCCCGCACCTGCTCGACGTGCTCGGCCAGATCGTCGGCGACCGGCTGGAGTTCACCTGGTCGTACTCCCGCGAGGTGCACCGGCGCGAGACCGTCGCCCGGCTGGCGGCGGAGCTGACGCAGGAGCTGCGCGCCGTCATCCGGCACTGCGCCGAACCCGGCGCCGGCGGCCGCACCCCGTCCGACTTCCCGCTCGCCCCGCTGGACCAGGCGGCCGTCGACCGGCTCGTCGGCGACGGAACGGACGTCGCGGACGTGTACCCGCTCACGCCCACCCAGGCCGGCATGGTGATGCACGGCCTGGACGAGGCCGCCCACGGGCTCTACGTCGAGCAGATCACCTTCGTCGCGGACGGCGCCCGGGACCTCGCGACCCTGGCCGCCGCCTGGCAGCACGTGGTGGACCGCACGCCCGTGCTGCGCACCTCCGTCGCCCTGCACGGCGTACCGGTGCCGCTCCAGGTCGTCCACCGGGACGTCACCCTGCCGGTCACCCGGCACGACTGGACCGGGCTGCCGGCCGGCCGGCACGCGGCGGAGCTGGAGCGGCTGCTCGCCGCCGAACGGGCTCCGGGCACCGCCCTGGACCGGGCCCCGCTGCTGCGGCTCGCCCTGGTCCGGCTCGGCCCGGACGCGGTCCGCGTGGTGTGGACGTTCCACCACGTCCTGCTGGACGGCTGGAGCGTCTTCCACGTCCTGTCCGACGTCATGGCCGCGCACGCCGCCCTGGCCCGCGGCGAGCGGCCCCGGCTGCCCGAGCGCCGGCCGTTCGCGGACTACGCCGCCTGGCTCGCCGCCCGCGACAACCGGGCCGCCGAGGAGCACTGGCGCGGCGTCCTGGCCGGCCTGGACAGCCCGACCGCGCTGCCCTACGACCGGCGGCCCGCCCCGGACACCACCGCCCGCTCCGGCACCTGGCTGTCGCAGCGGCTGGACGCGCGGGAGACGCTGCGGCTCCAGGAGTTCGCCCGCCGGCACCGCCTCACCCTCAACACCCTGGTGCAGGGCGCCTGGGCGCTGCTGCTGGCACGGTGGAGCGGCGAGCGGGAGGTCTGCTTCGGCACCACCGTCTCCGGGCGGCCCGCCGGACTGCCCGGCGCCGACACCATCACCGGCCTGTTCATCACCACCCTGCCCGCCCGCACGGCCGTCGACGGCGGTGCCCGCGCCGCCGCCTGGCTGCGCGCGGTGCAGGAGGCCCGGGCCGAGGACCGCCGCCACGACCACCTGCCCCTCAACGCGCTGCACGCCCTCACCGCACTGGAGCCCGGCACCGCCCTGTTCGACAGCCTGGTGGTCTTCGAGAACTACCCGGTCGGCGACGCGACCGCGGGCGCCCACGGGCTCGCCCTGCGCGACCTGGACGCCCGCGAGGCCACCAACTACCCGCTCACCGTGGTCGTCTCGCCCGGCGACCGGCTGACCGTCGAACTCGGCTACGACCCGCGGTACTTCACGGAGGGCACCGCCGCCTCGCTGGCCGGCCAGTTGCTGCACACCCTGCACGCGCTGGCCGCCTCGGACGGCACCGTCCGCCTCGACGACCTCGACGTCCTGCCGCCCGCGCAGCGCGAGCGGCTGCTGCGCGGCCCGTCCCGGCCGGCTCTCGGCCCGGTGCCCCCGGCCACCCTGCCGGCCCTCGTCGAGGCCGCCGTCGACCGCCGGCCCGACGCGCCCGCGCTCGACGCGCCCGGCACCCTGCTCACCTTCGCCGAGGCCGAGGAGCGGGCCAACCGGCTGGCGCACCACCTCATCGCCCGGGGCACCGGCCCCGGCGACCTCGTCGCGCTGCTGCTGCCCCGCTCCGCGGACATGGTGCTGGCGCAGCTCGGGGTGGCGAAGGCCGGCGCCGCGTTCCTGCCCGTGGACCCCGCCTACCCCGAGGAGCGGATCGCCCTGATGCTGCGCGACGCGGCCCCCGCCCTCACCCTGGACGCCAAGGAGGCCGCCGCGCTGCTCACCGCCGCCCCGGACGGTCTGCCCGGACACCGGCCCACCGACGCCGACCGGACCCGCCCGCTCGACCCGGACGACCCGGCCTACGTCATCTACACCTCCGGCTCCACCGGCACGCCCAAGGGCGTGGTCGTCACCCACCGGGGACTCGCCGCGTTCAGCGCCGCCGAGGCATCCCACTACCAAGTCGCCGCCGGAGACCGGGTGCTGGCGTTCGCCACGCCCAGCTTCGACGCCTCCGTGCTGGAGCTGTGCATGTCGCTGCCGCACGGCGCCCGGCTGGTCGTACCGCGGCCGGGTCCGCTGCTCGGCGCCGAACTGGCCGAGGTCCTGCGGTCGGAGCGGATCACCCACACCCTGCTGCCGCCGGCCGCGCTGGCCACCCTGCCCGCCGGCACGCCCGGCACCCTGCCGGACCTGAAGACCCTGACCGTCGGCGCCGACGCCTGCGGACCCGACCTGGTGGCCCGCTGGGCCCCGCACCACCGCATGGTCAACTCCTACGGCCCCACCGAGGCCACCGTCGTCGCGACCTGGTCCGCGCCGCTGACGGCGGACGGCACCGCACCGCCCATCGGCCGCCCGCTGCCCGCCACCGGCGCCTACGTCCTCGACGCCCGGCTGCGGCCCGTCCCGGACGGCGTCCCCGGCGAACTCTGGCTCAGCGGACCGGCGCTGGCCCGCGGCTACCTCGGCCGGCCCGGACTGACCGCGGCCCGCTTCGTCGCCGACCCGTTCGGGCCGCCCGGCACCCGCATGTACCGCACCGGCGACCTGGTGCGCCGCGACGGCGCGGGCGAACTGCACTACCTGGGCCGCACCGACCACCAGCTCAAACTGCGCGGCCACCGCATCGAGGCGGGCGAGGTCGAAGCGGCCCTGGTGCGCCATCCGGGCGTGCTGGACGCCGTGGTGAGCGTGCGCGAGGACGAGCCCGGCCTGCCGCGCCTGGTCGCCCACCTGCTCACGGCCCCCGGCGCCGAACCGCCGGCGCCCGCCGCGCTGCGGGAGCTGGCCGCCCGCTCGCTGCCGGGGTACATGGTGCCGGCGGCGTTCGTGGTGCTGGACCGCTTCCCGCTCACCGAGAACGGCAAGACCGACCGGGCCGCCCTGCCCGCGCCGGCCCCGGCCGAGGAGCGGGCCCGGCCCGCGTACGTGGCGCCCCGCACCCCGACCGAGGAGGCGCTCGCCGCCATCTGGGAGGAGACGCTCCAGACGCCCGCGGGCGCCGAGGACGACTACTTCCTGCTCGGCGGCGACTCGCTGCGCGCCCTGCTCATCGCCTCCCGCGCCAACGAGGCGTTCGGGGTCGCGCTCACCCCCCGCGACGTCCTGGTCTCCCGCACCGTGGCCGCCCTGGCGGAACTCGTGGAGGACCAGGTGCTGAGCGAACTGGAACAGGCCGCGTACGGCGGCCACGACGACGAAGACGCCGCGTACGGCGGCCCCGACCACGACGAACGGTGAGGACCCGACGACCATGACGTCTTCGACCCCTTCGAACCCCTCCGGTTCCGCCCAGTCCTCCGGGCCGTCCGGGTCCTCCCGGCGGGACCGCGCCGAGGCGCTGCCCGAGGAGATGCGGGAGGCGCTGCGGCGACGGCTCGCCGGCCGGTCCGGCGGCGCCGCCCCCGCGGCCCGGCAGGGCATCCCGCGCGCCGACCGGGACCGCCCGCTGCCGCTGTCCTTCGCCCAGCAGCGCCTGTGGTTCCTGGACCAACTGCGGCCCGGCGACGCCCGCTACAACAGCGCGGTCGCGGTCCGCTTCACCGGCACGCCGGACCAGCAGGCGCTGCGCGCGGCCCTGGCCGCCGTGGTCGCCCGGCACGAGGCCCTGCGCACCACCTTCGAGGAGACCGACGGCCGGCCGGTGCAGCGCGTCCACCCGGCGGGCCCGGTGCCGCTGCCGGTCCGGGACACCGGCGACCTGGACGCGGACCTGCTCATCGAGTACTCCCGCCCCTTCGACCTGCGGCACGGCCCGCTGCTGCGCGCCCTGCTGCTGCGCGAGTCCCCGACCGCGCACGTCCTGCTGCTGACGGCCCATCACATCGTCACGGACGGCTGGTCGATGGGCGTGGTCCTGGACGAGCTGTGCACCGCCTACGACGCCCTCGCGCACGGCAGCGCGCCCGAACTGCCGCCGGTGCTCACGCAGTACCCCGACTTCGCGGTGTGGCAGCGCGCGCAGCTCTCCGGCCCCCGCCTCGAACGCCACCTCGCGCACTGGAAGGAGAAGCTGGCCGGGGCGGCGGCACCCGCACTGCCCCTGGACCGGCCGCGGCGCGGCGAGGAGGCGGGCGAGGGCGCCGTCCACACCTTCGCCGTCCCGGCCGCGCTGACCGGACGCCTGCGCGACCTGGCCACCGGACACCACGCCACCTTGCACACCGCGCTGGTCGCCGCCGTCCAGGCGCTGCTGGCCCGCTGGTCCGGCCAGGACGACATCACCGTGGGCTCCCTCACCCCCGGCCGGTCCCGCACCGACCTGGAACGCACCGTCGGGTTCTTCGTGAACACCGTCGTGCTGCGCACCCGGGTGGACGCCGCCGAGTCCTTCGGGGACCTGCTGGCGCGGGCGGCCGAGACGGTCGGCGAGGCCTTCGCCCACGGCGACACGCCGTTCGAGCGGATCGTGGAGGCGGTGGGCGCCCACCGCGAGGCGGGCCGCAACCCGCTGTTCGACGTGATGGTCCTGCTGCACCCCGACCCGCCCGCCGCGACCGCCCCGCGCGGCCTCGCCACCACCCCGGTCACCGTGCCCCGGCACGCGGCCACCTTCGACCTGAGCGTGGAGTTCGTCCCGGACGGCGAGGGCCTGACCGGCCTGCTGGAGTACCGCACCGACCTGTTCGACGCCGCCACCGCCGAGCGGCTGGCCGGGCAGTTGCTGCGGCTGCTCCAGGGCGCGGCCGACGCCCCGGACCGCCCGCTGGGCAGCCTGCCGCTGCTGTCCGGGGACGAGGCACGGCACGTCCTGCGCGACTGGAGCGCCGGACCGCGCCTCACCGCGCCCGACACCGTCCACGCGGAGACGTTCCAGCGCCGCGCGGCCGACGCCCCGGACGCCCTCGCCCTCGTCGCGGGCGGCGAACGGCTGGACTACGGCACGCTCAACGCCCGCGCCAACCGGCTCGCCCACCACCTGATCGCGCTCGGCGCCGGCCCCGAACGGCTGGTCGCGCTGCGCCTGCCGCGCACCGCCGACATGATCGTCGCGATCCTCGCCGTCTGGAAGTCCGGCGCCGGCTATCTGCCGCTGGACCCGGCCCTGCCCGAGGAGCGGGTCCGCTACCTGCTGGAGGACGCCCGCCCGGCCCTGGTCCTGGACGAGGACGCCCTGCGCGCCGTCCCCACGACCGCCCCGGACACCGACCCCGCCGACGCCGACCGGCGCGCCCCGCTGGACGCGGAGCACACCGCCTACGTCATCTACACCTCCGGCTCCACCGGCCGGCCCAAGGGCGTCGCCGTCTCCCACCGCGCGGCGGCCCACCTGCTGGCCGCCCACCGGGCCGGCTTCGTCGCCGAGGCGGGCGGCGGCCCGCTCAACGTCGCGCTCACCGCGTCGTTCTCCTTCGACACCTCCCTCGAAGGTGTGCTGCTGCTCGCCGACGGCCACCCGCTGCACCTGGTCGACGAGGTCACCCGGATGGACCCGGCCGCCCTGGTCGAGTACGTGGTGGAACACCGGATCGACTTCCTCGACGTCACCCCGTCCTACCTGCGGCAACTGCTGCCCGCCGGGCTGCTCACCGACGCCCGGCACCACCCGCGCGTCCTCATGCTCGGCGGCGAGCCGGTCGGACCCGCGCTGTGGCGGGAACTGGCCGCCCACCCGGACGTGACCGCCCACAACTTCTACGGACCGACCGAGTGCACGGTCGACGCGCTGTCCTGCCGGATCGACGGCCGCGACCGCCCGCTGGTGGGCCGCCCGCTGCCCGGCCTGCGCGCCTATGTGCTGGACGGCCGGCTCCGGCCGGTGCCGCCCGGCGTCGGCGGCGAGCTGTACCTGGCGGGCCCGCAGCTCGCCCGGGGCTACACCGGCCGGCCCGGACTGACCGCGGCCCGCTTCCTGCCCGACCCGTACGGGGCGCCGGGGGAGCGGATGTACCGCACCGGCGACCTGGCCCGCTGGACCGCCGACGGCCGCCTGGACTACCTGGGCCGCGCCGACGACCAGATCAAGGTGCGCGGCCACCGCATCGAACCCGGCGAGATCGAGGCCGCCCTGCTCGCGCTGCCCGGCATCACCGCCGCCGCGGTCGTCGCCGTGCCCGACCCGCACGGCCACGCCCGCCTCGCCGCCTACGTGGTGCCCGCACCCGACGCGCCCCGCCCCGCCCCCGCCGACCTGCGGGCGGCCCTGCGCCGGGTGCTGCCCGACGCGCTGGTGCCCTCCTCCTTCACCGCGCTGCCCGCGCTGCCGCTGACCACCAGCGGCAAACTGGACCGCCGCGCCCTGCCGGCGCCCGAGAACACGGACGAGGAACGCCGGTACACCGCCCCGCGCACACCCGACGAGGAGACCCTGGCCGGCATCTGGGCCGAGGTGCTCGGGGTCGCCCGGGTGGGTGTCACGGACAACTTCTTCGAGCTGGGCGGCGACTCGATCCTGAGCATCCAGGCCGTCTCCCGGGCCCGCGCCGCCGGTCTGCACATCGGCTCCCAGGACGTCTTCCGGCACCAGACGGTCGCCGACCTCGCCGCCGCCGCGTCCCGCCGTACCGCACCCGTGCCCGCGCCCCGGCGCCCCGAGGACGACGGGCCCGCCCCGCTCACCCCGGTGCAGGAGTGGTTCTTCGCCACGCACGGGCCGCTGCGCCACTTCAGCATGTCCATGCTGCTCGACCTGCCGCACGACCTCGACATCCGCGCGCTGGAGACGGCCCTGGACGCCCTGGTGGCCCGGCACCCCGCGCTGCGCACCCGGTACACCCGCACCGACGGCACCTGGCGGCAGCACCCCGGCGCCGGCCCGGCCACCGCACCGCTGGCCCGGTACGGCGCCGGCACCGCTCCCGCCGAGGCGGCGCAGGCCGCCCGCGCCGCCCTGGACCCGGCCACCGGCACCCTGCTGAGCGCCGCCCTGCTCACCGGCCGGGACCGCCCGCGCCTGTTCCTGACCGCCCACCACCTGGCCGTCGACAGCGTCTCCTGGCGCATCCTGCTCGGCGACCTGGAACAGGCCTACCGGCAGGCCGCGGCGGGCGACGAACCCGCGCTGGAACCCGAACACACCCCGTTCGCCGCCTGGGCCCGCGACCTGGCCGGGCGGGTCCGCTCCGGCGGCCTCGACGACGAACTGCCCTACTGGACCGAGGAGACCGCGCAGCCGCGCACCCCGCTCCCCGTCGACCTGCCCGGCACCCCGCTCGCCGGGTCCGTGCGCACCGTCCGCACCCGCGTGGACCGCGCCACCACCGAGGCCCTGCTGCGGCGCGTCCCGGGCGTGTACCGCACCCAGGTCAACGACGTGCTGCTGAGCGCGCTCGGCCGGGTGCTGGCCGACTGGACCGGCACCGGCCGGGTGACCGTCGCCCTGGAGGGCCACGGCCGCGAGGAAGACCTGGCCGAGGGCACCGACCTGTCCCGCACGGTCGGCTGGTTCACCACCCAGTACCCGGTCACGCTGGCCCCGGCGGACGACTGGGGGACGACCCTCAAGACCGTCAAGGAACGGCTGCGCGCCGTGCCCCGCCGGGGCCTGGGCTACCAGGCCCTGGGCCACCTCGGCTCGCCCCGGCCCGAGGCCCGGCCGCTCGGCGGACTCCCGCTCCCGCAGGTCTGCTTCACCTACCACGGCCAGTGGGAGGCGTCCGCCGGAAGCGACTTCGCGCCCGTCGCCGACGTACCCGGCCGGGACACGGACCCGGACGCGCCGCTGGACCATCTGCTCGACGTGTCCGCGCTGGTCTCCGACGGCGAACTGGAGATCACCTGGCACTACAGCGACCGGGTGCACCGCGCCGGCACCGTCGAGGAACTGGCCGCGGCCATGGTGCGGGCGCTCGGTGCCCTCACCGAGCACTGCGCCGCCCCCGGCGCGGGCGGCCGTACCCCGTCCGACTTCCCGCTGGCCCGGCTGGACCAGGCCGCGGTGGACCGCCTCGCCGGCGACGGCCGGGACGTCGAAGACCTGCTGCCCCTCACCCCGCTCCAGGAAGGCATGCTCTTCCACCGGCTGGTCGGCGGACCGGACGACGTGTACGTCGACCAGGCCGCGCTGCTGCTGGAGGGCATCGCCGACCCCGGCGCCCTCGCCCTGGCCTGGCAGCGGGTGACCGACCGCACGCCCGCCCTGCGCACCCGCGTGGTGTGGGAGGGCGTGCCGGTGCCGCTCCAGGTCGTGCACCGCACCGTCCGGGTGCCCGTACGGCAGGTGGACTGGCGGGAGCTGGACGCGGCGGAGCGCGCCGGACGGCTGGAGCGGCTGCGCGCCGACGACCTCGCCCAGGGCATCGACCTCCATACGGCACCCCTGATGCGGCTCACCCTCGTCCGGCTGCCCGACGCCCGGCTGCACCTGCTGTGGACCTCCCACCACCTGATCCTGGACGGCTGGAGCCTCGCCCAGGTGCTCGCCGACGTGTTCGAGGAGTACGCGGCGCTCACCACCGGCGCCGCCCCCAGACCCCCGGCGCGCCGCCCGTTCGGCGACTACGTGCGCTGGCTGGCCGGCCAGGACACGCGGGCCGCGCACGCGCACTGGCGGACCGTCCTCGCCGGCTTCGCCACCCCCACCCCGCTGCCCGCCGACCGCGTCCGGCGCCCGGGTCACGAGACCCGCTCCGCCGGCGTGCACACGGCCGGCCTGTCCGGCGAGGTCTCCGCGCGGCTGGCCCGGACCGCCCGGGCGAAGGGACTCACCCTCGGCACCGTGGTCCAGGGCGCCTGGGCGCTGCTGCTGTCCCGCTACGGCGCCGAACCCGACGTACTGTTCGGCACCACCGTCTCCGGACGCCCCGACGACCTGCCCGGCGCCGAGTCGATGGTGGGCATGTTCATCAACACCCTGCCCACCCGCGTCCGCGTGGACGGCGGCCGGAGCGCCACCGACTGGCTGAGACGGCTCCAGGAGGAGCAGGCCGAGGCACGGCGGTTCGCGGCGGTCTCGCTGGCCGAACTGACCTCGCTGAGCGACGTGCCCGCCGGCAGCCCGCTGTTCGACAGCATGGTGGCCTTCGAGAACTACCCCTTCGACCAGGCCCGTTCGAACGCCACCGGGATACGCCTCGCGGACGTCTCCGCCCGCGACGCCACCAACTACGCCCTCGTCCTGCGGGCCTACCAAAGCGAGCGGTTCGGCTTCGACCTCGCCTACGACCCCGAGCTGTTCGACGCCGCGACCGTGCGCTCCCTCGCCGGCCGGCTCTGCCTGCTGCTGACCGAGCTGGCGGACGACCCGGACCGGCCCGTGCGCGCCCTCGCCTGGACCACCGCCGAGGAACGGCACCGGATGCTGACCGGCTGGAACGGCACCGAGGAGGGCCGGCCCGCCACCACCCTGGACGCCCTGTTCGCCGCCCAGGCCGCCCGCACCCCCGGCGCCGAGGCCGTCACCTGCGGCGGGGAACGGCTCGACTACGCCACCCTGGACGCCCGCGCCGGCCGGCTCGCCCACCGGCTCGCCGAACTGGGCGCCGGACCCGAGCGGTTCGTGGCCCTCGCGCTGCCCCGCTCCACCGACCTCGTCGTCGCGGTCCTCGCCGTCCTCAAGACCGGCGCCGCCTACCTGCCCGTCGACCCGCACCTGCCCCCGGAACGCCTCCGGCACCTGCTCGCCGACGCCCGACCGGTCGCCCTGGTGACCACCGGGCCGACGGCGGCGGAGACGGCCGTACCCCGGCTGCTGCTCGACGACCCGGACGTACGCGCCGACCTGGCCCGCCGGCCCGCCGCCGGACCGCCCCGCCGCGCCCTGCCCGACAGCCCCGCCTACGCCATCTACACCTCCGGCTCCACCGGCCGGCCCAAGGGCGTCGTCGTCCCGCACGCCAACGTCGTCCGGCTGTTCACCCGCACCCGGCAGTGGTTCGGCTTCGGCCCCGACGACGTGTGGACGCTGTTCCACTCCTACGCCTTCGACTTCTCCGTCTGGGAGCTGTGGGGCCCGCTGCTGCACGGCGGCCGGCTCGTGGTCGTCCCCGAGGACACCGCCCGCTCCCCGGAGGACTTCCTGCGCCTGCTCGCCGACGAACGGGTCACCGTCCTCAACCAGACGCCCTCCGCGTTCTACCCGCTGATCCGCGCCGACGCCGAACTCCCGGACGTCAGCCGCCGCCTGGCGCTGCGCACGGTGGTCTTCGGCGGCGAGGCACTGGACGTCACCCGGCTCGCCGACTGGTACACCCGCCACCCGGACACCGCGCCGCGCCTGGTGAACATGTACGGCATCACCGAGACCACCGTGCACGTCACCCACGCGCCGCTGGACCGCGCGGCCACCCGGGCCGGCACCGCGAGCCCCATCGGCACCGGCATCCCCGACCTGCGGCTCTACGTCCTGGACGGCACCCTCCAGCCGGTACCGCCCGGCGCCGTCGGCGAGCTGTTCGTCGCCGGCGAGGGCCTGGCCCGCGGCTACCTCGACCGGCCCGGCCTCACCGCAGCCCGCTTCCCCGCCGACCCGTTCGGCCGGCCCGGCACCCGCATGTACCGCACCGGCGACCGGGCCCGCTGGCGGGCCGACGGCACCCTGGAGTACCTGGGCCGCGCCGACCAGCAGGTCAAGATCCGCGGCTACCGCATCGAACCCGGCGAGATCGAGGCCGCCCTGCACGGCCACCCGGACGTCGGCGCGGCCGCCGTCGGCGTGTACGAGGACACCGCCGGGACCCGCCGGCTGGTCGCCCACGTCGTGGGCACCGGCACCGGCGACCGCGCCCTGCCGCCACCGCCCGCCGCCGAACTCCGCGCCCACCTGGAGAAGCTGCTGCCCGCGCACATGGTGCCGGCCGCCTATGTGCCGATGGCCGCGCTGCCGCTCACCGGCAACGGCAAGCTGGACCGGCGCGCCCTGCCCGCGCCCGGCCCCGACGGCTTCGCCGCCGACGGCCCGCGCACCCCGCCGCGCACCCTCGCCGAACGGCTGGTCGCCGCCGCCTGGACGGACGTCCTGGACACCGACGAGGCCGGCGCCGACGACGACTTCTTCGCCCTCGGCGGCGACTCCATCCTCGCCGTCCGCGTCACCTCACGGCTGCGCGCCGCCTTCGGCACGGACGTCTCGCCCCGGCTGCTGTTCACCCACCCCACGCTGTCCGACCTCGCCGCCGCGCTCGGCGAACCCCGTACCGGGGCAGCCGCCGACACCATCCCGGCCACCGACCCGGACACCCCGGCCCCCCTGTCGTACGCCCAGCAGCGCCTGTGGTTCCTCGACCGGTTCGAGCCCGGCAGCGCCGAGTACACCACCCTGTCCGTGCTGCGGCTGCGCGGCCCGCTCGACACCGGCGCGCTGCGCACCGCGCTGGACGGCCTGGTCGCCCGGCACGAGGCGCTGCGCACCACGTTCGCCGAACACGACGGCCAGGCCCGGCAGATCGTCCACCCGCCCCGGCCCGTGGACCTCCCGGTGACCGGCCTCGCGGACGACGCGGCCCTGGACGCCCTCCTCGACCAGGAGGCCGCCACCCCCTTCGACCTGGCCGCCGGTCCCCTGCTGCGGGCCCGGCTGGGCCGGTTCGCCGCCGACGCGCACGTCCTCGTGCTGGCCGTGCACCACATCGTCACCGACGGCTGGTCCGTCGGCGTACTGGCCCGGGACCTGGGCGAGCTGTACGCGGCGGCGCTGGACGGCCGCCGCCCCGACCTGCCCGAACCGGCCGTGCGCTACGCCGACTACGCCACCTGGCAGCGCGCCCGCGCCGCACACGCCGACACCGAACTCGCCTACTGGCGGCGCGTCCTGGACGGCGTGACCCCGCTGGAGCTGCCCACCGACCGGCCCCGCCCGGCCGTCCGCGGCCGGGACGGCGCCCTGCTGACGTTCACCCTGCCCGCCGCGCTGACCGAGCGGCTGCGCGAACGCGGCCGGGAAGCCGACGCCACGCTCTACACCACGCTGGTCACGGCCTGCCAGGTGCTGCTCGCCCGCTGGGCGGGCCAGGAGGACGTCACCGTCGGCACCGTCACCGCCGGCCGGGAGCGGTCCGAACTGCACGACGTGGTCGGCATGTTCGTCAACACCCTGGTGCTGCGCTCCCAGGTCCGCCCCGGCCTCTCCTTCCGGGAACTGCTGCGCCAGGTGCGCGGCACCGTCCTGGAGGCGTTCGCCCACCAGGAGGTGCCCTTCGAGCGGGTCGTGGACGCCGTCCAGCCCGAGCGGGACACCAGCCGCACCCCGCTGTTCCAGGTCATGGTCGCCCTGCACAACCTCGGCGCCTCACCGCCCCGGCTGCCTGGCCTGGCCGTGGAACCGGTCACCCCGCCGGTCCGCACCGCCACCTTCGACCTCGCCTTCGACTTCGTGGAGGACGACGGCGGCCTCACCGGCCATCTGGAATACGACACCGGCCTGTTCGACGCCGCCACCGCCGAACACCTCGCCGCCCGGCTGCGCGTCCTGCTGGAGGCCGTCGCCGAGGACCCCGGACAGCGCGTGGCCCGGCTGCCGCTGATGACCGACGCCGAACGCACCCGGGTGCTCGGCCACGGGCAGGGCGCCCGGCTGCCCGAGCCGGACACCACCTTCCCCGCTCTCTTCCAGGCCCAGGCCGCCCGCACCCCGCACCACACCGCCCTGGCCGCCCGCGACACCACCGTGGACTTCGCCGGGCTGAACCGGCGCGCCAACCGGCTCGCCCACCACCTCATCGCCCGGGGCGCCGGCCCCGAGGACGTGGTCGCCGTACGCCTGCCGCGCACCTCCGACCTGGTCGTGGCGCTGCTCGCGGTCCTCAAGGCGGGCGCCGCCCTGCTCTGCCTCGACCCGGAACTCCCCGAGGAACGGCAGCGGTTCCTGCTCACCGACGCCCGGCCGCACCTGCTGCTCACCGACCTCGACGCGGTGCCCTGGGACCTGCTGCCCGACCACGACCCGACCGACGCCGACCGGATCCGGCCCCTGCTGCCCGGGCACACCGCCTACCTCGTCTACACCTCCGGCTCCACCGGCCGCCCCAAGGGCGTCGCCGTCGAACACCGGCAACTGGTCAACCTCTGCCACGACCACCGCACGGGCCTCCTCGCCCCGCACACCGCCGGCGGACGGCGGCTGCGGGCCGCGCTCAGCGCCTCCTTCTCCTTCGACACCTCCTGGGAAGGACCGCTGCTCCTCGCCCTCGGCCACGAGGTCCACCTCATCGACGAGGACGTCCGCCTGGACCCGGGGGCGTTCTGCGCCCAGATCGCCGGGGACCGCCTCGACCTGGTCAACGTCACACCGTCGTTCCTGCGCGAACTGACCTCCGCCGGGCTGCTCGCCCCCGGCCGCCACCACCCGCGTCTGCTGCTCGTCGGCGGCGAGGCCGTCACCGCGGCCGGCTGGCGCGAACTGGTGCGCGCCGACGAGGAACTGGGCGTGGCCGTGTACAACATGTACGGGCCCACCGAATGCACCGTCGACGCCGTCTACGGCCGCGTCACCGACCGGCCCGGCCGCCCCGTCATCGGCCGCCCCGGCGGCAACCTGCGCGCCTACGTCCTGGACGCCGCGCTGCGCCCGGTGCCGCCCGGCGTGCCCGGCGAGCTGTACCTGTCCGGGGCACAGGTGGCGCGCGGCTACCTCAACCGGCCCGGCCTGACCGCCGCGCGCTTCCTCGCCGACCCGTTCGGAGCACCGGGGGAGCGGATGTACCGCACCGGGGACCGGGCCCGCTGGGACGCGGGCGGACTGCTGGAGTTCCTGGGCCGGGTGGACGAACAGGTCAAGATCCGCGGGTTCCGCATCGAGCCCGGCGAGGTCGAGGCCGCCCTGCGGGACCACCCGGACGTCGCCGACGCCGCCGTCGCCGCCCGCGAACACGCCGGCCGGCTCCTGCTCGTCGGCTATGTCGTGCCCGCCGCCGGCCGTGTCCCGTCCGCCGACGCCCTGCGGCTCGCGCTGCGCCGCACCCTGCCCGACCACATGGTGCCCGCCGCGTTCGTCCCGCTCACCCGGATCCCCCGCACCACCAGCGGCAAGACCGACCGGCGCGCCCTGCCCGCACCGCCCGCCCAGCCCGACAGCGGCACCCCGTACGTCGCGCCCCGGCCCGGCACGGAGGAACGCCTGGCCGCGATCTGGGCCGACGTCCTCGGCGTCGAACGCGTCGGCACCCGCGACAACTTCTTCGCGCTCGGCGGCGACTCCATCCTGAGCATCCAGATCGTCGCCCGGGCCCGGCAGTCCGGGCTCGCCCTCACCACCAAGGACGTGTTCCGGCACCAGACCATCGCCGAACTCGCCCTCCGCGCCACCGAGCCGGCCCCGCCCGCGGCCGTCGCCGAGGAGACCGGCGAGGCACCGCTGACGCCGATCCAGCACTGGTACCTGGACGGCCGCGACCCCGGACAGCCGCTGCGGTTCACCATGACCCAGCGCCTCGAACTCGCCCCCGGCACCCGGCACACGGCGCTTCAGGAGGCCGTCGCCGCGCTCGTCGGCCACCATCCCGCCCTGCGCACCCGGTTCCACCGCACCGCCGACGGCTGGCGCCAGGAGGCGCTGCCCGAGGCCCCGGACGGCGTCTTCACCCGGCACCCGGTGTCCGGGCTGGACGACACGGCACTGGAGGCCGAGGCCCAGCGGCTCACCGACGCGGCGCAGCGGACCCTCGACCCGGCCGCCGGGCGGGTCCTCCGCGTCCTCCACCTGGACCGGGGAACGGAACTCCCGGGCCAACTGGTCATCACCGCACACCACTTGGTGATCGACGGCGTGTCCTGGCGCATCCTGCTCGCGGACCTGGAGACCGCCCACCGGGCCGCCGCGGCCGGCCGGCCCGCCGACCTGCCCCCCGCCGGCACCTCCTACGCCCGCTGGGCCGCCCGGCTCGACCGGCACACCCGCTCCGGCGCCCTGGACGCCGACCTGCCGTACTGGACCCGCACCGGCACGGCCCCCGCCGGCCTGCCCGCCGGCCGCCCCGGCCCGAACACGTACGGCACCGCCGCCACCCTGACGGTCACCCTGGACGAGCCGACCACCGGCGCCCTGCTGCGCCGCGTCCCGGAGACCTACCGCACCCAGGTCAACGACGTCCTGCTCAGCGCCCTCGGCCGCACCCTGGCCCGCTGGTGCGGACGCGACACGGTGCTGCTCGGCGTGGAGGGCCACGGCCGGGAGGAACTGTTCGCCGACCTGGACCTGTCGCGGACCGTCGGCTGGTTCACCGCCGAGTTCCCGCTCGCCCTGCGCGTCGCCCCGGACGCCGGCTGGCACGACACGCTCCGCTCGGTCAAGGAACAACTGCGCGCGGTGCCCCTGCACGGCCTCAGCCACGGCGCCCTGCGCCACCTCGTCCCGGACAGCCCGCTCGCCGGCGCCCCGGCACCCCGGGTCGGCTTCAACTACCACGGACAGTGGGACGCCGACGGCACCGGCGCCGGCGGCCTGGTCCGCGGCGCGCTGCCGCCGGCCGGCCGGGACACCGACCCGGACGAACCCCGCCCCTACCTCCTGGACATCACCGGCGTCGTCCAGCACGGCCGCCTCGAACTCGGCTGGACCTACCCGGCGGCCGTCTACGACCAGGACACCGTCCGCCGGCTCGCCGAGGAGACCCTGACGGCCCTGCGCGAGATCGCGGCGCACTGCGCGGACCCCGGAGCCGGCGGCCGCACCCCGTCCGACTTCCCGCTCGCCGGCCTCGCACCGGACCAGCTCGACCGGCTCGTCGGCACCGGCCGGCACACCGAGGACGTCCTGCCGCTCACCCCGCTCCAGTCCGGCATGCTCTTCCACGGACTCGTCGACACCGAGCACGCCTACTTCGACCGCACGGCCGTACGGCTGTCCGGCGTGCCCGACCCGGACGCCTTCGCCGCCGCCTGGCAGCAGGTCGCCGACCGCACCCCGGCGCTGCGCACCAGCGTCCACTGGCACGGCCTGCCCCACCCGGTCCAGGTCGTCCACCGCCACGCCGAGCTGCCCGTCACCCGCCTCGACTGGCGCGCCCTGACACCCGCCGAACGCGCCGCGGCCACCGAGCGGCTGCTCGCCGAGGACCGCGCGGCCGGCCTGGACCTCACCACCGCGCCGCTCACCCGGCTCACCCTGGCCGCCCTGCCCGGCGACGAGGTGCTGCTGCTGTGGTCCACGCACCACATCGTCCTCGACGGCTGGAGCACCGGACAGCTCCTCACCGAGGTGTGCGAACGCTACGCCGCGCTCACCGGCGGCCCGGACCCGGCACCCGCGGTACGGCGGCCCTTCGCGGACTTCCTGCACTGGCTCGCCGCGCAGGACGAGACGGCGGCCGAACGGCACTGGGCCGAGACCCTCGCCGGGTTCACCGCCCGCACCCCGCTGCCGTACGACCGCACGCCCGCCGAGGCCCACCGCGCCCGGTCCGCGGTGAGCGTCCACCACGCGCTGGACCCGGAGGTCTCGCGGCGGCTGCGGGAGGGCGCCGCCCGGGCCGGACTCACCGTCAACACCGTGGTGGAGGGCGCCTGGGCGCTGCTGCTGGCCCGCTCCGGCGGCCGGGACGACGTGGTGTTCGGCACCACCGTCTCCGGGCGCCCGGCCGAACTGCCCGGCGTCGAGGGCATGATCGGCATGTTCATCAACACCGTCCCGGCCCGGGTCCGGATACCGGCCGGACCGGTGCTGCCGTGGCTGCGCGACCTCCAGGAACGGCAGAGCGACGCCCGCCGCTTCGACTTTCTCGCCCTGCCCCGCATCCAGGCCGTCAGCGAAGTCCCGCCCGGCGAGGCGCTGTTCGACAGCATGGTGGTGTTCGAGAACTACCCCGTGGACGAGTCGGCGACGGCCCGCACGGGCGTCCGGGTCGAGGAGGTGCGCGCCGACGACGCCACCACCTTCCCGTGGTGCCTGCGCGCCCACCTCGCCGGGCGGCTCGCCTTCGACCTGGCCTACGACCCGGCCCTGTTCGACCCCGGCACCGCCGAGCGCGCCGCGGACCGCCTCGCCGCGCTGCTCACCGCCCTCGCCGACGGGTTCGACACCGACCTGGCCGGCCTGGACCTGCTCACCCCGGCCGACCGCGCGTTGCTGGCCGGCTGGAACACCACCGCCCGCCCGGCCGACCCGCGCAGCCCCGTCGACCTGTTCGCCGAGCAGACCCGCCGCACCCCGGACGCGCCCGCGGTCCGCGACGGCGACCGCGTGCTGACCTACCGTGAGCTGCACGACTGGGCGACGGCGCTGGCCGGCCGCCTGGTGGCCGGCGGGCTGGCGCCCGAGGACCGCGTGGCGCTCGTGCTGGACCGCTGCGCCGAACTCGTCGTCGCCCAGCTCGCGGTGCTCCTGGCCGGCGGCGCCTACGTCCCCGTCGACACCCGCGCCCCCGAGGAACGCCGCCGCACCCTGCTCGCCCGGGCGGGCACGGCCGCCCGGCTCACCACCGCCGACGTGACCGCCGCCCGCCCGGGCCCCGCGGACCCCCGGCCCCCGGCCGCCGGCCCGGCCGCCGACCCCGACCGGCTGGCGTACGTGATGTTCACCTCCGGTTCCACCGGGCTGCCCAAGGCCGTCGCGGTGCGGCACCGGGACGTGGCGGCGCTGGCCACCGACAGCCGGTTCGCCGGCGGGGTGTGCGACCGGGTGCTGCTGCACTCGCCGGCCGCCTTCGACGCCGCCACCTTCGAGGTGTGGGCACCGCTGCTGAACGGCGGCTGCGTGCTCGTGGCGCCCGGCGACACCGTGGACGCGGCCCTGCTGCGCCGACTGGCCGGCGACGCCGGACCGACCGCGCTGTGGCTGACCGCCGGACTGTTCCGGCTGCTCGCGCAGGACGCCCCCGACTCCTTCCAGGGCCTCAGGCAGGTCTGGACCGGCGGTGACGTCGTCCCCGCGCAGGCCGTGCGCCGGGTGCTCGCCGCCTGCCCCGGGCTGACCGTCGTGGACGGCTACGGGCCCACCGAGACCACCACCTTCGCGACCACCTTCGCCCTCACCGACCCGGCGGCCGTGCCCGGCACCGTCCCCATCGGCCGCCCGCTGGACGACATGCGGGTGCACGTCCTCGACGCCCGGCTGCGGCCCGTGCCGCCGGGCTGCCCGGGCGAGCTGTACCTCGCCGGCGAGGGCGTCGCCCGCGGCTATCTCGGCCGTCCCGGCGACACCGCCGCCCGCTTCCTCGCCGACCCGCTCGGCCCGCCCGGCACCCGCATGTACCGCACCGGCGACCTGGCCCGGCGGCACCCGGACGGCACCGTCGAGTTCCTGGGCCGCGCCGACGACCAGGTGAAGATCCGCGGCTTCCGGGTCGAGCCCGGCGAGGTCGAGGCCGCCCTCGCCGCCCACCCGGGCGTCGTGGACGTCGCCGTGCTGGCCCGCGAGGACCGGCCGGGCGCCAAACGGCTCGTGGCCTACGTCGTCGGACCGGCCGGGCAGGACGGCGCGGAACTGCGCGCCTTCGCCGCCCGCACCCTGCCCGACTACCTCGTCCCCACCACCGTCGTCCCGCTCACCGCCCTCCCGCTCAGCCGCAACGGCAAGGTCGACCGGGCCGCCCTGCCCGCACCGGACACCGGCCCGGGGCGGACCCGGGTCGAGCCCCGCACCGAGGCCGAGCGGCGTGCCGCGGCCGTCTTCGCCGAGGTGCTGGGCAGCGAACCGCCCGGCGCGGAGGACGACTTCTTCCAGCTCGGCGGCGACTCCATCCTCAGCATCCGGCTCGCCTCCCGGCTCGCCGAGACCTTCGGCACCGACCTCACCCCGCGCGCGGTCTTCACCCACCCCACGCCGGCCGCGCTGGCCCGCCTGCTCGCCGCACCGGGCGACACCGGCCGCCCGGCACTGGTGCCGGTCGCCCGCGACGCGGTCGCGCCGATGTCCCACGCCCAGCAACGCCTGTGGTTCCTCCAGGAGTTCGAACCCGGCGGGGCCGAGTACGTCACCGCGCTCGCCCTGCGCCTGCGCGGCACCCTGGACACCGGCGCGCTCCGCGCGGCACTCGCCGCCGTGGTGGCCCGGCACGAGTCCCTGCGCACCACCTTCGACAGCGTCGACGGGCACGGCGTCCAGATCGTCCACCCGCCCCAGGACGTGCCGCTGCCGCTGCGCGACCTGTCCGGGCTCGCCGGACCCGCCCGCGAACCGGAGCTGCGCCGCCTGCTCGCCGAGGACCGCGCCCGCCCCTTCGACCTGCGCGAGGGCCCGCTGCTGCGCGCCGGTCTGGTCCGGCTCGGCCCGGACGACCACGTGATCTCGCTCGCCCTGCACCACATCGTCACCGACGGCTGGTCCACCTCCGTCCTGCTCGGCGACCTCGCCCACCACTACCGCGCCGCACTCGGCGCCACCGAGGCGGAACTCCCGCCGCTCCCCGTGCAGTACGCCGACTACGCGCACTGGCAGCGCGCCACCGGCGACACCGAGTCCGCGGAGCACCTCGCCTACTGGAAAGAGCAACTCGCCGGCACCGCACCGCTGGAACTGCCCGCCGACCGGCCCCGGCCGCCGGTGCGCACCAGCGCCGGCGCGACCACCCGGCTGGTGGTGCCCGCGGCGGCCGTCCGGGGGCTCACCCGGCTCGCCCGGGACCACGGCACCACCCTGTTCACCACGCTCGTCGCCGCCGCCCAGACCTACCTGGCCCGGCTGTCCGGCGCCGAGGACGTCACCGTCGGCACCGTCACCTCCGGCCGCGACCGGCCCGAGACACAAGGACTCGTCGGATTCTTCGTCAACACCCTGGTGCTGCGCTCCCGGGCCGCGGCCGACCGGCCGTTCACCGCCTTCCTCGGCGACGTCCGGCGTACCGTCCTCGACGCCTTCGCCCACCAGGACGTGCCGTTCGAACGGGTCGTGGACGAGGTCCAGCCGGTGCGCGACACCAGCCGCAGCCCGCTCTTCCAGGTCATGGTGGTCCTCCAGAACACCCCGACGGCCGGTCTCGACCTGCCCGGCCTGCACGTCACCGACGTCGAACCGGAGTCGGAGCAGGCCGCGTTCGACCTCACCCTGGAGTTCGCCGAGACCGCCTCCGGTGACCTGCACGGCCTGCTCACCTACAACACCGACCTGTTCGAGGCGGCCACCGCCGAACGGATGGCCGGCCAGCTCGGCACCCTGCTGCACGCCGTCGCCGAGGACCCCGGCCGCCCGCTCGGCGCGCTGCCGCTGGCCTCCGCCGACGAGCTGAGGCGCCTGTCGGCCCAGGGCCGGAGCACCTTCCGCCCGGTGCCCGAGACCACCCTGCCCGCCCTGTTCGAACGGCAGGCGGCCCGCACCCCGGACGCGGTGGCACTCGCGGACGGCGACCGGGAGCTGACCTACGCGCAGACCGACCGGGCGGCCAACCGGCTGGCCCACCGGCTCCTGCGGGACGGCGTCGGACCGGAGCGCGTGGTGGCCCTGGCGCTGCCCCGCTCCGCGGCGAGCGTGGTGGCCCAGCTCGCCGTCGCCAAGGCCGGCGGCGCCTTCCTGCCCGTGGACCCCGGCTACCCGGCAGAGCGCCGCGCGTTCATGATCCGGGACGCGGGCGCCCACCTGGTCCTCGACGACCCGGCCCAGGTCTGGGACGCCGACGGCGCGGACACGGCGCCCACGGACGCCGACCGCCCCACCGCGCTCACCGTCGGCCACCCCGCCTACGTCGTCTACACCTCCGGCTCCACCGGCACACCCAAGGGCGTCGCCGTCACCCACCGCGGCCTCGCCGCGTTCGCCGCGGCCGCCGCCGCGCAGTACGCGGCGGGCCCCGGCGACCGGGTCCTGCAGTTCGCCTCGCCCAGCTTCGACGCCTCCGTCCTGGAACTGTGCGTCTCGCTGCTCGGCGGCGCCACGCTGGTCACCGGCGAGGAAGGACCGCTGGTCGGGGAACGCCTGGCCGAGGTGCTCGCCGGGCGGCGCATCAGCCACACCCTGATCCCGCCGGCCGCGCTCGCCACCGTGCCGCCCGGCACCGCCGCCGCCCTGCCCCACCTGCGCACCCTCATCGTGGGCGCCGAAGCCTGCCCCGCCGACCTGGTCGACACCTGGGCGCCCGGCCGCCGGATGATCAACTCCTACGGGCCCACCGAGGCCACCGTGGTCGCCACCTGGACCGGCCCGCTGACCCCCGGCACCGGCGCCCCGTCCATCGGCCGCCCCGCCGCCGGCACCCGCGTCCACGTCCTCGACGCCGCGCTGCGCCCCGTACCGCCCGGCGTGACCGGCGAGCTGTACCTCGCCGGGCCCGGCCTCGCCCGCGGCTACCTCGGCCGGCCCGGACTGACCGCCCAGCGGTTCCTGCCCGACCCGTACGGGGCGCCGGGGGAGCGGATGTACCGCACCGGGGACCTGGTCCGCTGGACCGCCGACGGCCGGCTCCGGTTCGCCGGCCGCGCCGACGACCAGGTCAAGCTGCGCGGCTTCCGCATCGAGCCCGGCGAGATCGAGAGCGCGCTGCGCCGCAGCCCCCTGGTGCGGGACGCCGCCGTCGTCGTCCGCGCCGGGGAGAAACCCGGCGCACCGGACCGGCTCGTCGCCTACGTCGTCCCGGCCGAGCCGGCCGGCACCGGCCTGCCCGTCGGCGACCTGCGGCTGCACCTGGGCGGACTGCTGCCCCCGCACATGGTGCCCTCGGTCTTCGTGCCGCTCGACCGGCTGCCGCTCACCCCGAACGGCAAGACCGACCGACGGGCCCTGCCCGCACCCGGCCCCGCCCAGGCCCCGGACGGACCGCGGACCGCGCCGCGCACCGACACCGAACGCCGTATCGCCCGCGTCTGGGCCGACGTCCTGGGCATCGGGGAGGTCGGCGCCGACGACAACTTCTTCGCCCTCGGCGGCGACTCCATCCTGACCATGCAGGTCGTCTCCCGGCTGCGCCGCGACGGTCTGCACGTGGCCACCCGGGACCTGTTCACCCACCAGACCGTCGCCGAACTCGCCACCGTCGTGCGCACCGCGCCCCGCCCGTCCGCCGACGGCCCGGCGACCGGCGAGGTGCCGCTCACCCCGATCCAGCACTGGTTCCTGACCACCCCGCGCGCCGCCCACCACCACTTCAACCAGTCGGCGCTGCTGGAACTCGACGGCACCCCCGACCAGGGGGCGCTGCGCACCGCGCTCGACGCCCTGCTGGAACACCACGACGCGCTGCGCATGCGGTTCACCCGCGACGAGCACGGCTGGCGGCAGTTCAACCCGCCGCCCGCCCCCGGCCACGGCCTCCTCGTCACCCACGACCTGACCGGCCTGTCCGCCGACGAGGCCGACGCGGCCATGGCGAAGGCCGCCGACGAACTGCACGCCGGCTTCGACCTGGCCCACGGCCCGCACCTGCGCGCCGCCCTGTTCACCGGGGAGGCGGACCGGCCCGCGTTCCTCCTCCTCGTCGCCCACCACCTGGTCGTGGACGCCGTCTCCTGGCGCATCCTGCGCGACGACCTGGAGACCGCCTACGGGCAGGCCCTGACGGGCGGCCCGGTCACCCTGGGGGAGCGGAGCACCAGCTTCCGCGAGTGGTCCCGGCGGCTCGCCGCCCATGTCGCCGAAGGCGGCCTCGACCACGAACTGCCGTACTGGGAGGAGGCGGTGCGCGCCGAGGAGGCCCCGGCCCCGGCACCCGGCGCCGGACCGGCCGCCACGGTGAGCGTGGAACTCGGCGAGGAGGACACCACGGCCCTGCTGCGCGCCGCGCCCACCGCCTACCGCACCCGCGTCAACGACGTGCTGCTCGCCGCCCTCGCCCTGGCCCTGGCCCGCTGGACCGGACGCGACCGGGTCCGCCTGGACCTGGAGGGCCACGGCCGCGAGGACCTGCTCGACGGCGTCGACCTCACCCGCACCGTCGGCTGGTTCACCACCGTCCACCCGGTCGCCCTCCAGGTGCCCGACCCCGGCACCTCCGGTCCGGACCGCGACTGGCGGTCGCTGGTGAAGTCGGTGCGCCGCCAGTTGCGCGCCGTGCCCGGCAACGGGATCGGCTTCGGCGCGCTGCGCACCTTCGGGCCGCCCGAGGTCCGCGAACGCCTCGGCAACAGCGCCCACAGCCAGGTGGTGTTCAACTACCTCGGCCAGTGGGACGCCCGCCCCGAGACCGGGGACGGCGGCCTGGTCCGCGCCGAACACGGCTCCCTCGGGCAGGACCACGACCCCCGGGACCCCGGCTCCCACCTGGTGGAGGTGGTCGGCGCGGTCCAGCAGGGCCGGCTCGCCTTCACCTGGCACCACCGGCCCGGCGTCCACGACACGCAGACCGTGCGCCGGGTGGCCGAGGACTTCGCCGAGGCCCTGCGCCAGTTGGCCCGGCACGCCCGGGGAGGCCGGTGACGACCTTCCGCCCCCGCGAGGCACCGCCCCGGCGCACCGCCCGGCGCGGCCCCCGCGCACCCCGCGCCCCGACCGGCCACCGCCGGTGCCCGCCCGTGAACCCACGACGACGAAAGAGAGACGACATGGACGAGAACACCCGCTACCAGGTGCTGCGCAACGACGAGGAGCAGTACTCCCTCTGGCCCGTCGACATCGACGTGCCCGCCGGCTGGCAGCCCGTCGGCAAGGAGGGCACCGAGGCCGAGTGCTCCGCCTACGTCGACGAGGTCTGGACCGACATGCGGCCCAAGAGCCTGCGCGAGCGCATGGAGAACGCCGGCGCCTGACCGGGCACGCCGCCACACCCGCCGGGCCGGCCACGCGCCGGCCCGGCACCGCCTCCCCCCACGTGCCGCCGTACCGGCGCCCCACCGCCCTCGGCCCCCGCCGCACCGCACCACTCCCCGAGGAGCCCGCCATGACCCCCGTCCTGCGCACCGAACGCCTGGACTTCCTCCCCTACCGGCCCGAACACGAGGACGTCTTCGTCGCCCTGCTGCGCGACGCGGAGGTGTGCCGCTGGATGGGGCAGGACCTCGTGCCCGAACCGCAGCTCCGCGAGCTGTTCCGCGCCATCCTCGACGACGTCTACCCGCGGCGCCGGTTCGACGTGTGGGGGCTGTGGCTCGCGGACGCCTACGTCGGCCACGCCGAGGTGAAGCCGACCGGCAACGTCGACGGCCATGAACTCGTCACCGCGCTCGCCCCCGCGTACTGGGGCCGCGGCCTGGGCGGCGAGGTGGTCCGCGGCCTGCTGGCACACGCCGCCGACAACCTCGGCCTCAGCGAGGCGTACGGCATGGTGGGCGCCGGGAACACCGCCAGCCTGGCCATGTGCCGCCGCCTGGGCTTCCGCCACGTCCGCGACGTCGTCGACGACGACGGCGCGGTCACCAAGCTGCTGGTCATCCCGACCCGGCAGCCCGACGAGGGGACGACCACCGAGGGCGCACCGGTGGTCGGTCAGGCCGAGTCGGCCGATGACCGGCCTGAACCGGCGGTTGACCGGGGCGAGTCGGCCGTCGCCGGGCTGGAACCGGCGCCTGGTCAGCAGGAGTCGGTCATCGCGCTCGATCCAGCGGTTGGTCAGCAGGAGTCGGTCGTCGTGCTCGATCCGGCGGTTGGTCAGCAGGCCAGCGCGCTCGAACCGGCGCTTGGCCGGGCCGAGTCGGCTGTCGGCCGGCGTGAACCGGTGGGCAGCGCCGGTGCGTCGGCGGCTGTCCCCGTTCACTCGGCCGGGCCGGTAGCCGGGCCGCCGGTGGCTTCCGCCGTGGACGCCGCCGGGCCGGCCGCCGCCGAGCACGGTCGCGGCGCGGTGTCCGCCGAGGACGCGGGGTGAGCCGGCCGGCGCCGGGCGACGGCGCGGCCGTGGACACCGGGCGGGCGCCGAGCCTGTGGCGCAACCGCGACTTCACCCTGCTGTGGACCGGGCAGTGCCTGTCCGACCTGGGCGGCGCCATGGTGGACCTGGCGCTGCCGCTGCTGGTCCTCCAGCAGACCGGCTCCCCGGCACGGGCCGGACTCGTCGGCACCGCCGGGCTCGTCACCACCCTGGTGTGCCGGCTGCCGGCCGGTGTCCTCGCCGACCGCTTCGACCGGCGCCGGCTGATGATCGTCTGCGATGTCCTGCGGCTCGCCGGGTACGCCCTGCTCGGCTGGGCCGTCGCCACGGGCGCCGCGAGCCTGCCGGTGATCCTCGCCGTGGTGGTGGCCGGCGCCGCCGCCACGGCCGTGTTCAGCACCGCCGAGCACGCCGCCGTCCGCAACCTGGTCCGCCCCGACCAGCTCACCTCCGCCGTCGCCCGCAACGAGGCGCGCGCCTACGCCGTCTCGCTGACCGGTCCGCCGCTGGGCGGCCTGCTGTTCGGGCTGGGCCGGGCCCTGCCCTTCCTCGGCAACGCGCTCAGCTACCTGCTCTCCCTCGTCGCCGTGTCCCGCATCCGCCGACCCCTCCAGCAGCCCCGGCGGACGGCGGTCCCGGCCGGCGGCGCGTCCGCCACGCAGGGGCTGCGCTTCCTGCTGGCGCATCCGTTCCTGCGCGCGCTGCTGATCATCGCCGCCCCGCTGAACATGGCGTTCACCGGCATGGTCTTCGCCACGACGCTCGCGTTGCGCCGCGCCGGCGCCCCGCCGCTCCTGGTGGGCCTGGCCGGCGCGGTCTTCGCGCTGGGCGGCCTCCTCGGCGCCTTCGCCGCCCCCGCGCTCCAGCGGCGGCTGCCGCTGCCCGCCCTGCTCACCCTGCTGTGCTGGGTGACCGCCGCGCTGATGACGGCCGGCGCGCTGCTCGCCGGCTCGGTCCTGGCCGCCGTACCGCTGGCCGCCGCCGTGTTCCTGGGGCCCACGGCGAACGCGGCCCTCTTCGCCCGCCAGGCCGCCGTCACCCCGGACCACCTGCAAGGCCGCGTGGTCGCCGGTGTGCTGCTCGCCGCCGGGTCGGCCGCCGCTCTCGCTCCCGCGCTGGCCGGCGCGCTGCTGGCCCGCTGGAGCCCGGCACCGGCCATGCTGGTCTTCCCCGTGCTGGTCACCGCCGCCGCGGTGACCGCGACCTTCAGCCGGGGCATCCGGACGACGGACGACTAGGGTCCCCCGTCCGGATCCGGCCGGAGCGGACCCGGCCCGGCCCGGCCGGGCGGTCCCGGCTCCCGTGCACAGGGGCTGCGCGGGCGGCCCGTACGCGCTGTAATGGCGAGGTGGTGAGTGAGGGCGTTGCGGCCGGCGGAACGGGCACGGCGCCGCAGCGTGCCGAAGCCGCCCTCGCCTCGCTGGCGGCCTCCCCGGCCACCCCGGACCGCCTCCGCCGCGTGCTGGAACTGGCGCTGGTGTTCGCCGGGGCGTCCTTCGCCGGGGTGTACACACCCGGTCACGATCCCGCGCTGCTCCGCCTCGCCGAGTCGGCCGGTCTGCCGCGCACCCTGTACGGCCTCCGGGACGGCTACCCGGCGGCCGGCTCCTCCGCGGTCGCCGAGGCGCACCGCACCGGACGGCCGCTCCGCCTCGGCCCGGCGGAACCGGCCGGCGGCCCGGACGCCCGCCGTGTCCCGTCGCCGGACTTCACCCTGGCCGTCCTGCCGCTCGGCGCGGCGGGCGGCGGCTGCCTGCTGGCGGTCGGCGAGCACCCGGGCGGCTTCGGCGCCGGCGACCGGGCCTGCCTGGAACTGATCGCCCGCGCGGTCGCCGTCCCCGCGCCGCCCGCCCCGGGCGACCCCGGCGAGCTGTCCGAGGACGCCTTCAGCCTGGCCATGGACACCGGCCGGGTGGAGGCCGGCGACGCCCTCCTGCGGCTGTTCGGGATCGACCGGGACGCCTTCGACGGCCGGGTGGACACCCTGCTGGGCCGCACGGTGCCCGAGGACCTGCCCACGCTGATGTCCGTGGTCGAGGCCGACCACATGTCCATCGGCGAGCGCGAACTGGAGTTCCGCATCCTGCGGTCCGACGGGCCGCCCAGGTGGCTGCGGCTGCGCGGCCGGCTGCTGCCCGGCGGCCCAGGCCGCTCCGCCCGGCTCGTCGGCACGGTCGTCGACGCCTCCACCGTGCGCTCCGACGCCACCGACGTGGCCCGCGTGCAGCGCCTGGCCGCCGCCCTCGCCACCGCCGGCACCGTCAAGGACGTCGGCCGGGCCGTCGTCGCCGCACTGCGGGAGCCCCTGCGGGCCGACCGGGTCGCCCTGGCCGAACTGGAGAACGACCGGCTGGTCGTCACCGTCCTCGACCCGCCCGAACCCGAGGCCTGGCCCGAGGTGTGGCGCAGCGAATGGCGCACCGAGTGGCCGGACGCGCCGGTGCGCGCCATGCCCACCCTGGCCGCCGCGCTGCGCGCGGGCCGGGCCAGGATCTGGCCCGCCGGGTCCGCGCTGGAGCCCGCTCTCGCCGGGGTCGGCCCGGGCGGCCTCGCCGTCCTGCCGCTGCCCGCCGGCAGCCGTATGGCCGGCGCCTGCCTGGTCGGCTGGGACCGCCCGCACGACTTCGCCCCCGACGAACGCGCCCTGCTGACCGCCTGCGCCGGACTGACCGGTCAGGCCCTGCTGCGCGCCCACGCCTTCGACGCCGAACACGAACTGGTCGGCATGCTCCAGCGCTCCCTGCTGCCCCGCCGGCTGCCCCGGCTGGCCGGCGGGGCCGCCGTCGCCCGCTACCTGCCCACCACGGCCGGCCTGGAGGTCGGCGGCGACTGGTACGACGTGATCCCGCTCGCCGACCACCACGTGGCCCTCGTCATCGGCGACGTCCAGGGCCACAACGCGAGCGCCGCCGCCCTGATGGGCCAGATGCGCACCGCGCTGCGCGCCTACGCGGCGGAGGGACACGCCCCGGACGTGGTCGTCTCCCGCGCCAACCGGCTGCTGCTGGACATGGAGACCGACCTCTTCGCCACCTGCGGCTACGTCGACGTCGACATGGAGGAGGGCACCGCCTGGTGCGTACGCGCCGGCCATCCGCAGCCGGTGCTGCGCCACCCGGACGGCCGCGCCGAGATCCTGCGCACGGAGGGCGGCCCGCCGCTCGGCGTGCTCGCCGAGGCCGAGTTCCCGATGACCCCGCTGCGGCTGCGGCCGGGCACCGTGCTCGCGCTGACCACCGACGGCTTGGTGGAGTCGCCCGGCTCCGACCTGGACACCGGCATGGACCGGCTGGCCCGTGCGCTGGCCGCCGCCGACCCCGCCCACCTGGACCTGGCCGCCGACGCCCTGCTGGCCGGCGCCCACCGCGGCGACGACGTGGCCCTGCTGCTGATGCGCTACGACGGCCTGGCCGTACGTCCGCTGCGGGAGAGCTGGACGGTGTGGCGGGTGCCGGAGGCGGTCCGCCACGCCCGCCGCTTCACCCGGCGCACCCTGCGCGCCTGGGGCATGCCGCAGGACACGGTGGACGCGGCCCTGCTGGCCGTCTCCGAACTCGTCACCAACGCGCTGGTGCATACCGGGGGCCCGGTACGCCTCGACCTCACCCTGGTCAACCACCGGCTGCGGCTGGCCGTCGCCGACTCCTCGCCGCGCAGCCCGGTCAAACTCGCCGGCATCGGCTGGGAGGCCACCGGGGGCCGGGGAATCCTGCTGGTGGAGGCCGTGTCCGAGGCCTGGGGCACGGTCCCGGTCAGCGGCGGCAAACAGGTGTGGGCGGACCTCGTGCCCGGCGGCTGACCCGCCACTCGGGTACGGGTACGGCCGGTTCCGGCAGGTCGCCGGGGGCCCGCCCGCCGGCACTGCCCTAAGGTCGGTTGGCGTGTCGCACACCTTCGAAGAACTGGTCGCCAAGCAGCGCGCGGCCGACGCAGCCCAGCTCCAGGTCCAGGAACTGCGGGACGCCTACGGCCCGCCGGCCGAGCGCCGCATGACGGGCGTCCAGTCGGGCACCTACGAGACCGCCCTGCGGGCCTGGCGCGACCTGGCCCGCGATGTCCAGACGGCGGTGAGCGAGTACGCCAAGCAGACGGGCCGGCCCCGGGCCGAGGTGGAGGCGGAGGTGGAACGCGCGGCCTCGGACACCGGCGACTGACCGCCGGCCCCGCCCTGGTGCGCCGCCGGCCCCGTCTCGGTGCGCCGTCCGCCGGTCAGCCGGTGCGCCGGGGCGGACGTGCGGACGGCCGTGCAGGCATCCGGCGGGCCGCGCCGGGTACCCGGCGGACATGAACAATGCCATGTACCAAGCGGCCTCGGGCGCCCAGGTCTTCGGATACGCGCTGATCCTGATCGCCGGAGTGGCCTGCGTCGTGGGGATCATCTACGCCTTCCGGCTGGGCATCAAGGTGCGCGAGCGCGAGCCCGCGCCGCCGCGCCCGGAGGAGCAGCCCAAGATGCCGGCGGGGGGCCCGGTGCGCGAGACCCGTGAGGTCCGTGAGCCCGGCGAGGTGCCCCGGGCCGCCGACGGGAGCGACCGCCTCACGCCGCACGAGCTGGGCAACGTCGGCACCAAGCGCGCCGACGACCAGCAGCGGCCGCGCTGGTCGTCGGGTTCGAGCGGCTCCTTCGGCAGTGGCGGCGGCGGCCGCACCTGACCGGCACCGGACGCGCCCGCGGCCACGCGGTGCCGGGCCCGCGGACCTCGCGGCCCGGCCCGGACGGCGGGGGCGTCATCACGCGCGGTGAGGACTGACGCCCTGCGTCCGACCGCCGGTCCCCGGCAGCCGGGGACCGGCGGTCAGACGCGGGTCCGGGCGAGCAGGGCCGCGATCTCGTCGGCCGTGCCGGTCTCGCCGAGCCGCGGGAAGATCCGCTCCACACTGTTGGCGTGCGCCTCGGCGTCGGCGTCGGCCATGGCGTCCGTGGCGAGGGTGACGTGATAGCCCCGGGCGTAGGCGTCGCGGGCGGTGGACTCCACGCCGATGCTGGTGGCGATCCCGGTCAGCACGATCTGCGTGATGCCCCGGCGGCGCAACTGGTCGTCGAGGTCGGTGCCGTGGAAGGCGCTCCAGTTGTGCTTGGTGACCCGGATGTCGCCGGGGTGGCCGGACAGCTCGTCCACGACGAGGTCCCAGCCCTCCGGGAAGGCGAGCCCGCGCGCCTGACGCTCGGTGCGGCCGGGCACGGCGTCACCGCCGTCGGCCGCGAAGGAGACCCGGACCAGGACCACGGGCAGGCCGTGGGTGCGGAAGGCGTCGGCGAGCGCGGCGGTCCGGGAGACGACCTCCGGGCCCGGCAGGGGCTGGGTGGGCATGGCCACGATGCCGTTCTGGAGGTCGATCGCGACGAGGGCGGTACGGGGGTCGAGCGTGGTGAGCGACATGCGTCGGTCAGGCCTTTCCTGTGGTTCGGGGGAGACGCCGCGGTGGCGGCGCAGGCGCGCGGCGGCCCACCGGCCGCGTCCCGGCGGGCACGCGCCGGTGTCAGGGCCGGGACAGCCGGTCCAGCAGCTCCAGCGCCGTGCGGACCGTCTGCCGTTCCTCCTCGGTGTAGCGGTCCTGGAAGGCGCGGGCCAGCCACTCCTCGCGCACCTGCCGGTTGCCCTCGGTGCGGGCCCGGCCGGCGTCGGTCAGGGTGACGAGCTGGCGGCGGCCGTCGTCGGGGTCGGGCGCCCGGCGGACCAGCCCGTGCTGCTCCAGGGCGGCGAGCGTGCTGGCCATGGACTGCGGGCGCACACCCTCGGCGGCGGCGAGCGCGCTGGCCGTGGCCGCGCCGTGCTTGCCGACCAGGGTGAGCGCCGACTCCTGCGAAGGGCTGAGGCCGGCGTCCCGCCCGACCTCGCGGATGCGGCGCCGCAGTCTGCTGAAGACCACGCGCAGGTCACGCGCGGCGTGGGCGGCGGAGTCGGAGATGTCGGCCATGGACGCCAAGACTAGGACCGACAGGCCAGACTGTCCAGTTGAGCCTGTTCAGTCCAGCCTGTTCAGCCTGCCTGTCCCTTTCACGGTGCGGCGCCCCGGGTACCTGCCTGTCCCTTTCGCCGTGCGGCGCCCCGGGTACCTGCCTGTCCCTTTTACGGTGCGGCGCACCGGGTACTCGCCCGGCCCGGACAGTGCGGTACGTCGGTGAACCCAGGGAGCGCAGATGACCCCTCCGGACAGCTCCGGCCTGGAGGCGGCCCTCCACGCCGAGGTGGACGGCGAAGTCCGCTTCGACGCGGGCAGCCGCGGCGCCTACGCCACGGACGGTTCCAACTACCGTCAGCCCCCGCTCGGCGTCGTCGTGCCCCGCACCGTGGAGGCGGGCGCCCGGGCCGTGTCGGTGTGCGCGCGCTTCGACGCCCCCGTCCTGTCCCGGGGCGGCGGCACCAGCCTGGCGGGACAGACCACCAACGCCGCCGTGGTGATCGACTGGAGCAAGTACTGCACCGGTGTCCTCTCCGTCGACGCCGAGCGGCGCACCTGCGTGGTGGAGCCCGGCATCGTCCTGGACGAACTCAACCGACACCTGGCCCGCCACCGGCTCCAGTTCGGCCCGAAGCCGTCCACCCACAGCCACTGCGCGCTCGGCGGCATGATCGGCAACAACTCCTGCGGCGCCTCCGCCCAGGCGTACGGCAAGACCGTCGACAACGTCCGCCGCCTGGAGATCCTCACCTACGACGGACAGCGCGCCTGGGTCGGCCCCACCCCGCCCGACGAGCGGGCCCGGATCATCGCGGGCGGCGGCCGGCTCGCCGGGATCTACGCCGGCCTCGACCGCATCGCCACCGAGTACCTGGCCGACATCCGCCGCGGCTACCCGAAGATCCCGCGCCGCGTCTCCGGCTACAACCTGGACTCGCTGCTGCCCGAGAACGGCTTCGACGTGGCCAAGGCGCTCGTCGGCAGCGAGGGCACCCTGGTGACCGTGCTGCGCGCCGAGATCGACCTCGTGCCCGTGCCGCCGTACCAGTCGCTGCTCGTCCTCGGCTACGACGACATCTGCGCCGCCGCCGACGACGTGCCCCGCCTGCTGGAGCACGGCAACCCCACCCAACTGGAGGCCCTGGACGGCCGGATGGCCCAGCTGATGCGCGAGGAGGGCGCCTACCTGGACTCGCTCGCCATCCTGCCCGAGGGCGACAGCTGGCTGATGGTGCAGTACAGCGGCGACAGCCAGGAGGCCGTCGACGAACAGGCGCACGCGCTGCTGCACGCCCTCGGCCGCCAGGAGGCGGACGCGGACGTCGCCTTCTCCGACGACCCCGAACGCGAGCAGAAGATGCTCCGGGCCCGCGAGGCCGGACTCGGCGTGACCGCCCGCCCGCCGGACGACCGGGAGACCTGGGAGGGCTGGGAGGACTCCGCCGTACCGCCCGAACGGCTCGGCGACTATCTGCGCGACCTCAGGGCGCTGTTCGAGGAGTTCGACTACGACCACCCCTCGCTGTACGGCCACTTCGGGCAGGGCTGCGTCCACACCCGCATCCCGTTCGGGCTGCGCACCGCCGAAGGCGTGGCCCGCTTCAGGCGGTTCCTGGAACGCGCCGCCGACCTCGTCGCCTCCTACGGCGGCTCGCTGTCCGGCGAGCACGGCGACGGCCAGTCCCGGGGCGAGCTGCTCACCCGGATGTTCGGGGCCCGGCTGGTGACCGCCTTCGGCGAGCTGAAGGAGCTGTTCGACCCCGGCGGCCGGATGAACCCCGGCAAGATCGTCCACCCCCACCCGGTCGACGGACAGCTACGCCTCGGCCCCACGTGGCGGCCCGCCGCCCCCGCCACCCACTTCGGCTTCCCCGAGGACGACCACTCCTTCGACCGCGCGGTGCTGCGCTGCGTCGGCATCGGCAACTGCCGCGGCCACTCCGGCGGCGTCATGTGCCCGTCCTACCGGGCCACCAGGGAGGAGGAGCACTCCACCCGCGGCCGGGCCCGGCTGCTGTTCGAGATGCTCGGCGGGCACGCCGACTCCGCGATCCGGGACGGCTGGCGCTCCACCGCCGTACGCGACGCCCTCGACCTCTGCCTGGCCTGCAAGGGCTGCAAGTCCGACTGCCCGACCGGGGTCGACATGGCCACGCTCAAGGCGGAGTTCACGGCGCACCACTACGCGGGCCGGCCGCGTCCCCCGGCCCACTACTCCATGGGCTGGCTCCCGCTGTGGGCCCGGCTGTCGCGCACCGCCCCGGGGCTGGTCAACGCCGCGCTGCACGCGCCCGGTTTGGCCGGCCTCGGCAAGCGGCTCGCCGGCGTCGACGCGGCCCGCACCGCACCCGTGTTCGCCGGGGAGTCCTTCGTCCAGTGGTGGCGGGCCCGCGGCCGGCCGGAACCGGACCCGGCCGACCCCCGCACGGTGGTGCTCTGGCCGGACACCTTCAGCACCTACTTCCACCCCGCCGTCGCGCAGTCGGCCGTCCGCGTCCTGGAGGACGCCGGTTTCCGGGTCGCCGTCCCCACCGAGCCGGTGTGCTGCGGCCTGACCTGGATCTCCACCGGCCAGCTCACCGTCGCCAAGCGGGTGCTGACCCGCACCCTGAACGTGCTGCGGCCCTACCTGGAGGCCGGTACGCCGGTCATCGGCCTGGAACCGTCCTGCACGGCCGTCTTCCGCTCCGACGCGCCCGAACTCCTGCCCGGCGACCAGGACGTGGAGCGGCTGGCCGGACAGGTCCGCACCTTCGCCGAACACCTGGTCCGGCACGCCCCCGACGGCTGGCGGCCGCCCCGGCTCGCCCGGCGGGCAACCGTCCAGACCCACTGCCACCAGCACGCCGTCCTGAAGTTCGACGCCGACCGCGAACTGATGCGCCGCGCCCACCTCGACGCCGAGGTGCTGGACGAGGGCTGCTGCGGTCTCGCCGGCAACTTCGGCTTCGAACGCGGTCATTACGACGTCTCCATGGCCGTCGCCGAACAGGGCGTCCTGCCCGCCGTCCGCGGCGCGGCACCCGACAGCCTCGTCCTCGCCGACGGCTTCAGCTGCCGCACCCAGATCGAACAGGGCGGCACCGGCCGGCGCGCGCTGCACCTCGCCGAGGTGCTGGCGCTCGGCCTCGCCGGCGACCTGCCCGGCGACCACCCGGAGCGCCTGGCCACCCGCCCCGCCCGGCCGTCCCGTACGGCACGCTGGGCGACGACCGCCTCGGTGGCCGCCGCCGGCGCCGGCGGCGGCCACCGAGGCCGGACTGCGGCGGCGCGGGAGGTGACCATGGACGACCAGCCGGCCGTCGACGCCGTCGACACCGCCGTCTACACCGTGCCCACCGACGGCCCCGAGGCGGATGGCACGCTCGCCTGGGACAAGACCACCCTCGTCCTGGTCACCGTACGCTCCGGCGCGGCCACCGGACTCGGCTACACCTACGGCGCCGCCGCCACCGCCCACCTGGTGCGCGAACTGCTCGCCGGCACCGTCACCGGCCTGTCCGCCTGGGACGTGCCGCGCGCCAACGAGCTGATGTGCCGCGCCGTGCGCAACGCCGGACTGCCGGGCCTCGCCGCCCAGGCCGTCGCAGCCGTCGACATCGCCCTGTGGGACCTCAAGGCCCGCCTGCTCGGCCTGCCCCTCGTCCGCCTGCTCGGCGCCGCCCGCGACGACGTGCCGGTCTACGGCAGCGGCGGCTTCACCACCTACGACGCCGCCCGGCAGGAACGCCAGGTGCGCGGCTGGACCGAGGAACAGGGCATCCCCCGCGTCAAGATCAAGATCGGGGAGTCGTGGGGCACCCGGCAGGGCCGCGACCTCGAACGCGTCGCCCGCGCCCGGGCCGCCATCGGCGACACGGCCGAGCTGTACGTCGACGCCAACGGCGGCTACACCGGCGGACAGGCGGTACGCGTCGCGGGCGCGCTCGCCGACCAGGGCGTCACCTGGTTCGAGGAACCCGTCTCCTCCGACCACCTCGCCCTCCTCGCCGACCTCCGCTGCCGGACCCCGCTCGACATCGCCGCCGGCGAATACGGCTACACCCTCGCCTACTTCGGGCACATGCTGGCCGCGGGCGCCGTCGACTGCCTCCAGGCCGACGTCACCCGGTGCGGCGGCATCACCGTCTGGCTGCGCGCCGCCGGGCTCGCCCACGCGCGCGGGCTGGACGTCTCCGGGCACTGCGCGCCCCACGCCCACGCCCACGCGGCGGCCGCCGTGCCCAACCTGCGCCACCTGGAGTGGTTCCACGACCACGTCCGCATCGAACGGCTCCTGTTCGACGGCGCCCTCGACCCCGGCGGCGGCAGCGTCACGCCGGGCGCCGACGGAGCACCCGGACTCGGCCTGACCCTCGCCGCCGAGCGCGCGGCACCGTACCGGGTGCAGTGAGGAAGACCCCGTTGACCAAGGAGAGGACCATGCCCCCCACCGTCGTCATCACCGGCGCCAGCGCCGGCATCGGCCGGGCCACCGCCCGCCTGTACGCCCGGCGCGGCGCCGACGTCGTCCTGGTCGCGCGCGGCGAGGGCGGCCTCGAAGCGGCGGCCGACGAGGTCGCGGCGCTCGGCGGACGGCCCCTGGTCCAGGCGGCCGACGCGGCCGACCCGGAGCGGCTGGAGGCCGTCGCCGAGGCCGCGGAACAGGCGTTCGGCCCGATCGACGTCTGGATCAACTGCGCGTTCTCCACGGTGTTCGCGCCGTTCGACGAGATCAACGCCGAGGAGTTCAAACGGGTCACCGAGGTCACCTACCTCGGCTTCGTCAACGGCACCCGCACCGCCCTGCGGCGCATGCTGCCCCGCGACCGCGGCACCATCGTGCAGGTCGGCTCCGCGCTCGGCGAGCGCTCCATCCCGCTGCAGTCGGCGTACTGCGGGGCCAAGCACGCGATCAACGGCTTCACCTCCTCGCTGCGCACCGAACTGCTGCACCGGGGGAGCAACGTGCACGTCACCGTCGCCCAGATGCCGGCCGTCAACACGCCCCAGTTCCAGTGGGTGCGCTCCCGGCTCTCCAAGCACCCGATGCCGGTCCCGCCGATCTACCAGCCCGAGGTCGCCGCCCGGGGCGTGCTCTACGCGGCGGACCACCCGCACCGCAAGCAGTACTACGTCGGCGCCTCCACCGCCGCCACGCTCTGGGCCAACCGGTTCGCGCCGGCGCTGCTCGACCGCTACCTGGCCCGCACCGGCTTCGACTCCCAGCAGACCGACAGCGTCCCGCCGGCCCACCTGGACAACCTCTTCGAGCCCGTCGACCGCTCACCCGCCGACGACCAGGGCGCGCACGGCGCCTTCGACGACATCTCCCACGCCCGCTCCTGGCAGGAGACCCTGGTCCGGCACCCGGCCGCCACCGCCGCCGTCCTCGGCGCGGGCACCGCCACCGTGCTGGCCACCGTACGCGGCCTGCGCCGCCGCACCGCGTAGGCTCCGCACGTGCGCCTCCTGCTGCTGTCCGACACACACCTGCCCAAGCGGGCCAAGCGGCTCCCGGAGCAGGTGCTCGCCGAACTCCCGCACGCGGACGCCGTCCTCCACGCCGGCGACTGGGTGGACACCGCCACCCTGGACCTGCTGGAGAGCCGCAGCCGCCGGTTGATCGCCGTCTACGGCAACAACGACGGCCCCGACCTGCGCGCCCGGCTGCCCGAGGTGGCCTACGCCGAACTGGGCGGCCTGCGCTTCGGCGTCGTCCACGAGACCGGCCCCGCCCAGGGCCGCGAGGCCCGCTGCGCGGCCCGCTTCCCGGACCTGGACGTCCTGGTCTTCGGACACAGCCACATCCCCTGGGACACCACCGCCCCCGGCGGACTGCGCCTGCTCAACCCCGGCTCGCCGACGGACCGCCGCCGCCAGCCGCACTGCACCTACCTGACGGCGACGGCCGCCGGCGGAGCGCTCACCGACGTGACCCTGCACCGGCTGCCGCGGCCGTAGCACCGCCCGGCCACCGCAGCGGCTGTGCGACCATGCCGGAATGATCACCGGCACCGGCATACCCCCCGTCGTCCCCGCGGGCCGCATGGCCGGCCGCCCACAGCCCGTCCTCGACCTGCCGGACGGCGGCCCGCAACTCAGGCCCTGGCGGCCCGAGGACGCCCCGGAGTCCTAGCCCAGACACCAGGGAACAAGTAACCCGCCAGTAGGTTTCGGCCCTAGCCCTTCGATCCAAAGGCGCCTGTGACCAGCGGAACGGGGAAGGCCTTCGACATCTCCCAGGTCGGAAGCCCCTTGGTTTTGAAGCCCGGGTGGCTTGCTACGGGGTCTCGGTCCCGAGGGCGTTGACGCGGTTCGCGTACTCGCGGCGGGCCTTGCGCTGGGCAGGGATTGCCGAGGGGACGTCGAGCGGCTGGCAGCGGCCGAGGAGTTGGCTGTGGACCAAGGGCGCCGCGGTGACGCGAAGTGTGTAGCCCTGGCCACGCCGTACGGTCACGCCCTGGTCGAGCGCGGCCCGCTCGGCGGGCTCCAGTCCGGCCGCGCGCAGGAAGTCGGCGACCTTGCCCGGCATGTCGAGGGTGACCGGCAACTCCGGGGCGGGAACATCCTCCTCGATGGCGGTGTGCTCGGGCATGAGGTCGGCGACGGCGGTACGGATGGCACCGCGGCTGACGTGGTGGTCGCGGGCCAGACCGGCGATGGACCGGCCGCCCAGGTACCCGGCGCGCACGGCGGTGGCCTTCGCGGCCGTGACGGCGGGGCGGCGCCCGCCCTTGTTGCCCTTGGCCTCGGCGGCCCGCAGTCCGTCGTAGGTCAGCTCCCGCTGGAGGTCGCGCTGGAGTTCGCCGGCGGCGGCGAGGGTCTGCACCATGAACTTCACGGTGGACAGCAGTTCCCCGGTGCGCGGGTGGCGGGCGGTGAGGTCCATGGCGGAGAACGCGCCGTCGTGGATCCGCAAGGCGAGACGGTCGCGGTGGAAAATGTCGAGCACGTCGAGGATGTGCCCGGTGCCGCGCACGAGGCGGAACATCTCGGAGATGTGCACGGTGTCACCCGGCCGCGCATACGTGAGCAGCTCGCCGAACTTCGGCCGCTGAAGCGGGTGGAGGCGGCTGGAGGTGCCGGCGTCCTCCTCGAAGACGACCGGGTCCTCGATCCCGGCCTCGTCCAGGACGAGGTTCTGACGGTCGGTCGACTGCTGGTCGGTCGACACCCGCTTGTAGACCAGGTTGGCCATGCCGCTCCCCGCTGTGGTGGTCGCATTCGACCCTAGCTGTCAGCAAACCCTGTCATCAGCTTCCATCGGATCTGATGGGATCCGAGCCGCCGATAGCCCCCGAAAAGTCCGGGTTCATTGGACGCTCGCCGCGCCTGTCGTCATTCGAGCGTTTGCCGACAGCTTCCCCCAGCAGGCCACCATTCAGCACCCAGGTCCCGCAAAGATCGACTCAGATCCGGGAACCTCTCGTGCCGATGAGATCGCCCCCTCATACTGCTGCTGCGGGGGCACGCGGCTGGGCTGCTCCCCATCTCGTCGACAGGGGGCTTGATGTACGTCACTCCGCTACCGATCAATGTGTTTCTCAGGCACCTGCTGTCCGCATCCGCTACGAGTGGCTATTTGGGTGCGGTGCTGATACTGGCCCGAACTGCCGAGGCCCGCACCCAGCATGAAGAGCTGATCGAAGACTGGACAAGCGTTCACGATCTGAGCGGTGCGTCGCTGGCGGTGCTGTGTCCTGTAGCGCCTCCGTACGGGCGCCCGATTGAGGCAGAGGTCGGCGGCGTCCGGAGTCCTCGGGGCCGGGAGATCGTGGGAGCTGAGGGCATGCGCGTAGACCTGCCTATTCGGGACGAGGCATTTCGAAGTGCCTTCTGGGATTCCATGCGCCGGGACGGTTCGGATTCTCAATTCGGTTGGGTGGCCGGTGCGAGACCGCACTCGCGTGAAGAACACGAGAGAGGATGGACGCAGGCGACTTCTAGCGCGGCAGCCTTTTTCGGACTTCGCGAGTCACTCATGCCCTGCCTCCTAGTACTGAGCATGCGGGAGCGGCATGGCACGGTTATTGCCATGGAGGAGGACCTTTCCGTCTACCGTCTAATCAAGCAGCTCATTGTGAACATCGGACCCGCCCCCGCTCAACTTGCTGAAATGCTGAGGGAGCAGCGATCGGCTCAGCGGAGAGTGAGCGAGCTAATGAGAGTCCCCATCCCGTCGTCGCAGATCGACGCCCTCTGGCGTGGCCTCGGAGAGGTGGAGCGCTTGGCCCCCGAGTTGATCGTGGATTGCCGCAGTCAACTAGCCGCAATCCGGGATGGCGGGTCATCGGGCAGGGTCCTTGCTGAGAAGCTCCGCGAGGTGATCGTCGTGCTACCTCCGGCCGAGGAAATGAACCGGCTGAACCTTCGAACGGCGGGTATCCGATCACGGCTGCAGCGTGTCATTACCAAACTCGAAGACTGGAATGACGGCGCGGACAACTTGGAGGAGATTTCCCTATTGCGTACAAGGGTGGCCCAGCAGAGTGAGGAAATGGTGCCGTTGAGGCAATTGGTCGATTCGTTGAGTATCTCAAGCTCCGTACTCAGTCTGGGGGAGGAGCTCCTTGCTCCGCTGGAGAACCGGAGACTGACTTCGCCGCCATCCCTTGCGGACTGGTCCTTTAGCCATCTGATGCGCCGATCGGGCCGGACGTCTCCGACGACACTGCGATCTGTCTGATGGATCCAGGAAGGGGGTGACGCGATGCCGGAGAGTAACGTCAGGCAGGTCCTCGGCGCTCTATTGGAGGATCAACTCAATGAGGAACGCAAGATCAAGGAGTCACTGATCCAGCGCGGCAACGCGGTAGTGAGCAGCAGTGGTGTGTTGGTCGCGCTTGCGTTGGGAGCCGCTTCGGTCAGTGGCCGGACCTCTCAAGACCGCTTACCTACATCAGCGACAATCCTGACCGTAGCCGCGCTCGCCCTGTTCGTTGGCGCCGCCGTCACAGCGTTGACTGTGAGCACCCCGCGCCGCCAGACCACTATTAGTACTCAATGGCTGCGGGAAGCCTGGGACAGCTCCGACTCGGATCCATTCTCGACATTGCACAAGGCTCGATTGGACCTGCTCGACAGCCTGCGCGGTGCGAACCGCTCAGCGGCACGGTTGCTCGTCTGCTCGCTTGCCCTCGAAGTGGCCGCAGTCGCCCTGCTGTCCCTTGCTGTGGCTGTCCTGCTGCTCCAGGCCACAACCTGACCACGGTCCTCGCCCGGCAGCCGCCACTACCCCAGCGAGGCCACGACACGCACCCATGCACAGGCCTTGGGGACTAGGACGTCGCGGATGGGGGTTGCAGCGGTCACTGCTGGTACCTGCGCATCAGCGCCTCCAGGTCCTCGGCGAAGACCTGACCGTAGCGGTCGGCGGACATCTCGTGCACGCGCTTGGCCAGGATCTCCGCGTCCTGGGCGTCGGCGGCGAGCTGGCCGAGCCCGGTCCCGTCCGGGCCGGAGATGGTCAGCACCGCGGCGGCGGGACCCGGCTCGACGCCCTTGGAGACCTCGTTGAGGGCGTGCAGGGCGCACGCGAGGGCAAGCTCCGCGGCCGGAGAGCCGTCTTGCGCGAAGGCGGTGGTGCCAGCGGCACTGACCCAGCGTCCGTACTGTTCAGCGGGCATGGCGGGACTCCGTTGCTGGTTGGCCGGCGGTGCTGGCCGGTGTCCGGGGATGGGGCACGGTGGGCAGGGCGAAGTCGAGCCGCTTGTCCATCTCCAGCCGGAAGGTGCCGTACGGGTTGATGTTCGCCCAGAAGAGCGCGGTCAGCCCGCGCCGGTCCTCGTCCGAGAGCTTCTTCGCCCAGGCCGGTTCGGCAAGAACGCGCTGAAGCAGCAGGGTGTTGATGTGGACGAGACTCGACTGGAGAAGGTGCAGCGCGAGCATCGAGGTCTCGGCGTGCTCCTTGTCCGGTCCGGTCAGCGCGCCGTCCTTGCCGTAGTGCAGCACGGTGTTCGCGCTGTTCCAGTTCTCCACGACCTGAAGGCCGCCGTGGATCTCGCGGCGCAGGTCCGGGCTGGCGAGATAGTCGCAGGCGAAGATGGTGCGTACTGCGCGGCCGAGTTCTTCGAGCGCGGCGTAGGTGGGGTGTTTGGGGCCGCCGCGGGTGAAGCGCCGCAGGACCTGTTCCGCCTCGGCGGTGCCCAGGCGCAGCGCGGTGGCGTACTTGACCATCTGTCGTACTGCTGGGCGATCAGGTCCCACCTGATGGCCCGGGTCGACAGCGAGCCGCCGAGCGCCGGCCAGCCGGGCGGGGAGTCGTCCGGGCGATACAGGCGGATGCTGCCGATGTTCTTCAGCCGGGGCAGCAGACGGAAGTTCAGCAGCTCGGTGAAGGCGAATCCGACCACGGACGCGCCGTGCGTGTCGACGTAGTTCGACTCGATCTCGGCGTCCGTGCAGTGCCGCAAAAGGCCCTCGATCATCGCCGCGACCTCGGACGACGAACAGCTCTTGAGCTGGGAGTAGATGCAGACGTTCTTCCGCTCCACATGCCAATAAATCATCACGCCGTTGCCGCCGTAGCGGGCGTGGTACTCGGTCATGAAGTTCGAGGACCAGGACCCGAACTTCTTCGAGTCCGACGCGCACGAGGTGCCGGTTCCCCACCATGCGGTGTCCCGGGCGGCGAAGGTGGAGTTCACCAGCTTGCGCACGGCGGCCCGCAGGTTGTCGACGGTGATGAAATGCCGGCGCACGTGCCGCAGCGCCGCCTCGCTCTCGCCGTGCTCGCCGGTCGCCACGATGGCACGGATGCCCATGTTCGTCCCCAGGGCGAACAGGGCCAACAGGAGGCGTCGTTGGAGGACGGCGCGGTCGATGCGCTCGTACGCGGCGACCGAGGCGAACTCGTCGGTGAAGCCGGTGTCGAAGTCGGCGTTCTTGAGCACGTCCAGGAGGTCGAGCACGCCCCAGCGGCGTACGACCTCGTCCTTGAGCGCTGTCAGGCCGGTGGGCTCGTCCAGCTTCTCCAGCTTCGGAACCTTGATCCACGGTTCCCCGTGCCGGGTGGTGACCTTCACTCCGCCCGCAGAGCCGTCCGCGAGCGCCCCGGACAGCCGGTCGAGGGCCTCGGTCATCCGCCGCTTCAGGTCGGTGATGAACGCCCCGGGGTCCGTGGGCTGGCGGATCGCCGCGTAGTGTACGGTGCGGGTGGCCTCGAAGTCTCCGGGCAGGTCGTCCTCCGGGTTGCACCACCGCCTCCCGCCCTCGATGTAGATATCTCGGCGCCGGATCGCATCGCGCAGCGCGACCAGGACGCACAGCTCGTACGGGATGCGCTCGACCCTGCCCTTGTCGTCGACGACGGCCTCGCGCCAGTCCTTGCGTACGACGCCGTCCATCGGCACCGCGTCGCCGGCGTCGTAGAAGCGCGTCTTGCCGTCGACGTCGGCGTACTTCTCCAGCAGCGCGAGCGCGTCCATCACCGGCCGGTAGGCGGTGTTGTTGCAGCGGAAGCTCAGCGTGCGCAGCAGCGGCGGCAGCATCTGCCGGTAGTAAGAGCTGTACGAGGAGCGCAGCGTGGTACGGACCTTGGCCTTGAAGACCTTCTCGTTCGCCTTCGCCTCGGCCACCAGGTCGCGCAGCGTCTTCTCCCCGACCACCGGGTACAGCGCCGTGCGCACCATCTCGTCCGGCTTGCCGATCGCCGCGTCGGCGAGCTTGAAGAGGATGCCCTCCTTGCCCCTCACCTTCTTCAGCTCGGCCGTCAGCTGTCGCTCGACCCGCCGCTCGGCACGGGCGTTGATCTTCTGCACCAGGGCGATCAGCAGGTCCCCCAGTGCGTCGGTGATCTCCGACTGCCGCGAGGAACACAGCACCGCGAGCAGGGTGATCCGTATGTCCTCGGCGGTGTCGCGGAAGTCCGAGGGGTACATCTTGATCGCCCGCGCCCGCCACGCGGCTACCAGCTTCTCCGAGCAGTCCGCGAACAGCCCCTCGGGCAGCCCGAGTCTGCGCACGTCGTTCAGCTTGGTGACCTCCGTCAGCAGGGAGTCCAGTCCGACCGCGCCCGGGTCCCGCTTGAGCAGCGCCAGCAGCCGGGCCACCCCGACATCCCCCAGGCGTTCGATGGCCCGCGCGCAGAACACCCGCTCCCACCGGTTGCGGGCCGCGACCAGCACCTTCTCAACCCGGGTCCGGCCCGGCGGCTCGATACTGCGCGCCCGGCACTCGACCAGCAGGGCCTCCCGCTGCCGGTCCTCCACCAGCTCGACCGGGCACACCTCCACGGCCAGCCACGTGGTGAGCTGTTCCTCGTCCTCCAGCGTCGCCGGCCGGAACCCCAACGCCTCACGGATCTGCTTCCGGTGACGCTTCGCGCCCGCCAGGTCGTACTTCGCAAGCTCCGCCGCCGGCACCTTCACCAGACCGGCGACGTACTCCACAGCGGACTGCGGGAACTCCTCCATGAACTCCGGGAACCGGGCTTCGATCTCGAAGAACTTCAGCATCATGCAGAAGCCGAGCCTCGTCGCCCCGGTCTTGTTGGCCACGAGCTTCCAGTCGCCTTCCACCAGCGTCCAGCTCGCCAACAGCTCTTCCGGCGACCACTCCTGTTGCACACCCGCCCCTTGTCGTCGACCCTCCGGGCATTCACCCGGACAGCCCAACGAGGGGCCCCGGCAACGGGAAACGGCAGAGAAGCGAACCCCGGAACCTACTGACGGGTTACTTGTTCCCTGGCGTCTGGGCTAGGACTCCGGGCCCGAGGACGCCGGCGCGCTGGTCGCCGCCGGGCAGGACCCCGCGATCCGGCACTGGAACCTGTTCACCGTCGCCGACCGCGCGGAGGCCCGCGCCCGGATCGCGCGCATGCACGAGCGGTGGCGGGCCGAGACCGGCGCCGTGTGGGCCCTGGCCCGGCCGGACGGCCCGCCCCTCGGGCTCGTCGGTCTGAACGACGTCGACCTGGCCGCCGGCGGCGCCGAACTCGTCTACTGGCTGCTGCCCGAGGCCCGCGGCGCCGGCCTCGCCGTCACGGCGGTCCGACGGCTCGCCCGGTGGGCCCTGGACGACCTGGGCCTGCCCCGGCTGCGCCTGTGCCACTCGACGGCCAACCCCGCCTCCTGCCGGGTGGCGAACCGCTCCGGCTTCACCTTCGAGGGCACCCAACGCAGCGCCCTGCTGCACACAGACGGCTGGCACGACCAACACCTGCACGCCCGCATAACCGGCGACCCACAAAACCACACGCCGTAACACAACAAGCCCCCGCCACCCGCCCAGACCGCCCGGGTGGTGCCCCGCGGCCGGCCCGCCCCTGCCTCCGGCCGAGTGGCGCCCCGTCGCCGCTCCGGTGCAGGGCCACACCCGCCGCCCGCTCGCCCGGTGCCCCGCCCCGGGGGACGGGGACGTGGCCCTGCCCCGCCCCCCGAGGACGGGGACGTGGTCTCCGGGGTGAGTGGGGCACCCCGGAGGCCACGGTCTGGGGGTGTCAGGCGTCGGTGCCGCTCCAGTCGGTCGGTACGTGTCCCAGCCGGACGCGTTGCGGGTGATCGCCGACCGGGACCGACGTCACCTTCCGCCCGGTGGCGAAGTCGATCGCCGTCACCTGGTCGGCGCCGCTCTCGGAGACGACGCAGTCCGCGCCGTCCCCGCTGACCGTCGCCCAGTACGGCTTGGACGCGGGGATCAGCGGGCCCTCCTGGAGCGAGGCGCGGTCGACCACGGTCGCGTAGTCGTCCATGGTGCCCGCGACGCACAGCTTCGTGCCCGCGGGGTTCATCGACAGGCCGTGGTGGCGCGAGTCGTTGACCCAGGTGGTGCGGTCCTCGCTGGTCGCCGGGTTCTTCGGCAGGGTCTTCATCCGGGTGATCTTGTCGGTGGCGACGTCGTACTCGAAGAAGCCGTTGAAGAAGGACACCTGGAAGTACAGCTTGGACTCGTCGGGGGAGAACACGGCCGGGCGGACCGCGTCGGAGAAGTCCCTCAGCCCGTACGCGTCCAGCCGCTGACGCATGTCGACGACCTTGACCTGCTTGTACGTCGTCGCGTCCACGACCGTGATGTGCCGGTCGCCCTTGGTCCAGTCCCAGCCGGGACTGTCGAGGTCGGTGTTGACGTCGCCGATGGACATGTTCCAGATGTACTTGCCGTCCTTGGTGAAGATGTTCTCGTGCGGCTTGGCCCCGGTCGCGAACGAGCCGAGCTGCCGGCCGGTGGCGATGTCCAGCACGTGCACGGTGTCGGCGGTCGAGGCGGAGACCGCCACCCGGGTGCCGTCCGGGGAGACCGCCATGTGGTCGGCCCGGTAACCGGCCACGGGGAAACGCCAGTTGACCTTCCCGCTGGCCAGGTCGATGGAGACGACATCGGCGAAACTGGGCCGGGAGACCACCACCGACCGGCCGTCCGGCGTGGAGTACATGTCGTCGGCGAACTGGTCGTGACCCTCGCCGACGCTGTTGCGGATCGCCTGGAAGTAGATCCACTTGACCGGGTCGGCGTTGATCTCCGCCAGCCGCGCGGCCTTGTCCGGGATCACGCTGATCCGGCCGATCCTCGCGAAGTCGCCGGAGGAGCGGAGGACGTCGGCGGTGCCGTCCCAGTTGTTGCCGACGAACAGCACCTCGCGCAGGCCGTCGGGGGCGGCGGGACGGGCGGGGGCGGCGGGACGGGCGGAGGCGGCGGCCGCGGGGCCGGCGGCGGTGAGGGCGAGGGCGACGGCCACGGAGCACAGGTGCCTGGTTCTGGAGACAGCCATGACGGCTCTCTTTCCTCGGAGGGAATCTGAACACGGGCGCTTTCACAGTGGACTTACTGAAAAGTAAGGAGAAGGCGGCCTTCTCGACAAGAGGCGTGCACGACACGATCGAACGACCGGCGGATGGCGGAGGGGGACGCGTGGACGGCAGGCTCAGAGCGCCGACGGGACGCTACGGCGGCCGGTCCGCCGCGGAACGGCAGGCCGAGCGGCGCCGCCGTTTCCTCGACGCGGCCCTGCGGCTGTTCGGTGACACGCCCGGCTACCGGAGCACCACGGTCGCCGCGCTCAGCCGGGCCGCGGGCCTGTCCACCCGCCAGTTCTACGAGGAGTTCCGCACCCTGGAGGACGTCCTCGCCGCCCTGCACCTCCAGGTCAACGGCTGGGCCGAGCAGGCCGTCCTGGACGCGCTCGCCGACGCCGAGGGGCTGCCCCTGCCCGAGCGCGCCACCGTGCTCTTCCGGGCCTACGCCCGCGCGGTCACCGCCGACCCGCGCCGCGTCCGCATCGCCTTCATGGAGATCATCGGCGTCAGCGCCCGACTGGAGGAGCAGCGGCTCGCCCGCCGCGCCCGCTGGGTCGCCCTGATCCGCGCCGAGGCGGACGCGGCCGTGGCCCGAGGCGAGGCGGCGCCGCGCGACTACCGGCTCGCGGCCACCGCCTTCATCGGCAGCGTCAACGGCCTGCTGCACGACTGGACCGCCGGCTGGGTCGACGCCACGCTCGACGAGGTGGTGGACGAGCTGGTCCGGCTGCTGCTCGGCATGCTCCGGCCGGACGGCCGGCGGCCCGGGACCGGCTGACCCCGGCACCCGGGCCGCGGTCCCGGCGGGCAGGGCGCGGCTCGGCGCGCGTGATCGGAGCTGAGCTGGTCTGCTGGGTGGGAAGGCCGTCGTACCCGTTCACACCGGAGACCACCATGAGTACCTATCGGGTCGCGCAGGTGACCGCTCCCCACGGCTCCTTCGAACTGGTCGAGCGCGAGGTCGCCCGGCCGGGTCCCGGCCGGGCGAGGATCGCCGTCGAGGCGTGCGGCGTCTGCCACAGCGACGCCCTCTTCGTCGGCGCCGCGCTGCCGGGCGTCACGTTCCCGGTGGTGCCTGGCCATGAGATCGCCGGCCGGATCGAGGAGCTGGGCGAGGGCGTGCGGGAGCGCGGCTGGCAGGTGGGCGACCGGGTGGCCGTCGGCTGGTTCGGCGGCAGCTGCGGCCACTGCGTGCCCTGCCGCGAGGGCGACTTCGTCGTGTGCCCGAACCTGACGGTGCCCGGCTGGGCCTACGACGGCGGGTTCGCCGAGCAGGTCACCGTGCCCGCCGACGCCCTGGCCCGCGTTCCCGACGCCCTGGCCGCGAGCGACGCCGGACCGATGGCCTGCGCGGGTGTGACCACGTACAACGGGCTGCGGCGCAGCTCCGCCCGGCCCGGGGACCTGGTCGCGGTGCTCGGCCTCGGCGGTCTGGGACACCTCGGTGTGCAGTACGCGGTCGCCATGGGCTTCGAGACGGTGGGCATCGCCCGGGGCGCCGAGAAGGCCGACTTCGCCAAGCGGCTGGGCGCCCACCACTACATCGACAGCACCTCCGGCACGCCCGTCGCCGAGGCGTTGCGGTCCCTCGGCGGCGCCCGGGCCGTCCTGGCCACCGCCGGAAACTCCGATGCCATCACCGCCACCGTGGACGGCCTGGCCCACCGCGGCGAGCTCGTGGTCATCGGCGCCGACACCGCCCCGCTCGGCGTCAGCCCGGCCCAGTTGCTGATGGCCGGCCGGGTCGTGCGCGGCCACCCGTCCGGCACCGCGCGGGACGTGGAGGACACCATGGCGTTCAGCGCCCTGCACGGCATCCGCCCGATGACCGAGACGGTGCCGCTGGAGCGGGCCGGGGAGGCGTACGACAAGATGCTCGCCGGCGCCGCCCGGTTCCGCATGGTGCTGACCACCGGCTGACCGCCCGGCAGCGGCCCGGCACGGGACGCGAGGGCCGAAACGGTTCAGCCCGGCAGCCGCTCCAGCGCGGCGAGTACCGGCGCGGCACCGTCCCCGATCCTCGCGGGGCCGCACGGCTCAGCCCGGCAGCCGTTCCAGCGCGGCGAGCACCGGCGCGGCGCCGTCCTCGTCCCGGATCCGGGACCCGAGTGCCTCGGCGCGCCGCCGGTACGCCGGATCCCGGGTGGCCCGGACCAGGGCCGCGGCCAGCGCGTCCACGGTCAGCCCGCGCAGCGGTACGACGGCCGGGGCGACGCCCAGCGCGACCAGCCGCGCCGCCCAGAAACCCGCGTCGAACTGCACCGGCACCGGCACGGCCGGCACCCCGGCGCGCAGCCCCGCCGCCGTGGTGCCCGCGCCCGCGTGATGGACCACGGCGGCCAGCCGCGGGAACAGCGGCGCGTGCGGCACCTCGCCGATGGTCAGCATGTCGTCCCCGTCCGCCGCGAGCCCGCCCCAGCCGCGCTGGATCACTCCGCGCAGCCCGGCCCGCCGCAGCGCCGCCACCACCCGCGCGCTGAGCCGCCCGGCGTCCGGCACGGTGGCGCTGCCCAGCCCGACGAAGACCGGCGGCGGCCCGGCGTCCAGGAACTCTTGCACGGCCCGGGGGAGCGGGGTCCCGTTGTCGTACGGCCACCAGTAGCCGCCCACCTCCAGGCCGGCCCGCCAGTCACCGGGCCGGGGCACCACCAGCGGGCTGAAGCCGTGGTGCACCGGCCAGCGCCGCCGCTCCCGGGCCCGCAGCGCGGCACCGGTGCGCAGCGGGGGCAGGCCGAGCCGCTCGCGCAGGGCCGGGACGGCACCGGAGAAGATCTGCTCCACCGCCCGGTTCACGCCGTGCCCGGCGAGCCGGTTGACCGGCCCGCCCCAGGACCCGCCGCCGAGCACCGCGGGGGCGAACTCCCGGGTGGCGGCGAGGGGTTGCAGATAGACACCCAGGCTCGGCAGCCGCAGTCCCTCGGCGATCGTCTGCCCGAGCGGGGCCACGGAGGCGGACAGCAGCAGCACGTCGCTGTCCCGGGCCGCGCCGAGCAGGTCCTCGGTCAGCCGGCCGACCACGCGCCGCGCCAGATCCGCCACCCGCAGCAGTTTCCCGGCGCCGCCGGCACTGCGGTGCAGGCCCCGGCCGCGCGGGGACTCCAGTTCCGCCCGCGGGTCCACCGGCAGCGCGTGGAACCGCACGCCCGAACCCGCCACCAGCGGCTCGAACCGCCCGTGGGTGACCAGGGTGACCTCGTGCCCGGCCAGCACGAGCCGGTGCCCGAGCCCGGTGTACGGGGCGGCGTCGCCCCGGGAACCCGCCGTCATGACCGCAACGCGCACGAGCGTCAGTATGGCCGCTCCCCGCGGCCCCGGTACCCCGAAGTCCCGAATCCGGGGACGCTCTCCGCCCGCGCGGCCCCGCGCCCGGCCCGCGTCCGGACGGGCGGCCTTACGCCCCGAGCTGCCGGGCGGCGGCCGTCACGGTCTGCTCCAGCAGCGTGGCGATCGTCATCGGACCGACCCCGCCCGGCACCGGCGTGATCAGCGCGGCCCGCTCCACGGCGGAGTCGAAGTCGACGTCGCCCACGTTCCCCGGGTTGTAGCCCGCGTCGATCACGACCGCGCCCGGCTTGACGTCCTGCCCGCGGATCAGCCGGGGCCGGCCGACCGCGGCCACGACGATGTCGGCCTCGCGGACCACCGCCGACAGCTCCCGGGTGCGCGAGTGGCAGTACGTCACCGTGGCGTCCCGGGCCAGCAGCAGCATGCCCACCGGCTTGCCGAGGATCGCGCTGCGGCCCACCACCACGGCCCGCTTCCCGGCCGGGTCGACGCCGTACTCGTCCAGCAGCCGCATGATGCCGCCCGGTGTGCAGGAGACGAAGCCCGGCAGCCCGAAGCTCATCGTGGCGAAGGAGGCGAACGTGACACCGTCCACGTCCTTCTCCGGCGCGATCGCCTCGAACGCCGCCCGCTCGTCGATGTGCTCGCCCGCCGGGTGCTGCAACAGGATGCCGTGCACCTCCGGGTCGGCCGACAACTCCCGCAGCGCGCCCACGAGTTCGGCGGTCGTGGTGGTCGCGGGCAGCGTGACGTGCCGGGAGGTGATGCCGGCTTGGCGGCAGCGGTTCTGCTTCATGCGGACGTACGTCACGGACGCCGGGTCCTCGCCGACCAGCACGGTCGCGAGGCACGGCGCGGTGCCGGTGCGTGCGGTGAGGGCGGCGGCCTGCCGCGCGGTCTCCTCGACGATGCGGCGGGCGGGCGCGGTGCCGTCCATCAGACGGGCCTGGGTCATGCGGCACACTCCTGAGCTGGGATCGGCTCTTCTCGCCCAGGCGCGCGGCTGCTTCACGGGCCGCTCCCCGGTGGTGCTCCACCTCAGCGCCAGTCACGGCCCGCGTCCAGGGTAACCGAGCGTGCGTACGGCCGCCGTACCGCCCTTCCTCCCGGGGCTGGCGGAAGGGCCTCCGTCCCGGCGAGGGGGCCGCCGCGCTCAGCCTCACGGGTGAGGCCGTCGCGCCGCCCGTGTCCGGCCGGGGCCCGCGGCCGTTGCCGGGACATGATCTCAACACGACGTATCGTCGCCGCCGTCGGTCTGGCCGCCGGGATCGCGGGGCTGGCCGTGCCGCAGGCGAGCGCGGCGGGCTCCGGCGCGCCGCTGGTCGGGAAACTGGGCGCGCTCAACACGCTGGACTCCCTCACGACCGGCGCCGTGCCCGCATCCCACCGGGGCCAGGTGCCGCGCGTCAGCGGCCAGGTGCAGGAGCTGAAACACCTCCGCGAGCTGCACCAGCTGAACCAGGTGCAGCAGGTCCTCGCCCCGGCGGCGCCCGCGCTCGGGCTGCTGGGCGGCATCCACTGAGGACACCCGCCGGGGTGCGGGCCGTACCGGCCGGGACGGCCCGCACCCCGGCCGGCGTCCGGAAAGATCCACGAACGCCCCCGTGGCCCGTCCCGCCGGGGATCACTCCCGCGTAGGGTCGGCCGTGCAGGCATTCGACGAAGGGACCAGTCCATGGCGCAGGAAGTACGCGGAGTGATCGCACCGGGCAAGAACGAGCCCGTGCGGATCGAGACGATCGTGGTGCCGGACCCGGGCCCCGGCGAAGCCGTCGTACGCGTCCAGGCCTGCGGGGTCTGTCACACCGATCTGCACTACAAGCAGGGCGGCATCTCCGACGACTTCCCCTTCCTGCTCGGCCACGAGGCGGCCGGCGTCGTGGAGTCGGTCGGCGCGGGCGTCACCGACGTCGCCCCCGGCGACTTCGTCATCCTCAACTGGCGGGCCGTGTGCGGCCAGTGCCGGGCCTGCCTGCGCGGCCGGCCCTGGTACTGCTTCGACACCCACAACGCCCGGCAGAAGATGACCCTCGCCGCCACCGGCCAGGAGCTGTCGCCGGCCCTCGGCATCGGCGCCTTCGCCGAGAAGACGCTCGTCGCGGCGGGCCAGTGCACCAAGGTCGACCCGGCCGTCTCCCCGGCGGTGGCCGGCCTCCTCGGCTGCGGTGTGATGGCCGGCATCGGCGCCGCGATCAACACCGGGAACGTCGGCCGCGGCGACTCGGTCGCCGTCATCGGCTGCGGTGGTGTCGGCGGCGCGGCCGTCGCCGGGGCGAACCTGGCCGGCGCGGCACGGATCATCGCCGTGGACATCGACGACAGCAAGCTGGCCAAGGCGCGCACGCTGGGCGCCACCCACACCGTCAACTCCCGGGACACCGACCCGGTGGAGGCGGTCCGCGAGCTGACCGGCGGCTTCGGCGCCGACGTCGTCATCGAGGCCGTCGGCCGCCCGGAGACCTACCGGCAGGCCTTCTACGCCCGTGACCTCGCCGGCACCGTCGTCCTCGTCGGCGTCCCCACGCCCGAGATGCGGCTCGAACTGCCCCTGCTGGACGTCTTCGGCCGCGGCGGCGCCCTGAAGTCAAGCTGGTACGGCGACTGCCTGCCCACCCGTGACTTCCCGATGCTGATCGACCTGCACCTGCAAGGCCGCCTGCCGCTCGACGCGTTCGTCACCGAGACGGTCCGACTGGACGAGGTGGAGCAGGCGTTCGAGCGGATGCACCACGGTGACGTGCTGCGCTCGGTGGTGGTGCTCTGATGGCCGCCCGCATCGAACGCCTCGTCACCAGCGGCCAGTTCACCCTCGACGGCGGAACCTGGGACGTCGAGAACAACGTGTGGCTCGTCGGCGACGAACGCGAGGTGATCGTCATCGACGCCGCGCACGACGCCGAGGCCATCGCCCGTGCCGTCGGAGACCGGCGGCTGACCGCCATCGTGTGCACGCACGCCCACAACGACCACGTCAACGCCGCCCCGGCCCTCGCCGACCGCACCGGCGCCACCATCTGGCTGCACCCCGACGACCTGCCGTTGTGGCGGCAGACCCACCCGGACCGCGACCCCGACCGGCACCTCCTGGACGGCCAGGTCATCGAGGCGGCCGGCGCCGACCTCACCGTCCTGCACACCCCCGGCCACGCCCCGGGCGCCGTCTGCCTGTACGACCCCGGGCTCGGCACCGTGTTCACCGGCGACACCCTCTTCCAGGGCGGCCCGGGTGCCACCGGGCGCTCCTACTCGCACTTCCCGACGATCATCGACTCGGTCCGCGACCGCCTCCTCACCCTCCCGCCCGCGACCAAGGTCCTCACCGGCCACGGCGACGCCACGACCATCGGCGCCGAGGCTCCCCACCTGGACGAATGGATCGCCCGCGGACACTGAGACCGCGCAAGTCCCGTCCCGTCCCGCGCCCGCGGCGGCCGGCCGACATCCCGCCCGGGAAAGCCGACAGAAGATGTCCGGTTTCCCGGTGAGGGTGGGTCACGGCAGCACACGCACCGCACGGGAGGCAGGACATGACAGGACCACTGGACGGCAAGGTGGCGCTGGTCGCCGGGGCGACCCGGGGCGCGGGCCGGGGCATCGCCGTGGAACTCGGCGCGGCCGGCGCCACCGTGTACGTCTCGGGCCGCAGCACCCGGGCCCGCCGCTCCGAGTACGACCGCCCGGAGACCATCGAGGACACCGCCGACCTCGTCACCGCGGCCGGCGGCCGGGGCATCGCCGTACCGGCCGACCACCTCGACCGGACCGCCGTACGGCATCTGGTGGACCGTATCGCGGACGAGCAGGGCCGCCTCGACGTGCTCGTCAACGACATCTGGGGCGGCGAGAAGCTCTTCGAGTGGGACACGCCCGTGTGGGAGCACGACCTGGACAACGGGCTGCGGCTGCTCCGTCTCGCGGTCGAGACCCACGCCGTCACCAGCCACTACGCCCTGCCGCTGCTGCTGCGCCGGCCCGGCGGCCTGGTCGTGGAGGTCACCGACGGCACCGCCGAGCACAACCGCGACACCTACCGCGTGAACTTCTTCTACGACCTCGCCAAGGCGTCCGTGCTGCGCATGGCCTTCGCCCTGGGTCACGAACTCGGCCCGCGCGGGGCGACGGCGGTGGCCCTGACGCCCGGCTGGATGCGCTCGGAGATCATGCTCGACGCGTACGGCGTCCGCGAGGAGAACTGGCGGGACGCCCTGGCCCGCGAACCCCACTTCGCCATCTCCGAGACCCCGCGCTTCACCGGCCGCGCCGTCGCCGCGCTCGCCGCAGACCCGGATGTGGCCCGGTTCAACGGCCAGTCCCTGTCCAGCGGCGGCCTCGCCCGGACCTACGGCTTCACCGACCTCGACGGCAGCCGGCCGGACGCCTGGCGGTACCTGACCGAGGTACAGGAGGCGGGCGGCCCGGCGGACGTCACCGGCTACCGGTGAGACCGGCGGTGGGGCGTCCGGTGGTGAGGAAAGCTCGTGCAGCGGCGGTGAAACGGGGCCCGTCGGGACGTACCGTCGGCGCATGACCGATCCCACCCGCTTTGCAGGGCACGGAGTTCTCGTCACGGGCGCCGGCCGTGGCATCGGTGCCGCCGTCGCCCGGCGGCTCGCCGAGGAGGGCGGCCGGGTCCTGGTGACCGACCGGGACCTGCCCGAGGCCGAACGGACCGCCGCCGGACTGCGCCGGCGGGGCCTGGCCGCCGAGGCGTTCGGCTGCGACGTGGCCGCCCGCGCCGCCGTCGAGGCGGCCGTCGCCCGCGCCGTCACCGTCTTCGGGTCGCTCGACGTGCTGGTCAACTGCGCCGCCCAGTGCAGCCCGGACGTCCCGCTCTTCGAGGAGGACCCCGACGAGGTGTGGGCGCGCGACCTGGACGTCACGCTCACCGGCGCGCACCGCTGCTGCCGGGCCGCCCTGCCCCACCTCGCCGCCTCCGGACGCGGGGCCATCGTGAGCATCGGCTCCGTCAACGGCCTCCAGGACTTCGGCAACCACGCCTACAGCGCCGCCAAGGCCGGCCTCGGCTCGCTCACCCGGACCCTCGCCGGGCACGCGGCGCCCAGAGGCGTCCGGGTCAACCTCGTGGTGCCGGGCACCGTCCGCACCTCCGCGTGGGAGGGCCGGGAGGACGACCTGGACGCGGTGCGCGGCCTGTACCCGCTCGGCCGGGTCGGCGAACCGGAGGACGTCGCCGCCGCGGTCGCCTTCCTCGCCTCGCGCGACGCCGCCTGGATCACCGGCACCACCCTCGTCGTCGACGGCGGCCTCACCGCCGTCCACACCGGATTCCGCGCGGCGGTCCGGCGCGCCCCCTGACCCCGGAGCCCTCACCCGGAGGCCGCCGCCAGCACCTTCAGCACCCGGTCGGTGTCGGCCTGAGTGGTCCGCCAGTTGCTGAACGCCGCGCGCAGTGCGGGCACCCCGTCGTACACCGTCGGTGTCACATACGCCTCGCCGGACGCGGCGACCGCCCGGGCCAGTTCCGCCACCCGCTCCCGCGACGGGTCCGCGGCCAGGGTGAAGCAGACCACGTTGAGCCGCACCGGGGCCAGCAGCCGCAGGCCCGGCAGCGCCTCGATGCCCGCGCCGAGCCGGCGGGCCAGGGCCACGTTGCGCGCCACGATCTCCCGGTGCCCGGCCCGCCCGTACGCCACCAGCGAGAACCAGGCCGGCAGGGCCCGCAGCCGGCGCGAGTTCTCCGGGGTCAGATGCAGGAACTCCGGTTCGCCCTCCGGCACGCCCAGGTACGGCGACGCGTTGTGGAACACCTCCACCTGGAGGTCCGGGCGCCGGGTGAACTGGACGGCCGCGTCATAGGGCACGTTGAGCCACTTGTGCAGGTCCACGCAGACCGAGTCGGCCGCGTCCAGCCCGTCGACCAGCGCGGCGTGTTCCGGGCAGAGCGCGGCGAACGCGCCGAACGCCCCGTCCACGTGCAGCCAGAAGTCGTACCGCTCCTTCAGCGCGGCGATCGCCCGCAGATCGTCGAAGTCGACCGTGTTCACGGTGCCCGCGTTGGCGACGACGAGCACCGGCCGGCCGGCCCGCTCGGCCAGCGCCGCCTCCAGCGCGCCCACGTCGACGGCCTCCCGGCCGCCCGGCAGCAGCGGCACCGGCCGCAGCCGGTCCCGGCCGAGACCCAGCACGGACATGGCCTTCGCGATGCTGGAGTGCGGGCTGCCCGAGAGCACGTCGAGCGGGCCCAGCGCCGCGGTGCCCTGCCGGGAGACGTCCACGCCCAGCCGTTCGCCGGCCCACTGGCGGCCGATGGCCAGCCCGACCGTGTTGGACATGGTCGCGCCGGTCACGAACGCCCCGCTGTGCGCCTCGCCCAGCCCGAACAGCTCGCGCAGCCACGCCACCGTCTCCCGCTCCAGCTCCTGCGCCCAGGAACCGCCCGCACCGGACAGGTTCTGGTCGAACGCGGAGGTCAGCCAGTCGCCGGCGACGGAGGCGGGCGTCGCGCCGCCGGTGACGAAGCCGAGGTAGCGCGGTCCGGCCGAACCGGAGAAACCGGGCGCCCACCGCTCGGCGAAGTGCGCGAGGGCCGCCTCGCCGCCCACGCCGCCGGCCGGCAGCGGAGCGCGGTCCGGGGTCCGGCCGGGCGCGGCGACCGGCCGGACGGCCAGCTCCGCCACCTCCCGGGCGGCGAGGTCACGGGCGGCCTGGAGCAGTGCGGGGAGCCGGGCGAGATCACCGGCGAGCGTGGGGTCCATGCGCCGCAGCCTAGGCCGCGGGGCACCTCCCGCGCCTGGTCCACTTCGGACGGAGTGGACCGGTAAAAATGGACCGGTGGACACTGGATTCGTCGCCGCGCTCGGCGACTGGCGCACCCGCTCCGAACCGCTCGCCCGCGCCCTGGCCGCGGCGGTCCGGGAGGCCGTGATCGACGGCCGGCTCCCGGCCGGCACCCGGCTGCCCTCGGAACGGGAACTGGCCCGCACCCTGCGCCTGAGCCGGGGCACGGTGGTCGCCGCGCTCAGCCTGCTGCGCGCCGACGGCTGGCTGCGCACCCGGCACGGCAGCGGCAGCGCCGTACGGCTGCCCGCCCGCCTCACCGAACGCACCAGCCCCTGGTCCCTCGACCGGGGCGGTGCCCCCGGCGCCGACCTCGACCTCACCCTGGCGGTGACCGCCGCACCCCACGACGCCTACCGGGCCGCCCTGGCCCGCGCCGCCGAGCTGAGCGGGCCCCTGCTCGTGGACTCCGGCACCGCCACGGCCGGCCTGCCCCGGCTGCGCGCCCTGCTGGCCGACCGCTACACCCGGGCCGGCCTGGCCACCCGGCCCGAACAGATCCTGGTCACCGCCGGCGCCCAGGCCGCCCTGACGCTGCTCCTGGACCAGCTGCACACCGACCGCACCGCGCCCGTGCTAGTGGAGAACCCCGCCTACCCCGGCGCCCTCGCCGTACTGCGCGCCCGCCGGGCCCGCCTGCTGCCCCTCCCGGTCACCACCCCGGACGGTTGGGACACCGCGCACCTGGCCGCCACCGTGCGCCGGCACCGTCCACGCCTCGCCTATCTGGTCCCGGACTTCCACAACCCGACCGGCGCCCACATGGACACCGCCACCCGCCGCGCGGTCGCCGCGCTCGCCGACCGCCACGAGCTGACCGTCATCGCCGACGAGACCATGCGCGAGCTGGACCTGCGGACACCGCCCGGCACCGAGCCACACCTCGCCGGCGCCCGGGTCATCCAGATCGGCTCCACGAGCAAGACGCTGTGGAGCGGCCTCAGGGTCGGCTGGCTCCGGGCCACCGCGGAGCTGGTACGGCAACTGCGGCTGAACCCGCTCCAGGCCCAGCTCGCGCCGCCGCCCCTGGAGCAGCTCATCGCCGCCGAACTGCTCGGCGCGCCGCTGCCGGACCTGCTCGCCGACCGGCGTGCCCGGCTGCGCGCCCAGCGCGACCACCTCGCCGGGCTGCTCGCCGGCACCGGCTGGACGTACACCGTCCCGGCGGGCGGACTGACCCTGTGGCTGCGTCTGGACGGCACCGGCCCGCGCGCCACGGACCTCGCCGCCCGCGCCGCCGCCCGCGGTCTCGCCCTCACCCCGGGCCCCCGCTTCGCCGCCGACCGCACCACCCTGACCCGGCATCTGCGGCTGCCGTTCACGGCGACTCCGGAGACCCTGACCCGGGCGGTCGAGCTGCTCCGGGCGTGTTGTACGGTCTGAACTTCACCGTTTCGTCACAGCCTGACCGGAAACACAACCATGCCCTCACCGGCCCGGTCTAGTAGTCCGAGACCGCGGGAATGCGCGCAGGAAGGCACCCGGGGAGGACCGGGCGAACCACCGGAGAACCGGAAAGAAGGAGAGAGGCCGCCATGGGGGGCATACGCACAAGAGGCGTCGTCGCGCTGGGTGTCACGGGACTGGTGGCGCCGCTCGCGCTCGCCCTCACCGCCGCACCGGCACAGGCCGCGAGCTGTACGACGCGCACGGGGCCGTACCAGAAGCAGGTGGAGAAGTTCCTGGGCCGGCCGGTCGACGGCAGGCAGTCCGCCGGCGACTGCAAGGCGGTCCAGGCGTTCCAGAACAAGCACGGCATCACGCCGAACATCGGCTATGCCGGGCCTGTCACCTGGGGCGTGATGGACCTCATGAACAAGCAGAAGGCCGTCGGGAAGAAGCCGAACAAGGACGGCAAGTGCCCGGTGAACAAGGGCCGGATCGCCTGCGTGAACCTCACGCTCCAGCTCAGCTGGATCCAGGACGGCGGCCGGCTGGTCTACGGCCCGGTGCCGGTGCGCACCGGCCGCGACGGCTTCGAGACCCGCACCGGCCTGAAGAAGATCTACTGGCGGGACATCGACCACGTCTCGTCCGTCTACGACGTGCCGATGCCCTACAGCCAGTTCTTCGACGGCGGGCAGGCCTTCCACTCGGTCGGCCTGAGCATGTGGAACCCGCCGGGCTCGCACGGCTGCGTCAACATGACGAAGACGGTCGCCAAGAAGTACTGGTCGCTGCTGAGGAACGGCGACGACGTCTTCGTCTACGGCCGCAAGCCCGGCACCTGAGTCCGCGGCGCCGGGGCGGCGGGTGGCACCGGGAACGGACGTGCCGTTTCCGGTTGACACCTTGACGTGATGAGTAACACGGTCCGGAATGTCCGTATCGCGGGTACTTACTCACATCGCCTTCACGTCGCTCGGCATATGCTTCACAGCATGTCCACCACTGTTGAACCCGTCTCCGAGCGATCGGCCGCGGAGGTCAACGAGGAGATCCGGGCCCTGTGGCGCCGGTCGGGCGGGACTCTGACCACCGAGCAGCGCGCGGAGTACCAGCGCCTCGTGCTGGAGTGGGCCGCCGCGGCCCCGCGGTCGCACCGGGCAGCCTGACCGGCCCGCGCGCACCACGCCGTACCGTGGAGGGCACCCGTGTCACCGCACGGGTGTCCTCTTCTCGTCCTCCCCGCCGCGCCCCGGCGCCCGGTCAGCCCCAGGTCGCCGAATAGTGCCGCCGGTAGGCCTTGCGGTCCTGCTCGGCCCGCAGGTACCGGGTGGCGACCAGCGCGATCAGACTGCCCGCGACCACCAACAGCCCCGGCCCGACGTTCCGGGTGTCGACCAGCCGGGCCAGCGGGGTGCCGCCCGGCCCGCCCGTCACCGGCGCCGAGGAACCCGGCGAGGCCGTGCCGGGCGCCCGCGCGCCCTGGTCCGCCGGAGCCGACCGGGCGGGCGAGCCTTCCCGGGCGCCGCCCGCGGCGGGCCCCGGCACGATCAGCCGGACCCCGAGCGCCGACAGCGCCTTGGTCACCGGCTGGAAGAACGTCGTCCCGCCCGCCGCGCAGTCCCCGTTGCCGCCCGAGGTGACGCCCAGCGCCACGCCCTCGGAGAACAACGGGCCGCCGCTGTCGCCCGGTTCGGCGCACACCGTGGTCTCGATCAGCCCGGTGACCGTGCCCTCCGGGTAGTTGACGGTCGCGTCCAGCGCGGTGACCCGGCCGTCGTGCAGCCCGCTGGTGCTGCCGCTGCGGAACACCCGCTGCCCGACCGCCGGATCGGCCGCCCCGGTGATCCGCACGCCCTTGCCGCCGCCCACCGCCACCACGTCGGCGCCCGCGCCGGCGGTGCCGCCGGCGTACCGCACGAGCGAGAAGTCCCCGCCCGGGAAAGAGCTGTTCACGGTGGTGCCGAGCGGCCGGCCGCCCGGGCCGCCGGCGAACCAGGCGGCCCCGGTGTCCCCGCAGTGCCCGGCCGTGAGGATGAAGTCGGAGCGCCCGTCGGTGACGTTGAACCCGGCCGAGCAGCGCCCGCCGGCCGACAGGATGGGCTGCGCGCCGTTCAGCCGCGTGGTGAACGCGCCGTTCGTCCGTTCCATGTGCACGAAGGAGCCGATCCGGCCGGCGACCCGGCTCAGCCGGGACCAGTCCCCGGCGGACACCGTGCGGTCGGCGCGGACCACGACCCGGTTGGCGCGGTAGTCCACCGCCCAGGCCGTGCCCGGCACCCGCGGCGCCGAACGCAGCGCCGCCGCCGCCGACTTCAGCTCGTCCATGCTGTGCGTCACGATCCGCGCGCCGGCCCCGGCCCGGCGCACCGCCCGCGCCGCCGCCGCGTCGGTCACCGCCACGACCGGACGCCCGTCGGCGCCGAGCCAACTGCCCGCCGTACGGGCGGTACCCAGCCGCGCCACCAGCGCGGCGCCGGTGCCGTCCGGGGCGCGCAGGACACCGGCGACGGCCGGCGCAGGCGCACGCGCGAGGGCCGCCTGGGCGGTCATGGCGCTCCCCAGGAGGAGTCCGCCGGCCGCCGCCAGCCGTGTCACTCGCCGGACGACCCGTCGTCGTGCGTGCCGCATGGAAGGCTCCCGAAGCCGAACCCGACCGCGCGGTGCCCGCACCGGGCACCGCGGGGCCCCCGGTACGTCGACGGCCCGCTCCTCCATACGGCGTGCGCGGCACGGGTGTTCACCGGCGCCGGCCGCTCAGTTCATGCGGGCCACCCCGCCGAACATGGCGACCTCCTCCGGCGCGGCCCCGGCGTCCGGCCCGGGCCGCCACCGCGAGCAGGACACCACGCCCGGCTCCAGCAGCTCCAGGCCGTCGAAGAACCGGGCCACACCGGCGGGCGTGCGCTGGGTGAGCCGCGGTGTGCCGTGCTCGTTCCAGAACGCCACGGCCTCGTCCACGTCCGGCATGGACGGGCTGGTGACGGTGTGCGACAGCACCAGATGGCTGCCCGCCGGCAGCCGGTCCGTCAACTGCCGCACCAGGCCGTACGGGTCCTCGTCGTCGCCGATGAAGATGACCACGCCGAGCAGTATCAGGGCCACCGGTTCGCCGAAGTCCAGGGTCCGCGCGGCCTGTTCGAGGATCGCGTCGACGTTGCGCAGGTCCTCGTCCAGATAGTCGGTGCGGCCCTCGGGCGTGCTCGTCAGCAGGGCGCGCGCGTGCGCGAGGACCAGCGGGTCGTTGTCGACGTACACGATCCGGGACTCCGGTGCGATCCGCTGCGCCACCTCGTGCGTGTTGTCGGCCGTGGGCAGCCCGGTGCCGATGTCCAGGAACTGCCGGATGCCGGCCTCGCCGACCAGATGGCGCACCGCGCGGCCGAGGAAGAGCCGGTCGGCGCGCGCGTAGTCCCCGATGCCGGGGTGCAGCCGGCGGATCTGGTCGCCGGCCGCGCGGTCGGCCTCGTAGTAGTCCTTGCCGCCGAGCCAGTAGTTCCAGATCCGGGCGGTGTGCGGCCGGCTGGTGTCGACGCGGGCGCGCAGCGACGCGGCCAGGTCGCCGGCGGCCGCCGGGTTGTCGGTCACGTGAGTCAGCTCCTGTGCCTGAGGGATGCCTGACGGGAGGTACACCGTGCGCTAGGAAATCTAGACGGCCGAGCCGATCCTCACGGCCCGACCTGGAATTTGACCGGCCCTTACACTGCGGACATGGACGACACGCGGCTCGACCGGCTCGGTTCCGGCAAGTATCTGCTGCTGACCAGCTACCGCAGGAACGGCACGCCCGTCGCCACCCCGGTGTGGGTGGTCCGGGACGGCGACCGCCTCGGGGTGTGGACCGCCGCCGGCAGCGGGAAGGTCAAGCGGGTCCGGCGCCGGCCCGACGTCCTCGTCGGCCCGTGCGACCTGCGCGGCAACCCGACCGGCGATCAGCGGCCCGCCACCGCCGAGATCACCGACGCGGCCACCACCGCCCGCTACCGCAAGCTGATCGCCCGCAAGTACGGCGTCCTCGGCCGGCTCAGCCTGCTGGGCAGCCGGCTCCGCCGCGGCACGGCCGGCACGGTCGGCATCCGGGTGACCCTCGGTCCGTGAGGGCCACCCGGGGGCGTCCTACGACGCGTCCAGCACCGAACCCGTCAGCTCCAGCCCGCCGGCCTGCGGCTCGCCGGTGCCCAGGTCGGTCTGCCGGAACCGCACCGACTCCGTGGCCTCCCGGACCCGGTCCTTGACCGTGGGCACGGTGATGTCCGCGCTGGTGCGGCCGGCCGGGATGTCCGCCCACAGGTAGAGCCCGGACAGCTTGGACAGGGCACGCTCGGGATCGGGCTTCTCACCCGTCATGTCCTTCAGCCAGCCGGCCGGCACGTCCTTGGTGGACAGCTCCGGAGCGGTGGCCGGCGCGACCTCGAACAGGGCGCCGAGGTCGACGTCCACCGGCTCCGACAGCGACAGGCGCCAGGTGAGCGTCTTCCCCTCGGTCACCTTGCCGGCGACGGGCGTGACGGTCATCGTGGGCGCCGGGTCGTCGTCGTGCACGGTGACCCCGCCCCGGTAGGAGCCGACCCGCGCGCCCCGGACCGCCTTGACCAGCACGTCGTGAGACACGTCGGTGCCGTAGCGGGTGTTGCCCGTCACCTGGACCGGCACGTCGACGTCCTGGCCGCCCGGACGCACCGTCACCAGCCGGTCCGTGGTCCGCCCGGTCGCCGGGTCCAGGACGTACACCCGGACCCGGCCGCTGCCGCCCCGGCCCGTCACCTGCACCGGGACCCGGTAGGTGCGCGTGCCCGAGTCGCCCTCGTCCACGGTCGTCCGGCCGACGTCCACCCGCGGCAGCGCCTCCGCGCGCACCGCGGGCGTCCCGGGCCGCCAGCCCCAGGCGTCCATGAGCCAGGCCCGCCCGGACGCCGAACGCGACGTCAGTTCCATGGACTTGACCGAACCCAGCTTCAGTCCGGCGCGGCCGGCCGGCGACAGCGGCACCCGGACCTCCCGGGCCCAGTAGGAGGCGGTCCGCTCACTGCCGGGCAGTCCGTCCAGCGTGATCCGGCCCAGCCTGGCCTTCTTGCCGGAGGTGTCGGTCAGGGACACGTCGAACCGCGCGCCCCGCGTGTTCGGCGGCACGAACATCCGCAGCGCCAGCGCCGAGGAACCCGTCAGCGACACCGGTTCGCGCGGGGTCACCCGGGCCGGGGCGCCGGTGCGCGTCCAGCGCAGCGCGACCGCGCGCCGGCCGGTCTCCCGCTCGGTCTCCCACTGCGCGAAGTGCGGCGAGGTGCCCTTGGTGTCCGGCCCCAGGCAGCTCTTGGCCGGGCTCGGGTCGACCGCGGCGCACAGCCTGCCGCCGGTCACCGACACCGCGCCGTCCGGCAGGAAGCCGGCGCCCCGGCGGGCGCCCACCGCGTGGCTCAGCACCCGCGCCGGGTCCGCGGACGGTGCCCGCTTGCCGGAACCGTCCAGCAGCGGCCGCACCCGGTCGTCGCCGGCCAGGAACAGCCGCGCGGCGGCGGCGATGTAGGTGGCTCCGGCCCGGTGCTGCTGGACGGCGGTCAGCCGGGTCGCGGCCCGCTTGCCGCACACCGGGTCGGGGTGGTGCGGGTCGTCGGAGAAGTCGTCCTCGGCGGGGGCCGCGGCCTGGCCCGGCGTCCACTCCGAGTTGAAGAAGTTGTGGTCGGCGCCGATCACGTACACCGCGCTGTGCAGCGCGGTGCCGTTGCCGACCCCGCGGGTGCCGTCGACGTACACCTCGCCCTGGAGGTCGGAGACATCGCCGTCACAGCCCGGCAGGACGGAGACCGACGGCACGTCCGGCACCGGGTTCTGGCCGAAGACGGTGGGGCCGATGAGGACGGTGCCCTTGATCGTCCAGCGCACCGGGCCGTGGTAGCCGTCCTGGTCGGCGGGCGGTGGGGCCAGGCTGTCCAGCGCGGCCCGGTTGACGCCCTCGCCGCCCCGGGAGTGCCCGACCAGCAGCACCTTCGACAGATCGGCGCGCGGTGCCTCGCGGACCACCTTCGGCGCGGTCTCGGGGTGGGCGGCCCAGCCGGCCCAGCGGGCCAGGTGCAGCCGCACCAGTGACGACCGGGCCTGCGCGCCGCCGTCCTCGGCCGCGTAGTCCTGGCCGTTGACGCCGTTCGCGGAGACGGACACCGTCACATAGCCCTGGGAGGCGAGCAGCCGCTGGTCCCGCAGATAGCCGCGGTGGCTGGGCACCGGCTTGCTGCCGGCCGCGCAGGGCCAGTCGCCGGTGATGTCCGCTCCCTTGTAACAGGTGTAGTGGCGGCCGTGCAGGAACAGTGCCAGCGGGCGCCTGCCGGTCGCGCCGACCGGCGCGACGACCACCGCGCGCATCTCCACCGGCGCCGGCAGGCCGGGCAGGCGTACCGACTTCAGCGCGTACTCGCCGGTCCTGGTGCGGTAGGCGCCGGGCTTGCCCGGGTCCACGCCGTTCGCCGGCAGCGGGGCCGGCGGCCGGACCGCCGGCGCGGTGTCCTGCGTCTGGCGCGCGTCCAACCGCCGCCCGCCGGACCACACTTGCAGATCACGCAGCCGCTTCGCCCCGGGGCCGTCCAGCGGCAGCCGGAAGGTGTGCCCGTTGGCGCTCGGCCGCGGCACGCCCAACAGCCGTCCGCCGGAGCGGAATTCGACCCGGGCGTCACCCATCGGCACCGCCCGGCCCGACCGCCACACCAGGTGCGGTGCCGAGCCGTCACCGGCCAGCCGCCAGCCCGGCGGCAACGGCGGGCCGTCCGCCAAGGTGCCTGATCCCGCGGCTGGCCGGGAATCGGCGACAGCCACTCCCGGGGATGCCCCCGCCACCGCGAGCAACGCGGCGGCGGCCACCCATATGCGCCGGGCACGGACCACTGTTCCTCCTCGAACCCCGTCCCTCGGACGTCCCGGTGGTCCCGGGCGTCCCTCGCTCCCGGAGGATGGAAAGCGAAGGCTGTGGGTTGCCTGTGCGCGGCAGGTGATGTGTCACACCGTCGTGCGGGCGGCGGTCAGGTCCAGGCCCGGTACGGCTCGTCCAGCAACTGGAAGACCGGTTCGCCGCGCACCGGGTCCTGGGCGGTGGACAGCCGCACCCGGTCGCCGCTGTGGATCCCGACCGGCGGGCCCATCACCCGGCCGCGGACGACGAATCCCTCGGCCATCTCGATCAGCGACACATTGCGCGCCGCCGGGGTGTTGCGGTGCACCACGGTGGAGTGGCGGACCGTGCCGACGCCCTCGCTGCGTTCCGTGTGCAGCTCGCTGCCCTGGCACACCGGGCACAGCAGCCGGTGGTACGTCGCGGTGCCGCACCAGGTGCAGCGCTGGAAGAGGAGGGCGTCCCGCGAGTCCGTGGCGGTGGGTTCGAGAACACCCGTCGCGGACCCGGCCGCCGGCTGCGAGGCGCTTGCTGAGTGGTGGTACACGCTGGTCAACTCCCTGCACTCGGCCGGAATCCCGCATGCCCGTGGGGGGCCGGGCACACGTGTGCGCGGTTGCCGTGCCACCGTGCACGCCGACAGGTTATGGCACTCAGTGTCACGCGTAAAGGCACTCCGTACCCCGAAATCAGGCCGAGGCGGGTGCGTGGGGTCAGGAGCGGTCCAGCACCGACTCCAGCTCCCGCACCACCCGCCAGAGCGGGGCGTCCCGGCGGGAGACCAGCACCACCACGTCCTCGTCCCGGCCCGCCGCGCCGGACCCGCCCGGTCCGGCCCAGACGGCGGCCGCCGGGGCGTCCGCCGTCCGCGCGTACGTCCGCTGCACATGGTCCAGCGCGTGGTCCACGGCCGCGCCCGGATCACCCGCGCCGTCCGCACGCAGCCAGGAGCGCAGCGCGTTGTTGTGCGCGGCGACCACCGCGGCCGCGATCACGTCGGCGCGCAGCGTCCCGTCGGGCCGGCCCGCGAACCGGTCGCGCAGGTACGCGGCGAGCGCGCGCTCGTAGCGCCGCACCACCGACAGTTCGTGGGCGCGCAGCCCCGGCACCCGGCGGGTGATGCGGTAGCGCTGCACGGAGAAGGCCGGGTTCTCGGCGTACATCCGCAGCACCAGCCGGGCCGCGTCGCACACCCGGCGCACCGGCTCGTGCTCCGGGCCGCTCGCCGCGAGGAACGCGGTCATCTCGGCCAGACAGCCCTCGTGATCGGGGAAGACCACGTCCTCCTTGGAGGGGAAGTAGCGGAAGAACGAACGCCGGCCGACCCCGGCCAGGGCCACGATGTCGTCCACGGTGGTCTGCTCGTACCCGCGGTCCAGGAAGAGCCGGAAGGCCGCCGCCACCAGGGCGTCCCGGATCGGCGGCCGGGCGGCCGGCGCCGTGCTGCTGGAGCTCATGGACGAGGAACGTAGCACCCGGACCCGTCGCCTGGCACTCGGTGCAGCACGAGGGGCGTCGCGGGGGAACCGAGTGCTGTCCGGCCGCGCCCGCCGGGCGTACCGGGGTGGACGAAAGGCGCCGTAACCTGCGGCGTAACCTTTCTGCACCGTCTCTGCACCGTCGCCGGAGCACTCCGCCGCCGGACCACTTCCCGAGGAGCCCGCATGCCCGACGCCCGTCCCCGCCTGCTGTACGTCACCGACCTGGCGTACCGGGCCCGCGGGCGCCGCTACGGCGACGAGGACGTCCACCTGGCCTCCCGGCTGCGCGACCGCTTCGACCTGGCCCTGTGTCATCCGGCGGACGCGGTGGCCCTGATGGACGCCTTCGACGCCGTCGTCGTGCGCAACAGCGGGCCCGTCCTCGGCTATCAGAAGGAGTACGACGCCTTCCGCGCCCGCGCGCTCGCCACCGGCGCCCGCGTGTACAACCCGCTCACCGGGAAGGCGGACATGGCCGGCAAGCAGTACCTGCTCGACCTGACCGCCGCCGGCTGCCCCGTGATCCCGACCGTCGGCTGTGTCGAGGACGCGCACCTGCTGCCGGCCGCCGAGCGCTATGTGGTCAAGCCGAAGCAGGGCGCGGACTCCCTCGGCCTGCGGATCGTCCCGGCCGGCCGGCTCGCCGGCTTCGCCGCCGGCGACGTCCTGGTCCAGCCCCGCGTCGACTTCGCCTACGAGGTGTCCTTCTACTTCGTCGACGACGACTTCCAGTACGCCCTGTACGCCCCCGACCCCGTCCGCCGCTGGGAGCTGAAGCCGTACGCGGCCACCGCCGCCGACCTCGAATTCGCCCGCCGCTTCATCGACTGGAACGCCCTCGGCTACGGCATCCAGCGCGTCGACGCCTGCCGCGCCCCCGACGGCAGCCTCCTGCTGGTCGAACTGGAGGACCTGAACCCTTATCTGTCCCTGGACGCACTGCCGGAGGACACCAGAGACGCTTTCGTCGCCGCGTTCACGGCGTCCTTGAGCCGATTCGCCGAGGGAGCCCCCGCCCCGACCGGCCCGTGACCGGCAGCCGGCCGCCGAGACGGTCCCGGCGATGGCCGCTCGGCCCGGCCGGCCCGTGATCCGCCGGCCGGCTTCCGCCGTGCCGGTCGGACGGCCGGACGCGGGGGCCGGCGCGGGTTCGGTGCGGCCGGGGCGGGGATGACTGACGCGGCCGGCACTGCCGTGATCGTCCCGGCGGCGTCCGCTCGGCCGGGCGGGGCCGTGATCCGCGGTCGGCCTCAGCCGTGCCCGTCGGACGCCGGACGCGGGACGCGGGAGCGGCGGGAGCTCGGTGTCGCGTGGGCGGGCCCGACGTGGACAGTGCCGCTGTGATCGTCCCGGCGGCGCCCGCTCGGCCGGGCCGGGTCGTGATCCGCGGTCGATCTCAGCCGTGGCCGTCGGACGCCGGGCGCGGGAGCGAGCGGGGCCCGGTGTCGCCTTGGCGGGGGTGTTCGGCGCGGTCGGCGCTGCCGTGATCGTCCCGGCGGCGCCCGCTCGGCCGGGCCGGAGGGTGATCCGCCTGCTGGCTTCCGCCGTGCCGGTCGGACCGCCGGGCGCGGGAGCGGGCAGGGGTCCGGTGCCGCCTTGGCGGGGGTGTTCGGCGCGGTCGGCGCCGCCGTGACCGTCCCGGCGGCGCCCGCTCGGCCGGGCCGGAGGGTGATCCGCTGGCCGGCTTCCGCCGTGCCGGTCGGACCGCCGGGCGCGGGAGCGGGCAGGGGTCCGGTGCCGCCTTGGCGGGCGGGACCGACGCGGACGGCACTGCCGTGACCGTCCCGGGGACGATTCGCGGGCGGAAGGCGGGGCACACCGAAGCGGGACGGACAGTACACCGGCCGGCGTGGGCCGGGCGGCGGCGGACGGGAGCGGACCGCATGACGGAGCAGAGCGGCACACGGCACACAGACGGTACGGAGGGCGGTGCCGTGGACGGCGCGGGGCACGAGCCGGACGCGGACGGTCCTTCCGAGCGCCCGGACCCCGATCTGGACGGCTTCTTCGACCGGCTGGACCCGGACATGTGCGTGGTCACCGCCGTGGCGGGCGGCGAGCGCGCCGGCTGTCTGGTCGGCTTCGCCTCCCAGTGCTCCATCCGGCCGCCCCGGTTCGTCGTCTGGCTGTCCAAGGCCAACCGCACCTACCGGGTCGCCGGGGCCGCGCAGCACCTCACCGTCCATCTGCTCACCCGCGACCAGCGGGACCTCGCGGAACTCTTCGGCGGCGAGACCGGCGACGAGACCGACAAGTTCGCGCGGACCGGCTGGCGGGAGGGACACGCCGGCGCCGCCGTGCTGGACGGCGTGGCGGCCTGGTTCGTCGGCACCGTCCTGGACCGCGTCGACGGCGGCGACCACGTCGGCCATGTGCTCGACCCGGTCGAGTGGGGCGAGGGCCGGGACGGACCGCTGCTGCGGCTCTCCGCCGCCGCCACCATCGAGGCGGGCCACCCGGCGGACTGAGCGGCCGGCCGGGTCCGGTCTCCTCGGCCCCGGCACCACTCATCTCACATCCGACATACCGTCAAATGCCGTAATCAGCCAGAGGGTTCGGCGTCACCTGCCGTTTTCATACGCGCCATCCCCGGTCAACCCGCCATTTTGTCGAAGAGGGGAGGGGGCTGCTCGACCAGCAAGATCATTTACCTTCGGTCCGCACCTGGCTAGCGTCCTTCGCAATCACTGATCCGTGCAGCTCGGGGGCTTGTGGCACGGGGTCCCGGAGCGCGAAGGAGAGAGTCAGGCATGGCTTTGAACGCACAGGGCTTCGCGATCATCGATACACCGGAACTGGACGAGTACACCCTCTCCCAGTTCGAGAACCTCCCGCTCGACCCGTACACCGGCTCGGAACAGCGCTACCGCCGCTTCTCGCAGTTCCGGCTGGTCCACGACGGCGAGTGGAAGCTGGAACTCCTGCCGCACCGTCACTTCGCCCAGCCCCGCCAGTACAACGACCTGGTCGGCGGCCGGCTGCGCACCCTGGAACCGCTGACGACGGACCCCACGCCGCTGATCGCGGCCGGAGCCGAGGCCCTGGACCTGGACAAGGGCACCGTCTGGCAGCTGAACGTGCACCAGTGCCGGGTCGTGTCCACCCCGGAGGTGGAGGGAGTGGCGGCGCCCGAGGGCCCGCACCGCGACGGCCACCACTACGGCATCGTCGCCGTGACCCGGCGGCACAACATATCCGGTGGCGAAACGCAGTTGATGCCGCTCGGCGGTGGTGAGCCGTTCTTCACCACCACCCTCCAGGACGGCCAGGCGATCTGTTTCGACGACCGGTCGATGTTCCATCACGTGACCGACATCGAGCACCTCAGCGAGGAGGGCGGCCACCGCGACGTGTGGCTGGTCGCGGTGAACCCGTGGGAGCACCGGCGCTACGGCGAGGAGTACGAGGCCGAGGTCCTCGCCAGCAACAGTGAGGCGTGAGCCCCGTGACCCACACCGTTCTCGACAGCCTGCCCGCCGCCGACTCGGGCACGGCCGCCGTCTATGACCGCATCGGCGTAGGCTACTCCACCGTCCGCCGCCCCGACCCGCGCTGGGCCGCGCTGATCCGCGAGTCCCTGGGAGACGCGCGTACGGTCCTGAACCTGGGAGCCGGTTCAGGCGCGTACGAGCCGGAGGGCCTCCAGGTGATCGCCGTCGAACCCTCACTGGAGATGCGCGCCCAGCGGGCCGCGGGCAGCGCCCCCTGCTTGGCGGGCCGCGCCGAGGACCTGCCCTTCGACGACCGGACCTTCGACGCGGCCATGGCCGTGCTGACCGTCCACCACTGGTCGGACCTGGAGGCCGGGATCGCGGAACTCCTCCGCGTGGCCGACCGGTTCGCCGTCGTCACCTACGACATGGACGTCCAGGCCGACTACTGGTTCACCCGGGACTACGTACCGGAGATCGCCGACGCCGAGCGGTCCCGGGTCCCGTCGCTGGAGCGGATCACCACGCTGCTCGGACCCTGCGAGGTCGCCGAACTGCCCGTCTGGCACGACTTCACGGACGGTTTCATGACCGCCTTCTGGCGCCGGCCGGCGGCCTACCTGGAGCCGGCCGTCCGGCGGGCCTGCTCGGCGTTCGCGCTGACCGATCCGGCGGCCGTCGAGCGCGGCGTGGCCCGGCTGCGCGCCGACCTCGACTCGGGTGCGTGGCACCGCCGTTACGCCGACCTGCTGGAGCGCGACCACATCGACGCCGGGTTCCGGCTGCTGACGGGGACCTCGCGGCACGCCGCGGCCGGGACGGAGGCCGCGTCGTGAGCCGCCTCGCACAGGACCCCCGGACCGCCGCGGACTGGGACTACGACCGGCTGGTCGACATCGCGGGCCGGCACGGCACACCGGTGCAGGTGCTGGACGCCGGGCGGCTCGACCGCGCGGCCCGCGAACTGCTCGCGGCACTGGACTCGTTGAGTAGGCCCACGCGGGTCTACTACTCGGTGAAGACCAACTACCTGCCCTATCTGTGCCGGCGGCTCGCCGGTCACGGCATGGGCGCCGACGTGGTCTCCGGCTACGAGCTGGCCGCCGCGCTGGCCGCCGGATTCCCGCCGGAGGCCATCGTGTTCAACGGCCCGGTGAAGACCGAGGAAGAGCTGGCGACGGCCGTACGGCACGGAGTGCGGGTCAACATCGACGGCGAGCAGGAGATCGAGACGCTGGAGCGGCTGGCCGCGGCCGCCGGGCGGAGGATCGAGGTCGGCATCCGGATCTCCCCGGGGCTGCCGCTGTCGACGTCGCCGGACCCGTCGTACCGGGCACTGGCCGAACGGGCGGCCCGCCGCAACCGCTTCGGCTGGCCGGCCGGGTCCGCGCAGCTCGCCGGTCTCATCGAGCGGATCACGGCCTGCCCGCACCTGTCGCTGACCGCGGTGCACGCCCACCTCAGCAGCCAGATCGTGCACCAGGAGCTGCTGGTGGCTGCGCTGGAGCCGATCCTGCGGGAGGCCGCGGCTCTGCACCGCACGGTCGGGCTGCGCGAGGTCAACATCGGCGGCGGCTTCGGCGTCCCGGGCATCCGCCGCCCCCGCACCGGCCCGCTCACGGCGCTGTGGGGTCAGCAGGGCGGCACCCCGCCGCCGGACCCGGAGCCGGTCCTGGACGTGCCCGCGCTGCTGGCCGACGTGGACAAGCGGCTGCGGGAGGCGGGCCTGGCCGACGTCGACCTGGCCTGCGAGCCGGGGCGCTGGCTGGTCTCCGATGCGATGGCCCTGGTGACGCGGGTGATGTCGCGCAAGGAACTGCCGGACGCCCGCTGGCTGATCCTGGACGGCGGCAACAACGTCGCCCCCTGGACGGGCAGCGGCGAGGTGCACCGTCTGGTGCCGCTCGGCCGTGCCTACGCGCCGACGACCGCCGCGTGGTCGGTGGCCGGACCGTTGTGCTACGAGAACGACATCCACGCCGCCTCCGTCGACCTGCCCGAGGACATACGGGTTGGCGACCTGCTGTGCCTGCACGACACGGGCGCCTACTCGCTCGGCCGGAGCAACAACTTCATCCGGACCAGGTCCGCCGTGGTCGCGCTCGACGGCGACCAGGAGGAACTGGTCTGGCGGGCGGAGACGGGAGCCGACGTGTTCCGGCTGGCCGACCCGGGCGCCCGGCCGTCCGAGTCGTCGTGATGTTCAGGAGTTACGCCGAGCTGCTGAGGCTCCCCGGCGCGAGTGCGGCGGCGGTGCCCGCCGCGCTCGCGCGCCTGGCCGGCACGATGGTGCCGCTCGCCCTGCTGCTGGCCCTGGTCCAGTCGGACCGCTCCGTGGCGGTGGCGGGCGGTGCCGGAGCGGTGTACGCCCTCGGCAGCGCCGTGGGCGGGCCGTTCATCGGCCGGCTGATGGACCGGCGCGGGCCGGCACCCGTGCTGCGGATCACCGGGCCGGTGGCCGGCGGGCTGCTGGTCGCCGCCGCGCTCGGGGCGTCCCGCGCGCCCACCGGCGTCCTGTTCGCCGTGGCCTGCTGCGCGGGCCTGGTCACGGCTCCGGTGGGTGCGTCGGCGCGGGCGATGTGGCAGGACCTCACCGACGACGAGAACCTGCGCAAGCGGGCCTACGCGTTCGAGTCGACCCTCAGCGAACTGCTGTTCGTGCTGGGCCCGTCGGTGGTCAGCGCGCTCGGCTGGCTCCTCGGGGCCCGCACCGCGCTGCCGGTCACCGCCGTGCTGCTCGCGGCGGGAGCGGTGGGCTACGGGGAGGCGGGCATCGTGCGCCGCCGCGCGCCCGTGCCCCGCCGCCCGGCGGCCCGCGGCACCCGGCGCGGTGCCGCCGCGCTGTCGGTGCTCGCCGCGATCGCCCTCACCGCGGCCCTGTCCAGCGCACTGGCGGTGGCCGTCACGGCGATGCTGCGCGCTCAGGGGTCCGCCCCCGAACTGGCCGGATCGCTGGTCGCCCTGCAGTCCGCGGGCAGCGTCGTGGGCGGTCTGCTCTACGGCGCCCGGACCCGTGGCGGCAGCACCTTCCGCCGGTACGTACGGCTCCTGGTGGTCCTGACCCTCGCGCTGGCCGTGCTGCCGTCGGCGGCCCTGGCCCACCGCGCGGGCCTGCCCACGGTCTGGACGCTCCTCCTGCTGGGCGCGCTGCTGGCGCTGAGCGGGCTGCCCATGGCCCCCACCGGCGCCGAGGAGTTCCAGCTCATCGGCGACCTGACGGCGCGGCACCGGATGACGGAGGCGTTCGCCGGCGTGGGCAGTTTCATCGCCGTGGGCGGCGCGCTGGGCTCCGCGCTCACCGGTGCGGTCGCCGACAGCGCCGGCCCGGTCACGGCCCTCGGCCTGCCCGCCGCGTGCACCTGTGCCGCCCTGCTCCTCACCCTGGCGGCCCGGCGGCCGATCGCCGAGGCCGTCGCCGCGGCCCGCGAAGAAGACCGCGTCCGATGCGCGACGCCCGAATCCGAAAGGCACAGCCATGAGCACTGAACCCGGTGTCCTCGCCGTCGTCGAGAGCCAGTTGTCGAACTTCGGCCTGACCCCGCTGCGGGCCGCCCACGAACTGGGCTTCCACACCGTCCTGGTGAGCAACGACCCGGACCGCTACCGCGTGGTCAGCCTGGCCGAGGAGGTGTACGCCAAGCACCTCGACGAGGTCGTCACCACGGACACCAACTCCGTCGACGCGGTCGTCGCCGCGCTCGCCCCGTTCCACGCCGCGGGCCGGCTGCGCGGGGTGATGACCGTCACCGACTACAACATCCCGATCGTCGCCGAGGTCGCCGCCCGCTTCGGTCTGCCCGGACTGTCCCCCGAGGCGGCCCGGAACTGCCGGGACAAGCTGCTGATGCGCGACGCATGCCGGGCGGCCGGTGTCGCGGTGCCGGACTACCACCAGGCCACCGGAGAGGCCGACGCGCTGGCCGCGGCCGACCGCTTCGGCTACCCGTGCGTGGTCAAGCCGATGACGGAGTCCGCGAGCATCGGGGTCACCCTGTGCCGCACCCCCGCCGAGGTGGTCGCGGCCTACCGCGACCTGACCGCGAGCCCCACCGACTTCCGCGGCCAGCCGCGCCGTCCCGGCGTCCTGGTCGAGGAGTACCTGATCGGCTTCGAGGTCAGCGTGGAGTCGGTCCTCGTGGACGGCGAACGGCACATCCTCGGCGTCACCGACAAGGCACTCGGCCCCCATCCCCACTTCGTGGAGATGGGCGACACCTTCCCCTCGATGCTGTCCGAACCGGTCCGCCGGAGCTGCGCCGACCTGGCCCGGCGCGCCCTGGACGCGGTCGGCCACGACTTCGGGGCCGCCCACGCCGAGGTGAAGGTGACCGCCGAGGGACCGCGGATCGTGGAGGTCAACGGGCGCATGCCCGGCGCCGAGATCACCCAGCTGATACGCGAGGCGACGGGCGTCTACCTGCAGCGGGAGGTCGTCCGGCTGCACGCCGGGCAGACCGCCGACCTCACCCGCACGCGCGACCGCGCCGCCGCCTCCCGCTATCTGGCCGCGCACCGCACCGGCATCCTCGCCCGCGTCGAGGGCGTGGACCTGGCACGGCGCGTCCCGGGTGTGGCGGACGTGGACCTGGAGGTCCGCCCCGGGGACCGGGTGCGGCCCGCCGAGAGCAACCTGGACCTGCTCGGGTACGTCGTCGCCGTGGGCGACACCACCGGCGACGCGGTCCGCCGCGCCGAGTCCGCGCTCGGCCAGCTCGCCCCGGTCTTCGCCGCCGACGAGGACGAGCAGTGACAGCCGCCCCGGCCGAGGGCACCGCCGCGTGGGACGTGGCCGTGCACCGGGACCTGGCGGACGTCGGCACGGAACACTGGGACGCGCTGTTCGGACCGCGGGGCTTCTACGCGACGTCCCCGTGGCTCCGGCACGCGCAGGCGACCGCGGCCACCCCTCCGTACTACTTCACGGCCCTGCGGGACGGCGAGCCGTCGGCGGCTCTGCCCGCCTACCCGCTGGAGGCGGACACCCCGTACGTCTTCTGCGCCCCCGGACGGGTCGTCGCCTCGATCCACGAGCGGCTGACCGGGCAGACCGCCGACTGGCCCGGCGCGCTCATGCCCGCGCTGGCCTGCGGCGGCCGCAACCCCTCGCACACCAAGGCCGGGGTGCGGGCCGGCCTGCCGCCCGAGGAGCAGCACGCGGCGGTCAGCCGGCTCGTCGCGACGGCGGAGGACGAGGCGTGGCGGGCCGGCCTGGAGGCGGTGTCGTTCCTGTACGTCGACGAGGACGACACCCTGCTGCGCCGGGTGCTGGAGTCCAGGCGGTACACCGTCCTGCCCGGGCAGACGGCCTACTCCCTGGACGTGCCGGCCGACGGGGACTTCGGCACGTACCTCGCCCGGTTCCCGTCGCGGCACCGGGTGAAGATCCGCAAGGAGGTCCGGGTGCTGGCGGAGGCGGGCGTCACCTACCGGACCCAGCCGCTCACCGGGGAACTCATCGAGCGGATCGCTCCGTTGGAGACGGCCCTGTACGCGAAACACGGGACGCCCGCGGACGCGGCGGCCTTCCTCGCGGTCCTGCGCAGCGTGGCCGCCCACGCCGGTGCGGCGGCCCGGGTCACCACCGCCCACCTGGACGGTGAGCTGGCCGGTTTCGTGCTGACCTTCACCCACGGCGGGCAGCTGTACGCCCGCCAGGGCGGCTTCGACTACGCGGCGAAGGGGCGGCTGCCGCTGTACTTCGGTCTCGTCTATTACGAACTGCTGCGGCTGGCCATGGCCGAGGGCCTGACGCACATCCACTACTCCACCGGCTCGGACGCGGTGAAGCTGTCCCGGGGCTGCACCCCGGTACGGCAGTTCGCCTACGTCAAGGCACGCCGGGAGGACCTCACGCGACGGCTGGCCGAGCTGGTCGTCTGACGGCTCGACGGGCCGGGCCTTTTCCGGTCCGTCGCCTGAACGGCGTACCACCCGATGTGCCCGGCCGCCGCGCGCGGTGCCCGCGTGCTCCCCGCGGGCACGCGGGCACCGGACGGCACGCGGAAGCGGCCGCGGCTCCCTAGCCGTCCGCCTCCTGCGGGGTCGCCACCGCCTCCTGTACTGCCTCCAGCGGCAGCCGGATGTCCAGCACGCACACGTCGTCCCGCCGTTCGGCGGCGAGCATGGCGGCGAGCAGGGCGTCCAGCGAGCCGGACTCGCCGCTGCCGTGGCCGCGCACCGCCTCCGCCAGCCGGTCGAAGCCCGCGTCGAGTCCCTCGCCGGGACGCTCCACCAGGCCGTCGGTGTACAGCAGCAGCCGGTCACCGGGTTCCAGCCGCAGTTCGAGCGACTCGTAGACGGGGGCGCCCGTCGCGCCGAGGAGTATGCCGCCGGGACGGTCGAGGAAGCGCGCCTCGCCGCGGCGCACCAGCAGCGGCGGCAGATGCCCGGCCTGGGCCCAGGCCAGGACCTGGCGGCCGGGGTCGTAGCGGGCCAGGACCATGGTGGCGGTGGTCTGGCTGTCGCGGGAGTGCAGCAGCAACTGGTTGAGCCGCGCCAGCGCCCCGGTGAGCGAGGAACCGGTGCTCACCATGCCCTTGGCGGTGAACCTGAGCTGGGCCATGGTGGCCACGGCGTCCAGGCCGTGGCCGGCCACGTCGCCGACCACGAACAGCGCGTCGCAGTCGGGCAGTTCGATCGCGCTGAACCAGTCGCCGCCGACGTGGATGCCGGCCTGCGCGGGCAGATAGGCCACCTCGACGCGCAGCCCGGCCAGCCGCACCGGCTTGCCGGGCTGCGGCAGCAGGGCGTGCTGGAGCCGGGCCGCGAGGGCGCGCTCGGCCTGGAGGATGCCGCGCTGGAGCAGCATCGCGCGTTCGCTCTCCACCAGCGCGAGTTCCGCGCTGCGCTGCGCGGTGAGGTCCTGGACGAAACCGTGCACCTCGACCGGGGTGCCGTCGGACGCCATGACCGCCTCCGCGACCATCCGCAGATGCCGGACGCCCTCGGACGTCTCGGTCCGGAACGGCACGTCGAAGGAGCGGCCGTGGGTGACGAGCCCGGCGATCGCGTGCGCGAGCGGCCCGGTGTCCTCCGCCACGGCCAGGTCGGGCAGCCGCTCCAGCCGGACCGGCCGCTCGTCCTCCCGCAGCCCCAGTACGGCGTACGTCTGCTCCGCCCAGGAGATCTCCTGGGTGACGAGGTTCCAGTTCGCCCAGCCGAGGTTGCCCAGCCGCTGCACGTCGGCCAGGCGCTGCTCCTGCCGCTCCGCCGGGTCGTGCCGCAGCCAGGACACCACCAGGCCCTCGCCCAGCGGAGCCGCCCGTACCGTGTAGGTGGCGGTCACGGGCAGCTCGCCGATCACGTCCTGGTAGGCGAACGGCTCGCTCTCGAACGGCACTCCGGTGCGCAGCGCGCGCAGGTACCCCTGCCACAGCGGTTCGCCCGCGACCGACGGATAGCTCTCCAGGATGTGCCGGCCGATCATGTCCCGCCCGGTCCGGCCGAACACGTCGACCGCGTCCGGGGTGGCGGCGACGATGCGGTAGTCCTCCACCTCGCCGGCCGCGGCGCGCAGCGGGACCAGCAGGAGCACCGCGCCCGGCAGCGCGTCGAAGACCGACTGCACGGTCCGCGAGGTGTCCTCGGCCGCGTCGTCCCGGGACGCGTCGAAGGCCCGCAGCCGGCCCGCGCACAGCCGGGCCACGGCCCGCAGCAGCTCCCGCTCACGGGGGGTGAACCGCGCGTCGCGCCGGCGCAGCACACCGAGGGCGACGCGCGCGGTGTCGCCGGCGGACACCGGCAGCCAGGCCCGGGTGAGCCAGCGCTGCGGAGGGGTGCCGATGAGCAGATGGCGGGCGCTGTCCCGCTCGTGGTCCTCCAGCCAGTACGGCTCTCCGGCGCGCAGCGCCTCCAGCGCGGGCACACCGGCCACCGGCGGGATCTGGCGCCACTGGGCGGCGAGGGTGGGATCGACGCCCGCGTGCCCGATCAGGCCGAGGCCGCCCTCGGGCAGCCGCTCGTAGAGCATCACCGCGTCGGCGTCCGTCTCGGCCGCCAGGTGGTCCAGCAGGCAGCCGGCCAGTTCGTGCGGCGAGCCGACCCGGACCAGGTCGCGGCCGAGGCGGGCGAGCACCGCCGCCGGCTCACCGGTGCCGGCGGGCCCGCGCCCCCAGGAGCCGGCGGCGGGCGGTTCCGGCGGGGCGGCGGGCCGCTCTCCGGGCGGCAGCGCGCCCAGCGTGAGCCAGCACTGTTCGAGAAGGGTGCGGTTGCCGTCCTCGGCACGCCGGACCAGATCCCGGTGAGCGGCGTCCGGCGTACAGCCCGTGACGGCCATCAGCACACCCTTGGCCCGTTCCAGCAGTGCCGAGGAGGCCGCCACGTCCCGCAGCCGTTCCAGCTCGGCGCGCTGCCGGGCCACGACCTTGGCCAGTGCCGCCAGCTCGTCGCTGGTGGCGCGGTCCACCGGAGGCAGGGGCTCGCTCGTCACGCGACGAGCATGGCATACGCCGGCCCGCTCGATCACTCGTATGCCAGGTCAAGGTTTATGCCACCTTCACACGGGGAGGCGGGGCGGCCGCGGGGTCGCCGCGCGCGCCGCGGCGACCGCTCCCGGCGGGGCCGGACCGGCGGACACGCGGACGCTCGGACCCGTCCGCTGCCGGGGTGCGTCCGGTGCGGGGGGCTGGGGGAGGGTCAGCGGCCCGTGCCGCGGCCGGCCAGGGCCTCGCTGACGGCGCGGACGCTGCGCGCGATGTGCTGGAGCTGGAGGATCTCGGCGGCGTAGAGCTTGATCGTGTGCTCGATCACCGACTCGGGCAGGCCGAGCACCGGCAGTTCGGCCCGCGCGGTCTGCAGGGCGGTCCGCGCGACCCGGATCTCCTGCTGCACCTGGAGCTGCGCGTGCCGGGCGAGCAGGACCGGGTGCCGGATGAGCGCCGGATAGCTGGCGTAGCGCGCGGGGATCAGCTCGCGCAGCCACTTGGCCGCCGAGCGCTCCCAGTCGTAGCTGCCCGGCGTCTTGACCTGACAGGGCCAGTCGGGGCTGATGCGCGTGCTGGTCAGGGGCATGATCATCGCTTCCGGTGGGCGGCGGCGTGCGGGCGGTCGGCGGTGCGGCGGCCGACGGGTTCGGGGCGGCCCCGGCCTAGGGGATGACCGGGGCCGCCACGGGCGCGTCGCGCAGACGACGCGCCCCTCGTCCACCCCGGGCGCCGCCGCGGGTGGGGCGGCGGCTGGGGGTGTCCGTGCGGTGAGTCCGCGGAGCAGTATTTATATATGCCGACCCGTTTTCAAGACGCATGAAAACATTCATGCGCGATATGCGGTGAATGATCCCCGTCCAGGGGGTGGACGACCGCAAGATCTTCACGGATGCACCGGTACCGGCGGAAGGACCGGCCACCGCACCGGCCCCCGTCCGGCCCGACGCGGCAGAGACTCAGTTCTTGCGAAAGAGGCTCAGTCCTTGAGGAAGAACTGATGCTGCTCCGACAACTGCTCGTACGTCTCCAGTCGCGCCTGGGTGCGCTCCGGATCGGCGTCGGTCATGGCCTGGAGCAGCGCGGCGGCCAGCACCCCGGGCGCCGCGTAGGAGTCGAAGACCAGCCGCGACCCGGTGCCCGTGGCGAAGGTGACGTCGGCCTCGTCGGCCAGCGGCCCCAGCGCCAGGTCGGTCACCAGGGCCACCTTCAGGCCCGCGGCGCGCGCCACCCGGACCGCGGTCAGCGTCTCCTGGGAGTGCCGGGGCATGGCGAAGGCCAGCACCCAGGTGCCGCCGGCGCCCCGGGCCTGCGACAGCGCGTCGTAGGCCACGCTGCCGCCGCGGGTCACCAGCCGTACGTCCGGGTGGATGCGGCGGGCGGCGTAGCCGAAGTACTCGGCGAGCGACACCGAGATGCGCAGCCCGAGCACGGTCAGCGGAGCGGAGCGGGACAGCTCGCGGCCGACGTGGATGACCCGCTCGGGATCGGCGAAGTCCCGCCGCAGGTTCTCCAGGTTCTCGATCTCGGCGTCGACGGCCGCCTGGAGTTCGTTGGCCCGGTTCTCCTCGCCGGGCCCGCCCGCCAGGCTGCTCAGCGCGATCGACTGGAGCGTCTCGCGCAGCGCGGGGTAGCCGCTGAAGCCGACGGCGGCGGCGAAGCGGGTGACGGAGGGCTGGCTGACGCCGACCCGGTCGGCCAGCTCGGTGATCGACAGGAACGCGGCCTCGGTGAGGTGCTCGATCAGGTACTGGGCGATGCGCCGCTGGCCCGGCGACAGACGCGGGCCGTCGAACAGTTCCCGCAGCCGCGAGGCGGGGGCGGCGGCCTCGGCCTTCGGTGCGGTCCTGCCCGACGTGATCGCTGATGCCTGTGCGCGTGCCTGCTGCGGCGAGGGCACCGGTCGGCCTCCTTTGTCTGCCACGAGCACTCAACATAGCTCACCCACCGCCGTGACCAGGGGGTTGAGACGACGGGCTCAGCGCCGGTACAGGGTGATGGAATGGCCCACTTCGCCGACCGGCCGGCTGTGCGCGAGCAGCCCGGCGAGCCGGCCGCGCGCCGTGGCGACGGCGGAGTCCGACACCGCCAGCAGTCCGTGCACCCGGTCCGGCGCCACCCTGCGCGGATCGGCGGCGCGGATGCCGTAGTACGACGGCACCCCGCTGCCCTTGTACACCAGCCACACCCGCTCGCCGGGGTACCGCTCGCGCAGCCGCTCGGCGAGCCGGCCCAGGTCCTGCCCCCAGTCCACGCCGGAGTCGTGGAGCAGCAGGTGGGCGCGCGCGGGCCCGCCGAACGCCTCGTTGGCGTACGGCAGGTAGTACGGGAACGCGCGCACCGAACTCACCGCCGCCCACAGCACCAGCGCGCCGCCCAGCGGCCCCGCCCAGCGCCGGCCGGGCACGGACGCACAGGCCGCCGCCACCGCGAGGAACACCGGCACGAACAGCGCGTACCGGGTCCCGAAGTTGCGCGCCCCCGTCATCGCCGCCGCCAGCAGCACCGCGGGCGGCAGCAGCAGGTACGGCGCGGCGGGCCGGGTCCGGCGCCGTACCGCGGCCGCCACGGCACCGGCCGCGCCCAGCGCCGCCAGCCCGAGCGGGGTCTTCACCAGCAGGGCCACCGGCAGGTAGTACCAGCGCGGGCCGGTGTACAGGTGCCCGAAGAGATAGCCCCGCCACGGAAGCCGCTCCAGCCCGAACTGCACCCGCATCCCGGCCCGGTACGCGGGCGGCACCGGCAGCAGCTCCACCAGACCGGCGCGCGGCCCGTGCACGGCCGGGACGGGCTCGGCGGGGACGAACCGCAGCCGCGGATCCACGGCCAGATACGCGGCCCACACGATGCCGACCGCCACGACGGCCACGACGCAGGCCCCGCCGAGCGCGGCCACCACGGGCCGCCATGCGGCGAGCCGGCCGGAGAGCGCGCGGGCGGAGAGCGCGGGGGCGAAACGGAGCGCGGGGCGGGCGATGCGCGCGCGGGCGGAGCGGAGCGCGAGCCGGGCCACGCGTGCACGGCGCCGGACCGGGGGAGCCGGGGCCCCGCCCGGACCGGGCCGTGCCACCGCCGGGCGGGACGGGCGGACGGAGGCGTCCGGTGCCACCGCCGGGCCGGACCGGCGGGCGGCCGCGACGGACACCACGGCCAGCGCCATCAGCACCGGAACCGCCGGCAGCGCGCTCATCTTCGTCGCCACGGCCGCTCCGAGCGCCGCCCCGGCGAGCGGCAGATACCGGGCGGGCCGGCGCCGGGCCCGCCACACCAGCCAGACCGACGCCAGCACGAACCCGATGGCCGGCGCGTCCAGTGTGGCCAGCGAGCCGTGCGCGACGACGTCCGGGCAGAACGCGTACAGGGCGAGCGCGGTCAGCCCGCCGGCCGTACTCGTCAGGTCCCGGGCGAACACGAACACCACCAGTCCGGTGAGCAGCGTCAGCGCGATCACCGGCAGCCGCGCCCACAGCATCAGCCGCCAGGGATCGTTGCCCGACTCGTACAGCAGGTGCCGGCCCACCTGTCCCTGACCGCCGTGGTACGCCGGGTCGTAATGCGGGCCGGCCACCGCGACCCCGGCCGCGATCAGCAGCTTGCCGAGCGGCGGATGCTCGGGGTTGTAGCGCAGCCGGTGCGCGCGCAGATAGTCGGTGGCGGTGGCGACGTACACCGGCTCGTCGACGGTCGGGGTCTGCCGGACGGCCGTGGTGACCAGCACTGCGGCCATCTGCCCCAGCAGCAGGACGACCAGCAGCGGCGGCCCCCACCGCCGCAACCGGCGCGGCGGCGCGGCACGGCCGGCCGGCGCGGGAGCCGCCGAGGGCCCGGGCGCCGCGTCACGGCCCCACTGTCGCACCGCCCCACCCCCGCACGTGTCGTACCGGCGGACCTTCCGCCGTACCCACGGATACGGCCGGCGGCCGCGCGGAGTTCACCGGGGCCCACCATCGACCGGAAGGGGCGGCCGTCCGGGTCCGGCCCGATGAACATGACCGGGAACGTCCGCCCAGGGCTGACGACCCGTCAGCTCTCCGCGCCTATCGCCGTCGTCTCCACCACCAGGTCCGCCCGGTCCCGGGTCGCCGCCACCAGGTCGGCGTTGCGCTGGTCCGTGCCCGCGACCCAGGCCACGGCCGCCGCGTGCTCCTTGCCGAACTCCTCGTGCCGGGCGACCAGACGGCGTATCCGCTCGTCCTCGGCCGTCTCGCAGAACCACACCTCGTCCAGGCACGGCCGCACCCGCGCCCAGGAACCCTCGGTCAGCAGCAGGTAGTTGCCCTCGGTCACGACCAGCCGGGCTTCCGGCGGCACCGGGATCGCGCCCGCGAGCGGCTGCTCCAGCACCCGTTCGAACGCCGGCGCGTACACCACCCCGTCCGTCTCCTCGCGCAGCCGCCGCAGCAGCGCCGCGTACCCGGCCGCGTCGAAGGTGTCCGGCGCGCCCTTGCGGTCCCGGCGGCCCAGCCGGTCCAGTTCGGCGTCGGCCAGGTGGAACCCGTCCATGGGCACGTGCGCGGCCCACCGCGGTCCGTCGCCGTTCAGGGCGGCCACCAGCTGCTCGGCGAGCGTCGTCTTGCCGGCGCCGGGACTGCCCGCGATGCCGAGCAGGGCGCGCCGGCCGTCCCGGGTCAGGGAACGGGCGCGTACGAGGAGATCGTCGAAGGTGGGCGGCACACAGGAGAGTGTGTCACCACCCGCCGGGAAAACATGTGGTGTGCGCCACCCACTGGACCGTCCCGGACGGGGAAGAGTCCCCGGTATGACTCAGCTCGGTCTCCCCGACACCATCCAGGCCTGCCTGTTCGACCTCGACGGGGTCGTCACCAAGACGGCCGTCGTGCACGCGGCGGCCTGGAAGGAGACGTTCGACGCGTTCCTGCGCGAGTACGACGGCGAACGGGGACGGCCGTTCGACGCCGCCGACTACGACGAGTACGTGGACGGCCGTCCGCGCGCCGACGGCGTCCGCGCCTTCCTCGCCTCGCGCGGCATCGACCTGCCCGAGGGCGACCCCGGCGACCCGCCGGACGCCCGTACCGTGCACGGCCTCGGCAACCGCAAGAACGACCTGCTGCTGGAGAAGATCCGCACCGGCGGCGTCGAGGTCTACGAGGGCACCGTGCGCTATCTGGAGGCGGTCCGCGCCGCCGGCCTGCGCACCGCGATCGTCTCCTCCAGCGCCAACTGCCGGGACGTGCTGCGCTCGGTGGACGCCGAGCACTTCTTCGACGTGCGCATCGACGGCGTCGTGGCGGCGGAGCGGAACCTGCCGGGCAAGCCGCGTCCCGACACCTTCCTCGCCGCCGCCCGCGACCTGGGCGTCGAGCCGTCCGGTGCGGCCGTCTTCGAGGACGCGCTGGCCGGCATGGACGCGGGCCGCGCGGGCGGCTTCGGCTATGTCGTCGGCGTGGACCGGGTGGGCCAGACCGACGCGCTGTACGCGCACGGCGCCGACACCGTCGTACGGGACCTCGCCGAGCTGGGAGACGAGAAGTGATCACCGACCGGTCGTACACCGTCGAGCCGTGGGCCGTCCGGGAGACCGCCCTCGACCTGGACGTCCTCGCCCAGAGCGAGTCGGTGTTCGCCCTGTCCAACGGGCACGTCGGCTGGCGCGGCAACCTCGACGAGGGCGAACCGCACGGGCTGCCCGGCAGTTACCTCAACGGCGTGCACGAGGTGCACCCGTTGCCGTACGCGGAGGCGGGCTACGGCTATCCGGAGTCCGGGCAGACCGTCATCAACGTCACCAACGGCAAGATCCTGCGGCTGCTGGTCGACGACGAGCCGTTCGACCTGCGCTACGGCCGGCTCGTCGCCCACGAACGCGTCCTGGACCTGCGGCGCGGAGTGCTGGAGCGGACCTGCGAGTGGACCTCCCCGGCCGGCTCGACGGTCCGGGTGCGCTCCACCCGGCTGGTGTCGCTGACCCAGCGTGCGGTGGCCGCCGTGGCCTACGAGGTGGAGGCCGTCGACAGCCGCAGCCGGGTGGTGATCCAGTCGGAGCTGGTCGCCAACGAGAGCCTGCCCGCGTCCGACGGCGACCCGCGCGCCGCACGGGCCCTGAAGTCACCGCTGGAGCAGGAGGACGGCTTCGCCGCCGAGGGCCGGCTGCGGCTGGTCCACCGCACCCGGAACAGCGGCCTGCGGGTCGCCGTGGCCGCCGACCACGTCGTCACCGGCCCCGAGCGCACCACCCTGCGCGCCGAGAGCGGCATCGACGTGGCCCGGCTCACCGTCACCTCCGTACTGGAGCCCGGCCAGACGCTGCGGGTGGAGAAGCTGGTCGCCCACGGCTGGTCCGGCGCCCGCTCGCTGCCCGCGATGGCCGACCAGGTCGACGCCGCGCTCGCCGCCGCCGCGCACGACGGCTGGGAAGGGCTGCTGGCCGGCCAGCGCGAGCGCCTGGACGACTTCTGGTCCCGTGCCGACGTCGAGGTGGAGGGCGACGAGGAGATCCAGCAGGCCGTCCGGTTCGCGCTGTTCCACGTCCTGCAGGCCGGTGCCCGCGCCGAGCGGCGCGCCATCCCGGCCAAGGGCCTGACCGGCTCCGGCTACGACGGGCACGCCTTCTGGGACACCGAGATGTTCGTGCTGCCCGTGCTCACCCACACCGCGCCCCGGGCCGTCGCCGAGGCGCTGCGCTGGCGGCACAGCACCCTGGACGAGGCCCGCGAACGCGCCGCCCAGCTCGGTCTCGCGGGCGCCGCGTTCCCCTGGCGGACCATCGCCGGCCCGGAGGGCTCCGCCTACTGGCCGGCCGGCACCGCCGCCTTCCACGTGAACGCCGGCATAGCCGACGCGGTCGTCCGGTACGTCGAGGCCACCGGCGACACCGCCTTCGAACGCGAGACCGGCGTGGAACTGCTGGTGGAGACGGCCCGGCTGTGGCGCTCGCTCGGCCACCACGACAGCCACGGCGTCTTCCACCTCGACGGCGTCACCGGCCCCGACGAGTACAGCGCCGTCGCCGACGACAACACCTACACCAACCTGATGGCGCGGCAGAACCTGCGCGCCGCGGCCGACGCGGCGGAACGCCACCCGGGCGAGGCACGGCGGCTCGGCGTGGACGAGGAGGAGAGCGCGGCCTGGCGGGACGCGGCCGACGCCATGCACGTCCCGTACAACTCCGAACTGGGCGTCCACGAACAGCACGCCGGGTTCACGCGCTACCAGCGCTGGGACTTCGCCGGCACCCGCGCCGACCAGTACCCGCTGCTGCTCCACTTCCCCTACTTCGACCTGTACCGCAAACAGGTCGTCAAACAGGCCGACCTGGTACTGGCCATGTACACCTGCAACGACCACTTCGAGCAGGAGTACGACGCGGAGCAGATCGCCCGGAACTTCGCCTACTACGAACCGCTGACCGTCCGCGACTCCTCCCTGTCCGCCTGCTGCCAGGCCGTCATCGCCGCCCAGACCGGCCACCTGGACCTCGCGTACGCCTACACCACCGAGGCCGCGCTGATGGACCTGGCGGACCTGGAGCACAACACCCGGGACGGGCTGCACATCGCGTCGCTGGCCGGCACCTGGATGGCGCTGGTCGCCGGGTTCGGCGGCATGCGCCGGGCCGGCGACACGCTGCGGTTCGCGCCCCGGCTGCCCGAGCGGCTGCGCCGGCTCGCCTTCCACGTCCAGTTCCGCGGGCGCCGGCTGCGCGTGGACATCGGCGCGGACAAGGTGACGTACGCGCTGCTGGACGGCGAACCGCTGACGCTCAGCCACCACGGCGAGCCGCTGACGGTCGGCACGGACATGCCCGCCGTACGGGCCGTACCACCGGCGCGCCGCCGCCCGGCCCCCGGCCAGCCACGCCACCGCGCCCCGAACGGAGGCAGCACGCGCTGAGCGCGCCGGCCCGCCGCGGCGGGAGCCGTCGGCCGGGCGGGACGCGCCGGGCCGGCGGATTCCCGCCGTAGGGTGTGCCGGGGCGTCCGCCGGATGGCCCTGCCCGCCGGGCGCGGCCGGGTGATCCGCGCCGGTGCGGCCGTGTCTCCCCGCCCGCCTCCCGGCCCCCGGGCATCGCGGAGGGACAGTGGACCTCGCGATCCGAGGGCACTTGAGGGGTGGTCATGGGCGGCAGCGCGCACGCGGCACTCGGCACGGCGGACCGGGAACACGAGCGCCCCGCGTCCGCCCGCCCCGCCCCGGCCGGCCGGCCGCTCGCGGCCGTCGCCGTGGCCTTCACGCTGGCCCAACTCCTGCTCGTGCGGCCCGGGATGGGCCTCGGCTGGGACGAGACGGTGTACGTCAGCCAGGTCAGCCGGCACGCCCCGGCCGCCTTCTTCAGCGCGCCCCGCGCCCGGGGCGTCTCCCTGCTGGTCGCGCCCGTCGCCGCCTGGTCCTCGTCCACGGCCCTGCTGCGGACCTACCTCGCCGTCCTCTCCGGTCTCGCCCTGTTCCTGGCGCTGCGCGCCTGGCGCGGTCTGTTCCCGGTGCGGGTGCTCGCCCTGGCCGGCGGCCTGTTCGCCTCGCTGTGGGTGACCCTGTTCTACGGCCCCCAGGCCATGCCCAACCTCTGGGTCGCCGTCGCCGCCCTGACCGCCGTCGCCTGCTTCCTGCGCCTCGGGGCCGACCGCGCCGACCGCGCGGCCCTGTGGGGTCTGGCCGGGAGCGCGCTGCTGATGGCGTGGATGCGGCCGGTGGACGCGGTCTGGGCGAGCCTGCCCCTGCTCGCCGTGGGCCTCCGGCGCGGTCACCGGCGGGCGCTGCTCGTCCTCACGGCCGGGCTCGCCGCCGGCGCCGTCCAGTGGGTGGCCGAGGCGTACACGCGCTACGGCGGCCTGGCCCGCCGGCTGGCCGACGGCGCCGCGATCCAAGGCGGCCTCGACTGGCACCTCGCCTTCGCGGACCAGTTGCGGGGCCTGGGCGGCCGGACCCTGTGCCGCCCGTGTGCCGGCGCCCTGCCGCATCCCCTCCTCACCTTCTGGTGGTTCGCGCTTCCCCCGCTCGCCGTCCTCGCGGTGGTCCTCGCCGTCCGCGCCCGGCGCCCGGCGGCCACCGCACTGCCGCTCGCCTGCGCGGCGACCGCCGCGTTCCCCTACCTGTTCCTGCTCGACTACGCGGCCCCCCGCTTCCTGCTGCCCGCCTACGCGCTGCTCGCCGTCCCGGTCGCCGACGCGCTCACCCGGCTGGCGGCCGCCCGGCGCCCGGTGCCGCGTCCGGTCCTCGCGGTGCTGGTCTGCGCCGGGCTCGCCGTGTACCTCCTGGTGCAGGCCGCCATGGTCCTGCGGGTGGCCGGCACCACCACGGCCGCCCGCAGGACCTGGGCCCGTACCGCGGCCGAACTGCACCGCCACGGCGTCCGGCCGCCCTGTCTGGTCACCGGTCACGAGGCCATCCCGGTCGGCTTCGCCGCCGGGTGCGCCTCGGCCGCGACGACCGGGCCCAACGCCAACACCACCGTGGCCGGCATCCTCCGCACCGCCCGCCGGATCCCGGTCGCCACGCTGGTGCCGGCCGGTGCGGCGCCGCCCGGTCACACCCGCGGCTGGTCCTCCGCGCCGGCCGGCGCCGTCCGGCTGTACTACGCCGTGCCGGGCGCCCGCCCATGACCTCACCGGCCGGCCTCGCCGCCGCCCTCGGCCGCCGCCGCGCCTGCTGGCACGCCGGCGGCTGCCTCGCCGTCCTGCTCGGCGCGCTGTACCTGCTTCACCGGTACTGGCCGGTGGTGGAGAGCGGGGCCGGGCGGCTGGCGGTCGCCGACCCCGGCTGGCTGCTGACCGGCGCGGTGGCGGCCCTGGGCACCTGGGCCGCCGCCGCGCTCGCCCAGCAGGGCGCCGTCGTCCGGCGGCTGCCCGGCGCCCGGCTGGTCGCCGCCCAGTTCGCCGCCTCCGCCGCCAACCATCTGCTGCCCGCCGGCCTCGGCGCGGGCGCGGTGAACCTGCGCTTCCTGATGCGCTGCGGGCTGCCGGCCCGGCGCGCGGCCGGCGCCCTCGCCGTTAAGGCCGCCGCGGGCGCCGCCGTCCGCCTGGCGCTGATCGCGCTGCTCGCCCCGGCCTGCCCCGGGCTGCTGCGCCTGCCGCGCGTCTCCCCGGTGGCGGTCGCCGCCGCCGCGGGCGCGGCCGTACTGGTCGCCCTGCTGCCGCTCACCCCGTGGTGGGCGCGGTGCCGGCGGGCGCTCGGCACCGTGCTGGCCGGCCTCCGCGCGCCGCACGCCCGTCCGGCCCGCGCGGCGGCCCTGTGGGGCGGTTCCCTGGCCTTCGCGGTGCTGCACGCGCTGGTCCTCATCGCCGTCACCCGGGCCGTCGGGCTGGCGCTCGCCCCGCTCCAGGTGGCGCTGCTGTACCTCGCCGCCAGCAGCGCCGCCGCCCTGCTGCCCACACCGGGCGGCCTCGGCTCGCTGGACGCCGCGCTGGCCCTCGCCCTCACCGCCGCCGGCACCCCGGGTGCCGCCGCCGCGTCCGCGGTGCTCGGCTACCGGCTGCTGACGGTCTGGCTGCCGCTGCTGCCCGGTCTGCTGGTGCTCGGCGCGCTGGTGCGCCGCAAGGCGCTGTGACCTGCCCCGGACCAGCGGCCCCGGCAGACTTTCCCGCTCACGCTTTCCCTCTCCATGGGCAAGCCGTGCCGCCCTCTTTACTGCAGGGCTGTTGCAGGTACGGATCGATGGCACAAGGCTTGAGGCGCAGCCGTACCCGCTCCACCCGGAGGAAAGCCTCCACACGGCCGCCCCTGACTCCGCTCCGCGCCTCCCCGCCCGGCCGGACCAAACCGCCCGGCCGGCACCGCGTCCGCGGCTCCACGACGCGGCGGGAGCGGATCAGGGCCGCCGGGCACGCCCCGGGCCGCCGATCATGCTCGGACCCCCCGGGCCGCTCCCGCGCCGAGCCGTCCGGGCGGGATTAATGATCCGCCCACGGGAAACGCGGACCGGGACCGCCCGCGAACCCCGAAGGAGGCGACCATGAGCGAGCAGCAGTCCGAGCAGACCCCCATGGCGGACGACGCGTACCAGCCCACCGGCACCAACGAGGAACAAGAGGACGCCGCGCCCCTGGACTTGCAGGACGCGGTCGGCGAGCGCACCTACGACGACATCCTCGACGAGGGCTACTCCCCGCCCGAACGCCCGCTGGGCGTCACCAAGCACGGCATCACCGCCGGTGAGCAGCACGAGGGCGAGAGCCTGGACGAGCGGCTCGGCCAGGAGGTCCCGGACGTGACCGCGCCGCCCGGTGACGAGATCGGCGACCTGCCCGGCGGCGAGGGCGAGCCGGTCGACCCGGAGGCGGGCGGCGCCCGCGCGGGCCGCCTGGTCGCCCCCGACGAGGGCGCCCACACCGACACCACGAAGGAGGAGGTCGCCCGGGACATCGGGATCGACGGGGGAGCGGCCGGCGCCGAGGAGGCGGCGATGCACGTGGTGGAGGAGGAGCCCTGAGTACACCGGGGACGCGGGCCGGTCCTCCCGGGCAGGCGTCCCGGGGGCCGTCCACGGCGGACACGGCGGGCGGGTGACAGCGGGCGGGCCGGGCGCGATCGCACCCGGCCCGCCCGTCCGCCCGGCCTCTGCGCGCCGGATCCCCGGACCGCCCTAAGGCAGCAGCTTCTCGATGGCCGCCGGGCCCTCCGACTCCAGCTTGCGCCGCGCCCAGTCGAGGGTCTTCGGTGTGACGTCCCTGCCCGCCGCCATCACCAGGTCCTCCGGGGTGACATCCCTGGGGGGCGCGGAGTGGAGCAGGGCGTCCGGGGTGCGCACGTCGTCCGACGCACGGGACTCTTCGGGTGTGGGTGCCGACATGATGCCTCCTCCTCGGTCCGGATGACCGCATCCGTGCCGGTGCCTCCGAACGGGGCACACTCTCACCATTGCCCGCCGCGGCCCACCCTGCATCCGGAAGGCCCGGGAACGGACGCCGGGCGCCTTCCCGCGCCACCGCGAACCCCGCACTCGTAAGCTGGAGCAGACACCGCGGACCGGGAGGATCCCGGCAGCGGGAGAACCCCGCGAGCGCGGGGAAACGCACCGCATCGCACCGCACCGCACACCGGGAGGCCGCCGATGGCCGCGACCCCGTTCGCCGAGGACGCCCCCAGCCCCCGCTACCTGCCCATCGCCGACCACGGCCTCATCGGCGACCTGCGCAGCGTGGCCCTGGTCGGCACCAACGGCACCATCGACTGGTACTGCAGCCCCTCCTTCGACTCCCCGAGCGTCTTCGCGGCCATCCTCGACGCCGAACGCGGCGGACGCTACGAGCTGGCCGCCGCCGTACCGGCCCGCACCAAGCAGTTCTACTTCCCCGACACCAACGTGCTGATCACCCGCTTCTTCACCGACGAGGGCGTCGGCGAGGTGCAGGACTTCATGCCCGTGTACTGCGACGAGACGCGCGAGGTGTGCGAGGTGCGCCGGCACCGGCTGATCCGGCGGGTGATCTGCGTCCGCGGCACCGTGCCCTTCCGCGCGCTGATCGCCCCCCGCTTCAACTACGGCGCCGACCCGCACACCCTGCGCCTCGTGGACGACATGATCGTCTTCGAGTCACCCAAGCAGTCCCTGGCCTTCACCTCCACCGTCGCCGTGGAGAACGACGGCCGGGACGCGCGCGCCGAATTCAAACTGGCCGAGGGCGAGACGGCGGTGTTCGCCCTCGACCAGCTCGGCGTCCGGGTGCCGCCCCGCGGCTGCGCCCACGCCGAGGCGGAACACGAGTTCAACGCCACCGTGGCCTACTGGCGCCACTGGCTGCACCAGTCCCGCTACCGGGGCCGCTGGCGGGAGATGGTGCACCGCTCCGCCCTCACCCTGAAGCTGCTCACCTACGCGCCCACCGGCGCCATCGTCGCCGCGCCCACCACCAGCCTGCCCGAGCAGCTCGGCGGCGAACGCAACTGGGACTACCGCTACGTCTGGGTCCGCGACGCCGCCTTCGCCGTCTACGCCCTGCTCCGGCTCGGCTTCACCGGCGAGGCCGCGGCCTTCATGCACTTCCTGACCACGAACATCAGCCCCGGCGACGGCGCCGGCACCGGACCGCTCCAGATCATGTACGGCATCGACGGCCGCACCGAGCTGCCCGAGCGCGAACTGCCCCACCTGGAGGGCCACCTGGGCTCCGCGCCGGTCCGGGTCGGCAACGCCGCCGCCGACCAGCTCCAGCTCGACATCTACGGCGCGCTGATCGACTCCGCCTACCTCTACGACAAGTGGGCGCAGCCCATCCCGAGCGGACAGTGGGACGACCTGTGCCGGCTCGTCGACTGGGTCTGCGACCACTGGGACCAGCCCGACGAGGGCGTCTGGGAGACCCGCGGCGGCCGCAAGAACTTCCTGTACTCCCGGCTGATGTGCTGGGTCGCGATCGAGCGGGCGATCCGCCTGGCCAACCACCGCGGCCTGCCCGCCGACCACCGCCGCTGGCGCCAGACCCGGGACACCATCTACCGGCGGATCATGGACCGCGGCTGGTCGGAGCGCCGGGGCGCCTTCGTGCAGTACGAGGGCGCCGACGTCCTCGACGCCTCGGTGCTGATGATGCCGCTCGCCAAGTTCATCGCCCCCACCGACCCCAAGTGGCTGTCCACCCTGGACGCGCTCACCGAGGACCTCGTCTCCGACTCCCTCGTCTACCGCTACGACCCGCAGGCCAGCCCCGACGGCCTGCGCGGCGACGAAGGCACCTTCTCCATCTGCTCGTTCTGGTACGTCGAGGCGCTGGTCCGGGCCGGCCGGCTGGACGAGGCACGGCTGGCCTTCGAGAAGATGCTCACCTACGCCAACCACCTCGGTCTGTACGCCGAGGAGATCGGCCGCACCGGCGAGCAACAGGGCAACTTCCCGCAGGCGTTCACCCATCTGTCCCTGATCAGCGCCGCCTTCAACCTGGACCGCGCCCTCGGCTGAGCCGCCCCGCGCCGCCGGGCCCGGCACCGCCCGCGCCCCGGTGTGGCCCGATACGGCCCGGTGCCCGATGCGTGGCGGTTCGGTACCCGAACGGGCGGTGTGTCCGCACCCGGCCCGGGTACCCGGGCGGTCCCACAGCGGGACCGACTCAGGCTCGACACAAGGAGGGAATCCCGGATGACCAGCACCAGCGAGACCGGCGACGTCACGGGCACGCGCGACAAGGACTACAACCTCATCTGGTACGTCGAGGCGTGTCTGAGCAACGCCCTGCGCCTGGAGCAGTACATCCAGGACGCCGAGCGGGAGAAGGACAACGAGGTCGTGGAGCTGTTCCGCAAGGCCCAGTCCGACAGCCGCAAGGGCGCCGAGCTGGGCAAGCAGCTGCTGCGCGCCCGCCTCGGCGGCGACTGACCGTCGCCCGCCCGGGCGTCCCGGTGCCCCGCCACGGGCCCGGCGGACCGCGTGTCGCCGTCCGCCGGGCCCGTGCCGTGCCCCGGCGCCCCTTCCGTCCGCGCCGGCCCGCGCTCAGGGCAGCGGCTGCTCCGCCCAGATCACCTTGCCGTGTGGCGTGTACCGGGTGCCCCACCGCTCGGCGAGCTGCGCCACCAGGAACAGCCCCCGGCCGCCCTCGTCGGTGCTCGCCGCGTACCGCAGGTGCGGCGAGGTCGTACTGCGGTCGGAGACCTCGCAGATCAGCGTCCGGTCCCGCAGCAGCCGCATCCCGATCGGACCGCGTCCGTAGCGGATGGCGTTGGTGACCAGCTCGCTCAGGATCAGCTCCGTCGTGAACGCCAGCTCCTCCAGCCCCCAGTCGGCCAGCCGCCGGGTCACAGAGGACCGCACCCGCGACACCGCCGCCGGATCGGACGGCACCTGCCACTGCGCCACCCGGTCCTCGCCCAGCACCCGGGTACGGGCCACGATCAGCGCCACGTCGTCGCTCGGCCGGGCCGGCAGCCGGTCCAGCACCGTGCGGCAGGTCTCCTCGGGCGAGGCGCCCGGCGTCCCGCCGAGCGCGTCGGACAGCAGAGCCAGGCCCTCGTCGATGTCCCGGTCCCGGTCCTCCACCAGCCCGTCGGTGTACAGCACCAGCCGGCTGCCCTCCGCCAGCTCCAGTTCCGCCGTCTCGAACGGCAGCCCGCCCAGCCCCAGCGGCGGACCCGCGGGCACGTCCGCGAACTCCACCGAGCCGTCCGGACCCACCAGCGCGGGCGGCGGATGACCGGCCCGGGCCAGCGTGCACCGCCGGGACACCGGGTCGTAGATCGCGTACAGACAGGTCGCGCCCGTCACCACGGCCCCGCCCGACGCCGGGGTCTCGTCCTGGTCGATCCGTCCGACCAGCTCGTCCAGGAGCGCGAGCAGCTCGTCCGGCGGCAGATCGAGCGCCGAGAAGTTGTGCACGGCCGTCCGCAGCCGGCCCATCGTCGCCGCCGCGTGCAGGCCGTGCCCCACCACGTCCCCGACGACGAGCGCCACCCGGGCACCGGACAGCGGCAGCACGTCGAACCAGTCGCCGCCGACACCCGACTGGGCCGGCAGATAGCGGTAGGCGATCTCCAGGGCGCCCTGCTCGGGCAGGGAGCGCGGCAGCAGGCTGCGCTGGAGCGTGACCGCCATGCTGTGCTCGCGGGTGTACCGGCGGGCGTTGTCGATGGACACCGCGGCCCGCGCCCCCAGCTCCTCCGCCAGCGACACGTCCTCGGCGTCGAACGGCTGCGGCTTCTCCGCCCGCCAGAAGTTCGCCACGCCCAGCACCAGCGCGCCCGCCCGCAGCGGCACGGTGATCAGCGAGTGGATGCCGTACGCCAGCACCTGGTCGGTGCGCTCCAGGTCCTGCGCCCGCCAGCCGGGCGTGTCCCGCAGCCGCGCCGCCACGACCGACTGCCCCGTCGTCAGGGCACGGGTCTGCGGCGAGGTCGCCACGAACCGGATCCGCTCGCCCACCGGGTACAGCGGGACGTCCTCGCGGTCGCCCGCGCAGGCCGTACGGCGCAGCGCCGTATCCGGCCGCGGCTCCTCCCCGCTCAGCACCGCCTCGAACAGGTCGACGGTGGCGAAGTCCGCGAACCGGGGCACCGCCAGCCCGGCCAGCTCCTCCGCGGTCCGCGACACGTCCAGACTGGTGCCGATGCCCACCCCGGCGTCGTACAGCATGTTCAGCCGCTCCCGGGCCACGTCCGCGCGGCCCGACAGCGCGCGCAGCTCGGTGGAGTCGCGCAGCGTGGTCACACTGCCGGGCGGGCCGCCGCGCAGATCCGTCGGCCGCTGGTTGATCGCCAGCAGCCGGTCCTTGACCAGGTGCACCTCGTCCGTCGCGACCCGCCCCGAGGCCAGCAGACCCGCCGTCTCGTCGTTCAGACCCAGCTCCAGCACATGCCGCCGCTCGGCGTCCGCCGGCAGGTCCAGCAGCCGGTGCGCCTCGTCGTTGGCGAGCAGCAGCCGGCCGTCGTCCGCGACGATCAGCACACCCTCGCGGACCGCGTGCAGCACCGCGTCGTGGTGCTCGTACATCCGGGTCATCTCGTACGGCCCGAGGCCGTGCGTCTGGCGCAGCAGCCGTCTGCTGACCAGGGCCGTGCCCGCCGTGGCCAGCGCCAGCGCGGCGGCCGCCGCGGCGAGCAGCAGCGGCAACTGCTGGTCGGCGGTGCCGCCCACGTGCGCGGTGGTGATCCCGGCGGACACCAGGCCCACCACCGTGCCCGCCGCGTCCCGCACGGGCACCACGACCTGCACCAGCGGGCCGATGGTGCCGGTGACGTGCTCGGTGACCGTCCCCCCGGCCAGCGCCGGACCGATGTTCCCGACGAACTTCTTGCCGATCCGGTCCGTCTCGGGGTGCGTGTAGCGGATACCGTCGGTGTTCATCACGACGATGAAGTCCACGCCGGTCGCCTTGCGGGAGGCCTCCGCGCGCGGCTGGAGCACGGCCGTGGGATCGGCGGAGCGCAGGGCCGCGGCCGTACCCGGAGCGTTGGCGAAGGTCTCGGCCACGGCGAGGGAACGATTCGCCGCCTCGGTGTCGCTGTCGTGCCGCACCTGGAGCACCTGGGCCACCACCGCCGAGACGACCAGCAGCAGCACGATCACCACTTGCAGCAGGAACACCTGACCGGCCACGCTGCGCCCGGTCACCGCCGACCGGAGCACCCCGGGCCGGCCGCCCCCCGGACCACGGCCCGGCCGCGCCGGGCCGTGCGGTGCGCGCGGGTACCCGAGCGTTCGGGGCGGCCGGGTCGCGGACCGGCCGGGCAGTCGCACCATGTGCCCATGTCTACACTGCCCGGCGCCGTCCGGCGAGACCGTCACCCGGTCGGAGCAGGGCCCGCTGCCGGTTCCCTCACACCGGCGCGCCGCCCGGGTGGCGGGGCCCGGGACCCGCTCGTAGGAATGGACTGCGCGCCGCCGTGACCGGCGACGGACCACGTGCGTGCCGTGACCGGCCGACCGGCCGCGGACCGTGTGACGCCGACCGCGTGCGGGGGCGCGCAGCCGCGCCCGCACCCGTCCCCTGGAGCCGAGATGACCACCCGCTCTCCGTCACCCCGCCCCGAGGACACGCTCATAGCCCCGGCGCCCACCGACCCGCCCGCGGAAGGCTCCGGGGGCCCGGGCGATCGCACGCCTGACGGCTCCGCGCGTGACAGCGCCGAGTACGACGGGCACCACGATCCCGTGTCCAGCGCCCCGGTGTACGACACCCCGGCGGACGACGACCCGCTGCACGGTCTGGTCCACGCGGCCGTCGCCGACCGCCCGCTGGAGGACGTCGTCCGGCTCCTCGGCTTGCTGGAGCGCTCACCCGGGCACGCCCGGACCACGGCGTCCGCACTGCGTGCCCTGGGGACCGAACGGTCCGTGGAGGACGTCACCCGCCTGGTGGCCCTGCTGACCGAGCCGCCCAGGAAGACCGACAGCGCGGACGAGCTGATCCGCGCCGCCGCCGAGGGCCGCCCGCTGGCGGAGGTCTCGCGGCTGGTGCGGCTGCTGCACCGCGGCCCCGTGGAACCGCACTGCGGGCAGACGGCCATACGCGCGGTGGCCGTCCACCGCCCCGTCGAGGACCTCGCCGAACTGATCGACAGCCTGGCCACGGAAGACGAGCCGCCCGAACGCTCGGCTCTGAACCCGGCGGACTCCGGTCCGACCGGTGCCGGGTCGACGGGCTTCAGGGCGGCCGATGCGCCGTTCCAGCAGGGGCGGGGGACACCGCCGCGGGCAGGATGGCCCGCGAAGGAGCCGGCGACGCAGGGGAGCACGGTCGAGGTGCGGGCTGCTTCGGTGCCGTCGCCTTCCGCTCCTGCGCCTTCCGGTAGTGCTTCCGCCCCGGCTTCCGCGTTCCTCTTCGCGTCCGCCTCCGTCCCGGCCACGGCTGTGCACCGGGCCGGTGGCGGACGGGCGCCCGCGGCCACCGTGTGGGCCGCCCGGTGTGCCGCGCTGCTGGTGTTCCTGTGCGGGTTGGCCCACCTCCCGCGCTACTGGACCGGGCTGTCCCACGGCAGCCTCGGGACCACCCTGCTCGCCTCCGCGCTGTGCGGGCTGCTGGCGCTCGCCCTCACCGCGCGCACCGCACCGGCCCGGCTGGTCGGGGCGACGGTCTCGGCCGTCCTGACGGCGGCGTTCGCCGCGGGACCGGTGTTCGGCGCCCGTCTCGGCCTGCCGGACGTGGCGCTGCCGGCGGCGACCCTGGCCCCGCCCTGGCTGGCCGGTCCGGTGGCCGTGACAGCCACCGCCGGGGCACTGGCGGTGCTGCTGACGGCCGTGACGGCGCGCAGGACGGAGGGTGCGGGAGCGGGCTGAGCCACGGTTCCCTCGCCGGCGGATCACCCATAGCGAGCCGGGCCGGGCCTGGGCCGGTCAGGCGTCCTTCGTCCCGCCCGGCAGCGGCCGGGCGGTGCGCAGGCTGCGCAGGGCGAGGAGGAGGACGCCGATGTCGTCCAGGTAGACCGGGTCGGGCATCAGGTCGGTGGGCAGCAGCAGATACGCGACCGCGCCCCAGAACACCCAGCGCGGACCGGTCGGCAGACCCGCGCGCCGCAGCGTCTGCCGGGTCCGCACCAGCCGCACCAGTAGCACGACCGCGACGGCGAGCAGCACCGCCGCGACGACGCCGCCGAGCACCAGCAGGGTCGTGGTCGTGTCCATCCTCGCTCCTTCTCCGGTCCGCCCTCTGCGCTCCGCGCTCTGCGGTCCGCGTTCTCCGGTCCGCGCGCCGAGCAGGCCCGGCCGGTGGTCCGGACCGCTCTAGGACGCCTTCCCGTCCCCGCGGCCCGTACCCCCGACGCCTTCCCGCACGATCTCGTCCGGCGCACCGGACGCGTCCGGTGTGTCAGGCGCGTCCGATGTGCCAGGCACGTCCGCCGAGGCCGCCGCGCCGGAGTGTTCCGGCTCCGGCTGGCGGCCCCTGCCCGGCAGCCGCAGCCGCTCGAACGTCCGGGTGAGCTGCTGCAACGCGCCCGGCGAGCGGGAGCCGGGCCGCTGCTGGGGCAGGGTGGGCACCGGGACGTCGCGGTAGGCGGCCAGGGCCTCCAGCGCCTGCTCGGCGGCCTCCTTGTACAGGTCCCGCGACTTCGTCATCGCCTCCAGCGCCTCGGCGTACATCGCGACCAGCCGCCGCTGGGCCTCCAGCTCCTCGTGCAGGGTCAGCAGGGTCCAGTTCTCGCGCAGGTCGGCCAGCGCCTCCGCGGCCCCCTGGGACAGCGGCCGGGGCAGGGCGACGAAGTGCCGCAGGGCCGCGATCAGCTCGGCCGGCTCCGAACCGTCCAGGAAGACGTTGCGTACGCTGTGCTCCCGGCCGTCGTAGCCGTCCGGCGCCGGATCCGGCGGCAGCAGGACCGCGCCGCCGCGCGGCACCTCGACGCCGAGGTCCTTCAGGGCCCAGTTGACTCCGCGCAACTGCTGCGGGGTGGCCCGGTGCTCGATCACGCGGTGGCGCAGTCCGGGCGGGAGCAGCCGGGCCAGCGGCCGCCGGCCCCGTTCGTCGGGGGTCATCGCCTCGTGCACGACGACATGGACGCACCACGCCTCCCGGGCCGCGTCCCGCAGCCGGCGCCGCATCTCCTTGTCGTCCTCGGGCAGCGCGTTGACGTGCCGGAAGCGCAGCCCGGGGACCGTGGGGTGGTGGTCCCAGGAGCCGTCGCCGTCCTCGTCGGCGGCGTCGTCGGGCCAGAACAGGGTCGCCGGCGAGGGCCATGCGTCGTCCCACGGCCGCTCGGCCTCCGCGACCAGTCGCCACTCGTGCCCCGTGAGCCGGTCCCGGGGCGGTACGAGGGTCAGCCGGGCCCGCACGGTCACGGTGCCCCCGGCCCGCCAGCGGGCCTCGAAGACCCGCAGGCCGGGATCCCCGGCCGCGGCCGGCTCGGCGAAGTCGTCGATGTCCCCGCTCTCCTTGTGCCGGCGCAGGGTGCGGCGGACGACGTCCTCGGGGGCGGGACCGGTGTGACGGCCCCGCACCGCCCAGAGCGTCTGCGGGACGGTGGCGTGGTCGGCGGCGGAGTTCGACATGAGCCAATCTGCTGACGGGGGCGGGTGCGCCTCCCAGTATCACCGCTCGGCGGCGCGACCGGGGCGCGGGGGCCCGGCGCCGCGCGTCGCCCGGAAGTGCGACCGGCGCACGGAGCGCACGCCGTACGCCGGGGCCCGTGCGGCCCGTCAGCCCAGCAGCGCGAGCAGCCGCCCCAGCGCCTCCATGACGGGCCTGCCCACCTCGCCCACGGTCGCCGCGATCTGCGCGACGGACGCCAGGATCATGCCGCGCTCACGCAGGGCGGCCCGGTCGGGGGTGAGCGCGGGCAGCGCGTTCTCCACGGTCCGCGCCTGGTCCGGGGCGAGCGCCGGGCGCAGGTCCTCGAGGAGGAGGGTGAGGTCCGTCACGGCGGCCTGGAGCCCGGTGTCCTGAGCGGTGTCGTCGTGGTGGACGACGGTGCCGTGGTTGATGCCGACGACCTTTTCGCCGCCGTTCACGTTGACGACGTCCCCGTAGTAGTTCGACGTGTCGCTCACAGTCTGATCCCCGTGTTTCCCCTGCCGCCGTTCAGGTTGACGACGGAACCGAAGTTGTTCGTGGTGTTGTACTGGTGAAGGACGGCGGAGAACTCGTATTCCGGGTGGTCGATCGCGTACACGATCTGCCCGGCGATCGCCCGCAGCTCATCCATGGTCGGCAGGGTCAGGACCACCCTGGAACCGCTGTTCATCTCGACGACCAGCACCGGCTTCCTCGGCCAGATCAGGACGATGAAGACGACGATCAGGGGGAAGGCCTTCCCCGGCGGGGAGGCAGCGGCATCGGCGGTAGCCGAGGAGGCGGCTGGGGCGGAGGAGACGGGGGCTGGGGCGGAAGCTGTGGCGGAGGCCAGGGAGGTGTCCCGGGAGGTGGTACGCCGATGCCGCCGGTGCCGTCCATGGTTCCCCCGTGCTGTCGTCACACCCACCCGCGCGGTGCGTGACGCGGGAGCATCATTAAGCCGGTGCGGGGTCATGGGACGGCAGACGAGATACGGCCAATCTGCCGTGCTCCTGCACGGATGAGCTGGGGCTTCGTCGTCACGTGCGGGCGATCTTCAGGAAGACGAACCGCTCCGGTCCGGCGCGGGCCCGCACGGCCACGGGGGCCGGCGCACTCGCGCCGGCCCCCGCCGTCCCCGGTGGAGCCGGGGCCTTACGCCCCGCTCTCCCGCAGCATGTCCTCACGCTCGACCAGCTTCACCCGTTCGCGGCCCTGCGGCTCGCCCAGGGCCCGCTCGGCGGCGTCGAGGCGGTACCAGCCCTCCCAGGTGGTGAAGCGGACGTTCCGCTCGGCGAGGAAGGCGTCCACGGCCTCCGGCTCGGGCGTGGCCGGGGTGTGCAGGCGGCCGTTCGCGTAGTCGTCCAGCAGATTGGCGACGGTCTCGTTGGCGTCGCCCTTGGTGTGGCCGATGAGACCGACCGGGCCGCGCCGGATCCAGCCGGTGACATAGGTGGACTGCAGCGGGGTGCCGCCCTCCTCGACGACCCGGCCGCCCTGGTCCGGGACGGTGCCGGAGGCGATGTCCCAGGGCAGCTTGGGCAGCTTCTCGGAGAGGTAGCCGACCGCGCGGTAGACCGCCGTGACGTCCCAGTCCTTGAAGACGCCGGTGCCCTTGACGTTGCCGGTGCCGTCCAGGGCGGTGCGCTCGGTGCGCAGGCCGACGACCTTGCCGTCCTCGCCGAGGATCTCGGCGGGCGACTCGAAGAAGTGCAGGAACAGCTTGTGCGGACGGTTGCCGACGTCCCGGATCGCCCAGTTCTCCAGCGTCTTGGCGACCATGTCGGCCTGCTTGTTGCCGCGCCGGGTCTCGATCGAGCCCTCGTCGTAGTCGATGTCCTCGGGGTCGACGATGACCTCGATGTTCGGCGAGTGGTCCAGCTCGCGCAGCTCCATCGGGCTGAACTTCGCCTGCGCCGGGCCACGGCGGCCGAAGACGTGGATCTCCACGGCCTTGTTGGCCTTCAGACCGTCGTAGACGTTCGGCGGGATCTCGGTCGGCAGCAGTTCGTCGGCGGTCTTGGCCAGGATGCGGGCCACGTCCAGGGCCACGTTGCCGACGCCGAGGACGGCGACCTTCTCGGCCTCCAGCGGCCAGGTGCGCGGCACGTCCGGGTGGCCGTCGTACCAGGAGACGAAGTCGGCGGCGCCGTAGGAGCCGTCCAGGTCGATGCCGGGTATGGACAGGTCGCGGTCGGCCATCGCGCCGGTGGAGAAGATCACCGCGTCGTAGAAGGCGCGCAGGTCGTCCAGGCCGAGGTCCGTCGGGTAGTCGACGTTGCCGAACAGCCGGATCTGCGGCTTGTCGAGCACCTGATGCAGGGCGGTGATGATGCCCTTGATGCGCGGGTGGTCGGGCGCGACGCCGTACCGGATCAGGCCGAACGGGGCGGGCATCCGCTCGAAGAGGTCGATGGACACACCGGGGTCGGCGGCCACCTCGGACTTGAGCAGGGCGTCGGCGGCGTAGATCCCGGCGGGGCCGGCTCCGACGATGGCTACCCGCAGGGCGCGCGGCATGATCAGGTTCCCTTCGCGTGAAAATGGGCGACTTGATCAGGAAGCCTAAACTAAGGCAGCCCTAAGTTGGTACGGGGGTCGGGTCTATGACCTCATAAGCCGATCTTATGGCTCACCCAGGCCGCACTTATGGGCCTGCTGTCCCGAAGCAGCCCAGGCTCCCCACCGGGCGGGCGGTACGTAAGACGTTTCCCGGGCGCATCCCCCGCGAGAGCTACAGGAGCTGTCCATGCGCGGGTGATTCGCGGACGGCGCCGGATTCCTAGCGTGGTGGTCGGGTCGCCGCCGGTGCGACCGCCACAGGGGGGCCACCATGAGTACACCATCCACCGCACGGCACGCCGGAGTCCCCGGCCCGGGCCCGGGCCCCGACGATCCCGACGCGCGCGGCGGCCGTCTCGGCCGGATCGTCCGCTCTCCGCTCGGCTGGATGGTGACGGGCCTGGCCGGCGTCGGCCTGGTCTCGGCCCTGACCGCCACGGGTCCCGGTCCGGTTCCGGCGCTGGGCGCGGCGGTCGCGGTGGCCGTGTACTGGCTGGTCATGCGCCGTGTCGCGCGACGCCCGGCGCCGGAGATCGCCCGGCGGGGAGCCGGCCGGGAGGCGCTGCTGGGCGGCGCGACGGGCCTGGGCTTCGTATGGGTGTCCGCCTTGCTGATCACGGCGTTCGGGGGTTACTCGTTCTCCTGGGCGGGCCACGGCTTCATGGCGGTCGTCTGGTCCGCGGTCATGGTGCAGACCGGCGCCGCGGTCACCGAAGAGCTGTTGTTCCGCGGTCTCGCGCTCCAGGCCCTGGAGCAATTGTGGGGCAGCCGGGCCGCCATCGTGATCACCGGGCTGTTCTTCGGCATCGCCCATCTGAGCGTTCCGGAAGCCAGTGCGTGGAGTGCGCTGGCGATCGCCGTGGAGGCGGGCGTGATGCTCGGCGCCGCGTTCCTGTGGCGGCGTAACATCTGGTTCGTTGCGGGGCTGCACTTCGCCTGGAACACCACCGAGGGGCTGCTCGGCATCCCGGTCTCCGGGCACACCGCCGAGGGCCTGTTCACCGTCGACGCGCATGGCTCCGCCGTGCTGACCGGTGGTGGCTTCGGCCTGGAGGCGGCGCTGGTGCCCGTGGTCCTCGGTGTGCTGCTCGCCGTCCGCATGGTCGTCCTCGCCCGCCGCGGCGGCCGTCTGCTGCCCCGCCGATCCGCACGACACACCCAGGCCGGCTGACCGGAGGAAACGGTAGTGACATCCCCTCAGGCGCCCTGGAGCCGTGCGCTGTTCCGGGCGCCGCTCGACTGGTGGGAGGAGCGGGACGCCTTCCTCAAGGACGGCGTCCTCGCCCTGGTGATGGCCCTGTTGGCCTTCGTGCCCACCGTGTCCCACATCGGGGCGCAGATCGGGGACCTGCCCGAGCGGCCGGTGAGCGTGCCGAGCATCGGGCTGATCCTGGCCCAGACCCTGCCGCTGGCGGCCCGCCGGCGATGGCCCGCGGGCAGTCTGGTCGTCATCGCGGGCGCGTTCGCCGCGTACCAGGCGCTGGGCTTCCCGACGACGTTCGGGAGTCTGGGGCTGTATCTGGCCCTGTACTCGGCCGGGGCCCACCAGATCCGCCTCCGCCACGCTCTGGCGGGCGTGGTGAGCGCGGGCTACGCCGTGCTGACCCTCGTCCTGAACCGCCTCGGCTCACCGCAGGGCATCGCGGACTATCTCGCGTTCTATCTGACGCTGGGCGCGTTCTGGCTGGTGGGGAGCACCGTACGCACACGGCGGGCGGAGGAGGCGCAGCGGCGGCGGCTGGCCGCCGAAGTGGCCACGGCCGCAGAGCGGGCACGCATCGCCGGCGAGCTGCACGACGTGGTCACCCATCATGTGACGGCCATGGTGGTCCAGGCGGACGCGGCACAGTTCCTGCTCACCTCCGCACCGGACAAGGCCGGCGAGGGACTGTCGGCCGTCAGCGACACCGGCCGGCGGGCGCTGACAGAACTGCGCTACCTGCTCGGCGTGCTGGAGGCGACCGGCGAGTCGGCGTCCGCGGACCCGGCGCGCGCGGACCGGGCACCCACCCTGGGACGGCTCGGGGACCTGGTCGAACAGGCCCGCTGGTCGGGGCAGCCGGTCGAGTTCAGCGAGCGGGGCGAGCGGCGAGCGCAGTCCGTGGACGTGGAGCTGGCCGCGTACCGGGTGGTGCAGGAGGCACTCACCAACGCGATGAAGTACGCCGCCGGGCAGCCGACACGGGTCCTGGTCCGGCACGGCGAGGAGCGCATCGAGATCACGGTGACCACCGACGGGCCCACCGCCTCCCCGGCGACCCCAACCACCGTGCGTCAGCCGGACCCTGGGGGCGGGCGTGGACTGGCGGGGCTGCGTGCACGGGCGTGGATGGCCGGTGGTGAACTGGAGGCCGGACCCCGGCCCGGAGGCGGGTTCGAGGTCCACGCCACCCTTCCGTCCAAGCCCGCACCGGAGTGACCCCGTGAGCCATGCGCCGCCACCGATCCGCGTGCTCGTCTGCGACGACCAGGCACTGGTGCGCACCGGCTACGTCACCATCTTCTCCGCCCAGCCCGACCTGGAGGTCGTCGGAGAGGCCGAGAACGGGCACGAGGCGGTCCAGGCCGCACGGCGCCTGCGTCCCGACGTGGTGGTGATGGACATCCGGATGCCCTTGCTCGACGGCATCCAGGCGACCCGGCAACTCGCCGGTCCCGACGCCGAGGCACCGCCGAAGGTGCTGGTCGTCACCACCTTCAACGTCGACGCCTACGTCTACGACGCGCTGCGTGCCGGGGCCAGCGGCTTCCTCCTCAAGGACGCGCCCCCGGCGGAGCTGGTCAACGGCATCCGGACGGTCGCCCGGGGCGAGACCCTGCTGGCCCCCGCCGTCACCCGCCACCTCATCGGCCACTTCGCCGCACACCTGCGCCCGGCCGATACGTCCCGGCCGGCCAGGGAGGACGTGGTACGGGCACTGACCCCGCGCGAGCTGGAGGTGCTCCGGCAGATCGCCGAGGGACTGTCGAACGCGGAGATCGCCGCGCAGCTCTACATCACTCCCGAGACGGTCAAAACCTACGTGTCGAGGATCCTGGCCAAACTCGGCCTACGCGACCGAGTCCAGGCCGTCGTCCTCGCCTACCGGGTCGGACTGGTGACCCCCAGGGGCTGACCAACTGGCCAAGACCAATCACGAGGCTCCGGTCAACTCGACTGGTCACGGCCCGTGGTGCCGCCCGCAACTCCAACAGCCGGATGTGGGCGGGGGATTCCGGTCACTTCGCCGTAGCTTCGGGAGAGCAGGCCGTTACGGCTCACGCAGGCGGTCTCAGGCGGGTCGGATGATCCGGCGGATCGCCGCCTCGCCGGCGCCGTAGATCGACTCCTCGCGCACCGACGAGCCGGGTCCCGGAGCGTGCACCATCATGCCGCCGCCGACGTGGAGGCCCACGTGCCGCTCGTCGTCGAAGAAGAAGACCAGATCGCCGGGCTCCATCGTGGCCACCGTCACCGGGGTCCCGGCCCGCGCCTGTTCGTACGCGGCGCGCGGCAACGTCACCCCGGCGGCCCGCCAGGCGGCCCGGGTGAGGCTGGAGCAGTCGTACGAGTCCGGCCCGGTCGCACCCCACACGCACGGCTTGCCGACCTGCACCCGGGCGAACGCGACCGCCTTGGCGGCACGCAGCGCACGCAGGGCCCCCGGCGGCTCCGGGACGGGAGCATCGGTGAGGGGGGACCTGGAAGCCCAGGAGGGTGCGGGGGCGGGGGCGAGGGAGGCCGGGTGCGGGGTGGCCGGCGCCGGGGCCGGCAGGGGTGCTGGTGCCGTGATCGTTGCGGTTGCGGTTGCCGTGGGCAGGGGCATCGGCGGGGTGGACAGGGTGGTGTGGTGGGTGAACGGATCACCGGGGGCGGCCAGTTCCGAGGGCATGCCGAAGGGCTGGGGCTGGAGTGACACGGCACCGGGTACCTCACCCGCCACGCGAACCGCCGACGGTTGCGGCACGACGCCCCCGACTGTCAGCGCGACCGTCGCAGCGCTGTCGGGCGGCGGGGCCGCCACACCTCTCCCGGGCGAAGCGTCCGGGGGTGGCGTGACCGGGGCGCTTATCTGGGGCGGCGCGATCAGCGCACCTCTGTCGGGTGACGCGGCCACCCAAGCGTCCGCAGGAGGCGTGACCGGCGCGCTTCTCTCGTGTGGCGCGGTCGTCGCAGCCAGCCCGGTCACCGCGCCCCTCTCGGGCGGTGCGGCCACCGAGGCGTTCGTAGGTAGCGTGACCGGCGCGCCTCCCTCGGGTGCCGCGGTCAGCACAGCCCGTGCAGGCAGTGCAGTCACCGCGCCCGTCGGAAGCGGTGTGGTCATCGCGCTTGCCGTACGGAGCGCGTTCGTCGCAGGCTCGGCCGGTGACCCGTTCGTACCGTCCTCCAGGGCCGCGGGCGTCGGGCCGGACGGGCCCGGTTCCAGGGCCGCCGCCGGGCCGGCGCCCGGCAGGATGACGTTCTCGCCGATCGACGGAAGGCGGGCCGGGGCGGGTGCCCGGTCGGGCAGGCGGGCGGCGGGCAGTACGGCGGGGACGGTCGGGCCGAGCGCGGTGCGCGCCGTGTCGAACCACTGCCGGGTGATCTCGTCCGGCTCCGACATCGGCTCCGGGCCGGGACGCCGGCCCGGCCGCCTGGCCGGTGGCACTCCGCGGGAGCGCGCCCGGACCGCCATGGCCCGGGTGGCGTTGAAAGTGCCGGTGTCGTTCTCGGCCTGGTCGTACAAGAAGTCGATCCGCTGCCGAACCTCGTCGCGGCTATCCGGCGCCATCGAAGACGTGCTCCTTCCTCGCCCCGCAAGGCAGTTGGGCGGCACGCCGGGTGCTGCCGGGCGGCGGCCTCGCGTCAACCTAGCCAACGTGTGCGCCACGTGTGAAGGTTGAGGCGTGGAATGCCCGATACGTATGCGTGATCTTTGTGATGACGCGCGACGCCCCAGAGCTGTGAACCGTGCTTTCCTGTGTGTTCCGGCGCACGCGCGACTCCGTTGAAAATGACGGCCTCGTGTGAACACGGCGGTCTCATGTGAACACGGCGGTCTCGTGTGAACACGGCGGCCTCGTCATCCGTATGAGGTCGGGGAACTCCATGCCCGACCGGTGATCACACACAGGGAAACGACCTTGGCACGCAACAGGCGCAGACGCCCGGCCCGCGCACGACGCGCGACCCTCACGGCGGTCGCTCTGATACTCGGCGGAGCCGGGCTCGTCGCCGTGAACGTCTACGCCTCCGCCTCCGAGAGCCGGAGCGCCGCATCCGTCCCGGACACCGCCGGACCCGTCCCGCCCGCCGGCCCGCAGACCGGTGCGGGGCAGGGCGGCAACGGGCCCGTCGCCTCCGACTACGCCGACATCACCGCCGTACCGCCGGACGCGCCCGCCCCGCCGCCTCGACCCGGCGCCTCGCGCGGCACCTTCAGCTCCGACTGCGGGGTGAACGCGGGCGGCCTGTTCAACTCCGACAACCTGATCGTCGCCCCCGGAGTCGCCAACGGCGCCCACCACGTCCACGACTACATCGGCAACCAGTCCACCAACGCCTTCGCCACCGACGCGGACTTGGCGAACGCCGCCACGAGCTGCGTGAACAAGGGCGACAAGTCGGCGTACTACTGGCCGGTGCTGCGCCTGCAGAACGGCAGGCCGGAACGGGACGCCGGGGCCCCGGGCGGCGGTACGGAGGGCAACACCGGCCAGATCGTCACGCCCGAGGAGGTGACGCTGACGTTCGTGGGCAACCCGCGCGGCAAGGTCACCGCCATGCCGCGCCTGCTGCGTGTCGTCACCGGCGACGCCAAGGCGTTCGTCAACGGTCCCGGGAACGCCAATGCGTCCTGGAGCTGCACCGGTTACGAGGACCGGCAACTGACGGACAAGTACCCGCTGTGCCCGCCGGGCAGCGACGTGGTGCGCACCTTCCGCTTCCAGAGCTGCTGGGACGGCCGCAACACCGACAGCGCCAACCACCGCACCCACGTGGCCTTCACCACGCCGGACGGCTCCTGCCCGGCCGGCTTCCGGGCGATTCCGCAACTGGTGCAGCGCATCGTCTACGACGTCCCCGCGCCGAGCGTCTCGGACGGCGGCCGTACCGTCCCGCTGTTCGCGGTGGACTCCTTCCCCGAGCAACTGCACAAGCCCGTCACCGACCACGGCGACTTCATCAACGTCTTCGACGAGGACCTGATGCGCGAGATGGTCGACTGTGTCAACACGGGCCGCGCCTGCCGGCCTTCGGGCGACTCCGGTACGGCGGCGACGCCCATGGCGTCCGGCGGGGCCACCGCCTCCGCACCGGCGCCCAGCACCAAGAGCGACACCCACGACACCGCCCCGACCCCGGCAACCGCCCCAACACCGCCCGCCTCCCTGCCCCCGGCTCCCCGGGCTCAGCCCCGAGCAACCCCCGGCGGCCTGGCCAGCACCGGAATCCACCTCTGGTCCGCGGCCGCCGGCACACTGCTCGCCCTCTCGGGCCTGTTCATGCTGCTCCGGGCCAGGCGCCTGCGCTACTAACGCCAACGCCAACGCCAACGTCAAGAACAACGCCTCCGCCCCGTCCGGCAGGCCGCGCGATCGGCCCTCATCCTTGTGGGAGCGCTCCCAAACCCCGCAGGATAGCCCCATGGCAACCCCGCACCCGTACCCCGTCATCCGGCCCTACCGCCCCGCCGACCGCGACGCCGTCGCCGATGTCTGCGTCCGTACCGCGCATGCCGGAGGCGACTCCCGGGCGATCTACCCCGACCTCCGTCTCCTGCCGTCGATCTTCGCCGAGCCGTACTGCCACTTCGACCCGGACCTCGCCTTCGTGCTGGACGACGGCACGGGCCGGGCCGTGGGATACCTCCTCGGCACCGCGGACACCGGGCGCTTCGTCGAGCAGTTCCGGCGGGACTGGATCCCCCGGCTGGCCGGCCGTTACCCCAGGCCCGCCGGACCGCCGCGCACGCCCGCCGAGGAGATGATCCACCTCCTGCACCACCCGGAACGGATGCTCGTGCCCGAACTCGCCGGCTACCCGGCCCATCTGCACATCGACCTGCTGCCCCGCTGGCAGGGGCAGGGACACGGCCGCCGTCTGCTGCACACCTTCCTGCGTGCCCTGCGCGGACAGGGCGTCCAGGCGGTCCACCTGGGCATGGTCACCGCCAACACCGCCGCCCGCGCCTTCTACGACCGGGTCGGCTTCCATCCGATCCGGGTGCCGGACGCCGGCCCTCTCACCTATCTGGGCCGGGCCACGGCCACGGACTGAGCGGCCCGGCCGCCGGCCGTCAGGACAGCCCGAGGGTCTGCTTGGCCAGCTCGTACGCGGGCCGCATCGCCTCGTGCTCCCCGGTGTCCAGGCCGCCGAGGTGCAGGACGACCGGGCCGCCGGGCGTGCTGACGGCGAAGGCGCTCTCCTTCTTGGTCTCCTCCAGCAGCTTGCTGGTGTAGAGGTACTCCACCTCCACGGCGGGGAGACCGCCGCCGGTCGTGAAGGAGTGGTACGCCGCCTTGCCCGAGCCGTCCTCGGCGGCGACGAACGCGCGCAGCACCCCGCCCGCGTCCGCGTCGCCGGGCCCGCCGGTCCACACGCGCAGGAAGCCGAGGTGGCCGGCCGGTTTGGCGTCGATCTCGCAGGCCGCGGTGACCGGTCCCTGCCGGAGGAGGCCGTCGAGCGCCGCCGCCAGGTCGTCGTCCCCGCCGTTCGCCGTCTGTGCCGGCTCCTTCACGGCCTCGACCGCCTTGGCCTTCCAGCCCTGGGCGACGGCGAACCTGACGGGCAGTTCACAGGCCGAACCGGCCGGCCCCACCGTGCCGCCGCGCGCCGCCGCGGCCTTCGCCGGCGTGTCCCCGGCCGTCGCCCCCGTGCTGCCGGACGGCGTGCTCGCGGACTTCTTCCCGTCGTCGTCCGCCCGCTGCGCGCACCCGCCGAGCAGCGCCGCGAGCGCCGCCGCGACGACCACGCCACCCCCGACCGTCCCCACCCTGACCTGCACTGTCGTCTCCCCTCCGGTTCGGAGCCGTCACTGTAGCCGAGGGCAGGGGCAATGCCGGAGGGAGTGCGGCTCACCCGCTCGCGGAGGGCCCCGTCTCCCGCCGGGCGTGCAGGAACAGTTGCGGCTCGGGCACGGCCCCGGGATGGTCCGGGGCGAACAGGGTCCGCTCCTCGGCCAGCACCGTCAGACCGGCGCCGGTCACCAGGTCGGTGAACGCCTCCGCGCTGAAACTGGTCAGCGACGCCGGCTGGCCCATGAAGACGCCCTGGGCGTCCTCCACGTCCACGGGCACGGTGGCCAGCGCGACCAGACCGCCGGGCCGTACCGCGCGCGCCAGCCTGGCCACCACGTCCGCCTGTTCGGCACGCGACATCTGCAGCAGCGAGAAGTACGCGCACACGGCGTCGAACGAGGCTTCCGGCAACGGCGTCTCACGGATGTCGGCGAGCCGGAACTCGGCCCCGGGCACCTGCCGCGCGGCCAGGTCCACCATGACCGGCGAGACGTCGATGCCCAGCACCCGGTGCCCGGCCTCGGCCAGCGTGTGCGCGGTCGGGCGTCCCGTCCCGCTGCCCACGTCCAGCACCCTGCTGCCCGGTGCCAGCCGCTCCAGCAGCCGGCGTAGCGACGCCCGGTGCGCAGCGGAGCCGGCGAACGCCCGCTCGTAGTCCAGGCCCAGCGCGTCGAACACCGCGGCGGCCGGCGCCCGGCGGTTCTCCTCGGTCACGGCGACTCCTTCCGTCCTCCCCGGCCGTCCGTCCCCTCGCGACGCCCGCCGCGGCCCGTCGTTTGCACGGGCGGCGGCCACGGGGCAGGGTGCCGGGTGTGCCTACTGTGCTGATCATCCATCACACCCCGTCGCCGAACTGCCAGACACTGCTGGAGGCCGTCGTGTCGGGCGCCACGACACCGGAGATCGAGGGCGTCCGCGTGGTACGCCGGGCCGCCCTCTCGGCCACCGCCTCCGACGTGCTGGAAGCCGACGGCTACCTGCTCGGCACGCCCGCCAACCTCGGCTATATGTCGGGCGCGCTCAAGCACTTCTTCGACCAGATCTATTATCCGTGCCTGGACGAGACCCGGGGCCGCCCCTTCGGCTACTACGTCCACGGCGGCAACGACGTCACCGGTGCCGTGCGTGCCGTCGAGGCCGTCACCACCGGCCTGGGGTGGCGCCGGGCGGCGGAGCCGGTGACCGTCACCGGGGAGCCGGACAAGGCCGCCACGCAGGCGTGCTGGGAGCTGGGAGCCACGCTCGCGGCGGGCCTGATGCCCGGCGGCTGAGAGGTCCGGGCACACCGCCGGGCCCCCGCGCGGCCACCGGAGTGATCTTCATACGATCACGTCGCGTGACCGGCGTGGACCGCGACCGCCCGGACAGGGCCCTGCTAATCCTCTCCCTGTGCTCGTAGCGGTGACAGGGAGGCAGGGGCGGACCCTCGCGGCCCGCCTCCCGACGGTGCTTCCGCTGCTCCTGGCCATGTGCGCCGGGGCGGCGGACCGCGCCGTCGCCGACGGCGCGGGCAGTCGCGGGCTCGCCCTGGAGGTCACCGTCGACACCCGGCCCGGCACGGAGGCGATCGACCCCGGCATCCGCGTCGGCCACCCGCTCGTCAAGACGTACCGCCTGGTCAACCGGACCGGGGCCGACCTGTACGACGTCCGCGTCAGCGACCCGGAACTGCCCGACGCCGCCCTCCGCTGCCCCGGCGGCGGCGATCACGTCCCGATGCTCCGCGGCCTCGACACGGCGGTCTGCACCGCCTGGTCCACCGCGCGCGAGGGCGTCCGGACCGCGGACGTCACGGCCGTCGGCCGCGTGCCCTCCCTCGGCTACGAGTCCCGGGCGGCCTACCGGTCCGGCTACGCGGGCGTCGGCGGACGGCTGTCCCTGTCCGAGACCGTGATGACCGCACTGCCCGAGACCGTGCTGCCCGGCGGCGAGATCTACGACGGAGCCCTGGCCCTCGGCCGGGCCACCGTGTTCTACGACGTGACCAACACCGGCAACCGCACGGTGTTCGACCTGCGGATCACCGACCCGGTGCTCCAGTCGCCCGTCATCGTCTGCCCGTCCGGCGACGACACCGTCCCGAGTCTGGAGCCGGGCGGCTCGGCGCGCTGCGTGGCGACGGTGGAGCGGCCACCGGGGGAGTACTTCAGCGAGGGACACGTCAAGGGAACCGACCGGATCAAGACCCTGCGGCCCGACGGCTGTCCGGAGTGGCCGCCCCCGCTCAAGGCCTGGGCGACCGGCGGGTTCACCCTGTACCCACCGCCCCCGCCGCCCGCTCCGCCGGCTCCCACACCCGTCCCGATTCCGTCGCCACCTCTCCCCGTCCCCGTACCGCCGCCGGCCCCGCCCGTCCCCGCGCCGCCCGTCCCGGCCCCGCCCGCCCCCGTACCCGTGCCGCCGCCTGTGCCGCCGGTCCTGCCCGTGCCGCCCGGAACCGTCTTCCCGCCGCCTCTGCCGCTGCCCCTGCCCGGCGCGCCGGCACCTGTCCCCGGAGTGATCGTGCCCGTGCCGGGTGGAGCCGTACCCGTGCCCGGCGGGGGCGCGCCCGGTGCGGTGGCGGGTGCCGCCGCGGGAGGGGCGGGTGCGGCAGCCGGTGCCGGTGCGGGTGCGGCGGCTGGAGCCGGGGCCGCGGGAGCGGTGGCGGGCGTCGGCGCGGCAGCGGGAGCAGGTGTGGGGGCGGGCGCGGCTGCCGGTGCGGGAGCAGCCGCGGGCGCTGGAGCGGTCGCCGGGGCAGGTGCCGGCGCGGCGGCGGGCGCGGGTGCGGGTGCCGGGGGAGGGGCAGCCGCTGGTGCTGGTGCTGGTGCTGGTGCTGGTGCTGGTGCAGCAGCGGGGGCGGGCGCGGGTGCCGGTGCCGGCGCGGCTGCCGGTGGCGCGGGTGCTGCGGCCGGGGCTGGGGCCGGCGCTGCTGCCGGTGCGGGCGCCGCTGCTGGGGCCGGTGCTGCCGCCGGGGCGGGTGCGGCTGCCGGTGCAGGAGCCGGTGCCGCGGCGGGAGCAGGTGCGGCCGCCGGTGGTGCGGGTGCCGCGGCCGGTGCGGGCGCCGCCGCAGGCGGAGGTGCCGCCGCTGCCGGTGGTGCGGGTGTAGCAGTAGGTGGAGGCGCCGCAACAGGCGGAGCGGCGGCTGCCGGCGGGGACGGAGCCGCGACCGGTGGTGGAGCGGCGACCGGTGGAGGAGCCGGGGCCGGAGGCGGAGCCGCGGCCGGCGGAGCAACAGCGGGTGCGGTCGGCGGAGGGACGGCGGGAGCCGTCGCCGGCGCCTCAGCCGGCCAGGGCGGGACCACCACGGGAGGCGAAGCACCCGGCGGCCAGTCCACGGGCGGCCAGTCGACCGGCGGCGAATCCGCAGGCGGCCAGTCCACCGGAGGTCAGTCCACGGCAGGCCAGGCCACAGCCGGCCAGTCCACTGGCGGCCAGGCCACAGCCGGTCAGTCCACCGGCGGTCAGACCACCGCAGGCCAGACCACTGCCGGTCAGGCCACCGGCGGCCAGACCACCGCAGGCCAGACCACCGCAGGCCAGACCACAGCCGGCCAGGCGACCGGCGGCCAGTCGACCACCCCCAACTCCCCCTCCACCCCCCGCACCTCCCCGACCGCGCACGCCTCCCGCCGCAACCCCTCCATCACCTCCCGTTTCATCCGGCCCAGCAGTGGGCCCACCGGGCTCGGGCTGCTCGCCGCGCTGTTGCTGCTGCTGATCCCCGCCGCCCTCGCCGCCGCGCTCCTCGGCTCGCGGCGCATCGGCAAGTAGCCGTCGTTCCCGCCACCGGGCAGCCCTACGCCACCGAGCACACCTAGACGACAGGAGCATCCGAGCCGATGATCGAGACCTTCGCCGTCGTCCTGGGCATCGCCGTGGTCGCCGCCGGCATCGTGGTGATCCGGCACCGTTACTGGCCGCCCGCCCCGGACGAGGAACCCCGCGAGGACGTCGCCGAGTACATCTCCATGATGGTCGGCGTGCTCTACGCCCTCGTGCTCGGTCTGTCGATGGTGTCGGTGTGGGAGACGCGGTCCGGTGCGGAGGGCCATGTGCAGGCGGAGGCGAGCGCCGCCCACCAGATCCGCCTGCTCTCGGCGGGACTGCCGGCGCTGGAGGGCGAACGGACCAGGACCGCCGTGGACGCGTACGTGCACCAGGTCGTGAGCGAGGAGTGGCCCGCCATGACCGGCGGACAGCCGCCGGGCCGGCGCGGCTGGGACCTGCTGAACGACCTGCGGGCGGCGGGCCAGCTCCCCGCCGACGCCACGCTCGCCCAGCAGGCCACGCTCCAGGAGATCCTGGCCCAGCTCAGCACCCTGGACGACGCCCGGCGCGGCCGGGAGGCGGACGTGGGAAGCTCCATGTCACCCGTGCTGTGGTTCGGGCTGATCGTCGGCGGCGTGCTGACCGTGGCCTTCATGTTCATGTTCGGCGTACGGCGCAGCGTCACACACGTGGTGATGGTGATGGGCCTGACCGGACTCATCACCTTCACCGTGCTGCTGGTCTACCAGTTGAACGAGCCCTTCAGCGGCATGTTCGCCGTCGACTCGACCCCGTTCTCCCGCTACTTCGCGGGAGGTTGACGGCCCGGCGCCCACCGGCCGGCCGCCCCGCCGCGCAGCCGGGCGCCGATCCGCCGCTCGTCCGGCCAGCGCACGTCGTATGCCCAGCCCCACCGTTCGAACCGGGCGATCAGCCACGCCGTCAGGTCCGGCTGGCCGCGCAGCCCGCCGTGCCGGGCGCTGTTGGGGTCGGCGTGGTGGAGGTTGTGCCAGCCCTCGCCGAAGGTCAGCAGGGCCACCCAGGGCACGTCCCGGGACTGGTCGCGGGTCGCGTAGTGACGGGCGCCGAAGGCGTGGGCCACGGAGTTGACCGACCAGGTGACATGGTGGACGACGGCGTACCGGACCAGGCTCGCCCAGAAGAAGGTGACCAGCGCCGGCCGCCCGTCCTGGGTGAGCGCCCAGACCAGCGCCGGCGGCAGCGCCAGCGAGACGGCGATGGTGAGCGGGTAACAGCGGTCCAGGCGGCGCACGTCGGGGTCGGCGAGCAGGTCGGGGACGTAGCGCGGATGGTGGGAGCGGACCGGCGAGGAGGAGAACCAGCCGACCTGCGCGTGCCACAGCCCCCTCAGCAGCGCCCGCCGGCCGGTGCCGTACCGCCACGGCGAGTGCGGGTCGCCGTCCCGGTCCGCGTACTGGTGGTGGCGCCGGTGCTCGGCCACCCACAGGGTCACCGGTCCCTCCATCGCGAGGCCGCCCGCGATCCCGAGGGCGATCCGCAGCGGCCGTTTCGCCTTGAACGACAGATGGGTGAAGTGCCGGTGGTAGCCGGCGGTGATGCCCATGATCGCCAGCGCGTACATGCCGGCGCCGAGGACCGCGTCGTACCAGCGCGGCCCCCAGCCGCCGGCCAGGGCGGCCGGCAGCGCCAGCGCCAGCACGGCCAGCGGGCCCACCACGAGCGTGAGCAGATAGCCGGTGCGCAGCGGCAGTCCGACCGGGACGGTGTCGGGGAGCGGGGCGCGCAGGCCCTCCGGGTGGTCGGGGGACAGGGTCACGGCGCGCCTCCCGCGAGGCGGCGCGGGGCAGTGCAGGGGGTCATGTGCGGCGATTATGCGCCAGCCCCGGGCACCCGGCGCCCAGGCTCGGCGCCCGGCGCGGCCCCGGCGGACATCCTCTACCTGGATGGATGAAGGTGCGGGCGCCGCCCCGCTGGCCGACCATGGGAGCGGGACCGCGCCCCGGCGCGGCGCCCGCACCTCCCGCCCCATGTCGTCGAGCAGAGGGAGCGTCGGATGCGCGCGGACGGCACCGCACCCGGACGGCCCGTGCCGGACGGCCAGGAGACCAGGGAACTGCTGCGCGGTTGCGCGCGGGACGTGGTGGACGTCGCCGAGGGCATCCGCGCGGTGTCCGCCCGCACCAGCACCGCGCTGTTCTCCCCGGCCCTGACCGTCTCCGCGCGCCGCCGGCCCCGCACCGGCCTGGCCGCCCAGTGGGCGCTGCTGCGGGCCCTGACCACCAGACAGGGCCTCGGCGGCTCCGCGATCACCGCGCCCAGGGGCGTGGGCCACCTGCTCGGCGCGGCCGGCGAGGTGCTGGGCCGGGAGAGCCTGGCGGCGCTGGTGGCGGTCAGCTCGCTGCGGCTGCGGATCGCCGCCGTGCTGGCCGACCACCCCGAGTTCGTGCGCGACCCCGGCATGCGCCGGCTGACCGAGGCCGTCACCGCCGACCGGGACCTGGAGGCCGTACGGGCCCTGCGCGCCCTGTTCCGCGACCAGGGAGCCCAGCGCGCGCTGTCCGGGCTGGCCCCGCTGATGGCCGAACTCCTGGCCATCCGCGCCCTGCTGGACGAGGACCCGAAGAACGACGAGACCGGCTGGGCGCTGGCCGCCGGCAGGGAGCTGTCCGCCGACCCGCTGCACGGCGTCAGCGCCGCCCGGCTGGCGAACCTGGACCGGGGCGAGGGCGCCGCGGAGGCCATGCCCCTGACCGACCAGGAACGGCAGGTCATCGCCACGGAAGGCACCTTCCTCGGCTTTCTGCGCAACATCGAGACGCTCTCCACCGACGGGCGGATCCTGCTGCAGAACGTGCGGGGCCCGGACGGCGTCGTCCGCTACGTCCTCCAGGCGCCCGGCATGGCGCCCGGCCGCCCCCGCAACGACTCCCCGCAGGACTTCATCGGCGCCTGGCGCAACCTGTTCATGCCCGACTCGCCGTACACCCGCTCCCTCCTGCTCGCCCTGCGCGACTACGGCATCCCGCGCGGCGCCGACCTCGCGCTGATCGGGCACAGCGAGGGCGGCATCGCGGTGATGAACCTCGCCCAGGACGAGGAGTTCTGCCGCACCTACCGGGTCACCCACGTGGTGACGGTCGGCTCCCCGGTCGACAACAAGAAGCCCGCCGACCCGCGCACCTGGGTCGCGAGCATCACCAACCAGCACGACATCGTGCCCGTCCTCGACGGCCGGGGCGCGGGCTCCGCCTTCGACCCGCACCCGAACTGGTACGAGGTCGACTACACCGGGCCCACACACGAGTTCCCGCTGTGCCACATGATCCACGAGTACATCGAGCACCTCAGGACCGTCGTCCCCGAGGCCCGCCTGCGCGTGGACCAGGCCCTGGCCCCCTACCGGGGCCCCGTCGTGCGCACCCAGGCCTACCAGCTCAAGGACCGCGCCAACCCGCCCGAGGGCTACCCCTTCCTCACCCTGCCCACCGCCTCGCTGCCCACCGCGGCCGGTCCGGTCGACGTCCCCGTGCGCTACTACGACTCCTCCGCCGCCCACCTGTGCTTCCCCGTCGACGCGGACACCGCCCGCACCCTGCTGCCGGACGTCACCTGGATGACCCCGAGCCGGCTCGGCCGGCACGCCCTGGCCGTGCTCTCGCTGTACGAGCACCGCTGCACCACCATCGGGCCGTACGCCGAGATCTCCCTGTCCGTGCTGGTGGACGACCTGTGGCGGCCCCGCCCCTACGACGTCGCCCTGGACCTGCTGCGCCGCGTCGACCTCCGGCGCACCGGCCGGTACCTCCTCTCCCTCGCCGTCACCAGCGAGGAGGCCCGGGTCGTGGCCCGGGAGATCTGGGGCCAGCCCGCGACCCGGACGGCCGTCGACGCCGAACTGACGGGCCGTCGGATCGACGTCCGCTCCCCGAACCTCGGCCTCACCGTGGACGGCCGCCTCGGACCCGGCGCGCGCTGCCCCGACGCCGACTGGATCCTCTACGGCCGCCGGGGCGAGAGCACCATCCGCACCCAGGTCCGGACCCACGGCCGGCTCCGGCTGCACGGCGGCGGCGGCCTGCGGCTCCGGCTGGACACCGCGGCGGCCGAACCCCTCGCCGGGCAACTGCGCCGGCTCGGCATCGCCGCGGCCCGCCCCCGGTTCGTCCTGACCTGCCCCCAGTTCATGCTGCACCGCAGCGCCGGCGCCGTCCTGCCGCGCTGATTCCGACCCCCTCCACCGCCTCGCGGGAGCACCCCATGGTGACCGAGACCCCCGACGTCACGTCGTACGCCACCGAACTGCTGGAGCGCGCCGAGGCGTTGCGGTCGGACGCCGCCTTGATGGAGGAGTACGCCCGGCGGCTGCGCGCCACCGCGGCCACGCTCGCCGGCTGCCCGGCGGCCCCGGACTGGAGCCGCCCCACCCTGGAGCGGCAGGCCGCCTCCTGCGTCTCGGCGGCAGGCCAACTGCGCACCGCCGCCGAGGCGTTGCGCGCCCACGCGGGAACCGGCGGCTGACCCCGCTCAGCGGGCCCCGCACGAGGTCTCGGCCGCGCTCCTGCCCAGCGACACGAGGTAACGGCCCGTGTCCTCGGGCAGGTTGCGGTGCACCAGGTCCGAGAAACCGCGGGTCCGCCGGACGATCTCCAGCCCCTCCGGGGAGAAGGTGGCGGGCCCGAACAGCCGGGGCGCGAGCAGCGGGTTGTTCAGCGCCTCGGAGAACGCGTCCACGGAGATGACGCGTTCGAGCAGCCGCCCGAAGATCGCACCCGGCTCGGGCTCCTCCGCGAACAGCCCGACGTACAGGTCGATCGCGTCGACGTCGCCGTACAGGTCGAGCAGCGCCTCCCGCACCCGCGGATCGCCCGAGATCTGCCCGACGTCGGTGACCCGGGGGAAGCCGTAGTGGGCGCGGTAGTCGTTGTACGAGGCGAGCCGCAGCTCCCGGCCCACGGCGACGGCGTGCGCCTCCAGCGGCAGCAGCAGCTCGTCCGTGTTGAACAGGCCCACCAGACCGGCCGGCTGCCGGGACAGGTCCTCGAACAGCGGGCCGAGGCCCCGGTCCAGGACGAGCTGCCCGTTGGCGATGGTCCGCACGAGCGGCACCGTGCGGCCGGCCAGGGTGTACGCGGACGGGACCAGGCTGTGCCAGCGGTAGACGAGGCTGAACTCGATCGTCGCCCGGTTCTCCCGGTGCCACCGCCCGCGGTCGGTGCGGACCGGATCGAGGACGAAGTCGAAGTGGTACGGCGTGATGTGGTTGATGTACTCCTCCAGCATCACCCGGATCATCATCACGATCAGCGTGTTGCGGGTGGTCTGGAAGATCCGTTCGTCGTCCCAGCCGGGGTGCGCGGCGGCGAGGATCCCGGCGACCCGGTTGTGCTCGCGCAGGAACAGGACGTTCAGCGCCATCGGCCCGATGTGCGCGTGCGCGCGCTCCCCGCCCCACGCGAACAGCGTGTCCACGAACTCCTCGGGCACCTCGTCGAACCGGACCGGCCGGATCGGCCGGTACTCGTCCAGGATGCGGCCGCCCTCGCACAGCGCGGGCGGGAACTCGCCGCCGCCGACGGTCCGGCTCTTCAGCCGGCCGCCCTCGAAGGCGCGCAGACAGGCGGTGACCTCCTCGCGGTCGCCGTAGAGCTGGCTCATGTCCAGGGTGTGCGGGGAGTCGGTGCGGCGCGGATCGCCGGTGGCCGCGTGACCGCGCAGGAAACCGTCCGTGAACCACTGCGCGAAGGCCGGCAGCAGCGCGCTCGACCGCGTGCAGTAACGGCCCCCGCCCTCACGGCGGAACAGCCCGGCCACCCGCTCCGGGGACGGCAGGTCCCGGCGCACCTCGGCCACCGGCGGCAGGTGCCGGCCCACCCACGAACGGTCGGTCAGCGAGTCCCAGGAGGTGTACGGGGCCTTCGTGCTCAGCGGGTTGGGGCGCGGCGGCGCCTTCAGCACGGCCAGGTCGGTCAGCGTGGAGTTGAGCCTGCGGTGCAGCCACCGGCTGCGCCGCACCGTCCGCCAGGCCGGGCCGTAGTGGGTCAGCAGATGTGTCTCGAAGCGGTTGCGCACGCCGTCCCGGGACCGGTCCCGGGCCCCGGTCCACGGCAGGGCCCCGGACGGACGAGAGGTGACGGTCATGGGTCCTCCGGTGGGTTCGCGGACCGGACCGGTGCTGCCGGGGCCGCGGGTCACGGGTCGGGTGCCGGTGTCAGGGCGTGGGCACGGCGGTACGGCCCGACCGCACCGTGTAGTGCTGCGGGAACGGGGTGCCCGCGTAGTCCAGGTCGCGTTCGGCGCCGGGCAGCGGACGGACACCGGGCCGCAGCAGCACGCGCCGCACCAGCTCGGGCACGATGACCCGGGCCGCGTACCTGCCGACGCAGTCGTGGGCGCCGTAGCCGAGGACGAGGTTGTGCGCGGGCGGGCGGCCGGGCCGGAACTCGGCGGGCCGGTCGAGCACCTCCTCGTCGAACATCGCCGACGCGAAGCAGGCCAGCACCACGCTCTTGGCCGGGATCACCGTCCGCCGCCCGGTGCCCGCCGCCAGCACGTGGTCGCGCACGCACAGCCGGGGCGTGACCGGCACGAACGGGTGGAAGCGCAGCGCCTCCCACACATAGGCGTCGAAGCGCGCCGGGTCGCCCTCGCCCGCCGCGCGCTCCGCCTCGGCCAGCACGCCGGGACGTACGGCGAGTTCCTTGAGCGCGGTGACGGTGCACTGGGTGGCGTTCTGCTGATAGCCCGTCAGATAGCCGACCAGGTTGGCGTTGACCCGCTCGTCGTCGAAGCCGTACCCGGCGGGCAGCGGGGTGCCCAGCATCCGGGCGAGCACATCGTCGGGACCGTCCCCGGCAGCCGTGGCCCGGCGGCGGGCGATCACCTCGGCTACCCGGTCGCGCAGTTCCCGGCCGGCGGCCACGCCCGCCGCGTGGATCTCCGGGTCGCGGCCGGGGTTCACGGCGAACGCCCACTGCATCCGGCGGGTGCAGGAGTGCAGCGTGTCCTCCTCGATCCCGGTGAACCCCAGGTAGGCGGCGGCGACCCGGGCGGCGGCCAGACGGGCGTAGTCCTGGACGAGGTCGAAGGTGTCCGCACCCCGGCCGATCGCCTCGTCCAGCGCCTCGTCCGCGATCCGCGCGGTCAGCTCCCGCACCCGGGGCGCGTCCTCGGCGGCGAGCATCAGCTGCCCGTACCCGCGCTCCCGCCAGTGCACGTCGGCACCGTCCCGGGCCAGGATGAACGGCGCGCCGAGCACATCCTCCAGGACCGGCCCGAAGACGCCCACCGTGAACGTCTCGGGCGCCGACAGCACCTCCAGCACATCCGGGTGCCGGGTGACGAACACCCCGATCGGCGTGGTGAACACCGGGCGGTGGGCGCGCAGTTCGGCGAACAGGGCCGCCCTGCCGGTCGCCATGGCCCGCCGCAGCAGGGCCACCCGCTGCGGTACGTCGTCCTCGGGGATCGCGTCGTACGCGGCGAGAAACTCCATGACGGCCATTCAGCCACCGGCTCCCGGGCACCGCACGCCGGACGGGCATTCGGGGCAGCACGGGCGTGCGCGCGGGCACCGGGCCGGTGATGATCGGCACCCGGGTGCGAAGCGGCCGAGAGGAGCGCCCGATGCTGTCCGCGTGGGCCGGGGCCCTGGTGCCCGTCTTCAGCGACACGAGCGTGAGCGGCACCGGCAACCTGCCGCGCACGCCCGGCGGCGGATACGTCCTCGCCGCCAACCACACCTCGTTCTTCGACCCGGTGCTGCTCGTCGGCACCCTGCACCGGCTCGGCCTGCGCCCCGCCGTCCTGGCCACGGCCGGACTGTGGCGGGTGCCGCTGCTCGGCCGCGTCCTCACCCGGGAGGGCCACGTGCCCGTGCACCGGGGCAGCCGCCGCGCACCGGACGCCCTGCGGCACGCCGCCGACGCCCTGGCCGCCGGACGGGGCGTGCTCGTCTACCCCGAGGGCCGCCTGCCCCGCTACCACGCCGCCCACGACCGGCCGCCCGGGCGCCTGAAGTCCGGGGTGGTCCGGCTGGCGCTGTCCACCGGCGCCCCGGTGCTTCCGGTCGGGCACGCGGGCGCCCGCCGGGTCTCCTCCGGCAGCTACGCCAAGCAACTCGCCGGCTGGGCCACCGCACCGGCCCGCCGTCCCCGCGTCCACGTCCACATCGGCCCCGCCCTCCGCCTCGACGCCTCCGGCCGTCCCCTGCGCGACCTGGAGACGGCGCTCACGGCGGCGTGGTCGAGCGCGGTCCGGGCCCTGGACCCGGCCGACGCCGGGGACGACACGGACGACGCGCCCGAGGACACACCTGACCCGGAGGACGGCTCCGGCGAGGGCGACGCTTCGGGGCCGGGACGGTAGACCCGGCCCGGCCCGGGAAGGGGGCGCGGTGCCGAAGCGGGCCGGTTGGGGTTGCCGGGGCGGGCTTTGTGCCCGGGTCCGGTGGGAGGGCCGGGGCCGTGCGGGCTGGGGGAGCCGGGGGGGCTTTGTGTCCGGGTCGGGCGGATGAGCCGGGGCCGTGCGGGTTGGGGGAGCCGGGGCGATGCGTCCGGTGTGAGTGGCGGTGTCAGGGGGCGTCCGTCCCGGGGCGGACGGCCGTCGAGCCGGCGGGTCGCGACGGCGGATCGGCGCACGCGTTCGTTCATCCGGGTGGTAGCGCCCGCCATGCCGCGCCGATGGCCCGGTCACGGCCCGCGGCCGGCTCCTCCCGCCCGGATAATCACGCCTCATGCAGCAGGTGGAAGCAGGTACGCGGCGGGCCCCGGTGGCCGTCACCGGGCTCGGTCTGATCACCCCGGTGGGCATCGGCCGGGACGCGGCCTGGGCGGGACTGCTGGCCGGGCAGTCCACCGCCGCCGCCGACCCCGCCCTGGCCGGGCTGCCCGTGGCCTTCTCCTGCCAGGTGCCCGGCCTGGACCCGGCGGCCCTGCTCGGACACCGGCTGGCCCGCCGGCTCGACCGGTTCACCACCTTCGCGCTGCTCGCCGCCCGCGAGGCCGTCGCCGACGCCGGGCTCGCCCCGGCCGGCTGGGACGGCGCCCGGATCGGCGTCGTGATGGGCGTCGGCACCGGCTCCATGCAGGGCTGGCAGACCGAGTTCGACCGGCTCGCCGGCGACGCCCCCGACCGGGTCTCCCCGCTGGCCCTGCCCCGCAGCGTGCCCAACATGGCCGCCGCCGAGATCGCCCTGGACCTCGGCGCCCTCGGCCCCAACATGGTGGTCAGCACCGCCTGCGCCTCCGGCACCACCGCCATCGGCCTGGCCCGCGACTGGCTGCTGTCCGGCCGCTGCGACCTGGTCCTGGCCGGCGGCAGCGAGTCGGCCCGGCTGCGGATGACCGCCGCCTGCTTCGCCCAGATGCGCGCCCTGTCCCGCCGCAACCACCGGCCCGACACGGCCTCCCGCCCGTTCGACCGGGACCGCGACGGCTTCGTCCTCGGCGAGGGCGCCGCCGTCCTCGTCCTGGAGCGCACCGAGGACGCCCGCGCCCGGGGCGTCCGGCCCGAGGCGCTGCTCGCCGGGTTCGGCGCCTCCTGCGACGCCCACCACTTCACCGCCCCGCGTCCCGACGGCGACGGCGCCGCGCGCGCCCTCGGCGGTGCCCTCGCCGACGCCGGCCTGGGCCCCGAGGACATCGACCACGTCAACGCGCACGGCACCGCCACCCCGCAGGGCGACGCCGCCGAGCACAACGCGCTGCGCCGCGTCTTCCACCGGCCCCCGCCCCTCACCGCGGTCAAGGGCACCATCGGACACGCCATCGGCGGAGCCGGGGCCATCGAGGCGGCCTGCACCGTGCTCACCCTGCGCCACCAACTGATCCCGCCCACCGCCAACCTGGACACCCTCGACCCGGCGATGGACCTGGACATCGTCACCAAGACGCCGCGCCCGCACCGGATACGCGCCGCGGTGAGCAACTCCTTCGGCTTCGGCGGCCAGAACGCCGTACTGGCCTTCACCGCAGTCGACTGACCGCCTCCCGGACCGGATCGCGCCGGGTCCGCGGAGCCGGGCTCAGCGGACCCGTCCGGCCGCCGCGCGCGTGAGATGACGGCGGGGCCCGGACGCGCCCCGGGCCCGGCCCGCGCCCGGCGCCTGCGCGTCGGTCAGCTGCCGGACGAAGAGGCTGACCGTGGCCTCCTCGGCGAAGCCGTTGCGGCGCATCAGCTCGGCGGAGGCGGTGTTGCCGCGCTCCACGTCCGTGACCACGCACACCGCGCCGGCCTCGGCCAGCCGCGCACAGCACTCGCGCACCAGCCGGGAGGCCGCCCCGCGTCCCTGGTAGTCCGGGTCGACGGCGATCCACTCCAGGTAGCCCCAGTCGGCGCGCTGCTCGAAGGAGAGCGAGCCGAGCACGAACCCGGCGACCCGGTCGCCGTCGAGCAGCACCAGACAGGCCGGGTCCGGCGCGTCCAGATGCCCGGCGACGGCCGACAGCGACCAGCCGGTGTAGGGCATCGCGTCGGTGTCGTACACCCGGCGCCCGAGGTCGAGCACGGCGGCCAGGTGCGCGAAGCCGAGCGGCCGGAGCGACAGCTCGGCGGCGCGGGAGCCGGACGGGCCCGATGCGCCGGACGGGTCCGGCGGGCCCGGTGCGTCCGATGGGCCCGGTGCGTCCGATGGGTCCGGTGTGGCGGTGGGGCCGGTGGGCGTGTCGGCCATGGGCACTCCCTTCGAGGGCGGCATTTCGCAGCATATGTCCGCTCCGCCGGCCGGGCACGGCCGAGCGCCGCTGCACCGGCGCCCCCGAGTACCCGCCCGACCACCGGGACCGGTACGCCCTCCTGCCCCTCTGCCCCGCAAGCCCCTCCTGCCCCGCGCGCCCCGTGATCAGCGGCAGCGCGTCGCGGCCGGGCTGTCGTGCCGGTGCCAGACCGCGTCGACCACGCGGCCGTCGGGCAGGGTGTGCCGGGCCGGCCCGCCGTCGGGAACCAGTCCCGCGCGGAGCAGGGCCCCCCGGCTCGCGGTGTTCCCCCGCTCCGCCCCCGCGCGGACCGTGGCGAGCCCGAGATGGGTGTGGGCCAGCTCCACGCCCGCGCGGAACAGCTCCGCGCCCAGGCCCCGGCCACGGCAGCCCGGTGCCAGCCACCCGCCCATCTCGCCCGTCCGCGAATGCAGTTCGAGACCGCCGGCGTAGCCGAGGTCGGACCGGCGCAGACAGACCAGCAGCAGCGGGCCGTCGGGGCCGGGCGCGTACGGCTCGGCGAGCACGGGAGGGATCCGGCGGCGGTCGTGGCCGACGGGCCGCCAGGCCAGCAGGGCCCGGCGGACGGCGGGGTCGGGCAGCAGCTCGTCCGCCTGGGTGCCGAGCCACCGCTGCGCCTCGGCGTCCGCGCTCGCCGCCAGCACCGCCACCACGTCCAGCCGGGTCCGCGGGGTGAACAGCAGCAGCCGTTCGGTGGCCAGCACGTGCCGGCCGGGCCCGCACTTCCCGGGCGTGGGGAGCGCGGACGCGGCCCGGCGGCGGAGCAGCGACCAGACCATGGCACCCCTCGGCGGTACGGAACGCGCGGCGGGCCCGGACACCGGTGGGTAACCGGCCGCCGACGGGTGCGGACCACCCGCACCGGCCGTGAATCTAGCGGGTCGCGGGCCGGAACGCCGCAGCGGTACGGCCGGTTCGCCGGGCCGGGGCGGACGGCGTCCCGGCCGGCGGTTCAGCCGGCCTGTTCCCGGGGGCCGGGCTTGGGGTGGGTGCGGGTCCAGGACGGATCGGCGGACGCGGGGGAGGGGAGTGTGGGGTGCACGGGTTTCCTTCGGACGAGTGGGGGATGGTCCGGGGCGGTACGAAAGGGGGGTGCGGCGAAGACGGGCGCGGGCGGAACCCGGCCCGGCGTCCGTCGGCGGCGGTCAGCGCACGGCCGGGGGCCCGCCCGTGGCACGGCGGCCGGTGCGCACGGCCCCGCGCCGGGCGGTCAGGCCGTGGCCGGTCGGGCCGTGGGCCGGCCACGGGTGGCCGGCGAGGCGGGGGAGTGCGGCCCCGGAGGCGAGCCGGTCGGGGCCGTAGGGCCCAGGGAGTCGACCAGGACGCTCGCCTCCGGGTGGTCCGGAGCGGCGGGCCGGGTCCGGCGTCCGGCGTGGAGGCCGGTCGTCCGGTGTCCCGCCGGGGTGGAGCACGGTCTCCGCCGCCCGGTGCCGGGACGCCGGCGCGACCGGGTACGGGTCCGGGCGCGCCGGGGCGGAACGCCCCGGCCGGTAGGGACCGGCCGGGCGGCGGAGCCGTCGGGGATGGAGCGGTGGGTGGGGGAGCGGTCGGAGCGGAGAGGGCCGAGCCATGCGCCTTTCCTCTCGTCCGGCCGTGCACGAGCGGGCTCGCGGCCACCGGGGCGGCGGACTCCGTACCGTCCGCCCGGCTGCCTGCTCTGCCCGCTGGAGCAGTGCGCCCACTCTGGCACCTGCCAACCGGGCACCGCAACCGACAAGTTGAAATTTGCAAGTGGCGACGTGCATGCTGCATTCGCCACGACGTGATCGAATGGGTGCCGTACCGGACCCGTGCGAGGGTGATCCCGGGAGCTGACGAGGGGGTGGGCGTGACCGCGGAGACCGACTGGGGCGGCGCACCTTCCGTGCTGCGCATGATCCTCGGCAGACAGCTCGGCGGGCTGCGCGTCCGGGCCGGCCTCAGCTATGCCGAGGCGGGTGCGGCCATCGGGGTCAGCCACTCCACGATCCGCCGCATGGAGGCCGCCAAGGTGGCGCGGCTGCGGCTCGCGGACGCCGAGAAACTCCTGCGGGTCTACGGCGTCACGGACCAGGAGGAGATCGAGACCTTCCTGCAGTCCGTGCGCGAGGCCAACAAGCGCGGCTGGTGGCACGCCTACCGGGACGTCATGCCGGACTGGTTCGCCGCCTACCTCAGCCTGGAACAGGCGGCCCAGCAGATCCGCGCGTACGAGAACCAGTTCGTGCACGGCCTGCTCCAGACCGAGGACTACGCCCGCGCCCTGCTCACCGCGGCGGAGCCGCACGCCACCGAGGAGACCGTCGAACGCCGCGTCGCGCTGCGCCTGCGCCGCCAGCAACTGCTGGCCAGGCCGGCCCCGCCGCGCCTGTGGGTGGTGATGGACGAGACCGCGCTGCGCTGGCCGGTCGGCGGCCCCGAGGTGATGCGCGCGCAGATCGACCACCTCGTCGAGCTGAGCCGGCTGCCCCAGGTCACCGTGCAGCTCATGCCGTTCGCCAACGGCCCGCACCCCGCCCTGCGGGCCGGCGCCTTCCACCTGTTCCGGTTCCGGGCCCGCGAACTGCCCGACGTCGCCTACCTCACCGGTCTGGCCGGGGCGGTGTACCTCGACAAGTCCGAGGAGGTCGTGGTCTACCGGGAGGCCCTGGACCGGCTCAGTGCCCAGGCCGCGCCCGCCCGGAAGACCGAGGCCCTGCTCGCCGCACTGCGCAAGGAGTGGTGAGCCGCCGCCCGTACCGCCCGCCACACCCCTCCTCCACGCGCCACCGCGCTCGCGGACGCACCCGCGGGCGCGAGCCCCGACCCCGACCGAATGGGAGACACGGCGTTGCCCGACAACGGATGGCCGGCCGACCGGATCGACACCGAGAACGCCCACAGCGCCCGCATCTACGACTACATACTCGGCGGCAAGGACTACTACCCCGCCGACAAGGAGGCGGGCGACGCGATGGCCCGGGAGTGGCCCGCGCTCCCGGTGCACATGCGCGCCAACCGCGACTTCATGAACCGCGCCGTGCGCTGGCTCGCCCGGGAGGCGGGTGTGCGCCAGTTCCTGGACATCGGCACCGGCGTCCCGACCTCGCCCAACCTGCACGAGATCGCGCAGGCCGTGGCGCCCGAGTCGCGTGTCGTCTACGTCGACAACGACCCGATCGTGCTCACCCTCTCCCAGGGCCTGCTGGCCAGCGCCCCCGAGGGCCGGACCGCGTACCTGGAAGCCGACTTCCGCGACCCGGCCGCCATCCTGGACGCCCCCGAGCTGCGCGAGACCCTGGACCTGAACCGGCCCGTGGCGCTCACGGTCATCGCGATCGTGCACTTCATGCTGGACGCGGACGACGCGGTCGGCGTCGTACGGCGGCTGCTGGAGCCGCTGCCCTCCGGCAGCTACCTGGCGATGTCCATCGGCACGGCCGAGTTCGCGCCCGAGGAGGTCGGCCGGGTCGCCCGGGAGTACGCGGCCCGGAACATGCCGATGCGGCTGCGCACCGTGGACGAGGCCCAGGAGTTCTTCGCCGGCCTCGACCTGGTCGAGCCCGGCATCGTCCAGGTGCACCACTGGCACCCCGACGGCAGCGGCGAACAGGGCATCCGGGACGAGGACATCGCCATGTACGGCGCGGTCGCCCGCAAGCCCTGACAGACCCGGGGCCGGGGTCCGACCCACCTCCCGGACCCCGGCCCCGTCCCGTCCGTACGACGGGCACGGCGGCCGGCGCCCCCGGCCCGCCCCTCCGGCCCGTGCCCCCCAACGGGCGAATTGACCCGAACGGACCATGGGGAAGCGGAACCGGAGCGCGCGGAATACGGTCTTAGGGACCGTCGGTGACCGGGATGGCCCGGTCGCGCAGAATCCGGGGGAACGAAACGTATGTCCGTCCGCAACCGCAAGACCCTGCTGACCGCCGCGGCCCTCACCGCGGGCCTCACCCTGGCCGCCGTCACGCCCGCCCTCGCGGGCGCCTCCGCGAGCCACACCACCCGCGCCGCCGCCGTGTCGTCCGCGCAGGGCGATCCGCGCAACGTCAGCCAGCGCGTGACCGACTTCTACGGCGCCTACATCGACGCCGTCTGGGCCGCCGACGAACCCGGCGCCGCAGCGACCGCCAAGGCCCTGCGCGGCTTCTACCTCTCCGCGGCGGCGCAGAAGTCCGTGGCCGCCTTCGAGAAGAAGGAGCACGCCGACGGCATCCTGTTCGCCCAGAACGTGCCGGTGAAGTGGAAGGTGGCCTACACGGGCTCCGGCATGGGCCACGCCACCAGCCGGGTCACGCTCACCTGGGGTGACGGTCCGCACCCGCAGGTCAGCCGGATCGACGTCCAGTCGGACCTGAAGACCCTGAAGATCACCGGTCTGAAGCAGGCCGGCTGAACCGGGGACGGCCCCGCCCCGCCCCATTCGGGGCGGGGCCACGACCGGCACCGCGCGCGGCAGCCGCATGCCCCGGCCGGCCGTGACCCACCGCACCCGGCCGGGATCGCCGGCCCCGCCGTCCTGCGGGAAGCCGTAGCCGGGGGAGAGGGCCGTGAGAGCGGGCACGGCCGACGCCGTCCGGACGACGTCACCGCCGTAGTCGTCGGCGTCGGATCCCGCCACGGTTTCTCTCCGGCGCCTCGCCGGGCGGGCCACCCTCCCGGCTGAACACCGCCGCACGGACGGGTGGACGTTCCGCCGGCCAGCCGGGCCGCGCCGGTCGCCGCACGGACGGGTGAGCGCTACGGCCGGTCAGCCGGGCCGCGTCGGGTCGCCGTGCGGGAGGTGGTGGCGGCGTCCGGCGGGGGAGCGGTACAGGGCGATCAGCGCGGCGTCGTCGCCGAGCCGGCCGCCGGCGTGGGCGAGCAGATCGCGCCGCAGGTGGTGCATCAGCGCCTCGGGGCCGTCCCCGGTCCACCGCGCCACCCGTTCGGCGAGCGGATAGAACCGGCCGCGCCCGTCCCGCGCCTCCACCACCCCGTCCGTGTACAGCAGCAGCGTGTCGCCCGGTCCGAAGGAGAGGACGTCGAGCGTGTGCGCGGCGCCGTCGTACACGCCGAGCGGCGGCGACGGGTGCAGGCCCGGGACCGTGACGACGTGGCCGGGGCCCAGCAGCAGCGGCGGCGGATGGCCGCAACTGGTCAGCCGGGTGACCGGCTCCCCGTCCGGGATCTCCACGAGCAGCGCGGTGGCGAACCGCTCGCCCCGCTCCTCCGGCGGGTCCAGCTCCGCGGCGTACCGGGTGATGCTCCGGTCCAGCGCGGCGGCCAGCTCCGTCAGCGGGATCCGGCGGTGCGCGCTCTCCCGGAAGGCGCCGAGCAGCAGCGCGGCCTCGCCGATCGCGGGCAGCCCCTTGCCCCGCACATCGCCGATCAGCACGCGCACGGCGCCGTCGCACCGGGCCGCCGCGTAGAGGTCGCCGCCGATCTGGGCCTCGTCCTCGGCGGCCAGGTACAGCGAGGCGATCCGCAGCGTGCCGAGGCGCTCGGGCAGCGGCCACATCAGGACGTGCTGCGCGGCCTCGGCGACCGTGCGGACCCGGGCAAGCTGGGCCTGCCGGCGCTCGCGCAGGGCGCTGTAGAGGACGGTGAGCACCACGAGGAGCGTGAGGGTGACGATCTGCACGACGTGGTTGGTGGTGCCGAGCCCGCCGTGGGTGACGCCGAGGAGGACCTGGGCGGCGACCGCGAGGGCGCCGACGCCCGCGGTGGTCCGGGGGCCGGCGAAGGACGGGGTGAGCGCGGGGGCGATCACCAGGGCCGGTCCGAGGTGGACGTCGACGGGCGTCCGCATGTCCACCACGGTGATCACCACGATGAGCGCGACCGGGAGCACGAGCAGCGCGTGGGCCGACCGCCATGGCCGCCGCGGTGCCGTGTGCCCGGGCCGGGAGGTCATGCCTCCCAGGGTGCGCCGACGGCGGTAGTGGCGCACGTCACAGGGAAAGAACGGGAACGGGATATTCCGGACGGCCCTTCGTTTCCCGAATGGTGGACAGTCGCCACGTTGCCTTCATCCTTTGGATCGGCTAGCGTAATCTACCGTTCAAATACCGGTCGGTTTGCTCGATGAGCCTGCGAATCAAAGGTTTTCCGGGTTCCTTCTGTACCGCCCTCAACCGAAATCGCAGCATTTAGCGTCCTGTGTCATGACACAGACGGCGATGAGGCCGGACGCCCCCGACACGGCAACCGGCGACGGTGTGCGGGGCAAGGGCCTCGGCGGCAATTCCATCGGCCTGCTGGGCAGCGCGGTCATCGGTGTCTCCACCGTGGCCCCGGTCTACTGCCTCACCTCCACCCTCGGCTCCACCGCCGGCGAGGTCGGCCTGCACATGCCGGCCGTCTTCCTGGCCGGCTTCCTGCCGATGCTGCTGGTCGCCTTCGCCTACCGGGAACTGAACAAGGCGGTGCCCGACTGCGGCACTTCCTTCACCTGGACCGTCAAGGCGTTCGGCCCGCACGTCGGCTGGATGTGCGGCTGGGGCCTGGTCATCGCGACCGTGATCGTGCTGTCCAACCTCGCCGGCGTCGCCACCTCCTACCTGTGGCTGCTGGCCGGGGAGATCACCGGCAGCGACGCGGTCGCCGGCCTCGACGCCCACAAGGCCGTCCACATCCTCACCTGTCTGGCGCTGATCGCGGCCGCCACCGCGATCAGCTACCGCGGCATGACCACCACGAAGGGCGTGCAGTACGCGCTGGTCGGACTCCAGCTCGTGGTGCTCGCCCTCTTCGTCGTCATGGCCCTGCAGAAGGCCCGCGCCGGCGCCTTCCCCGGCCACACCGACTTCTCCTGGTCCTGGCTGAACCCGTTCGCGGTGGACTCCTTCGCCTCCTTCAGCGCCGGACTCTCCCTGTCGATCTTCATGTACTGGGGCTGGGACACCTGCCTGACCGCCAACGAGGAGACCGTCGGCAGCGAGAAGACGCCCGGCCGGGCCGCCCTGATCGCCATGGCCGTCCTGGTCGGCTCCTACCTCACCACCGGCGTCGCCGCCCAGATGGCCGTCGGCTCCGGCACCTCGGGCCTGGGCCTGGCCGATCCGGCCACCTCCGACAACGTCTTCGCCGCCCTGGCCGGACCGGTCATGGGCCACGCCCTCGGCATCCTGCTCTTCGCCGCCGTCCTCGCCTCGGCCGCCGCCAGCCTCCAGACCACCTTCATCCCGGTCGCCCGCACGGTGCTCGCCATGTCGACGTACCAGGCGCTGCCCGCCTCCTACGCCCGCGTCCACGAGCGGTTCCGCACCCCCGGCCGGGCCACCGTCACCGCCGGCGTCGCCACCGGCGCCTTCTACACGGTGATGTCCCTGCTCAGCGAGCACGTCCTGGTCGACACCATCTACGCCCTCGGCCTGATGATCTGCTTCTACTACGCGCTCACCGCGTTCGCCTGCGCCTGGTTCTTCCGCCGCGAGCTCACCCGCTCCGCCCGCGACGCCCTCTTCAAGGGCTTCTTCCCGGTCCTCGGCGGCCTGCTGCTCACCGCCGTGTTCGGCAAGACCCTCTACGACATGTGGAACCCGGCCTACGGCAGCGGCTCGGCCGTCCTCGGCGTCGGCTCCGTCTTCGTCATCGGGGTCGGCCTGCTGCTCCTCGGCGTGGTGATCATGCTGGTGATGCGGCGCCGCGCCCCGGCCTTCTTCCACGGACGGACCCTCACCGCCGGCACCCCGGCGCTCGTCGTGGAGGAGTGAACCTCCGTAGCACCCGGTGTCGCGGGCGCGGCGCCGGGTACCCGTAGCTCCCCGGGCCGACCGGCCGCCCGGGGAAGTCAGGGTGCGAATGGAGAGGTCATGACGCACAACGGGGAGGACACCGCGCCCGTGGGGCGACCGGAGGTCACCGAACTCCGGCTCGCCACGGACGGACCGGACCGGGAGCCGGCGCCCGCTCCGGAGCCACGGCAGCCGACGGGCGCACACGCCCCGGAGCCGTCCGGGCCCGCGCTCACCCACGCTCCGGGACCCGTGCAGCCGACGCCCGCGCCCGCCCCGGGACCGGTGAAGCCGGCGCCGCCCCCCGCTCCGGGACCCGGTCAGCCGGTCCGCACGCCCGCCCCGGGACCGGTACGGCCGGCGCAGCCGCCGCTCCCGCCCGCTCCGGAGGCGCCGCATGCGGCCGACACCGAGCCAGCGCACGCGGCCGAGCCGGCGGAGCTGCCCCAGGACCGCAGCCAGGCGATCCTGGAGGCCGCCAAACACATCGGCGCGCTCCTGAAACGCGCGGGCCATCCCTTCGCGCTCGCCGGCAGCGTGGCCGTCTACGCCCACGGCGGCAGCCGCTACCTCCAGCACGACGCCGACTTCGCCATCCTGCCCGACGACGCGGAGGCGGTGGCCGCCACCCTCCGGGAGGCCGGGCTCGGCGTACGGACCCCGCCGGAGGACTGGCTGCTGAAGACCACCAGCCACGGCCAGAACGTCGACATCATCTTCGCGCTGGCCCACCGGCCCGTCACCCGGGACATGCTGGAACGGGCCCACGTCCTGCCGGTCGACTCGGTCCTGATGCCCGTGCTCAGCCCGACCGACCTGATCCAGAGCCTGATCCACGCCTTCTCCGAGCACTACTGCGACTTCGGATCGGTCCTGCCGGTGGCCCGCGCCGTCCGCGAGAAGGTCGACTGGGACGCGGTCCGCGCGGCCTGCGGCGACGAACCCATGCCCGCCGCGTTCCTGTTCCTGCTCGAACGGCTGAACGTGATCGAACCCCGGGAGGGGCAGTCATGACCGACACCAGCCCGCCCCCGCAGACGGCCGGGAGCCTGGACTACCGCGTCGCCCACCTCGCCGAACGGCTCGCCTCCGGAGACCTCGGCGAACTCGGCGTACGCCTGGAACTGCGCGGCGACGCCGTCCTGCTCACCGGCACCGTGCCGTCCGCCCAGTGCCGGGACGACATCCTGCGCATGGCCCGGGAGCAACTGGCGGGACATCCGGTCCACAGTGACCTGCTCATCGCCGGAACCTCCTCGCCCGACCACGGAGAGGACCTGACATGATCCGCGTCGCGGCCGTCGGGGACATCCACATGGGCCCCGAGAGCCAGGGCACGCTGCGCCCCTCCTTCGAGACCCTGCCCCAGTGCGCCGACGTCCTGCTGCTCGCCGGCGACCTCACCCGGCACGGCACACCGGAGGAGGCGGCCGTCGTCGCCCGGGAGATCAAGGACCTCGGGGTGCCCGTCGTCGCCGTCCTCGGCAACCACGACCACCACGACGAGCGGCCCGAGGAGGTCACCGCGATCCTCGAGGAAGCGGGAGCCCACGTCCTCGAAGGACAGTCCGCCGTCGTCACCGCGGACGGCGTCCGGATCGGGGTGGCCGGGACCAAGGGCTTCGGCGGCGGCTTCGTCGGCCGCTGCGCCGGGGAGTTCGGCGAACCCCTCATGAAGGAGTTCGTCCGCTACTCCCGCCGCTGCGCCGAGGGCCTGCACAGCGCCCTGAAGGAACTGGAGGAGCAGGACTGCGCCGTACGGATCGCGCTGACCCACTTCTCGCCCGTCCCGGAGACCCTCGCCGGGGAACCGCTGGAGATCTACCCGTTCCTCGGCAGCTATCTGCTCGCCGAGGCGATCGACACCGGCGGCGCCGACCTCGCCGTGCACGGCCACGCCCACGCGGGCACCGAGCACGGCATGACCAGCGGGGGCGTGCGCGTGCGCAACGTCGCCCAGCCGGTGATCGGGCAGGCGTTCCACGTGTACCACCTGCCCGGCCGGACCGCCTGACGCCGGGCGGGGCCCGTCAGGCCGCCGTGCCGAGGGCCGCGCGGCCGGTGACGTCGCCGTCCTTCGCGGGCAGCGCCACCGGCACCGGGCCGCCCCGGCCGCGCCGCACCAGCAGGCCCGCGCCGACCGGTCCGGCGATCAGCAGCCCGCCCGCCACCAGGGCGCCGCGCGCCCCGGCCCACTCCATCAGCAGCCCCAGCAGCGGCGGTCCGCCCAGGCTCCACACCGTGCCGACGCTGCTCCACACGCCGAGTACCCGGCCCCGCAGCCGCGGCGGCGGATCGGTCTGGAGCACGGCCGTGCCCGCGGTGTCGGAGACCGACTCCACGACCGCCATCGGCAGCACCAGGACCAGCAGCACGGCCAGCGACGGCGACAGCCCCGCCACCACCTGGAGCAGGGCGCCCGCCGCCGCGAGGAGGCCCACGGTCCGCACCGAGGGCGCGCGCAGCCGGGCGCCGAGGACCGCGCCGAGGATGCCGCCGACGGCCAGCACCGTGGAGACCGTGCCGAACGCCCCGGCGCTGCCCGCCAGCGGCCCGGTGACCAGGACGGCCAGGGTCAGGCCGTAATTGCGGCCGAAGACGGAACTGAGCCCGGTGATGCCCGCCAGGGCGACCAGGCGGGGGCTGCGCAGGAAGAAGGACAGACCCTCCCGCACGGTCGTCTCCGCGCGCGCCGCGGCCGGCCGCGGCCCGGCCGCCGGTTCCCCGGCGGCCCCGGGAGCCGGCCGCAGGAACGGCACCACTGCGGCCACGCACAGGAACGACAGCCCGTTGGCGGCGTACGCGGCGCCCGTGCCGAGGAAGCCGACGGTCACCCCGGCCAGCGCGGTGCCGGTCAGCCGGCCCGCGCCGTGCACCAGCGCGCCCACCCCGATCGCCGACGGCACGTCCGCCGCGGGCACGAGATCGTTGCCGAGCAGGGCACAGGCCGGGCCGTCGACGGTGGCGATGACACCGGTCACGGCGGCCAGCACCAGCAGTGCCGTCATGTCGATCCGGCCCGCCGCCACGAGCAGCGCCGTGCTGAAGGCGACCGCGCCGAGCAGGGCCTGGCTGACGGCGACCGTCGTCTTCCGGGGCCAGCGGTCCACGGCCGCGCCGCCGAGCAGGCTCACGAACAGCGCGGGCGCCGCCTGGACGGACATGGACAGACCGGTCGCCGCCGCGGAGCCGGTGAGGTGCAGCACGAGCAGGTTCTGCACGGTGAGCTGCATCCACGTACCGGCGTTGGAGACGAAGTTCGCCGCCGACCACCAGCGCATGCCCCGGTGGCGCAGGGAGCGCCACGGTGCGTGCGAGGCCGGGGCCTGGGCGGGCGCGGACGTGGGCAGGGCGGAGGCACGGGGCACGGCGGGATACTCGACAACCAGGCGGGGGAAGAGAGACCGGCGGAGCCCGAGGGTCCGGCTGTGCTGCACGGCCGGGCCGCCTGGTCAAGGGCGCCGACCATGCTGGCAGACGGGACACCCCGGTCATCGCCACACCGGCCCCCGGCCGCGCCCCCGTCCCGGCAAACCCCCCGCGCGCTACGGCGGTTGGCCCGCGCGTGGGTTTCCTCACAGCCCCCTTCCGGGGGCCGGCTAGCGGTTGACCGAGCGCATCCCCGCCTCGTCGTACCGCTCGCCCGCCGCCTCGGGCAGCTCGGCGTCGATGCGGGCCAGGTCCTGCGGGGTCAGCTCGATGTCGACCGCGGCGGCGTTCTGCTCCAGGTAGGCGCGCCGCTTGGTGCCGGGGATCGGCACCAGGTCCTCGCCCTGGGCCAGCACCCAGGCGATGGCGAGCTGGGCCGGGGTGACGTCCTTCTCCGCGGCGATCTCCTTCACCTTCTCCGCCAGCCGCCGGTTCGCCTCCAGGTTGGCGTCCGTGAAGCGCGGGTTCGTCCGGCGGAAGTCGTTCGGGTCCAGCTCGTCCGGCGAGGAGAACCGGCCCGCGAGGAAACCGCGGCCGAGCGGCGAGTACGGCACGAAGCCGATGCCCAGCTCCCGGCAGGCGGGCAGCACCTCGGCCTCCACGTCCCGCGTCCACAGCGAGTACTCGCTCTGCACCGCCGTGACCGGATGGACGGCGTGGGCGCGCCGGATGGTCTCCGCGCTCGCCTCGCTCAGCCCGATGTAGCGCACCTTGCCCTCGGCGACCAGCTCGCCCAGCGCGCCGACCGTCTCCTCGATGGGCACCTCGGGGTCGACACGGTGCTGGTAGTACAGGTCGATGTGGTCGGTGCCCAGGCGCCGCAGCGAGCCGTGCACCGAGCTGCGCACATGCTCGGCGGAGCCGTCCTGCGGGCCGATCGTGCTGATGTCGCCGGGTACGGCGTCGTCCATCCGGTAGTTGAACTTCGTCGCGATCACATACTCGTCGCGGCGTCCCTTGACCGCCTCCCCGACCAGCGACTCGTTGGTGAGCGGGCCGTAGAGCTGCGCGGTGTCCAGGAAGTCGACGCCGAGGTCGAGGGCGCGCCGGATGGTGGCGATGCCTTCGGCCCGGTCGGCGGAGCCGTAGAAAGCGGACATCCCCATGCATCCGAGTCCGATGGCCGATACCTGGAGTTCCCGCAGGCTGCGCTGGTGCATGGAAGTTCCTTCCGTGAGCTGGTCCGTCCTTCTCCGGGCGCGAGGGACTGCTTCCATCTAGCGACGGATCCGGGCACCCGGCATCCCGTGGGAAGGACCGGGCACGCGCATCCCCCGCGCACCGGCCGTGACGCTACGGGTTCGAGCGCTCTCGAAGTCAAGCCGGGCGGGCGGATGCCCCGGCGGACCGCACGTCAGGCGTGGAAGTGGTGGCGGGCGGCCTCGATGGCGCCCAGGTGCCGGCGGGTCCACGCACACATGCCGTGGACGGTGGCGCGCAGACCCTGGCCGGGGCCGGTGAGGGTGTAGTCGACCCGTGGCGGGACGGTGGGGTGCACCTGACGCCTGACCAGGCCGTTGCGCTCCAGCATGCGCAGGTTCTGGGTGAGCACCTTGTGGCTGACGCCCTCGACCGCGTCGCGCAACTCGCTGAACCGGAGCGTGCGTTCACCGAGTGCCTCGATGATCAGGAACGCCCACTTGTTGGCCACGTCGGAGAAGATCTCCCGCGCCAGCGAGTCCACGCGCCGGAAATCCGCGTCCTCGGGCGGGTCGGACTCCTCGGTGGCCATGCGGTTTCCCTCTCACTGGACGGTGCGTTCTTCCACGCCGGCGGTCACTCTCCTACGGTTCCCGGGCCGCCACAAGGGACGCTCACCCCGCCTGGGGCGCCTTGTGGGCGAGAGCCCCGGCCGGGCCGGTGCCGGCCGGGGCTCCCGGGACGGCGCGGTCACGGGTTCAGGCGCACCGGCAGCTCGTACAGGTCGTTCTGCGTCACCACCGGCTTGTTGCGCAGCTCTGCCGCAGGGACCGCCAGGTCCAGCCCGGGGAACCGGGCGTAGAGCGCCGGCAGGGCGACACCCGCCTCCAGCCGGGACAGGGCCGCACCGGGGCAGACGTGCGGGCCGTGACCGAAGGAGATGTGCCGGTTGACCGGCTCGCGGGTGAGGTCGAACTCCCCGGCGGTCGGACCGTGCGCGTTCTCGTCGCGGCCGATCGCGCCGTACGACACGATCAGCGCGTCCCCGGCCGGGATCACCTGGTCGCCGACCGGCACGTCCTCGGTCGCGAACCGGATCAGGACGTGCGAGGTGGGCGTCGAGTAGCGCAGGGTCTCCTCGATCACCGCCGACCACTCGGCCTTCCCGGACAGCACCAGATCGCGCTGCCCGGGGTGGGCGGAGAGGTTGACGACGGCGTTGACGATGAGCGAGATCGTCGTCTCGTGGCCGGCCGCCACCATCAGCTGGAGCGTGGAGACGATCTCCTCGTCCGTGAGCCGGTCGCCGTCCTGCGAGGCCAGGATCAGCGCGCTGGTCAGGTCGTCACCGGGCTCGGCCCGCTTCGCCGCCACCGTCGCCGCCATGATCCCCGCCAGCTCGGTGAGGGTCGCGAGCACCTCGGCGGGCGGGGTCTGGGTGGAGAAGAACTTCTCGAACAGCGTCTTCAGCCGGGGCAGCCGGGCCTCCTCGATCCCCATGAGGTCGGCGACGACGTACATGGGCAGCGGGTAGGCGAAGGCCGCCTTCAGGTCGACCACCCCGCCGTCCGCGGGCAGCGCGTCCAGCAGCCCCTCGGTGAGGTGCTCGATCCGCTCCCGCAGCCGCTCCACCCGGCGCGGGGTGAGCGCCTGCGCGACCAGGGCGCGCAGCCGGCGGTGGTCGGCGCCGTCGACCGTGAGCATCGAGCGGCCCGGGTTGGCCAGGCCGATCAGCGGCCAGTCGGCGGGTATCTCCCCGCGCTGCCAGGCACCCCACACGTTGATGTCCTTCACCAGGCGCGGATCGGTGAGCAGCGCCTTCGCCTCGGCGTGGTGGGTGACGGCCCACACCGGGACACCGCCCGGCAGCTCCACGGCGGCGAGCGGACCGGCCGCGCGCAGCGCCGCGCTCTCGGCGTCCAGGTCGGTGACGAAGGGATCCAGGACGATGCGGGGTGCTTCGGTACCGGTCGTCATCGTGACGTGCCTCCCAGTCGGGGGTCGGAGTGCGGCGGTACGGCGCCGGTCCGGGGACGGTCCCCGGGCCCCGGCCGCACCGCTCACCGGCCGGGGCGGCGCGCGATCAGCGGGTGGGTACGGGGGTGAACCGCACGGGAAGTCTGGTCAGTCCTCTCAGCCAGGGCGAGGGCCGGCGGGCGAGGGAGTCGGCGGGCACCGCCAGATCGATGTCCGGGAGCCGGTCAAGCACCACCTCGATGCCGGTCCGCGCGATCACCTCGGCGACCTCCTGCGCGGGGAACGGGCAGCGGTGCTCGCCGTGCCCGAAGGAGAAGTGCGCGCTGTTGCCGCCGGTCAGCGCCGAGGCGTCGGTCCGCACCTGCGGGTCGGAGTTGGCGCCCTGGAGACCGAGCAGCAGCAGATCGCCGGCCCCGATCCGCCGGCCGCCGAGGTGGGTGTCGCGGGCGGCCCAGCGGCCCGCCACGTTCTGTGTGGGCGTGTCCTCCCACAGCACCTCGTTCATCGCCTCCGCGACGCTGTGCCGGCCGCCGAACAGGGAGGCCGCGAACCGCTCGTCGGTCAGCATCAGCCGCAGCGAGTTGCCGATCCAGTCGGCGGTCGGCTGGTGCCCGGCCGCCATCATCACCATCAGGTCCTGCACGATCTCCTCGTCGCCGAACCCGCCCTCGTCGGCGAGCATCCGGGAGACCACGTCGTCCGCGGGCTCCTTGCGCCGGTCGGCGACCAGCCGCGCCATGGAACCGGCCAGATGCGCCTGCCCGGCCAGCGCCCGCTCCCGGCCGTCGATCATGTCGTTGAGGGCGGTGACCAGACCCGGGCCGTCCTCGTCCGGGACGCCGTAGAGCCGGGCCAGCACCCGCACCGGCAGCAGCATCGCGTACTGCGCGATCAGATCGGCCTCGCCCGCGCTGCACAGCGCGTCGATCAGCTCGTCCGCGAACCGCTCGGCGTGCGCGCGCAGTTCGAACGCGTCCACCTCCTCCAGCGCGTTGCTGATCATCGCCGCGCGCTGCCGGTGCCGTTCGCCGACCGTGTACAGGATCGACGGCTGCTTGCGCCCGATCATCGGCAGCAGCGGCCAGTCCGCCGGGATGTTCTCCCACTGGTTCCACAGGTCCGAGTCCCGGCTGAACAGCACCGGATCGCCGGTGACCTGGTGCAGCTCGCGGTAGCCGAGCACCAGCCAGGCCGGGATGCCGCCGTCGAGCACTACCGGCACCACGGCGCCGTGGTCGCGCCGCATCTCCCGGTACAGGCGGGCGGGTTCGGTCTGGAACCTGGGTCCGCTGAGCGGGACGGCGTCGGGGGTGGTCACACGAACTCCTGTCGGGGCAGGCCCGCCCGCGCGGACGGGTCGGCGTACCGGTTCTTCACATGCTGCACCAGCGTGATCAGCACCTGTTTGGACGACTCCCGGGAGCGGGCGTCGCAGTCGATCAGCGGCACGTGCGGGTCCAGGTCGAGGGCCTCGCGGACGTCCGCGCCGGCCCGGACCGGGCCGCCGAAGTCGTTGCAGGCCACGATGAACGGCGTGCCGTGGTGCTCCAGCCGGTCGATGGCGTACCAGGAGTCGTCGATGCGCCGCGTGTCCACCAGGACCACCGCGCCGAGCGTGCCGGAGAACAGCCGGTCCCACAGGAACCAGAACCGCTCCTGGCCCGGCGCTCCGAACAGGTACAGCACCTTGCGCGCGTCCAGCGTGATCCGGCCGAAGTCGAAGGCCACCGTGGTGGCGGTCTTGCCGCGCACCTGGCCGATGTCGTCGACCGTCTCGCCGGCCTGCGTCATCGTCTCCTCGGTGTTGAGGGGACGGATCTCGCTGACCGAGCGGACCAGCGTCGTCTTGCCGACGCCGAAGCCGCCCACGACCACGATCTTGAAGCCTTGGTCGGCGGAGGCACCCAACGGGGTGCGCGCGTCAGAGATTGCGGAGTCCAACGAGCACCTGCTCCAGGATGTCGGGATCGGTTATGGCCGGCGGGCGCGGATGCCGCGCGCTGACGCGGCCCGCCGCCAGCAGGTCGGAGAGCAGCACCTTGGTGATGCCCACGGGCAGCCGCAGCTCGGCGGCGATCTCCACCACCGAGGTGGGCGAGCGGGTCAGCTCCAGGATCGCCACGTGCTCGGACTGCATGCCGGTCGTCGGCTCCGACTCGGCGACCACCAGGGTGACCAGGTCGAAAGGGTTGTCCGGGTCGGTCCGGCTGCGGCCCTGGGTGATGGTGTACAGCCGGTCCGGGGCGTCGTCCCGGCCCGGCCGGTGCCCGCCGGGTCCGCTCATGAGGTGCGGGGCGGAGCGGTCAGGTGCTCGCCGAGCTGCTCCACCAGTTCGCTCATGTTGTGCCCGACGACACCGGCGTCCGCGTCCTCGGTGGTGATCACGGCCAGATGGGCGCCGGCGCCGGCCTCCACGATGAACAGCACACCGCCGTAGAACTCCGTCATCGCCGAGCGCACGCCACCGCTGCCGTCGCCGAACTCCACGGACGCGCCGTGCGACAGCGACTGGATGCCGGCGGCGATCGCGGCGAGCTGGTCGGCCTGGTCGACGCTCAGCTCGGGCGTCCGGCACAGCTTCAGCCCGTCCCGGGACAGCACGAGCGCGTGCCGGGCGCCCGGGGTCCTCTCCAGCAGGCCCTCCAGGAGCCAGGTGAGCGTGTCGTCGGCGGTGGTCGGGCCGGTCATGAAGTGGTGTCGCCTTCCGGGTGCGTGTGCGGGTGGGTGTCCGAGGGGAGATGCGGGTGGCGACCGGCGGCGGCCTGGTCACCGGCTGCGGTGCCCGGCCCGGCCGCCTGGCCGGGTTCCTGGTGCGAAGAGGGCACGGCCGCCTGGCCGCCGGGTGCGGGGTGCGCGGAGGGTACGGCCGTCTGGTCGCCGGGTGCCTGGTGCGGGGAGGGTACGGCGGCTCGGGCGCCGGGTGCGGGGCGGGACGGGGACGCCGGGGGGCGCGCGTCCGCGGCCCGGGCGTCCGGCGTGTGGGCCGTGCCCTCGCCGCCGTCCCACGCGGTGCCGCGCACGGGTGTGGCGGCGAGGCCGTCCGGCACCGGCGCGTGCGAGGCATCGACCGAGGGGTTGGTGTTCGGGGTGCTGGGCCCGTCACCGGCCGGTGTGGTGGGCGCGGCGCCCGGTCGGCCGCTCGTCGGGGCGGCCGGTGTGGCACCGGTGCCGCCGCTCGTCGGGGCGGCCGGTGTGGCGGCTGAGCGGCCGTTCGGCGGGCTGGACGGGCGGACGGCCTGGCGGAAGCTGCTGAAGCGGGCGACGCGGGTCCTGCTCTCCTCGGCCGTCGGCGCGGTGCGGGACCCGGTGCCGGACGCGGACCGGGCGCGCTCGGCCTCGGCGAGCGTACGGCCCCGGCGCCGCTTGGGCAGCCCGGCCGGGCCGTGTTCCGGCGGGGGAGCGGACTCGGGGGCGGGGGCCGCCTCGGCGGCCGGTGCCGGTGCGGGCGAGGCGCCCGGGGAACGCGGGGCGGCGGCGGGCGGCGCGGCCACGGCCGCGGCCGGGCTGCTCAGGATGTCCTGCGGGACGAGCATCAGCACGCCCGTGCCGCCGCGCGCCGACGGCCGGAACGACACCTTCAGCCCGTGCTTGCGGGCCAGCCGGCCGACCACCGCGAGCCCGAGCCGGGTGCCGGTCAGACCGCCCAGCTCGGAGGCGTCTCCGGAGACCGCCCGCTCGGCGCGGCGCAGTTGCACCTCGCCCATCACCAGGCCGCTGTCCTCCACCGACACGATGACCCCGGCCGGCACCTCCTCCACATAGACGTGCACCTCGGCCGTCGGCGGCGAGAAGTTCGCCGCGTTGTCGAGGAGTTCGGCGAGCGCGTGCATCACGCCCTCGGCGGCGTGCCCGGCGACGGCGGTCTCGCTGACCGAGTGCACCCGCACCCGCCGGTAACCGGCGATCCGGCCCATCGCGCCGCGCAGGATCGACTCCATCCCGATCGGACGCGCCCAGCGGCGGCCCGAACGCGCCCCGGTGAGCACGGCGATGGAGTCCGCGAGCCGGCCGGCCTGCGCGGTGCGGTGGTCGAGGTGGAGCAGATCGGCCAGCACGTCCTCGTCGGTGTGCCGGTCCTCCATGGCCCGCAGGTCGGCGAGCGTGGCCGTGGCGAGCGCCTGCATCCGGGCGGCGGCGTTGGAGGTCGCGGAGATCGCGGCCGCCCGCTCCCGCCGGGCCCGCTCCGCCTCGGCCGCCAGCCGGGCGTTGTCCTGCCGGAGCCGTTCCAGCTCCCGGGCGCCCTCCGCCGCCAGCCGGTCCCGCTCGGCCGCGAACGACTCCGTGAACTCGGCCCGCTGCCGGGCGAGTTCGTCGATGAGCCGGTGCTGCTCCTGGCGCGCCTCCTCGGTCGTACGGGCCTGCTGCTGGAGCAGCCGTCCGATGTCCTGGGTGACCTCCTCCAGCCGGCGCCGGGCGTCGCGCGCGGTGCGCCGGGCGTGCGCGGCCGTGGCCACCGCCACGCTGAGCAGGACCGCCGCCGCGGCCCCGCCCCGGACGACGGTGGTGTGCGCCGGCCCCGGTGCCACCGCCACGGCCGCGCAGACCGCGAGCGCCGACAGCACACCGGTCACGGCGAGGGCGGAGACGAACGTACGGAGGGTGGGTCGGTCGCCGGGTTGCGTAGGCGCGGTCATCGGTCCGGTCTGGTCCTCATACGGCTGGGAGACGTGACACTGCAGGTGAAGTTGCGGTCACTATACGAGAATTCGTGATCCAAATAGAAAGAGTCCAGGCATCTTCCCGAAAGCGGACGGTCGGTCAGGCCGGGAAGCCCGGATCCGGGCACGGAGCAAACGGGGCGAAGATCACCTCTCGGTGATCTGTGGCGCCGCACACCCTGTCGGTGTGACGGTTTTCGCACCGTGCCCCCTACGGTCAGACCCTAGGGTGTCCGCGAGTACGGCAGGGCGGGCCGACACCAGGGTGTTCGTCGCCGGGCAGGCAGCTGAAGGGAATCCATGATGTTCCGCAAGGTGCTGGTCGCCAACCGTGGAGAGATCGCCATCCGGGCGTTCCGGGCGGGCTACGAACTCGGCGCGCGCACGGTCGCCGTGTTCCCGCACGAGGACCGCAACTCGCTGCACCGGCTGAAGGCCGACGAGGCGTACGAGATCGGCGAGCCGGGCCACCCGGTGCGGGCCTACCTCTCCGTCGAGGAGATCGTGGCCGCCGCCCGCCGGGCCGGCGCCGACGCCGTCTACCCGGGCTACGGCTTCCTGTCCGAGAACCCCGCGCTGGCCCGCGCCTGCGAGGAGGCGGGCATCACCTTCGTCGGGCCCGGCGCGGACACGCTGGAGCTGACCGGCAACAAGGCCCGCGCGGTCGCCGCCGCCCGCGCGGCCGGCGTGCCCGTCCTCGGCTCCTGCCCGCCCTCCACCGACGTGGACGAACTGGCGCGCGCCGCCGGGGACATCGGCTTCCCCGTCTTCGTCAAGGCGGTCGCGGGCGGCGGCGGACGCGGGATGCGCCGGGTGACGGACCCGGCCCGGCTGCGCGAGTCCATCGAGGCCGCCTCCCGCGAGGCCGCCTCCGCCTTCGGCGACCCGACCGTCTTCCTGGAGAAGGCCGTCGTCGAGCCCCGCCACATCGAGGTGCAGATCCTCGCCGACGGCGAGGGCGGGGTCATCCACCTCTTCGAGCGCGACTGCTCGGTGCAGCGCCGCCACCAGAAGGTCATCGAGCTGGCCCCGGCGCCCAACCTGGACCCGGGACTGCGCGACCGGATCTGCGCCGACGCGGTCCGCTTCGCCCGCGAGATCGGCTACCGCAACGCCGGCACGGTCGAATTCCTGCTGGACCGCGAAGGCAACCACGTCTTCATCGAGATGAACCCGCGCATCCAGGTCGAGCACACCGTGACCGAGGAGGTCACCGACGTCGACCTGGTCCAGGCCCAGCTCCGCATCGCCGCCGGCGAGACCCTCGCCGACCTCGGCCTCACCCAGGACGCCGTCACCCTGCGCGGCGCCGCCCTGCAGTGCCGGATCACCACCGAGGACCCCGCCAACGGCTTCCGCCCGGACACCGGCCGCATCAGCGCCTACCGCTCCCCGGGCGGCTCCGGCATCCGGCTCGACGGCGGCACCACCCACGCCGGTACGGAGATCAGCGCGCACTTCGACTCGATGCTGGTCAAGCTCACCTGCCGGGGCCGGGACTTCCAGGCCGCCATCGGCCGGGCCCGGCGCGCGGTCGCCGAGTTCCGCATCCGCGGCGTGGCCACCAACATCCCGTTCCTCCAGGCCGTCCTGGACGACCCGGACTTCCAGGCGGGCCGGGTCACCACCGCGTTCATCGAGCAGCGCCCGCAACTGCTCACCGCCCGGCACTCCGCCGACCGCGGCACCAAGCTGCTCACCTACCTCGCCGACGTCACCGTCAACAAGCCGCACGGCGAACGGCCCGGCCTGCCCGACCCGCTGACCAAGCTGCCGCCGCTGCCCGCCGGCGCACCGCCCGCCGGATCCCGGCAGCTCCTGGCGGACCTCGGCCCCGAGGGCTTCGCCCGGCACCTGCGCGACTCGCCGACCATCGGCGTCACCGACACCACCTTCCGCGACGCCCACCAGTCCCTGCTCGCCACCCGGGTGCGCACCAGGGACCTGCTCGCCGTCGCCCCGGCCGTCGCCCGCACCCTGCCGCAACTGCTCTCCCTGGAGTGCTGGGGCGGCGCCACCTACGACGTCGCGCTGCGCTTCCTCGCCGAGGACCCCTGGGAACGGCTGGCCGCGCTGCGCGAGGCGGTGCCGAACATCTGCCTGCAGATGCTGCTGCGCGGCCGCAACACCGTCGGCTACACGCCGTACCCGACCGAGGTGACCGACGCCTTCGTGCGGGAGGCCGCCGCCGGCGGCATCGACATCTTCCGCGTCTTCGACGCCCTCAACGACGTGGAACAGATGCGCCCCGCCATCGACGCCGTACGCGAGACGGGCACGGCGGTCGCCGAGGTGGCCCTCTGCTACACCGCCGACCTGAACGACCCGGCCGAACGGCTCTACACCCTGGACTACTACCTGCGCCTGGCCGAGCGGATCGTCGCGGCCGGTGCCCACGTCCTCGCCGTCAAGGACATGGCCGGACTGCTGCGCGCCCCCGCCGCGGCCAAGCTGGTCTCGGCGCTGCGCCGCGAGTTCGACCTGCCGGTGCACCTGCACACCCACGACACCGCGGGCGGCCAGCTCGCCACCTACCTCGCCGCGATCCAGGCCGGCGCGGACGCGGTCGACGGCGCGGTGGCCTCCATGGCCGGTACGACCTCGCAGCCGTCGCTGTCCGCGCTCGTCGCCGCCACCGATCACTCCGACCGGCCCACCGGCCTGGACCTCCAGGCGGTCGGCGACCTGGAGCCGTACTGGGAGGGCGTGCGCCGGATCTACGCGCCGTTCGAGGCGGGCCTCGCCGCGCCGACCGGCCGCGTCTACCACCACGAGATCCCCGGCGGCCAGCTCTCCAACCTGCGCACCCAGGCCGTCGCCCTCGGGCTCGGCGACCGCTTCGAGGACATCGAGGCGATGTACGCCGCCGCCGACCGCATCCTCGGCCGCCTGGTCAAGGTCACCCCGTCCTCCAAGGTGGTCGGCGACCTGGCCCTGCACCTGGTCGGCGCCGGGGTCTCCCCGGACGCCTTCGAGGAGACCCCGGACCGGTTCGACATCCCGGACTCGGTGATCGGCTTCCTCCGCGGTGAGCTGGGCACCCCGCCCGGCGGCTGGCCGGAGCCGTTCCGCACCAAGGCACTCCGGGGCCGGGCCGAGGCCAGGCCCGCCCCCGAGCTGTCCGCCGAGGACCGCGAGGGACTGGCCAAGGACCCGCGGGCCACCCTCAACCGGCTGCTGTTCCCCGGCCCGGCCCGCGAGTTCGACACCCACCGGCACAGCTACGGCGACACCAGCGTGCTGGACAGCAAGGCGTTCTTCTACGGCCTGCGCCCCGGCAAGGAGTACGCCGTCGACCTGGAGCCCGGTGTCCGGCTGCTGATCGAGCTGCAGGCGATCGGCGAGGCCGACGAGCGGGGCATGCGCACGGTGATGTCCACGCTCAACGGGCAGCTTCGGCCCATCCAGGTCCGGGACCGGGCCGTCGCCTCCGACATCCCGGCGACCCAGAAGGCCGACCGCACCGACCCGGGCCAGGTGGCCGCCCCGTTCGCCGGAGTGGTGACCCTGGCCGTGGCCGAGGGCGACGAGGTCGAGGCGGGCGCCACGGTCGCCACCATCGAGGCGATGAAGATGGAGGCCGCGATCACCGCCGCGAAGGCGGGCCGCGTCTCCCGGCTGGCCGTCCACCGCGTCCAGCAGGTGGAGGGCGGCGACCTGCTGGTGGAGATCGCCTGACCCACGACCGCCGCCCGGCACGTCCGGCGTGACCTGCCCGCCCGGCCCGCCCGGCCCCGCCCGGCGTGCCGGGCGGGCCGGGCGCGCGGCCCCGCCGCGGCCGGCCGGCGCCTCGCCTACAGCCGGCCGGAGGGGTACCGCAGCCGGGCCAGGACCAGGTTCGGGGCCCGCCGGGTCCGGTAGGCGGCGCTGGGCACGTAGACCGTCCGGCCGCGTACGGCGACGGAGGTCGGGCCGGACAGCCCGTCCGCCTCGCCGAGGACGGCCGCGCGGCTGCCGTCGCGCCCGACCAGCACCACCTGGCCGCCGTCCAGCGCGGCCAGGACGGTGCGGCCGGTGCCGGCGAAGCAGAAGTCGTCGACGCCGTCGAGTCCGGTCGCCCGGGTCTCCGGCGGACCGGCGGAGCCGTCGTCGCGGACGGGGAGGCGCAGCAGCGTGCCCCGGTCGGAGTTCGACACCCACACGGCGCCGCGGTGGACCTTGACGCCGTTGGCGCCGAGGCTGCCGGCGCGGGACGGCTCCAGCTCCGTCCGGCGGGCCCAGGCGACCGCCGGGCCGCCCGACCCGGGCACGCGCCAGACGGTGCCGCGCACCGAGTCGGCGACGTAGAGCACGCCCCGGCGCTCGTCCAGGGCCAGCCCGTTGGGGAAGCCGTCGGCCGGCAGCCGGGCGATCCGCACGGGCGGGCCGCCGCCGGGGGAGAGGCGCCAGATGCCGGTGGCGCTGGTGCCGGTGGCGTAGTTGACGTACAGCGTGCCGTCGTGGGCGCGGGCGATGCCGGTGACGACGGCGCGGCGCAGACGGGGCGTGGCCGGGTGTGCCACGACCGGCAGGGTCGCGCGGGTGGTGGTGGTCCCGTCGAGGCTCACGTGGGCGACCGTACGGGCGTACGCGAAGGTGAGGTCGGCGGAGCCGTCGGGTTCGAGCGCGATGTTCTCGGCCGTCTGCCCGGCGGCCGGGTCGAAGCGGGCGACGATGCGCGCGTCGGTGACGGGCGGCTCGGGGCCGGCGGCGGGCGCGGCGGCGACGAGGCCGAGCGCGAGCGCGGCCGTGGCGGCACCGGTCAGGCGGGGGCGTCGGGGCATGTGACCTCTTTCCGGTCGGCGCGCGGGGCGCCGGCGTGCGGGGTCACACCAACATGAGGGCGGCGGGCCGCCGGTGGCGGGAGCCGGGCCGCGGGATCGCCCGCGCGGACCACGCGGGCCCGCCGGGCGGCGGTGCCGGGGTGCCGGCCGGCCGCACCGGTGTCTCAGGGGCGTCGGGCCCCGGCCGCACTGGTGTCCCAGGAGCCGTCGGGCCCCGGCCGCACCGGTGTGCCGCGGACCGCCGGGCCCCGGCCGCGTCCCGCGGGACGGGCGGCGCGGGGCCGGGGCGGGTCAGTCCCAGAGCGGGTAGGTCATGACGTGCCGGTAGCCCGCCGGGCGGTCGCCCGGGTAGGTGAGGCTGATCCGGGTGTAGTGCCGCAGGCCGGGGTGGTTCCGCCACGGCTCCGGGCCGTCGAGCCGGACGGTCACCGGGTAGGCGCGGAAGGTGCCGGCCGCGCAGTACGGCCGGCAGTCGTTGACCACGTTCGTCCCCACGGCCGTCGCCTCGCCCCGGTTCCACTCGGACCAGCTCAGGTCGGTGAGGCGGCTGTTGCCGTCGCCGCAGGCCAGCAGGAAGTCGCCGGGGCGGACCGTGCGCTGCCACCGGCAGTCGACCAGGACGGGCCGCGCCGTGTGGCCGTGGCGGGACGGGGCGGCGCCGGCCGGCGCACCGGCCGAGCCCGTGGTCACGGCCGCCGTCAGCAGGGTCCCCGCCGCCAGGGTGACCGCCGTTCTCACCAGTGATCCGCGCATGGCCGCTCCCGCCCGTCGTGCTTGGTCCGACCGCGTGCACCCGACGCTACGACCGTCCCGCCGTTCGCACCAGTCGCGCAGGTCGGGCCGGGTGCCGGCGTCCCGGCGCCGGGTGCTCGCGGCAGGTCAGGACCGGTGCGGGCTCAGCAGGCGCCCTCGTCCTGCCAGGGTCCCCACTGCGAGGCGCCGGGCGTCTCGTTCTGGGTCCACCACTTGGCCTTCCAGTTGTGCTTGCCGTAGGAGACCTCGGTGCCGGAGGTGTACGCCGTCGCCGCGCTCCAGGCCGGCTTGCAGGAGCCCGGGGTCGGGGTCGGCGTGGGAGTCGGCGTGGGCGTGGGCGGGGTGGTCGGCGGGGTGACGCCGGCGAACTTCACCGAGTACTTGGCGAAGTCCCAGGGGCTCTGCGCCACGCTGGAGCAGGTGCCGGAGGTGCGGCCGCCGTTGTCGGGCGGGCTGCACTGCCGGTCGCGGTTGAGCGACCAGAACGTGAACCGGTCCATGTGGTGGCCGGTGGCGTAGTCGAGGACGGTCTGGAAGTCGGCCTGCGTGAAGTACTCGCCGGTGTCGCTGCGGCCGTTCATGCCCGAGAAGCCCTCGTGGGCGTAGGCGGTCGCCTCGTCCCAGCCGAAGGTGGACTGCAGGACCGCGTTGAACTTGGTGAGCGCGCTGGTCTGGCTCGCCGCGTTGTTGAAGCCGCCGTCGAACGGCATGATGGAGAAGTTGTTCGGGGTGAAGCCCTGCGCCTTGGCCTCCAGCAGCATCTGCTTGCCGAACCAGCCGGTTCCGTCCGCCGTGCCGGCCGTGGTCACGGAGACGTACAGACCGGGGTTGTTCTGCTGGAGGATCTTCGCCGCGCCGATCTCGTTGTGGATGGCCGCGGTGTTCTCGTACTCCGGCTCCTCCAGGTCGAAGTCGATGGCGTGCAGCCCGTACTTGGTGATGACCTGCTGGTAGGCCGCCGCCGTGGCGGCCGGGTCCGCGCAGGCCTGCCCCAGCTTGGTGCCGCCGTAGCCGCCGATGGAGACCGAGACGTCGCCGCCCTTGGCCCGGATGGCGTCGATCACCGACCGTACGGCGGTGTCCGAGCCGACCGGTGCCGTGCCGTCCCAAGTCGGTGTGCAGCCGCCGCCGTTGGGTGCCAGGACGAAGGCGAGCTGGAACGCCTTCAGACCGGTGGCGTCCATGATGGCACCCGCGTCCGGCGGGTCGTTGTCCTGCGGCATCAGGTAGGGAGCGGCGGCGTACCAGCGGTTGTCGAGCGCGGTGGTCGCGCCCGAGGCGTTGCCGGCGAGCAGCGCGGTGGCGCCGGCCGCGGCGAGGGTGACGGCCGCCGCCGCGCCCAGACATGCCCGAAGACGTCTCATGCGTGCCTCCAGAGGATGGGGACCCCGAACGGGGAGCCCCACCCTCCGGGAGCTGTTGCGGTCACGTCAATAAGTTGGACTAGACCAACCGAGTCTTTGGACTAGACCATACGATTCCTTTACCTCCGGTCGACCAGTCGCAGGGTGAAGCCCCGGTCGAGCGGCAGCCGCGGGGTGAGCACGGTCGTCACGCGGGTGTCCGCGTCGTACGACCAGGCGCCGGCCGGCAGCGGACGCCCGTCGAGCAGCACCCGGGCGGGCGTCTGGGTGCCGTGCACGGTGAACCGGTACGCCCGCGCGTCCGCCTTGCCCGTGTACGCGCCCCGGCTCGCGCCGGCCGTCACGGTCGTGCCCCGGGCGTCGGCGCGCACCGACACCGGCTGCGTGGCCGCGGCGCCCCGGGCGAAGTCACGCGTCACGCCGTCGTCCTCGTACAGCGTGTAGCGGCTGGTGCCGCGCGCCGCCGGGTACAGGTCCCAGTCCAGCTCGTGCCGGTCGCGGGTCTGCCAACTGGTCGTGCCCTTCGGCCACATGGGCACGATCGCGCCCTCGCGCACGAACAGCGGCAGGGTCTCCAGCGGGGCGTGGTAGCCGTCCAGCGTCACCGGGCCCTCGTAGGTGCGCCCGGTCCAGTAGTCCGTCCAGGTGCCCTTCGGCAGATAGATGCCGTCGCGGGTGTCGGAGTCCTCGTAGACCGGCGCGACCAGGAAGTCCGGACCGGACAGGAACTCGTACTTCGCCGCGGGGCCCAGGGTAGCCGGGTCGTCCGGGTACTCCAGCCACAGCGGACGCACCGCCCCCACTCCCGTCTTCGCCGCCTCGGCGGAGAGCGTGTACATGTACGGCAGCAGCCGCTCCTTGAGCTGGAGGTACGCGCGGTTGACCGAGGTGTACGGCTCGCCGTCGCGCCACGGCTGCTGGTCGGCGGGCTTGCCGGTGGTGAGGTCGCTCGCCCAGCCGTCCATCGTCATGACGGCCGGCAGGAACGCCTTCCACTGGAGGTCGCGGGTGTACATCTCGGCGTCGTGGCGGTAGATGCTGCCCACGTCCCCGGTGTTGTAGGCGATCCCGGACATCGTCGCGCCGGCGTAGGCCGGGATCTGCCAGCGGATGTAGTCCCAGGACAGCTTCTGGTCGCCGCTCCACAGCACCCCGCAGCGCTGCGCGCCCGCCCAGGACACCGGCAGCCACACGAAGCCGCGGGCGTCGCTGTTGTCCTCGATGCCCTTCTTGGCGGCGTCGCAGGCGTCCAGTGCGAACTTGTAGCCGTTGCCGACCCAGGCCACGTCCAGCTTGGCCACCCGCTGGCCCGCCCTGACCTGCTCGGCGAGCGTGCCGATGCCGTCCTGGGTCCACAGGCCGAGCTGGGCGTGGTGGTCCTGGAGGCCCTTGGCGGTCTGCTCCAGGTTCTCGTACCCGCAGCCGTAGCCGTCGTTGACCAGCATCCAGCCGAGCGGCATGCCGTGCTCGGTGTAGCCGTCGGCGACCTTCAGCGCGTCCAGGGTGTGCCGCTCGCCCCGGTTGGCGTTGTGCAGATAGCAGTCGGAGTCGCCCGGCTCCAGGCCGTACACCGGCGGCATGAACGGCCTGCCCGTCAACGCCGTGTACTTCCCGATCACTTGCTTGGCGTCGCCGAGGAAGTAGTAGGCGTCGAACCGCCGTTCCTGCTGCCCGGTCGTCACCGGCGAACCGAAGGTGTACACGCCCGGTGCGAAGGTGTTGCGGAAGACGCCGTAGCCCGCGCTGGAGAGGTAGAACGGCTGGGAGTTGTTGTAGCCGCCCTCGTTCCAGTCGAAGCTGTTGGCGACGTACACCGTCCGGCCGCGGTGCGAGAAGGAGCCGTTCTGCTCGCCGCCGCCGAAGAACTGCTCGCCGGCGCCGCGCGCGAGGCTCTGCCGCATCCCGCCGGTCGACCAGCGCAGCGGCCGGTCCTCCTGCCAGATCCGGGTGCGGTTGTCGGGCCGGTACAGCCCGAACCGCAGCGGCTTCTTGTACACGCGCAGCACGGCTCCCGGCGCGCGGACGCCGTAGTAGTCGCCGGCGTCGAAGGACGAGGTGCGCGGCTGGAGGGCCGGCCGCTCGCGCACGATCGCGGTGCCGGCCGGGTCGCTCAGCGCGCCCGACGGGTCCGCCTGGAGCCGCAGCCGGCCGTCCGTCAGGAAGTCGGCGCGGGCGGTGAGGGCTCCGGCCCCGACGGTGTAGCTGCCGTGGCCGCCCGAGAAGGACGTGAGATCACCGGCGTCCGTGGTCCGGGGCAGGTAGGCGGTGCCGGTGAAGGAGCCGTCGTGCACCTCGTACGGCACGACGAGCACGTGGTACGTCCCCGAGGCCCGCGGGATCACCGTGGCCTCGGGGTCCGCGGTGCCCGCGGCGGACGCCACCTGCTTGCCGTGGTCGTCGTAGACGTACAGGTCGAAGTCGTCCGAGGGGTGCTCCCAGGCGATCGACAGCGGGACACCGCCCTCGGGGTTGTCGTCCCAGTAGCCGTCCGGCACCGAGACGGTCAGGTCGAAGCGGTCGCACACCCTGCCGTCGGGGTCGTCGGCCGCGGCGGGGCACTTCTCGGGGCCGGCGCCGGTGCCCCGGGCGTAGACCGGGCTCTGCCAGCCGGCGCGAGTCTGCGCGGGATCGAGTACGGCGCCGGAGGCGGTGGCCGCCGCCTCGGCGGGTGCCGGACCGGCCAGCACGGTCGCGGCCAGGGCGGTCGCCAGCCCCAGCGGTACCCAGGCCGGCCACGGCATCCGATGTCGGAGTCTTCGCACGGCGGAACAGCTCCCCTCGCACCTTTGCGGATTGACTGTCCTGACGAGATTGCTTGGAGACGCTCGAAACGAGCCTCAATCGAGCAACTTCACGCACGAAGCCTCGGGGGTGGCACAGGTACATGTCAATACCGCGGGGCGGTCACCGCGCCGGCGCGGGGCTCAGACGATGCCGCCGTTGGCGCGGACGACCTGGCCGTTGACCCAGTGGCCGGCCGGCGAGGCGAGGAACGCCACCACCTCGGCGATGTCGGCGGGTGTGCCCAGCCGCTCCAGCGGGGGCTGGGCGGCCAGCCGGGCGACCGTCTCCTCGTCCTTGCCGTCCAGGAACATGTCCGTGGCCGTGGGGCCCGGGGCCACCGCGTTGACGGTGACGTCCCGGCCGCGCAGCTCCCGCGCCAGCACCAGGGTGAGCGCCTCGACCGCGCCCTTGCTCGCGCTGTAGGCGCCGTAGGACGGGAAGGCCAGGCCCACCACGGAGGTGGAGAAGGTGATCAGCGCGCCGCCCGGGCGCAGGGCCCGGGCCGCCTCCCGGGCGACGACGAAGGTGCCGCGGATGTTGACGCGGTGCAGCTCGTCCAGGTCCGCGAGGTCGAGTTCGGCGATCGGCGCGAGCAGCATCCGGCCCGCCGTGTGCACGACGACGTCGACCCCGCCGTACTCGGCCTCGGCGGTCCGGAACAGGGCGGCGACCTGCTGCTCGTCGGCCACGTCGGCGCGGACGGCGACCGCCCGGCCGCCCGCCGCGGTCACCTCCTCGACGGCGGCGCCGGCCGCCTCCTGGTCGCCGCCGTAGCCGACCACCACGGCGTACCCGTCGGCGGCCAGCCGCCGCGCCGTCTCCCGGCCGATGCCGCGCGAGCCGCCGGTGACGACGGCGACGCGGGCCGGGGGCCGCGTTCCGGCCGGCCGCGGGGTGGCCTCCGGTGCCGTGGCGGCGGGCTCGTGGATGGTGGGTTCTTGGGTGGAGGTGGCGGGCTGCTGGGCCGGGGTGGAGTCCTGCGAGGTCATGGTGGGTTCCTGCCGGTCGGAGGGGTGGTCGGTGCCCCTCCAGCGTGGGCCGGGCGCCGGACGCGGGCCAGGGTTGTCCGCACCCTGGGGCCGGCAACCCCTGGCTCCGCGGGCGCGCGGGCGTGACCATGGGGAGCGTGAACCATTCGGAGCTGGCCGCATTCCTGAAGTCCCGGCGTGACCGGGTCCGCCCCGCCGACGCCGGTCTGCCCACCGGACCCCGGCGCCGGGTGCCCGGCCTCAGGCGCGAGGAGGTCGCCCAGCTCGCCGGGCTGTCCGCCGACTACTACACGGAGCTGGAGCGCGGCCGGGGCGCCCAGCCGTCCGGACAGGTGCTGGCCGCGCTCGCCCGCGCCCTCCGGCTGAGCGGCGACGAACGCGACCACCTCTTCCACCTGGCCGAACGCCCGCTCCCGGCCACCGCGCACGGCCCCGCGGCACACCCGCAGCCCGCCCTGCTCGGCCTGCTGGACCGGCTCACCACCACGCCCGCCCGGATCATCACCGACCTGCACGAAACCCTCGCGCAGAACGCGCTCGCCGTCGCCCTCCTCGGTCCGGCACCGCTGGGACGCGGACTCGACGGCAGCTTCGCGTACCGCTGGTTCACCGACCCGGCCGCCCGCGCCCTGCACCCGGCCGAGGACCATCCGCACCACTCCCGGGTGTTCGCCGCCGACCTCCAGGCGGTCGCCGCCCGGCGCGCCAGGGACGCCGACGTGACCCAACTGGTGGCCGCGCTGCGCCGGCACAGCGAGGAGTTCGCCGCCCTCTGGGAGCAGCGGGACGTGGCCCTGCGCCGCACCGAGCGCAAGCGGATCGTGCATCCCTCGCTCGGCGTCATCGAACTGGACTGCCACAACCTGTTCAGCGAGGACGGCCGGCAGCGCCTGCTGTGGTTCAGCGCCCCGCCCGGCACCGAGGGAGCCGCCCAACTGGAGCTGCTGTCCGTGATCGGCACCCAGGACCTGGCACCGGGCGGGGACCGGCTGGGACACCGGCCCGGCTGACGGCCCCGCACACCGGCATCGCTGACGGTCCCGCACACCGGCATCGCTGACGGTCCCGTACCTCGGCATCGCTGACGGGCCTCTGCTGCATTGGCAGCACGGAAGTCACCGGGTCGGGGGACCGGGACGCCGCCCGGCGGGCCGGGCCTGCCGGCCGGTGTGACGATCACGGCAAGGTGACACGGCGATTCCGGCCGTCACCACAGCCGGTAGGAGGACCCCACGATGAACCCCACTCTCACGCGCCTGTGCGGCGTCGGCGCCGCGGTGGCCACGGGCGCCGCCGCGCTGCTCGGCACCGGCGCCGCTACCGCCGAGGCCGCCGGCCGCGCCCACTGCGATCGCGCCGAACGCCCCATATGGAGTGAAGGGCCCAGCCGTAACCTGACCGCCCGCCACTGCGACGTGCCGGACCAGGACCACCGCTGGTACATCGTCGAGATCGACACCCTCGTACAGCCCCACCACAAGAACGACTACGTGGACGGAGGCGTCGAGCGGACCGGCACCCTGCACGACAAGATCATCAGGTGCCTGGGCTACACCACCGACGAGGACGAGGTGGACTGGTTCGGCTGCGTGCCCCGCCTGCGGGACGCCTCCTGACCGGGTCCCCGGACCCGGTCCGTCAGGCCGGCGGGCTCGCGATGCGCAGGGCCGCCGCCGGGAGCGGTGCCGCACTGCCGGCGGTGGCGTCCGCCCACCAGTCGGCGCCGTCCTCGGCATAGCGCAGCAGCACGCCCTCGCGGATCGCCCAGGGGCAGACGACGGCCCGGGGCAGGCCCATCAGCTTCAGCGCGGTGTGCCCCACCACCGCCCCGGCCAGGCTCTGCGCGGCCCGCGGCGCGGAGATGCCGGGCAGTCCGGCCCGCTCCGCCGCGGGCAGCGCGCCGAGCGTGCGCACCGCCTCGCCGAGGTCCCGGCAGGCCAGCTCCCGCTCCACGAACGGGCCGTACCGGCCCGGCGCGGCCCCGCACAGCCGGGCCAGCTGCTGGAACGTACGGGAGGTGACGGCGGCGGTGCGCGGGCCCTCCCAGCGGATCCGCGCGGCCACGTCCCGCAGTTCGTGGCGGATACGGCGGCGCAGCACCTTCAGCTCGTCCGCGCCCGGCGGGTCCTGGGCGGCCAGGTGCTCCCGGGTGAGCCGGCCGGCGCCGAGCGGCAGTGAGGCGGCGAAGTCGGGCAGCCGGCCCCGTCCGAACGCCACCTCCAGCGAGCCGCCGCCGATGTCCAGCAGCGCGAGCGGGCCCGCCTTCCAGCCCAGCCAGCGGCGGGCGGCCAGGAACGTCAGCTCGGCCTCCGTCTCGCCGGGCAGGGTGCACATGCGGATGCCGGTCCCGGCCGCCACCCGGCGCAGCACCTCGTCGCGGTTCGGAGCGGTGCGGACCACCGTGGTCGCGAACGCCAGCGGGCCCGCCGCGTGCCACTCGCGGGCCGCCACGCCCGCCGCGTCCACCGCCTTGACCAGACGCTCCACCGCCTCGTCGGTGATCACACCGTCCGCACCGGCCTCCTCGGACAGGCGCAGCTTCCACTTGACGGTGTGCACCGGCAGCGGAACACCGCCTTCCACATCCGCGATCACCAACCGGACCGTGTTCGACCCCGCATCCACCACGCTCACCCGCATGGCCGGGACGTACCCACTTCCCCGGCGATCATCCTTCGCACACGGGGGCGTGCCGGTGCACGGCGGTCACGGAGCGTGTCCCGGGACCGGTCCGCCCGGCCTTTCGACGCACCCCGGGAGCGGGAGGCGCACGACCCGGGAACGGGCCGACGCCGGTCCGGTGGCAGCCACCGCGCGCACGTCCGCTCACCGCGGCGCCTGCCGCCGTCGCCACCGCATCGCCACCGGCCGCCTTGTCCGGATCCCGGCCCCGTCCGGCCGTCGCTGTTCTTAGATGGTCACGCCAGGGGCCGCGCGAGGGGTCCGAGCACTGCCGGGGGAGCGGACGCGATGAGGGTACTGGTCGTCGGCGGCGGGATCGCGGGCACCGCGACCGCCCTGGGGCTGCACAAGGCCGGTTTCGGCGTCACCGTCCTGGAGGCCCACCCGGACACGGCGGAGGACATCGGCGCCTTCCTCACCCTGGGAAGCAACGGGATGCGGGCGCTGGCCGAACTGGACGCCACGGACGCCGTCACGGCCGTCGGTTTTCCGCTGACTTCCCTGCGGCTGCTCGACGACCAGGGCACCGAGGTGGCACACACGCCGCTCGGCGAGGCGGACGACCCGGCCCTGCGCTACCGCTGTCTGCGCCGGGGCACGCTGAACGCGGCCCTCCAGGCCGAGGCGGTCCGGCGGGGCGTCCCGCTGCGCCACGGCGTCCGGCTGGTGTCCGTGGCGCAGGGCCCGGACGGCGTCACCGCCCGCTGCGCCGACGGCACCACCGTCACCGCGGACCTGCTCGTCGGGGCCGACGGACTGCACTCGACCGTGCGCCGCCTGGTGCTGCCGGGCGTCCGGCCGGTGTACGCGGGCCAGCGGGTCTACTACGGCTACACCGCCGCCGCGCCCGGCACCGCGCCCGCACCCGGCCCGGACGGCGCCATCACCATGGTGCGGGGCAGCGCGACCGCCTTCGGGTACGCGGTGTCCCCGGCGGGGGAGACCTACTGGTTCGCCCGCGCCGGCGGCGAGCCGCTGTCCGCCGGGGCGTTCGCTGAACAGTCCGCCGAACCGTCCGCCGGACCGTCCGCCGACCCGCGCGAGCGGCTGCTGGCGCTGCTGCGCGCGGACGCCACGCCCGCCGCCGCGCTGGTCGGGGCGGCCGGCGCGGTCATGGTCACCAACGCCACCGAACTGCCGCTGGGTGCCCCCTGGCACGCCGGGCGGGTCCTGCTCGTCGGCGACGCGGCCCACGCGGCGTCCCCGGCCACCGGCCAGGGCGCCTCGATGGCGCTGGAGGACGCCGTCGTGCTGGCCAAGGCGCTGCGCGACCTGCGGGAGCCGGCGGCCGCGTACGCGGCGTACGAGCGGCACCGCCGGCCCCGGGCCGAGCGCAACATCACCGTCAGCGGCGGTCTGTCCCGCGGCACCCGCGCGCCGTCCGGACCGGCTCCCGTCGTGGCCCGCCCCGCCGGACCCGACGAGCGGCTCCTCGCCCAACTGGCCTGGGACACCCCGCTGTCCGCGGTCCCGCCCGAGCCGCGCTGAGCCCGGCCGGCCGGGTCGCGGGACGCACGCGAAAGTGCAAGAGGCGCGGCACGGGAGTCCATGGCCGGGGCGCCGCCGGGACCGCATCGTTCCGTGTCACCGGCCCTTCGGCGATGAGGAGTTCTCCGTGCGACTGTCGAGCCGAGCGGGCGGCGCCGTGGCCGCCGCCGTCACCCTGCTCCTGGGCGGCGCCACCCCGTCCCCCGCGCACACCCCGTCCCCCGCGCACACCGCGTCGACCGCCGACGCCCGCTACACCGTGACCGTGGGCACCCCGGTCCCGTTCACCCACCCCACCGACACCCCCGCCACGCCGTTCCTCGACCGCGACGGCACCTTCCACTACCAGCAGTCCGCCGCGCTCTACGGCGCCGGCGACCCCCGGGTGTGGGACTTCTACACCGGCGGGGACTTCGACACCGCCGTCTTCGACCGGAGCCTCAGCGAGGCGGCCGACCCGGCCAACCCCGCCGACCGCAACGACGACACCACCTGGCGGTGCGACAACAGCCCCACCGGACGCGAGGCGACGTACGCCCCGAGCGGCTCGCACTACACGCAGCGCAACTACTGCGACCTGTCCGGGGTGTGGGTCGACCCGGACACCGGCGACTGGTACGGCCTGGTGCACAACGAGTTCACCCCGCAGCCCTTCGGCGACGGGCTGCACTACGACGCCATCGACTACGCCGTCTCCACCGACCGGGGCCGCACCTGGACCATCGAGGACCACGTGCTCACCTCGCCGTACAGCACCGGGCGCGGCGACACCACGGCCTTCCCGCACCAGACGTACTCCTACGGCGACGGCGACCAGCGTCTCTTCGTCGACACCGCCTCCGGCTACTTCTACGTCTACTACGGCTCGCGGATCGTCGACAAGGACGGCGGCTGGAAGGCGTTCCACGCCCACGTGGCCCGCGCCCCGATCGCCGCGAAGATGGCCCCGGGCTCCTGGCGCAAGTGGTACGGCGGAAGCTGGTCGCAGCCCGGCACGGGCGGCCGGGAGAGCACCCTCGTCCCGGCCGACGCGAGCCATCCCGCCGGCTACCCGCCCGTTTCCGCCGAGTACGACCCGGCCCGCCCCGGCACCGCCGCCGAGCAGATCGCGGCCGGCGACATGCCCCCGACCTCGCCGCTGTTCCTGCTGAACATCGCCTACGACGCCCACCTCGGCCGGTACATCGGCACCCCGCAGGCCGTCGACCAGAGCGGCGGCGCACCGCAGTACCTGTACGCCACCGACGATCTCGCCACCCAGAAGTGGCGGCTCATCGGCGACACCGGTGACTACACCACCGCCTCCTGGTACCGCTGGTTCCTGGACCCCGTCAGCCGCACCGGCTCGTCCGTCGTCGGCCGGACCTTCCGCGCCTACTGCTCCTTCGGCTGCTCGCACGGCTCCTCGGGCGAGTACGCCGATCTCACCGTCGACTCCGCCGCGCCGGCCGCGCCGCCCGTGGACCCCGGCCGCCGCTACCGCATCGCCGGCGGCACCGGCCGCGTCCTCGCCCAGGAGTCCGGCGGCTTTGCCGTCACCTCCGTGGCACCGTCCGCCGGCTCCGCGCGCGCCGTGTGGTCGTTCGCGCCCACGGGCGACGGCGCCTACACCGTCGTCAACGCGGCGACCGGCCGGCTGCTGGGCGTCGACTCCACGCGGCCGGCCGGCCGCGCCTGGGGAGCCCGGCCCACCGCCACCGCGGCCCGGTCCGGGAAACCCGCCGCCGGACAGCAGTGGTTCGTGCTGCCCGCCCCGGCCGGCACCCACCGCCTGGTCAACCGCTACAGCGGCCTCGTCCTCGGCCTCTCCGCGGCCGCCGGCCGGCGTGCCGAGACCAGCCCGGCGCGCACCTGGACCGCCGCCGCGGGCTCCCTCGGCGACGGCCGCGGCCCGGCCGAGCAGACCCTGTCCTTCCTGCCGGCCGGAGCCTGACACCGGCCGGCAGGACCCCGCCCCGCCGGCGGGGCAATTGAAGTTCTTCGCTTCCCGAGTCTTGTGGGCTGGTTGGTTCATCACTTAAATCAAAACATGAACTAAGCCGTGGGGTCAGGCATGTGGACCCCGCCCACCTCTGGAGCCGCCCGAAATGAGATGGAGATCCCTGGGTGTCGCGCTGGCCGCAACGGCCGCGCTGACCGCCCTCCCCGCCACCCACCCCTCGGCCACCGCGGCCGAGACCCCCCTGTCCCAGGGCAGGACGGCCACCGCGTCGTCCCAGGAGAACGCCGGAACCGCCGCCGGCCTCGCCGTCGACGGCGACACTTCCACCCGCTGGGCCTCGGCCGCCACCGACGACCAGTGGGTCCGGGTCGACCTCGGCGCCTCCGCCTCGGTCACCCGCGTGGTCCTCGACTGGGAGGCCGCCTACGCCAAGGACTACAAGGTCCAGATCTCGGCGGACGGGACCGCCTGGACCGACCTGAAGTCCGTCACCGGGTCCGACGGCGGCGCCGACACGCTCGACGTGTCCGGGCACGGCCGCTACGTCCGGATGCTCGGCGTCCACCGGGCCACCCAGTGGGGCTACTCGCTGTGGGAGTTCCAGGTGTTCGGCAGCCTGGACGGCGGCCAGGCCGGCTGCGACACCGCCAACGCCGCCCGGGGCAAGCCCGCCACCGCCTCCTCGGCCGAGAACGCCGGCACGCCCGCCTCCGCCGCCTTCGACGGTGACACCGCCACCCGCTGGTCCAGCCAGGCCACCGACCCGCAGTGGCTCCAGGTCGACCTCGGCGCCGTCCGGGACCTGTGCAAGGTGGACCTGAACTGGGAGGCCGCCTACGCCAGGGACTTCCAGATCCAGGCCTCCGCGGACGGCCAGAGCTGGAGCACCCTCAAGAGCGTCACCGGCGCGTCCGGCGGCACGGCGTCGTACGACGTCGGCGGGTCCGGCCGGTACGTCCGGATCCTCGGCACCGCCCGCGGCACCGGCTACGGCTACTCGCTGTGGGAGGTCGCCGTGCACACCGGCACCACCGGTGTCCCGCCGGTCCAGGGCGGCGGCGACCTCGGACCGAACGTCATCGTCGTCGACCCCTCCACCCCGAACCTCCAGCAGAAGTTCGACGACGTCTTCGCCCGGCAGGAGTCCGACCAGTTCGGCACCGGCCGCTACCAGTTCCTGCTCAAGCCCGGCACCTACAACGGCATCAACGCCCAACTGGGCTTCTACACCTCGCTGTCCGGGCTCGGCCTCAACCCCGACGACACCCAGATCAACGGTGACGTCACGGTCGACGCCGGCTGGTTCAACGGCAACGCCACCCAGAACTTCTGGCGTTCGGCGGAGAACTTCGCCCTCACCCCGTCCAACGGCACCGACCGCTGGGCGGTCGCGCAGGCGGCACCCTTCCGCCGCATCCACGTCAAGGGCGGCCTCAACCTCGCCCCGAACGGCTACGGCTGGGCCTCCGGCGGCTACATCGCCGACTCCAAGATCGACGGCACCGTCGGCCCGTACTCCCAGCAGCAGTGGTACACCCGGGACAGCTCCGTCGGCGGCTGGACCAACGGCGTGTGGAACATGACCTTCTCCGGAGTCCAGGGCGCACCCGCCACCAACTTCGACAGCGGCCCGTACACCACCCTGGACACCACCCCGGTCTCCCGCGAGAAGCCGTTCCTCTACCTGGACGGCTCCGCCTACAAGGTGTTCGTCCCGGCCAAGCGCACCAACGCCCGGGGCGTCTCCTGGCCCGCGAACGCGGGCACCTCGCTCCCGCTCGACCAGTTCTACGTCGTCAAGCCGGGCGCCACGGCCGCCACCATCAACGCGGCCCTCGCCCAGGGTCTCAACCTCCTGTTCACCCCCGGCGTCTACCACCTCGACCAGACCATCGACGTCACCCGCCCGAACACCGTCGTCCTCGGCCTCGGCCTCGCCACCCTCGTCCCGGACAACGGCGTCGACGCGATGCACGTCGCCGACGTCGACGGCGTGAAGCTGGCCGGCTTCCTGATCGACGCGGGCTCCGTCAGGTCCGACACGCTCCTGCGGATCGGCACCCCGGGCGCCACCGCCGACCACTCCGCCAACCCCACCACCATGCAGGACGTGTTCGTCCGCATCGGCGGCGCCGGACCCGGTCTCGCCACCGATTCCGTGGTGGTCGACAGCAACAACGTCATCGTCGACCACACCTGGATCTGGCGCGCCGACCACGGCAGCGGCGTCGGCTGGGAGACCAACCGCGCCGACTACGGCCTGCGGGTCAACGGCAACGACGTGCTGGCCACCGGCCTGTTCGTGGAGCACTTCAACAAGTACGACGTCTACTGGAGCGGAGAGCGCGGCCGGACGGTCTTCTTCCAGAACGAGAAGGCGTACGACGCCCCGAACGCCGCCGCCGTCACCCACGACGGCATCGTCGGCTACGCGGCCTACAAGGTCGCCGACTCCGTCACCACCCACGAGGCGTGGGGCCTGGGCAGCTACTGCAACTACACGGCCGATCCGTCGATCGTCCAGGCCCACGGCTTCCAGGTGCCCGCCACCTCCGGGATCAGGATGCACGACCTGCTGGTGATCTCCCTCGGCGGCAAGGGCCAGTACGCACACGTCGTCAACGGCACCGGCGCACCCACCTCGGGCACCGACACCGTGCCGTCCAAGGTGACGTCCTTCCCGTAGTCCGCCGGTCAGCCGGCCGACAGGGTCTCGTGCGGGGCCCGGCGGTAGGTGCTCCGGTACAAGGACGCGAAGCGGCCCGGGTGGTGGAAACCCCACCGGGCCGCGACCCGCGTGACCGTGGCCCCGCCGCCGGGATCCGCCGCCACCAGCTCCTGATGGGCGTGTGCGAGCCGGACCCGGCGCACATGGGCCAGCGGCGTGGTGTCCAGGTGCCGGCGGAAGGCGTACTGCAGCGCGCGCACCGTCACATGGGCCGCGGCGGCGATGTCCGCCACCGTGACGGGCTGGTCCGCGTGGTCGTCGACATAGGCGAGCGCGCGGCGCAGCACCGCCGGGTGCGCGTCGGCGCGGTCGGCGGCGGCGGGCTCGCCGCGCACCGTGCTCGGGAACGCGGCCAGCACGCTCGCCGCCAAGTGCTGCGCTGCCGTGGCGGCGACCAGCGGCTCGTCCGCGATCTCGGGTTCGGCCAGCACCGCGTCGCGCAGATGGCCGATCGTACGGCGCAGTTGGCGCGCCGCGGCGGCGGAGCGCGGCCGGTGCCCGGTCAGCCGCACCGCACGCGCCTCGTCCGGGCCCGCGGCCACCTGGCCGAGCAGCGCCGGGTCCAGCAGGGCGATGGTGTACCGGGCGTGGCGGATCCGCCCCGAGTACGGCAGGTCCGGCGGCGCGAACAGCACCACGTCCCCCGGCCCGAAGGAGTCCTCGACCCCTTGGTAGGCGTGGTCGCGCACGGTTCCCTCGTGCACCACGCACAGACAGATCCGGCCCAGCGGCGTCACCGAGTAGGCCATCTCGAAGTCCAGCGCGAGTTCGTCGACGCTCACCGACGGCACGCCGGCGCGGTGCACCCGGGCCCGGGTCGAGCCCGGACTGCCGCTGGCGATCCGCATCCTGGCGTAGGCCCGGCTGAGGAAATCCTCCGTGACCTCCAGGTCGTCGCTGTCGAAGGTGAGCGATTCCATGGCTGCGCGCATGCCCCGCGCGGAGGCTTTCATGTCCGCCGTGACCAGCCCTTTTTCGCTTTCTGTACGGCCGTATGCCGGATCGTTCGCCGGACGGCTGGCGCCGGGCGGGCATGCCGCGCAAGGTGATCGCATGATCGGACGTGACGAGCAGACCGACCAGCTGGGAGCACTCCGGGAGGAGGTCGCCCAGCTACGCCGGGCGCTCGGCTCGCACGCCCTGGTCGACCAGGCGATCGGGGTCGTCATCACCATGGCCCGGATGCGCCCGGAGGAGGGCTGGGAGGTCCTCAAGCACATCTCGCAGCACACCAACACCAAACTGCGCGAGGTGGCGCGCTGCGTGGTGGAGTGGCCGGTCCGGGGCACGCTGCCCGAGGCGATCCGCCGGGCGCTGCCCGCCGCGGTGGAACATGTGCGCGCCCGGGCCGCCGCCGACGGCCGCGACGACGAACGCGAGGTCCGCTGCGGCGGCTCTTCCTGACCGCCCTGCCCTATGCGCCCGTCCCGGTCTCCGCCCTCACGTCTCGGACCGGCGCAGCCCCTCCCAGGCCCGCTCGCGCAGGCCCGCGTCCGTCAGCGTGTCCGCCGCCGTGCAGGCCAGCGCCTCCACCACCGCGAGGAGCACCCGGCGGGCCCGGTCCGAGGCCGCCGCCTCGGCGAACTCCGGCGTGTGGTCGGAACCGGCGCCCATGATCGAGACGAACGGATGGATGGCCGGCACCCGGCCGCTGACGTTGCCGATGTCGGACGAGCCGAGGTAGACGCCGGGAGCGGGCGGGGTCAGGGTGATCCCGGCGCGGCCCAGATGACCGGCGAACCGCTCGGACAGCGCCGTGCTGTCCCGGAAATGCTCGTAGCGCACGCTCGCCCGGTCCACCGTCACGGTCGTGCCGGTCGCCCGCGCCACGCCCTCGGCAGCCGTCCGGAGGTGTCCCGCCAGCTCGTCCAGCGCGGTGGTGGTGAGCGCGCGCAGCCCGAACCGGCCCTCCGCGTACTCCGGCACGATGTTCGTGGCCGTGCCGCCGTGCGTGATGATGCCCTGCACGTGGGAGCCCTCCGGCAGCCGCCGGCCGAGCGCCGAGACCACGTTGAACAGCTCGATCAGCGCGGCGAGCGCGTCGACGCCCTCCGTCGGGTTGCCCGTGGGATGCGCGGCCCGGCCCCGGAACGCGACCCGGTACTGCTCCTGCGCGGTCAGCGGCGCCCGCACCCAGTCGTACACCCCCGGATGGAACATCAGCGCCGCGTCCACCCCGTCGAAGACGCCCGCCTCCACCTCCAGCGCCTTCCCGCCGCCGCCCTCCTCGGCGGGCGTGCCCACCGCGAGGACCGTGCCCGGCGCACCGTCCCGCACGGCGTCCACCACCAGGGCCGCCCCGAGGCCGGCCGCCGCGATCAGGTTGTGCCCGCAGGCGTGGCCGAGCCCGGGCAGCGCGTCGTACTCCAGCGGGAACGCCACCACCGGCCGGCCGTGGCCCGAGCGGGCCGTGAACGCCGTCGGCAGCCCCGCCGCCTCGCGCCGCACCGTGAACCCCGCGCCCTCCAGCTCACCCGTGAGCAGCGCCGCCGCCCGGTGCTCGGCGAACGCGGTCTCCGGGTCGGCGTGCAGCGTCGACGCCACGGCCCACAGCGCGTCGGCGCGCCGCGCGACCTCCTCGCGGATCCGGTCGTACAGGGACACGAAAACCTCCTGCGGGTACGGCGGAACGGGTGGGTGCGCCCGCCGGGTTCCACCCGAACGGCCCTGTGACACCGGCCCATCTGGTTTGGGCAGCCCGGCCGGTGCAACACGGAGGATGCGGAACCGACCGGCTCAGGAGGCTTGCATGGACCACTCACGCGTACCCGTTCTGGAGGCTCTGCAGGAGTTCCGGCGGCGAGGGGACGTGGCGTACGGGCCTCCCGGGCACAAGCAGGGCCGCGGCGCCGACCCGCGGGTGGCCGAGATCGTCGGACTGGACGTCTTCCGCTCCGACGTGCTGAGCCTCAACGGCCTGGACGACCGCCGCCAGTCCCAGGGCGTGCTCCAGCAGGCGCAGGAGCTGATGGCGGACGCGGTCGGCGCCGAGCAGGCCTTCTTCTCCACCTGCGGCAGCTCCCTGTCCGTGCGGACCGCGATGTGCGCGGTCGCCGGCCCGGGCGAGAAGCTGCTGCTGTCCCGCAACGCGCACAAGTCGGTCATCGCCGCGGTGATCATCAACGGGGTGGAACCCATCTGGGTGCACCCCAAGTTCGACGGCGAACGGCACATGGCCCATCCGCCGGAGGCCGACGACGTGCGCGCCCGGCTGCGGGAACACCCGGACGCCAAGGGCATGCTGCTGATCACGCCCACCGACTGGGGCACCTGCGCCGACGTGCGCGCGGTGGCCGACGCCTGCCACGTGTCCGACGTGCCGCTGATCGTGGACGAGGCGTGGGGCGCCCACCTGCCCTTCCACCCGGACCTTCCGGTGTGGGGCATGAACGCGGACGCCGACCTGGTCGTCACCAGCGTCCACAAGATGGGCGGCGCCATCGAGCAGAGTTCGGTCTTCCACCTCCAGCACGACCGGGTCTCGCCCGACGTGCTCAAACAGCGCGAGGACCTGCTCGGCACCACCAGCGCCTCGAGCCTGGTGTACGCGACCCTGGACGGCTGGCGGCGGCAGATGGTCGAGCAGGGCCACGGCCTCCTGGACGCCGCCCTGCACCGCGCCGAGCGCATCCGGGCCCGGCTGCGGGAGCTGTCCGGGCTGCGGGTGATGGGCGGCGAGATCATCGAGGAGGGGCTGGCCGCCGAGTACGACCCGCTGAAGATCGTCGTCGACGTGCGGGACCTCGGCATCAGCGGCATGCAGGCGGCGGAGTGGCTGCGCACCCACTGCCACATCGACGTGGGCGGCTCGGACAGTTGCCGGATCAGCGCCTCCATCACCTACGCCGACGACGACGAGACCGAGAAGCTGCTGGTGGAGTCGGTGCACTCGCTGGTGGAGCGGGCGGACACCATCGAGCGGCAGCCCACGGTGCACCTGCCCGCGCCCGGCGTCCTCGAACTGGAACAGGCCGTCCTGCCCCGCGACGCCTTCTTCGGCCCCGCCGAACAGGTGCCCGCCGACCAGGCCGTGGGCCGGATCGCCGCCGAGACGATCAGCCCCTATCCGCCGGGTGTCCCGGTCGTGGCGCCGGGCGAGGTGATCACCGCGGAGGTCGTCGACTACCTGCGCAGCGGTGTCGCCCACGGCTTCCTCATCCCGGACGCGGCGGACCCCGCCCTGGACAGCTTCCGCGTCGTGGCCCGCCCGTGACACCGGCCGGACCCGTACGCCCCTGACCGACCGGCCGCAGGGCCCGTCGCCGTCTCCTGACCGGCAGGCCGCAGGCCCGTCGCCGGCCCCGCACCGAACTGCGCCGGCTCCCGTCTGCGCCTAGGGTGACCAGTGCGGGCGGCCGGATCACGGTCCGCCCCGGGTCACGGCGCCGGCCCTGCCGAGGCACACGCCCTCGGCGGGAGGCGGTGCCTGGCCCTGCCGGTGGTCCCCGGGTCCGGGCCGACGCGTCCGGCGGGCCTGCCGTCCCGGCAACTCGATGGGAGACGGCCCGACTTCACCCCGACCGGGAACTCCCCGAGGTTCCCGGTTTCGGACGCTCCCGCCCGGGGACCCCGGTACGGGGCCGCCACCGACCCCTTCCATCCGCATCTCATCCGTATCCCACCCGCATCCGGCCCGGCCGGAGCCATGGCGCCCGCGCCATCTCCCCGGCGTCGCCACCGCGCACCCGGCGGCCGCCCGTGCCTGCCGGACCCACCCGCACCCGTGACCAGCGAAGGACTGCATCACCGATGAGCGAGACGAACCCCCTGAAGCGCGCCGCGGACAAGGTGGCGGACGCCCTCCAAGGCGGACCCGCGGGCCCGGAGGACGGCATCCCGGGCAAGCCCGCGCCGCAGTCCCCGACCGTCGCCGAACCGACCGAGCCCCGTGAGCCGCTGCCGCCCAAGCCCGACCAGACCGGCCCGGACACCGTCTCCCCGACCGGCCAGCCGACCGGCGCCGACCAGGCCCGGATGGCGCAGAGCGGCAGCTATCTGACCACCGCCCAGGGCGCCCGGCTCCCCGACACCGACCACTCCCTCAAGGCCGGACCCCGCGGCCCGGTGCTCCTCCAGGACCACCACCTGCGGGAGAAGGTGATGCACTTCGACCACGAGCGCATCCCGGAGCGCGTGGTCCACGCCCGCGGCGCCGGAGCGCACGGCGTCTTCCGCAGCTACGGCACCGCGGCGAACGTGACGAAGGCGGCGTTCCTCGCCGAGGACGTCGAGACCCCGGTGTTCGTCCGCTTCTCCACCGTGCTCGGCTCCCGGGGCTCCGCCGACACCGTCCGCGACACCCGGGGCTTCGCGACGAAGTTCTACACCAGCGAGGGCGTCTTCGACCTGGTCGGCAACAACATCCCGGTCTTCTTCATCCAGGACGCCATCAAGTTCCCGGACGTCATCCACGCCGGCAAGCCGCACCCCGACCGGGAGATCCCGCAGGCGCAGAGCGCCCACGACACCTTCTGGGACTTCGTCACCCTGCACACCGAGGCCGCCCACCACACCCTGTGGAACATGTCCGACCGCGGCATCCCGCGCTCGTACCGGACGATGGAGGGCTTCGGCGTCCACACCTTCCGCCTGGTCAACGAGGCCGGCGAGACGACGCTCGTGAAGTTCCACTGGAAGCCGAAGCTGGGCGTGCACTCCCTGGTGTGGGAGGAGGCGCAGATCATCAACGGCGTCGACCCCGACTTCCACCGCCGGGACCTCGCCGACGCCATCGAGGCGGGCGCCTACCCGCAGTGGGAGTTCGGCATCCAGACCTTCCCCGACACGCCCGACCAGACCTTCGAGGGCATCGACCTGCTGGACCCGACCAACATCGTCCCCGAGGAGCTGGCGCCCGTGCAGCCGATCGGGCTGCTCACCCTGGACCGCAACCCGTCCAACTTCTTCGCCGAGACCGAACAGGTCGCCTTCCACGTCGGCCACCTCGTCCCCGGCATCGACATCACCGACGACCCGCTGCTCGCCGGCCGCCTCTTCTCCTACCTGGACACGCAGATCACCCGGCTGGGCGGCCCCAACTTCCCGCAGCTCCCGATCAACCGGCCGCACGCACCCGTCAACGACATGCTCCGCGACGGCTTCCACCAGACGGCCGTACACCGGGGCGTGGCACCCTACCGGCCCAACTCCCTCGACGGCGGCTGCCCCTTCACCGCGGGCGCCGACCTGGGCGCCTTCGTCGAGACACCCGTGCGCGTCCCCGAGGCGACCAAGGTCCGCGAGGCACCCGAGTCGTTCAGCGACCACTTCAGCCAGCCGCGCCGGTTCTGGCTGAGCATGAGCCCGCCCGAGCGCGAGCACATCATCGCCGCCTACACCTTCGAACTCGGCAAGTGCTACGAGCAGGCCATCCGGGAGCGGGCCTTGCAGGTCCTGGCGAACATCGACCCGGAGCTGTGCGCGGGCGTCGCCGCCGGCCTCGGCCTGCCCGCGCCCGAGCCCACCGTGCCCCTCGCCGACGTCGAGCCCAGCCCCGCGCTCTCCCAGATCGGGCAGACCTGGCCCACCGACGGCCGGATCATCGGCATCCTCACCGGGCCCGACGGCGACCTGGACGGCGTACGCGCCGTACGCCAGGAAGTGCTCGACGGCGGTATGGTCCCGCTGGTCATCGCACCGGCCGGCGGCACCCTCGGGGACGGCGCCGACCCGGTGACCGTCCAGCGGACCTACGCCACCGCGCGCTCCGTGGAGTTCGACGCCATCCTGGTGGCCGGCACACCCGGGATCGGCGCCGACGCCTACGGCGCCCGGGACGCCAAGGCCGGCCAGCCCGGCGGCCACGGAGCCGCGCCCGACCCGCGCGTGGGACTGCTGCTGCAGGAGGCGTACCGGCACGGCAAGGCCATCGGCGCCGCCAAGGGCGGAGAAGCCGCGCTGGAAGCGGCCGGCATCCCGCTCGACGCGCCCGGCGTGCTCGTCGGCGACACCGCGGCCACCGTGCTCGGGCAGCTCACCGGGCTGCTCGCCGCCCACCGCGTCTGGGAACGCTTCCCGTCCGCCGCCTGACCCGCGGACCCGGCGGTGATCCGGGCGAGGGCCTGCCCGAACGGCGTACCAGGAGAGGCGAACGGCACACCTCACGGGATGTGATGAAGGCGTCCCAATGCCAACCGTGAGGAAGAACATGCGTCTTCGCAGCTTCGCCACCACGACCGTACTCGCGGGCGCCCTCGCCCTGACCGGCGCCACCGCCGCCGTCGCCGACTCGGACCCGGGCACGACCGGCGTCGCGGTGGGCAGCCCGGGCATCCTGTCCGGCAACGTCGTCCAGGTGCCGATCGAGATCCAGGCCAACGTGTGCGGCAACAGCATCAACATCGTGGGGCTGCTGAACCCGGCCTTCGGCAACTACTGCCTCAACAAGTGACGCCCCGCCCTGTGCCGGCCTCCGCGACCGGAGGCCGGCGCACGGCTGGTCAGCCCCGCGCGGTGCGGCAGAGCAACAGACAGATGTCGTCGTCGTGTTCGGAGTCGTGCAGCATCGGCTTGAGCAGCGCGTCCGCCGCCGCGTCCAGATCCGTCAGATCCGCTCTGCCGAGGTCGCCCATCGCCCGGGCCAGCCGGTCGATGCCCGCGTCGATCCCGGCGGACCGCCGCTCCACCAGGCCGTCCGTGTACAGCGCGAGCGTGGAGCCGGCCGGCAACTCCACGGCGTGCTCCTCGTATTCGTACGGCAGCGGAACCCCGAGCATGATGCCCGGTTTCTCCTCCAGCACCCGCACCTCGCCGCCGGGACCGCGGGCGACGGCCGGCGGATGGCCCGCGGCGGCCCACACCACGTCCGGCTCACCGGGCGTGAACCGGGCGATCGCGCAGGTCGCGTACAGCTCCGGCTGCTGGTGGCGGAGCATCCGGTGCAGCAGGGTGAGGATCCGCGCCGGACCGTTGCCCTCGACGGCGTAGGCACGCAGCGCGGTGCGCAACTGGCCCATGATCACCGCCGCGCGCAGCCCGTGCCCCGTGACGTCGCCTATCACCGCCAGCACACTGCCGTCCGGCTGGGAGAAGGCGTCGTACCAGTCACCGCCGATGTTCAGGCCGCGCGTCGCCGGCAGATAGCGGGCGGCCAGCGCGAGGTCCGAGGTGTGGGGCAGGTCGGTCAGCTGGGCCCGCTGCAACGCCTCGGCGACATCCCGGTGCTGCTCGTACTGGCGGGCGTTGTCCAGGGCGGTGCCCGCGCGCCGGGCCAGTTCCAGCAGCATCACGGTGGTGTCCGGGTCGAAGTGGTCGCCCGGCGCGACCAGCGTCAGCACGCCCTGCACGGTGCGCGCGCCCAGCGGCAGGCACAGCAGCGGCCGGTCCGGGGAGATCTCCGAGGCGGGCAGGTCGTCCACGCCCGGCAGCCCGCCGGGGCGGGGTCCCGCGTGCTGGGGCCGGCCGGTGCGCGCCGCCGTCACCGTGGCCGCCACCCGCTCGCCCGGGGTCCGCTCGTCGTCCATCAGCCAGACGTCGACGTGCCGGGCGTACCGCGGGACCAGCAGCCGGGGCAGCCGGCGCAGGATGTCCTCGTGGTCCAGGGAGGCGTTGAGGGTCGCGCTCGCGTCGGCCAGGAAGGTCAGCAGCCGGCGTGCCTTCTCCGCCTCGGCGCGCGCCGCCCGCTCGGCGTCCAGCAGATCGCGCTGCGCCAGCGCCGCCGCCTCCAGCTCGGCGTGCAGCGCCAGCACACCCTGGTTGGTCTGGTGCAGCTCCTCCCGGTGGAACCCGAGCAGCTCCTCCGTCTCCGCCAGGCTGGTCAGCAGCGCGGCGGTGTCCTCGTCGGCCTCCAGCAGTGCCTCGGCGAGCGAGACCTCGTCCGGGCGGGGCAGCGGGCCGGGCACGGGAGCCGGGCAGCGGAGCGTGTGCCGCCAGGGCTCCGGGCCGTCCACGGCGACCCGCAGCTCCCCGTCCGCGCCGGCGGCCACGGCCACTTCCGTACCGCCCGCGGCCAGGCCGTGCCGCAGCCGGGCGCCGAGCGCGCCGAGGAACCGGGCGCGGTCCAGCGCGGGCACCCCGGCGTCCGCGGTCAGCCGCGCCAGCACGGCGCGGACGCGGGCCGCGTCCGCGGCGGAGGCGATGGTCCAGGTCTCAGAAGCGGCTGTCATGGGTGCGGGTCCGGCGGTCGGGGGCCAGTACGGCCACGGTGGTGTCGTCGCGTACGGGGCGGGCGGGGCTGCCCGCGTCGCGCAGGATGGCCGCGGCCACCACCGAGGGATCGTGGGCGAGCAGCCCGGCGTCCTCCGGCGGTGTCCACCGGCTGGGCAGTCCGTCGCTGTACAGGACGAGCAGGCTGTCGGGCCGCCACGGCAGCCGGCGCACCGGAACCTGCGCCGGGAAGTACGCCCCGACGATCCCCGGGTGCGTGACCAGCGAGGACCACGACTCCCCGGTGCGCACCCGCCCGCCCACGTTGCCGACCCCGGCGACACTCAGTTCCGCCCGGTCCGTGTCCACCTGGGCCACCGTCACCGCCGCGCCCCGGGTGGGCCGCAGCGCCGTGTGCAGCCGGCGCAGGATCTCCCCGGGCGGCAGATGGGCGGCGCGGCGCAGCTCCCGTACCGCCTCGGTGGAGGCGTGCGCCGCCTTCGGACCGTGCCCGAGACCGTCCGCGAGCAGCATCGTCAGCGTCCCTCCCGAACGCGCCCAGCCCCAGGCGTCACCGGAGTCCCCGGCCTGCCCGAGGGCCACCGTGATCCCGCCCGCGGGCAACTGGGCCGTGGGCGCCCCGCGTCCGGCGGGCTCCGGGTCGATCCGGGCCGTCGCCACCGTGCCCCGGCCCGGCCTGCTGAACAGGTGGAAGGCGTTGGCGCTGCGCAGACAACTGCCCAGCCCCGCGCCGAGGGAGCCGTCGGCGGTGGAGTAGCCGTCGCGCAGCGCGGCGCCCACGTCGGGGATGCCCGGCCCCTGGTCGAGCGAGAACAACTGCACCGACGTGCCCGCGCCGTCCGGCGGCTCCACCAGGTTCACCACCATGCGCCCGCCGTCGGCGTGCTTGAGCAGATTGGTGGCCAGCTCGGTGGCGACCAGCTCGGCCGCCGCCGTACGCGCCGGAGCGAGCCCCGCTTCACCGCACGCCTCGCGCGCCGCGATCCGGGCGTCCCGGACCCGGGTGGAGTCGTGCACCGGGACCTCCCACACCCGGCTCATCCCACCCCCGGACGAGACCCGGGCACCTGGGTCACCCAGGCGGTGGCCGTCACGGTCGTGCCCCGGCCGGGCTCGGTGTCGACACTGAACTCGTGCACCAGTCGTTTCGCTCCGCTCAGTCCGAGGCCGAGACCGCCGCCGGAGGTGTACCCGTCGGTCATGGCCAGTTGAAGATCGCGGATGCCCGGACCGCTGTCGATGAAACACATCCGCAGGCCCCGGTTGCGCCCGTCGTCCAGCGGGGTGATCTCCACCCGGCCGCCACCGCCGTGCACCAGGGTGTTACGGGCCAGCTCGCTCGCCGCCGTCACCAGCTTCGTCTGCTGCACCAGGCCGAATCCGAGCGCCGCCGCGCACTGCCGCACATGCTGCCGTACCCAGGCCAGGTCCGCGTCCGACCCGATGGGCAGGCTCGTCGCGGTCACCTGGCCGGACGTCTGCATCAGCTCCCCCTCTGGGAGAGGAGTTCCATGGCACGGTCGACATCCAGGGCGGTGACCAGGCCGGGCAGGGTCAGACCCAGCTCGACCAGGGTGATCGCCACGGCGGGCCGCATCCCGGCGAGGACCGTGCGGGCCGCCAGCAGCCGGGCCGTGGAGGCGATCTCCGCGAGCACCCGGCCGAGGAACGAGTCGACCATGTCCACACCGGAGATGTCGATCACCACGCCGGTCACCCGGTTGGTGGCGATCCGGTTGGTGATGTCGTGCTGCAACTGCTCGGCCATGCCGTCGTGCAGCTCGCCCTGCAAGGAGACGAGCAGCACGTCGCCCAGGGCGAGCACCGGGATCTGGGTCGAGTGGCCGGGGAAGGGATGGCTCACCGGGCGCTCGCAGCCGCGTCCGAACGGGACACCTCGATGCCCTGCTTGCCCAGCGCGTAGGCCAGCGCGTCGGACAGCGAGGCCCGGGTGAGGACCGAGCCCAGGTCGATGCCGAGCTGCACGATGGTCTGCGCGATGGCCGGGCGGATCCCGGAGACGATGCACTCCGCGCCCATCAGCCGGGCCGCGGCCACCGTCTTCATCAGGTGCTGCGCGACCAGCGAGTCGACCGTCGGCACACCGGTGATGTCCAGGATGGCGTACCGGGCGCGCTGGTCGACGATCGCCTCCAGCAGCGACTCCATCACCCCCTGGGCCCGCGCGCTGTCCAGCGTCCCGATCAGCGGGACGGCGACCGTGCCCTCCCACAGCTTGATGACCGGCGTGGCCACCTCCAGCAGCTGCTGGCGCTGCCGCTCGATCAGCTCCGTGTTCGCGTCGAGCGCCGTCTCCAGCACCACTAGGCGCAGCGTGCCCAGCAGCAGGGTCAGCGCCAGCACGCACTCCTGGGCCTGCGGGGCCGCGGGATCGGGGAACTCGTCGCGCAGCAGCTCGATCACGGGGGCGCGCAGCGCGGCCACCTCGTCGGCGATCTGGGCCGGGGTGGACCCGTTGCGGGCCCGGGACTGGGTCATCCGCCCCAACTGGTCGCGCACCGGCGCGTAGCCGGGCGCCCTGGTGTCCTCCAGGCGTCCGCTGACGGCCACCTCCGACAGGGCGTCCACCACGGCCTTGCACGCCTCGACCGCCTCGTCGCGGGAGACGGTGAAGACCGAGCGGAACAAGGGGGCGTCGGCCCAGCGCTGGGCGATCTGTTCCTTGCGCTGTTCCAGGAAGGAACTCACCACTTGCGGTGCCGACGGGGCCGCGTCCTGCTCGGGCACTGTCATCCTCTCCTCTCGCGCAGCCAGGTGCGCTGGTGGACCGGCTCTCCCGAGCCGGGGATTGCCGACCGCCCACCGTAGCTCTCGGTGTCGGGGCCTTCAAAACCTGCTCCCGTCAGCGTTTTCTCCGGCGTGACCGGGCCGGCCGAGGGGCGGTCCGGGGACGGCCGGCCGGGCACCCGGCGCGGTCCGGAGGGCCGTCCGAGCCGTGTGGCGGGTACGGCGGAGGGGGCCGGGGACGGCCGGTGCGGCGCGGCGGTCACGGCCGGCGCGGTGGCGCGGCCGGCGGCCGGCGGGCACCGGTCTGCGGCTGCCGGAGCGTACGTTCCGGGCGGCGGGACGTGCTCCGGACGGCTCGGGAGGCGCCCGGGCAGGGGCCGGCGTGGCGCGGCGCGCCGGTGGGCAGGGGAGGGGGACCGGCCGGTGGCCGGCCACCCGCTCGCCCCGTGCTGTCTTCCGCGCACGCTGCTCGGCTCCTTAGGTGCGTGAGTGCGGCCGGCCCGGCGGAACACGCCGCCGGCCCGGTGTCGGCAGGCGCCTACCCCGAAATCCGCGAGACTCTCCTCGATGTTGCGGACGTCACTCGCGTGCACGCGGGACGGCTCGGCCGGAACGCCGGGCCGCCCGTGCTTCCGCGCCCGGAAACCCGCTCTGACCAGCGCGCCTACGCTTCCGTCGCAGCCGGCCGCCGCTTGTCGCCGCCCGTCGCACCCGGTGGCCGCTTGTCGCCTCCTGTCGCCTCCTGCCGCCGTCGGTCGCCGTCTGTCGCAGTCCGTGGCCGTCAGTCGGGTACCGGGGCCGGGGCCTCCCGGCGGGCCGGAAGCGGTTCCGCCGGCGCGGGCGGCCGGCGGCGGTAGAGCAGCAGCCGGCGCGCCGGACGCTCCACCCCCTCGTACAGCGCCCAGGACAAGGCGAGCGACACGGCGAACGCGGCGGCGCTCACGGCCAGCCCCGGCAGCACGCCGAACCGCGGCTTCGGGCCCAGCACGGTGGCCGCCGCGCGCAGCACCAGCAGATGGACCATGTAGAAGGCGAACGACAGCTCCCCGAGCCGCACCATCCGCCGGCGCCGCCACAGGGACGGCAGCCCGCACAGGTCCGCGACCGCCGCCGCGGGGATGAGCAGGGCGAACCCGGCGAGGGTGCACACGGTGGCCGAGTAGCCCGGGGTGACCTGCGGGACCAGGAAGTACCCGATGACGGCCAGGGCGAGCGACGCCTCCAGGCCGGGTCCGCGCCAGCGGCCGAGCAGCACCAGTCGCGCGGTCACCGCGCCGAGCACGAACTCGGGCAGCCGCGCGGCGGGGAACGAGTACACCGAGTGGGTCCACCAGTGATGGGCGTCGGCCCAGGCCAGCACGGGGACCGCGACCGCCGCCAGCCCGCCGAGCAGGGCCGAGCCGCGCGCCCCGAGCCGCCGCAGCAGCAGGTACAGCAGGGGGAAGGCGGCGTAGAAGAACGCCTCGCACGCCAGGGACCAGCTCACCGGGTTCAGCGTCTGCCACCACGGCCGCCACCAGGAGTGCAGCAGCAGCGCGTTCGCCAGGGCCTGCTTCGGCGTGGGCCGCGCCTGGTGCGTCAGCGCGGACGCCAGGAGGAAGGCGCCGGCGAGGGTGACCAGGTGCACCGGGTAGATCCGCGCGATCCGCCGCCGCCAGAAGGCGAGCACGCGGTCCCGGGGCCGGGCCGACCAGGTCAGGACGAATCCCGACAGGAGGAAGAAGAAGGACACTCCGCTGGCGCCGGCGCCGAAGCCCCAGGCGACGAGGCGGCCGCCGGTGCCGCCGAACCAGGCGAAGTTGTGCACGTGCAGTCCGAACACCAGCAGCGCCGCCATCCAGCGCAGTCCGGTGAGCGAGGGCAGCGAGGGCGCGGCGGCCGGCGCGGGGGGCCCGGCGGCCGTCGCGCCGGTCCGTGCGGGCGGCGTCCGGGGCGTCCGGGTCGTCGCCGTGGTCATCGCATCACCTGCCGCAGGGAAATCGCGTGGGGCATGAACGGGTACGTTGCCCGTCCGTCCCCCGCGCCTCACGCCGCCCGGCGAACATCACACTGCTGCCGGACGAGGACCGGCACGGATGCCCCGTACGGCGGACCGGGTACGGCCGCCCGGGTACGCCCGCCCGGGTGAGGGCGGTCCCGCGGTGTGGGCGGCTCCCGCGGTGCGGGGCGCGGAGTGCGGCCGCCGCGCAGCAGCACGTTTGCGCCCCGGCCGGCATGGCGAAGGGCCGGCCCGTGTGGTGGAAGGGCCGGCCCGCGTGGTCGCCGGGGGCGGGGTGCCGTCCCGGCGTCCGGTCAGTGTCCGGCGAGGAGTTCCAGCGTGTCGATCACGCGGTGGGAGAAGCCCCACTCGTTGTCGTACCAGGCGACCACCTTGATGTGGCGGCCGTCGACGCGGGTGAGGGCCGAGTCGAAGATGGACGAGGCGGGGTTGCCCGTGATGTCGGACGACACCAGCGGGTCGTCCGAGTACTCCAGGATGCCGGCGAGCGGCCCCTCCGCCGCGGCCCGGTACGCCGCCAGTACGTCGTCGCGCGTCACGTCGCGGGCGACGGTCGTGTTGAGTTCGACGATCGAGCCCACCGGGACGGGGACGCGGATCGAGTCGCCCGACAGCTTGCCCTCGAGGTTCGGCAGCACCAGGCCGATCGCCTTGGCGGCACCGGTCGTGGTCGGCACGATGTTGACGCCGGCGGCCCGGGCGCGGCGGGGGTCGCGGTGCGGACCGTCCTGGAGGTTCTGCTCCTGCGTGTAGGCGTGCACCGTCGTCATGAACCCGTGCTCGATGCCCGCGAGTTCGTCGAGGACCGCGGCCAGCGGCGCGAGCGCGTTGGTGGTGCAGGAGGCGTTCGAGACGATCGTGTGCACGTCCGGGTCGTAGGCGTCGGTGTTGACGCCGTACGCGAGCGTGACGTCGGCGCCGTCCGAGGGCGCGCTGACGAGCACCTTCTTCGCACCCGCGTCGAGGTGGGCGCGGGCGGCCTTGGCCGAGGTGAAGCGGCCGGTGGCCTCCAGGACGATGTCGACGCCGAGTTCGGCCCAGGGGAGCTGCGCGGGTTCGCGCTCGGCCGGCACCGTGATCCGCCGGCCGTCGACGACCAGCGTGTTCCCGTCCACGCTCACCGGGCGCCCGAGCCGGCCGGCCGTGCTGTCGAAGGCGAGCAGCCGGGCGAGCGCGGCGGGCTCGGTGAGGTCGTTGACGGCGACGACCTCCAGGGCGCTGTCGCGCTCCAGCAGTGCGCGCAGCACATTGCGCCCGATGCGGCCGAATCCGTTGATGGCGATGCGAGTCATGAGTGATGTCCCTTCCCTTCGCCCGACCAGGCTCGCCCGCGGCCGGGCATCGCCGACAGTGGCGGGATCGCCATGGTTCAAAAGGATCCCGCCAGGCGGTCCGGGGCGGTTCATTCGCCCCGGGTGAAGGTGCGCCGGTACTCGCTCGGGGTGGTGCCCAGGATGCGCTGGAAGTGCAGCCGCAGGTTCGCGCCGGTGCCGAGGCCGACATCGGCGGCGATCTGCTCGACGCCGCGTTCGGAGCGCTCCAGCAGTTCGCGGGCCAGGTCGATGCGGGCGCGCATCACCCACTGCATCGGGGTGTAGCCGGTCTCCTCGACGAAGCGCCGGGAGAACGTGCGCGGCGAGACCCCGGCCTGCCGCGCCAGTATGTCGAGGGTGAGGGGTTCGCCGAGCCGGTGCAGCGCCCACTCGCGGGTGTCGGCGAACCGCTCGCCGAGCGGCTCGGGGACGCTGCGCGGCACGTACTGGGCCTGGCCGCCGCTGCGGTAGGGGGCCGCGACCAGGCGGCGGGCCGCGTGGTTGGACGCGGCCACCCCGAGGTCGCCGCGCAGGATGTGCAGGCACAGGTCGATGCCGGAGGCGGCGCCGGCCGAGGTGAGCACGCTGCCCTCGTCGACGAACAGCACGTTCTCGTCGACCTGGACGAGCGGGTGCCTGGCCGCGAGTGCCCGGGTGTAGTGCCAGTGGGTCGTGGCGCGCCGGCCGTCGAGCAGACCGGTGGCGGCGAGCGCGAAGGCGCCCGTCGAGATGGCGGCGAGCCGCGCGCCCCGGGTGTGGGCGGCGACCAGCGCGTCGACTACGGCCGGCGGCGGGTCGTCGCGGTCCGGGAACCGGTAGCCGGGGACGAAGACGATGTCCGCCCACGCGAGGGCGTCGAGTCCGTGGGCGACGTAGTACGCGAGTCCGTCGCCGCCGGTCACCAGACCGGGTGCCGCCCCGCACACCCGCACCTCGTACGGCATGCTCGCGCGGGTCGTGAACACCTGCGCGGGGATTCCGACATCGAGCGGTTTCGCGCCTTCGAGCACGAGGACGGCGACGCGATGCAGGCGGGAGGCTGGCACGGGAAGAGGGTACGGGGGCGTGACGACCCGCTGTGCGGGCGCCGCCCGGCGACCGGTGTCCTCGGAAACGGACGGGGGCGGCCCCGCATCGTGGCGGCGACAGCGTGCGCGTACGGCGCCCCGCCTCCTCCCGTGCGGCGGGCCGGCCGTCGTACCGCTGTCCCCGGTCCGCTATCCGCTGCCCAGCCGGTCCGCCCGGGCCGCGGCGGTCCCGGCGCGGCGCCGGGCCTCCTGTACGGCGCGGCCGGCCTGCCGGGCGCGGTCCCGTGCCGTCTGCTCCTCGGTACGGGCCCGCCGCCGCTCCTCCTCGGCGCCGCGCAACTCGGCGCGCAGCGCCCGCACACGCTCGTCCGCCCCGGCCACGCGGTCGCGGGCGCTCGCCGCCTCCCGCTCGGCGGCGCGGGCCTCCGTCTCGCGGGCGTGCAGCTCCTTCTCGGCGGCGCGCACGGCGTCGCGCGCCTCGCGGAGCCGGCGCCGGTGCGCCAGCTCGTCCGCACGCCGCGCCACCCCCGACCCACGTTCCGTCTCGACTCCGCCGAACTCCCTTGTCCCGGGGGGCTTTTCGGCCGTCCCGGAAACCCCGGCCCCGACGGGTCCGCCCCCCGCCCCGGCCTTCCCGGCCCGACCGGACTTCCTGACGGCGGCGGTCTTCCCGGCCCGACCGGACCTCTCGGCTCCGCCGGGCCTCTCGGCTCCGCCGGGCCTCGCCACCCCACCGGACCTTTCCTTGCCGCCGGGCCCCTCCACCCCACCGCGCTTCTCCACCCGACCGGGCCTTTCCACCCCGCCGGGCTTCTCGGCTCCGCCGGGCCTCTTCGCTCCAGCGCGGCCCTTCGGTGCGGTCGTCGCTGAAGAGACCGTGTGGTGTTTCAGGGCGGTCTCGTCCGGCTGGGGGAAACCGGACATGGGCCGGAGCGGTTTCGCCAGGCGGCCCGTGGCCCACTCGCGGGCCGCCTCCGGGTCGGCGAGTACGGCGTGCAGGGTCTGCTCGACCTCGCGCTGCACGTCGTCGCCCACCGGGTGCCCTTCCCGCGCGGCCAGCCGCCGGGCCTCCCGCCCCAACGCGCCGATCACCTCGTTGCGCCGCCGGGTCAGTTCGCGCAGCCGCGCGCCGTCCAGTTCGCGGTGCGCCCGGCGCAGCTCCTCGCCGAGGGCGGCCAGCGGCTGGACCTCCGCCGGCTCATGGCGTACCAGGAGGTTGCCGGCCCAGGCGGCCAGGCTGGGCCGCCGCAGCGCGCCGATCGCCTTGGCCAGGGCCCGGTCACCGGCCGCGCGGGCGTCCAGGGCACGCCGGTCGCGGGCCGCGACGAACTCCTCCGGCCGCAGCGCGTACAGCTCGTCGGCGACGCTGTCCAGGTCCACCGGCGTCCCTCCCGACGACCACTTCGACCACTTCGACCACTAAGTCAGACTTTCCCACCGTACGAGGTTCGTGCGTTTCGTGTGGCGGTCCGCCCCCTGGAACACCGCAGAACACCGCATCCGGAAGGCGGCCAGAATTGCATTCTTCATTTCCTTGAACCGTTCGTGTTTATGCCGGTAGGTTCAGCGCCATGACCGCCTCCCGGACACCGACCACCGCCGAGGAGCTGCGCGGTGCCGGACTGCGTGTGACGGCGGCCCGCGTCGCGCTGCTGGAGACCGTCCGGGGCGGCGACCACCTCGGCGCCGAGGCGATCGCCTCCCAAGTCCGTGACCGCGTGGGCCACATCTCGCTGCAAGCCGTCTACGAGGCCCTGCACGCGCTGACCGCGGCGGGTCTCGTACGCCGTATCGAACCGGCCGGCCACCCGGCCCGGTTCGAGGGACGCGTGGGCGACAACCACCACCACATCGTGTGCCGGTCCTGCGCGGCCGTGGCCGACGTCGACTGCGCCGTCGGCGACGCGCCCTGCCTGACCGCCTCGGACGACCGCGGCTTCGCCATCGACGAGGCCGAGGTCGTGTACTGGGGCCTGTGCCCCGACTGTTCCACCGGCCGCAGATCCTGAGCACCGAGTTCCGCACAGTTCGGAAGGATTGCCATGACTGAGAACCACGACGCGATCGTCACAGACGCCAAGTCGGAGGGCGAGAGCGGCGGTTGCCCCGTCGCGCACGACCGGGCCCTGCACCCGACCCAGGGGGGCGGCAACCGTCAGTGGTGGCCGGAGCGGCTGAACCTGAAGATTCTCGCCAAGAACCCGGCCGTGGCCAATCCGCTCGACGAGGACTTCGACTACGCCGAGGCCTTCAAGGCCCTCGACCTCGCGGCCGTGAAGCAGGACATCGCCGAGGTGCTGACCACCTCCCAGGACTGGTGGCCCGCCGACTTCGGCCATTACGGCCCGCTGATGATCCGCATGGCCTGGCACAGCGCCGGCACCTACCGCATCAGCGACGGCCGCGGCGGCGCCGGCGCCGGCCAGCAGCGCTTCGCCCCGCTCAACAGCTGGCCCGACAACGCCAACCTCGACAAGGCCCGCCGGCTGCTGTGGCCGGTCAAGAAGAAGTACGGCCAGAGCATCTCCTGGGCCGACCTGCTGGTCCTCACCGGCAACGTGGCCCTGGAGCAGATGGGCTTCCAGACCTTCGGCTTCGGCGGCGGCCGCGAGGACGTCTGGGAGCCCGAGGAGGACGTCTACTGGGGTCCCGAGACCACCTGGCTCGACGACCGGCGCTACACCGGCGACCGCGAGTTGGAGAACCCGCTCGGCGCCGTCCAGATGGGTCTGATCTACGTCAACCCGGAGGGCCCGAACGGCAACCCGGACCCGCTCGCCGCGGCCCGCGATATCCGTGAGACGTTCCGCCGGATGGCGATGAACGACGAGGAAACCGTCGCCCTGATCGCCGGCGGCCACACCTTCGGCAAGACCCACGGCGCCGGCCCCGCCGACCACGTCGGCCCCGACCCGGAGGCCGCCGGCCTGGAGGAGCAGGGCCTCGGCTGGCGGAACACCTACAACACCGGCAAGGGCGCGGACGCCATCACCTCCGGTCTGGAGGTGACCTGGACCAGCACGCCGACCCGGTGGAGCAACGGCTTCTTCAAGAACCTGTTCGAGTTCGAGTACGAGCTGACCCAGAGCCCGGCCAGCGCGCACCAGTGGGTCGCCAAGGACGCCCCGGAGATCATCCCCGACGCGCACGACCCGGCGAAGAAGCACCGCCCGACGATGCTCACCACCGACCTGGCGCTGCGCTTCGACCCGGTCTACGAGCCCATCTCCCGCCGGTTCCACGAGAACCCGGAGGAGTTCGCGGACGCCTTCGCCCGCGCCTGGTACAAGCTGACCCACCGTGACATGGGCCCGAAGTCGCTGTACCTCGGCCCGGAGGTGCCGCAGGAGACCCTGCTGTGGCAGGACCCGCTGCCGGAGCGCGAGGGCGAGCTGATCGACGACGCGGACGTCGCGGCCCTGAAGACGAAGCTGCTCGACTCGGGCCTGTCCGTGACCCAACTGGTCACCACCGCCTGGGCGTCGGCCTCCACCTTCCGCGCCAGCGACAAGCGCGGCGGCGCCAACGGCGCCCGTATCCGCCTCGCCCCGCAGCGCGGCTGGGAGGTCAACGAGCCCGACGCGCTGGCCCTGGTGCTGCGCACCCTGGAGGGCATCCAGCAGGAGTTCAACGCCTCCTCCGGCGCCAAGAAGGTCTCCCTGGCCGACCTGATAGTCCTCGGTGGTGCCGCCGCCGTGGAGAAGGCCGCCAAGGAGGGCGGCTTCGCGGTGGAGGTGCCCTTCACCCCGGGCCGCGTGGACGCCGGCGAGGAGCACACCGACGCCGAGTCCTTCGAGGCGCTGGAGCCGACCGCGGACGGCTTCCGCAACTACCTCGGCAAGGGCAACCGCCTGCCGGCCGAGTACCTGCTGCTGGACAAGGCCAACCTGCTGAGCCTGAGCGCGCCCGAGCTGACCGCGCTGGTCGGCGGTCTGCGCGTCCTCGGCGCCACCTACCAGCAGTCGCAGCTCGGCGTCCTCACCAAGACGCCCGGCGTCCTCACCAACGACTTCTTCGTCAACCTGCTCGACCCGGGCACGGCGTGGAAGGCGACGTCCGAGGACCAGACCACCTTCGAGGGCCGGGACGCGAGCACGGGCGAGGTGAAGTGGGCCGGCAGCCGGGCCGACCTCGTCTTCGGCTCCAACTCCGAGCTGCGCGCCCTCGCCGAGGTCTACGCGAGTGACGACGCGAAGGAGAAGTTCGTCAAGGACTTCGTCGCCGCGTGGCACAAGGTGATGGACGCGGACCGGTTCGACCTGGTCTGACCGGCCGGACAGCGCGTCCGGGTCCGCCCCGCGGGGGCAGGCCCGGACGCGCTGTCTTCCTGCCCGCCGGTGCCGGCCGGGGTCAGCGGCCGAGCACCGCCGCGCCCGCCCGCGCGTACCGCTCGTCCAGGTCGCCCGACGGGGCGCCCGCGACACCGATGCCCGCGACCGGCGCGCCCTTGGCGGTCACCGGCGTGCCGCCCGCGAGGAACAGCGTGCCCGGGATGTCCTTCAGGTTCGGCGTCTGCGTCAGCCGCCCGGCCAGCTCCGAGGTCGGCGCGTTCCAGGAGACCGCGGTGTACGCCTTGCGCTGGGCGGACTCGTACGACTGCGGGCCCGCGCCGTCCCCGCGCAGGGTGACCACGGTGTTGCCGTCGCGGTCGACGACGGCCACGGACACCTGCCGGCCGTCCTTCCCGGCGGCCTCCAGCGCGGCCCGCGCCGCCTTCTCGGCGGCGTCCACGGTCAGCCGCGTGTGCCGGGTCAGCTCCCCGTCACGGGCGGTCGCGGGCGCGGCGGCGGTGGCGCCGGGGGAGTCGGCGGCGCTGGCGGCGACCGTGCCGGCCGCACCGGCGGCCAGGGCGGCGAGGGCGGCGCCGCCCACCAGGACACGGGTACGGCGGGACGGCTTCGTGCGGCTGGGCATGCCGGGGTTTCCTTCCGGTGGGGCGAGGGGAGCGGATGCGCTTCCGCCATCGATCCTGGGCCCGGAACGGACGGTGCCCGGTCGGTGGACCGGATGTCCCGGGGGTCATCCGATCGGATGACCCCGCGGTTCGCGCACCCGGGCACAATGGAGGGTGTTTGCCCAGTTCAGCGCGGATCCGAGGGAGGTGCCGACGATGGCCGTAGCCGAGCGCGACGACACCCGCGTCCTCGCCGTCGTCATGCACACGGCGTTCTTCGTGCTGCTCTTCGCCTCCGCCGCCCGCTACCTGGCCCGGCACGCCGACGGTCCCCACACCCCGTGGGTGATCGCCCTGTCCGCGCTGCTGGCCGGGCTCTACGCCCTCGGTCCCGCCCTCGGCGTCCGCCCCACCCCGCGCCGGCTGACCTGGCTCGGCCTGGTCGTGGCGGCCTGGGCCCTGCTCGTCGTCCTGGCCCCCAGCTTCGCCTGGTGCGCGGTCCCGCTCTTCTACACCGGCCTGCGCACCCTCCCGCCGCGCGCCGCGGTGCCGCTGGTGGCCGTGCTGACCGCGCTCGCGGTGGCCGCCCAGCTCCGCCTGGCGGGCTGGGCCGACCCGAACGTGCTGCTGGCACCGCCCGCGGTGGCCGCCGTGGCCACCACCGTCTTCGTCGTCATGCAGCGCCAGGCGGCCCGCCAGGGCGCGCTGATCGCCGACCTGGTGCGGACCCGGCGCGACCTCGCCGCCACCGAACGCCGCGAGGGCACCCTCGCCGAACGCGAACGGCTCGCCCGGGAGATCCACGACACGCTCGCCCAGGGCCTGTCCAGCCAGCGCATGCTGCTCCAGGCCGCCGACCGGCTGTGGGACACCGCGCCCGGCACGGCCCGCGACCACGTCCGCACGGCCGCGGCGACCGCCGAGCACGGCCTCGCCGAGGCCCGCCGCTTCGTGCACGACCTCACCCCGGCCGACCTGGCCGGGGGCGGCGGCCTGCACCGGGCGCTGCACGCCGTCGCCGAACGCGAGACGACACCGGCGCTCACCGTCCGCGTGCACACCGAGGGCACCCCGCCCCGGCCGCTGCCCGCGCCCGTGGAGTCCGCCCTGCTGCGCATCGCCCAGGGCGCCCTGGCCAACGTCCGCGAACACGCGGCGGCCACGACCGCCACCCTCACCCTGACCTGCCTGGACGACCAGATCGTGCTGGACGTCACGGACGACGGCCGCGGCTTCGACCCGCGCACTCCCGCCACCCCCGCCACCCCCGCCGCCTCCGCGGCCGGCGTGGGGGAGCGCGGCCACGGCCTGCCCGCCATCCGCGCCCGCCTGCGTCAGCTGGGCGGCACCCTCACCGTCGAGTCGGCGCCGGGCGAGGGCACCGCCCTGTCGGCGGCGATCCCCTGGGAGCCGAGATGACCCACCCGCCCGGTACGGCCGCCCGGACCCCGGTGCGCATCCTCGTCTGCGACGACCACGCCGTCGTACGCGCCGGACTGCTGGCGCTCCTGCACAGCGCGCCCGGCATCGAGGTCGTCGGCGAGGCCGGCAGCGGCGAGGAGGCGCTCGCGCTGGCCCGCAGGACGGCCCCGGACGTCGTCCTCATGGACCTGCAACTGGGCGAGGGCATCGACGGCGTCGAGACCACCCGCCGGCTGCGCGCCCAGCCGTCCGCCCCGCACGTCCTGGTCCTCACCACGTACGACACCGACGCCGACGTCACCCGCGCCGTCGAGGCGGGTGCCACCGGCTATCTGCTGAAGGCCGAGCGCGCCGAGGACCTGTTCACGGCGATCCACGCCGCGGCCCGGGGCCGCCCGGCGCTCTCGCCCCCGGTCGCCGACCGGGTCATGTCCCGGCTGCGCGACCCGCGCCCCGCCCTCACACCCCGGGAACGCGACATCCTCGCCCATCTCTCCCGTGGCCTGGCCAACCACGCCATCGCGCGCGCCCTCTACATCAGCGAGGCCACCGTCAAGACCCATCTGCGCCGCATCTACGACAAACTGGGCGTGGAGACCCGGGCGGGAGCGGTGGCGCTGGCAAAGGAACAGCGCCTGCTGCCCTGACGGACCAGGCGCGCGGGGGCCGCACTCCCCGCCCGCCCGACCGGCCTTCCCACGGCGCCGGCCCGCCCGCGCTACCCGCGCAGCGCCTCGAACGCCTCCCGCCCCGCCATCCCGATCGCCAGATCGATGTCCGCCGCCACCCCGGCGGAACGCCCCGCGCGGGTCAGCGCCGCCATCGCCACCCGCTCCCCGGACTCCGCCTCCACCACGCCCGCCTCGTGCCGCAGATGCAGGAACGAACCGGTCTTCCCGCTCCACCGCAGGGTGTCCGTGCGCAGCTCGCCCGCCAGCCGGTGCGTGAAGACCTGGAGCCCCATCAGCCGGCGCAGCTCCGCCGTCGCCGAGGGAGTGGCGATCTCGTCGCGCCACACCCGCTGGAGCAGACCGACGAGCGCCGCGGCCGAACCCGCGTTGGCGTGCGCCGGGTCCAGGGTCTCGATGGTGTGCCGGCCCGCCCGCTCGTCCCGGACGGCCAGCTCCAGCGCGAGGGAGAAGTCGTTGCCGGCGGCACCGGCCGCGCACTCGTACAGGTGGTTCATCCGGTGCCGCACCCGGATCCCGGCACATCCCCAGGCGCGCAGCCGGGCGTCCACCTCCGCCGCCGGGACCAGCGCGAACAGCGCGTCCGCCGCGGCGTTGTCGCTCACCGACAGCATCAGCAGGAGCAGGTCGCCCACGGCCACGGTGGCCGGGTGCCGGAAGGCGGCGAGCCCGGTGGGTCCGACGCTGCTGGTGCCGGGGTCCACCGTCACCGGCCGTGCCGGGTCCAGCTCGCCGGCCGCGATCCGGTCCAGCACGACCAGGGCGAGCGGGACCTTCGCCACCGACGCGAGGGGCACCGGTTCGTCCGCGTCGAAGCCGAGCTGCTCGCCCGTGTCGAGGTTGCGGGCGAGGAAGGAGCCGCGCACGCCCAGCGCCGCCCAGTCCGCGGCGATGGCCTCCGCGACGTCCAGGAGGGCGCCGTGGCCGCCGGTGTACACCGGGTGGTGCGCCGCCGTGCCCATCCGCGCGCCGCCAGCCGCGCTCATCCGCGCGCCGCCAGCCGCGCCGGAACGTCCCCGGCCCCCGGCCCCGGGCCGTACCCGGCCCCGGACCCCTCCCCGGGCGCCGGCCCGCCGCGCCGGTGCGGTACGGCGCCCACCGCGGACGCCAGCAGCGCGGCCAGCCAGTGCGGCACCTCGCCCGCGCCGTCCCGGTCCCGGCCGGCGCTCACGTCGTACCCGCGGTGCAGCGCGCGGTCGGCCAGCGGCGCCCAGTGGGCGCCGTGCTGCCGGGCGAACGGTTCGGCGCACAGCAGCAGCGCATGCCCGGCCAGCGTCTCGGCGAGCGCGGTGGCCGCCGGTCCGGCGGGCCGGATCCGCTCCTCGGACAGCCCGGCGCGGGCCGCGGCCCGGCCCAGCCGGTCGGTGTAGTACGGCACCTGATCCTCCGTCAGCAGCAACAGGGGCGGGGCGGTGCCGCGTCCGGCGGCGCGACCGCGGCGTGGCCGCAGCTCTTCGAGGTGGACCGTGCGCCGTCCGGCCTCGCTTCCCGCGCCGTCCGGGACCGGCGCGGACGCCAGCCCCAACGGCACCCGGAACGCGGCCTGTTCCGGAGCGGCCCGCACCAGAGCCCAGCCGAGGGAACCGTCCGCCAGCCCGGACACCCGCTCCAGGGGCGGCAGTTCACGCATGCCCAGGGTGACGCCGTGCTCGGTGCCGGCGCGGATGACCCGGGCGAGCGCGGCCGGCGCGCAGTCCGCCGGCACGCCGACGGCGCGCACCCGCGAGCGCTGGGCCGAACGGGCGGCCTGCCGCAGCCGCTGCGCCCGGTCGAGCACGTCCCGGGCGTACGGCAGCAGCAGCACGCCCAGCTCGGTGACCGTGATCTGCCGCCGGGACCGGTCGAACAGCGAGCCGCCGACATGCTCCTCCAGCGTCTTGATCCGGCGGCTGAGCAGGGGCTGGGCGATGCCGAGCCGGTCGGCGGCCCGGGAGAAGCCCGCCTCCTCGGCCGTCGCCACATACGCCTCGAGATGTGCCAGCAGATCCATCCGGCAGTCATATCAACAAGGCATGAGTCGTTCAAAGTTCCCTCTTGGACATGGCTGCCCTCCCGCTGGTTCGCTGTCCTCGTCGCCGGCCGGACGCCGGCGGCGGACGACCCGTGAAGGAGTACGCCCATGCCCAGGACCGACCGTCTCCCCCCGCTGCCGCGCCGCCGCCTGCTCCAGGGCGGTCTCGCGGTCGCCGGCACCGCGCTGACCGCCACCGCGCGGTCCGCGCCGGCCGCGTCGGCGGCCCCGGACGCCCGGTCGCGCGCCGGGCAGGCCGAACTGGCCGGGCTGGAGCGGCGCTACGGCGCCCGGCTCGGCGTGTACGCGCGCAACGTCCGCACCGGGCGGACCGTGGCCCACCGGGCCGGGGAGCCGTTCGCGATGTGCTCGACGTTCAAGGCGTTCGCCGCGGCGGCGGTGCTGCGCGACCACGCCGGCCGCGCGCCCCTGGACCGCGTGGTGCACTACCCGCCGCACGACCTCCTGCCCAACTCCCCGCGCACCGCGGAGCAGGTGGCGACCGGCATGACCGTGGCCGACCTGTGCGCGGCGGCGATCCAGTACAGCGACAACGCGGCCGGCAACCTGCTGCTCCGGGAGATCGGCGGCCCGGCCGGCCTGACCCGCTTCTACCGGTCGCTGGGCGACGAGGTGAGCCGGCTCGACCGGTGGGAGCCCGAGCTGAACACGGCGATCCCGGGCGACCCGCGGGACACCACGACCGCGGCGGCCGCCGCCGCGAGCCTGGAGCGCGTCGCCCTGGGCCGGGCGCTGGCCGCTGCCGACCGCGAGCGCCTGGTCGGCTGGCTGAAGGGCAACACCACCAGTGCCGAGCGGTTCCGCAAGGGGCTGCCCGCGGGCTGGGTCGTGGCCGACAAGACCGGCACCGGCGACTACGCGAGCGCCCACGACATCGGCGTGGCCTGGACGACCCGGGGGACCCCGCTCGTGCTGGCCGTCCTGTCCGGCAAGAGCACCAGGGACGCCCCGGTGGACCAGGCCCTGATCGCCGACGCGGCGGCGATCGTGGCCCGCACTCTGGCGCCCGGCGAATAACCCCGCACTCCTTCCCCATTCACCTATCTGAATATGAATCATGTACGCGGTGGTTGACGTGTGCATGACGTCTCTCTACCGTCGGGAAGGTCCAGGGAGAAAGCGCTTTCCCTCACCCGGCCACCATGCCACGACCGGGGGCCGGGTTCACCCCCCTGGACCACTCGCATCCGCACAGCCGAGTCAACCCGCAGGGAGACAAGCCGATGCAACTGAAACCAGCCATCGCGTGCGCCGGTCTGCTCACCGGCGCGCTCGTCGCGCTGTCCGGCACCACGGCCCTGGCCGTGCCCGCCCCGTACCAGGCCGGTGGGCCCGGCTCCGCCTCGCCCGCCGCCGGCGGGGCCGCGGCGGCGGCCGGCACCGTGCTCTACGTGTCGCCGAAGGGCACCGACGGCGCGGCCGGCACGGAATCGGCCCCGACCACGCTCACCTCGGCCATCAGCCGGATCACCTCCGGCGGCACGATCTACCTGCGCGGCGGCACGTACACCCCGGCGGCCACGGTCACCATCCCGGCCGGCCGCGACGGCACGGCCGCCGCCCGGACCACCCTGTCCGCCTACCCCGGCGAGAAACCCGTCCTGAACTTCTCGGCGCAGACCGAGGCTCCCGCCAACCGGGGCATCCAGCTCAACGCCAACTACTGGCGGCTGTCCGGCCTGACCGTCGAGCACGCCGGCGACAACGGCATCTTCGTCGGCGGCAGCAACAACATCGTCGAGCGCGCGGTGACCGCCTACAACCGGGACACCGGGCTCCAGCTCGGCCGGATCGCCTCCACCACGCCCAACTCGCAGTGGCCGTCGAACAACCTGATCGTCAGCTCCGAGTCGCACGACAACGCCGACTCCGACGGCGAGGACGCCGACGGCTTCGCCGCGAAGCTGACCACCGGCACCGGAAACGTCTTCCGCTACGACGTCTCCCACAACAACATCGACGACGGCTGGGACCTGTACACCAAGACGGACACCGGCGCCATCGGCCCGGTGACCATCGAGTACTCCCTGTCCTACGGCAACGGCACGCTGAGTGACGGCACCGTCAACTCCAACGGCGACCGCAACGGCTACAAGCTGGGCGGCGACGACATCGCCGTCAACCACGTCGTCCAGCACAGCATCGCCTACAAGAACGGCCACCACGGGTTCACCTACAACAGCAACCCGGGCAAGATGACGATCTCCAGCAACGTCGGCATCGACAACGCCGAGCGGAACTTCTCGTTCGACAAGGGCACGTCCGTGTTCCGCACCAACACCTCGTGCCGCTTCGCCGGCAGCGGCTCGAACGACAAGACCATCGGCGACGCCGACGCCTCCAACCAGTTCTGGACCGGCACCAACGGCTCCCGCTGCTCCTCGTACGCGGGCGCCCTCGGCTGGTCCTTCGCCTCCGACGGCCACCTCGCGGTGACCTTCGGCGGCCGCGTCGTGACGCCGTAGCCGTCACCCGCCACGCGGGACGCCGCTTCCTGCGGCGTCCCGCTTCCGGCCGTCAGCCGACGAGGTCGCCCGGTGCCACCGGGTGCGCCTCCAGGCCGGGCGCGGCCAGCAGACCGGCGATCAGCTCCGCCGAGCCGCCGACGTAGGTGCTGACCAGATCCACGTCGCCGCCGACGATCCACGCGCGGTCCTGCGGCCACCACAGGTCGGGGAGTTCGGAGAACTCGTCCATGGCCACCGGGGAGACGACGTCGGCCAGCCGGCCGGCGAGCAGGACCTCCTCCCGGCCCGGTGTCCCGAACGTGGGGAACCGGTCCCAGTCCCAGCGGCCGTACCCGTGCCACAGCCCGAACCAGCACCGCTCCGGAGTCCGGGTGTGCCGGGCCAGCACGGGCAGCAGCGCCCGCGCCACCCCGGGCGGTGTCGGGCCCTCGGCGGGATGCTCGTCCCACACGCCCGGCACTCCGGGACCGGAGCGCTCGACGTACTCCCGGTCCGTGCCGATGACCTCGTGCCAGCGGACGCCCGGCGTGATCCGGGTTCCCCGAGCGGCGGCCACGGCCGACCAGCGCACCGGCCGCTCGTCGAGCGCGGCCGGGTGCAGGACGCGCGCGTAGGCGGCGAAGCCCGGCGCGGCGACGCCCGCCACGGTGCCGAACGCGCCCTGCCCGGGCCCGCGCACGGTGAGCCAGTCGGCGGGCGAGAGGTCGTCGCTCCGCGCGCGCAGCCGTCCGTACCACTCGGGAGCGGTGTCCTGGCAGATCAGGCCGAAGTCGTTCATCCTCCCAGTCTGCGCCACCGCGCCGGCGCGGGTCCGCGCGTGGTTCTCGTACGACGAGGTCCTACCAGCCCGGTCCCCGGTGCACCACATGCCCGCCGGTGACCGTCAACGCCACGGGCGCGTCGACGAGTTCGTCTCCGGGCGCCCGTACCGGGTCGACGCCGAGCGCGGTGAGGTCGGCGCGGCGGCCGGGCGCGATCCGGCCGGCGACGGCGCTCTCCCCGGCGGCGGCCGCCGCATGGCTGGTGCAGCCCTCCAGCGCCTGTACGGGGGTAAGCCCCGGCCGGTGCGCCGCGGCACCCCTGGGCCGGCGGGCCGTCGCCAGCACGGCCCGCACGTCGTAGTGCGCGATGGGCCAGTCCGAGCCGAGGGCAACCGTGGCACCGGCCTCCCGCAGGTCGCGCAGCCGCCAGGCGCGGGCGGCCCGGTCGCCGCCCAGCCGCCGCGACCACTCGTCGGTGCCGTCGTCGCGCGTGTAGCCGGTGTGCGGCGGCTGGAGCGAGGCCGCCACCCCCAACTCGGCGAACCGGGGCAGCAGTTCGTCGGGCGCCGTCTCGATGTGCTCGATCCGGTGCGCGCCGTACCCGCCCGGTCCGAGCGAGGCCACGGTGTCCAGGACGTGCCGTACGGCCGCGTCCCCGATGGCGTGCGTGGCGGTGCGGACACCGGCCGCGTGCAGGGTCCGGACCGCCTCGGCGTAGGCGTGCGGGTCCGGCCAGAACGCGTCGGTGCCCTGGCCGTGGCAGTCGGGATGCTCCAGCCAGGCCGTGCCGCCCTCCACGGTGCCGTCCATGAAGAACTTGACCCCGCCGACCACCCAGTGCCGGCCGCCCCTGCCCTGCGCCTCGACCAGTTCGCGCAGCGCGTCGGCGTCCGCGCCCGGCATGCACCAGGGCGCGAACCGCAGCCGCACCGGCAGCACGGTCTCCCGCGCCACCGCCTCCACCAGCTCCAGGTCCCCGCCGTCCATGACATGGGCGCCGGTCAGCCCGGTCGCGGCCATGGCGGACAGCAACTCCAGCAGCCGCGCCCGCCGTTCGGCGTACGACGGCCGGGGCATGACCTCGGTGACCAGGTCCATCGCCGCGTGCTCCACCAGATGCCCGGTGGGCCGGCCGGCGGCGTCGCACACCACCTGGGCCCGCTGGTCGAAGGCGCGCGGCCCGGCCACCCCGGCGGCGGCCAGGGCGGGGCCGTTGGCGAGGGCGGAGTGGCCGTCGTACAGCCGCAGGAAGGCCGGGGTGGCCCCCAGGACGTCCGCCACCAGTTCGTGGTGGACCGGGCGGCCCTCGAACGCGTTGTGGTCCAGGCCGTGGCCCACCACCCAGCCCGCCAGCCGCTCGGCCCCGGCGAGCGCCGCGCGCAGTCCGGCCAGGTCCGTCACGCCGGACAGGTCGGTGCCGGTCGCCATGCCGAGCCCCCACACCGGGTGGCTGTGCGCGTCGGTCAGACCGGGCACGAGGTGCGCGCCGCCCAGATCGACGACCTCGGTGCCGGGGCCGCGCCAGTCCGGGACGTCGTCCGCCGTGCCGACGGCGGTGATCAGCCCGTCGTGCAGGGCGACGGCCGTGGCGGCGGGGCGGGCGGGGTCGAGCGTGTGGACGTGGGCGCCTGTGAGGATCAGACCGGCAGCGGGCATGCTGTGAACTCCTGGGTGAGGAAGGGTCATTCGGTGGGTTCGGTGCCGAACGCGGCGTAGACGGCCGGGCGGTTGCGGCGCAGCCACCACGCCAGCGGCAGACCGAGCAGGAAGACGACGGGCGCGACGGCGGCGAGCACGGTGTTCACGGTCGGGGACGCGCTGGTGAACAGGTCGATATGGCCGACCACCAGCACGATCGCGGCCGTCAGCAGGACGGCGGCGAGGGCCGGGGCCAGCACCGTGCGCACCCGGCCCTCGGTGTGCCGTACCCGCCGGAAGTAGCACAGCACGGCGATCGCGGCCAGCAGTTGCAGCAGCAACAGGCCAATCATCCCCGGGGTGTTCACCCACAGCAGGAGCTGCTGGTACGGATCGGCGCCGGCGGCCCGGAAGACGAGGACGACCACGGCGCCGAGCGCGGTCTGCGCGAGACCGGCGACGTACGGGGAGCGGTGCCGGCCGTGGACGCGGCCGAGGCGGCGGGGCAGCACGCCCTCCTCGGCCAGGGCCAGCGCGTAGCGGTTGATGGCGTTGTGGAAGGCGAGCAGCGAGGCGAGCACGCTGGTGACGATGAAGACGTGCATCAGGCCGGCCGCCCAGCCGCCAACGTAGGTGGTGATCGCGGTGAAGAAGAGCCCGGCCGGGTCCTCGCCCGCGGCCCGCACCACCTGGTCGTCGCCGAACGCCTGGACGGCGATCCAGACGATGAAGGCGTAGAACAGGCCGAGGAAGCCGACCGCCGCGTAGGTGGCGCGCGGGACCGTGCGTTCGGGGTCGCGGGCCTCGCGGCGGTAGATGACGGTGGACTCGAAACCGGTGAACGCCGCGAAGGCGAAGGCGAGGACGGCCGCCGTGCCCGGCACGAACACCCGGTCCGGGGTCAGCGAGGCCAGGGAGAGGCCGTGCGCGCCGCCCCGCAGCAGCACCCCGCCCGCGAGCAGGACGAGTATCCCGGTCTCGGCGACCAGCAGTATCCCGAGCAGCTTGGCGCCGAAGTCGATCGAGCGGTAGCCGCCGTAGCCGATCAGCACCAGACCGACCAGGGACACGGGCAGCCAGGGCACGTCGGCGCCGAACAGGGTGTGCAGGGTGTCCCGGGTGGTGGTGGCGAGCAGGCCGTAGACCCCGATCTCCATGCCGTTGTAGCCGACCAGGGCGAGCAGGGCGGCGCCGACGCCGGCCGGGCGGCCCAGGCCCCGGGTGATGTAGGCGTAGAACGCGCCGCCGCCGGTGACATGGCGGCTCATGGTGGTGAAGCCGACGGCGAAGACGGCCAGGGTCAGCCCGGCCAGCAGATAACCGACGGGCGCGCCGACACCGCCCAGCAGGATGGCGAGCGGGGCGACTCCGGCCATCACGGTCAGCGGCGCGGCGGCGGAGACGACGAAGAAGGTGATGTCGGCGGTGCCGAGCGTGCCGGAGCGGAGGGCGGCCGCGCCGGACGGCGCGGCCTCCTCCGGGATCTCGCGGGTGGACACGGACATGCGGGGAGCCCTTCTGGCGGCGAGAGGGGAGGGGGTCCCGGTGGTGGGGCAGCCGGGTTCGCGGGCGCCGGCGGGCACGGCCGGGGTGGGCCGTACGGAGCCGGTGTCTCGCGGGGGCACGACGGGATGGCGGCCCCCGAAGCCGTAAACCTAAAGGCTTTCGGTTTCCGCAATGTAACCTGCCGTTGGGCATCCGGGAAGACCTCAGGGGGGAACACCGATCATGGGACGGCCGCGCACACCGCTCCTCGACCGCGAGCGCATCACCGCCACGGCGCTCCGGCTCGTCGACGAGACGGGCGACTTCAGCGTCCCGCGCATCGCCCGGAAGCTGGGCGTGCAGACCGGGTCCGTCTACCACCACGTGGACGGCCGGGACGGCATCGTGGAACTGCTGCGCGAGCACATCAGCGCGGCCATCGACCCGGGCACGCTGGACGCGACCCCGTGGGACGCGGCCGTGGAGGCGTGGGCGCGGTCCTACCGGGCCGCGTTCGCCGCCCATCCCCGGGTGATCCCGCTGCTCATGACCTCGCCCGTCCGCGCGCCCCGGGTGCTGGCCCAGTACGAGCGCGCGGTGGGCGTCCTGCTGGCGGCCGGGTTCGCACCGGCCGAGATCATGCCGCTGCTCATCGCCCTGGAGAACCTGGTGCTGGGCTCGGCCCTCGACCTCGCCGCCCCCGAGACGATGTGGGAACTGACGGCGGGCGCCCCGACCCCACGTCTCGCCCAGGCCCTCGCCGCGGTCGGCGAGGGCCGCGCCGACCGCGCCTTCGACGTCGGCCTGACGGCCTTCCTGGAACACGCCCGGCGACTACGGACAGGAGGGTGACCGCGCGGGGCCCGCTCAGTCGGTCGGGGTCAGTTCGGCTGTCAGGGGTACGGCTGGGTGGGCCGTGTTGTCGACCACGGTCAGGCGGGGGCAGTCCGGGCCCGGTTGCCACTGGCCGCCCACCAGCGGGAGCAGCGCGATGTTCGGGGTCGGTCCGGCGGTGAAGTCCAGCCGGCCGGCGACGGTGCCGAGCCGGGTGCGGGCGAGGGCGTCGGCGACCGCGGCGCGGTCGGCCGGGTCGGCGGCCGTGGCCAGGGCGTGGCGGGCGGTCTCCAGCAGGGCGTGTGCGAGTCCCAGGGGCTGGAAGCCAGGGATCACCGGTGTCCTCCTGGTAGGCGCGGGCCGGCTCCGCGGCCGTGATGCCGTCCAGGCTGGAGCGGCAGGGGTGGCCCGGGCTCCAGTAGACGAGCGTGCCCACCCGCGCGGCGCCGGGTTCGGCGTGCACCTCGGGCGCCGGACGGGTGTGGGGGTGCGGGTAGGTCAGCCGGCGCGAGCAGGTGATCAGCCGGAGCCGCAGCCCCGCCTCGCGGACCCGGCGGTGGAAGAGGGCCAGGTCGGCCGCGGTGGCCGCGCTGGTGACGATCTCCGCGCCGAGGTCGCGCAGCCGGTCGGCCTCGTCCTGGAGGTCGCCGGCCGGCTCCCGGTAGGCGCCGAGGTCGGCGAGCGTGTGGCCGCGATCCGACAGCGCGGCCGGGAACCCGTACCGCTCGTGCCGTAGCAGCCGGCCGTACAGGCCGTCGTTCCACAGGCAGCCGACCGTGGCCCGCGCGCAGACCCGCTCCCACAGCCCGGCGAAGACCCGGGCGATGTCGTCCAGACCCCACGCGGAGCTTCACGTGGTTTCCCGCCGAGCGGTACCCGGCCTCCCGGGACAACGAGGAAACGCACCGCCGGCTTCGGTCCCGCCGGGGTGAAAGGCCGGGCGGGGGAGGGGGCGCGCAGGGGGCCGGCGGGGCGGCCGGGGCCGTGGTGACAGTACGAGTTTCCCAGTACCGCCAGTAACATGATCACCTTGCTTCGGGTGTACCAGTCAGTCAACTTCGGCGCTGTCCCTCCCCGGACGCGCCCTGCCCGGAGAAGTCCATGTCTTCTGTCAACGACGCGTTGGAAAACGCGCGCCTCACCTACGAGCAGCACCTGCGGACCTGCCGCCAGTGCCACGCCGACGCCGCGCCCTGCGCCGTGGCCAAGCACCTGCTGCGGCTGTACAACCTCGCCCGGCGGGACCGGATGCGGGCCGGCGGCCCGGACGCGCCCACGCCCTGACCGGCACCGGACGCTTTTCGTCCGCCGCGAGGCGGGAACACGGTCGGCTGTACCGAACGCGCGACACGTGAGGAGGCCACCGTGCCGGACCAGCAGGGTGAGCGGCCGAACCCGGTCACACAGCACGCCCGCCCCGACTTCCCCTCCCAGGACCAGCCGCATCCGGGGCACACCGGCCCGATGGACCCGCCGCCCGACCACGGCGAGGACTCCTACCGCGGCTCCGGCCGGCTCGACGGCCGCAAGACCGTGATCACGGGAGGGGACTCCGGCATCGGCCGGGCGGTGGCGCTCGCCTACGCCCGCGAGGGCGCCGACGTGCTCTTCACCTATCTCGCGGAGGAGGAGGACGACGCCCGCGAGACCGCCCGCCTGGTGGAGGACGCCGGCCGCAAGGCGGTCGCCGTGCCCTGCGACATCAGGGAGGAGAGCAACTGCCGCGAGCTGATCCGGCGGGCGGTCGACGAGTTCGGCCGCATCGACGTCCTCGTCAACAACGCCGCCTACCAGATGGCCCAGCCGGACGGCATCGAGGCGATCAGCACCGAGCAGTTCGACCGCGTGCTGCGGACCAATCTGTACGGCATGTTCTGGCTCACCAAGTTCGCCCTGCCGCACATCCCGGCCGGCGGCTGCGTCATCAACACCACGTCGGTGCAGGCGTACCAGCCCAGCCCGCCGCTGCTGGACTACGCGATGACCAAGGGCGCCATCGTCACCTTCACCCAGGGGCTGGCCCAGATGGTCGCCGAGCGCGGCATCCGGGTCAACGCCGTGGCGCCCGGACCGGTGTGGACCCCGCTCATCCCGGCGACGCTGCCCGACACGGCGGAGTTCGGCAAGCAGAGCCCGCTCGGCCGCCCGGCCCAGCCCGTCGAACTCGCCCCCGCCTACGTCTACCTGGCCTCGCCCCAGGCCAGCTTCATCACGGCCGAGATCCTCAACGCGACCGGCGGCACCCCGCTGCCCTGACCGTCCGGGCGGTCAGCCGGCCCCGAACGGCGGCTCGGCCAGGAGTTCCAGCAGCCACTCGGCGCTCTGGACCGCTCCCGGTCGGGCGCCGGCCGGGCCGGGGAACATCCGCCCCCAGGAGGCGGCCCGGCCCAGCGCGCTCAGCCGCCAGGCGAGCGCCGCCGCCCGCCGCAGTTCCGCGGCCGTGCGGCCGGGGCCGGTCCACGGTTCCAGATAGGCGTCGCGCAGCCGGGGCAGCACCTGCGGCCCGTAGCGGTCGCGGGCCCGCTCGGCGGTGACGCGCAGACTGCAGAACGGGTGGGAGACGGCGGCGTCGCCCCAGTCGAAGAAGGTGAACCGGCCCGGCTCCGGCCGGAACAACTGGCCGTCGTGCAGGTCGGCGTGGTCGAGCGTGTCCGGCACGCCGACGGCGGCGAGTTCGGCACACCAGTCGGCGAGCCGGGGCCGCAGGGCCGCCAGCCGGGCGCGCTCGTCCGGGTCCAGCGCGTGGCTCGCGGCGAGCAGGCGGTCGAACACCGCGGGCAGCCCGGCGGTGCGCGCGGAGGGCACGCCCAGCCGCTCGATCCCGGCCGTGTGCGGCACCAAGTCGCCCTGCATGCCCGCGTACTGACGCAGCAGCGCCTCCCACTCGCGCGGCGCGACCGGCTCCCGGTCCAGCACGGCCCGGAACAGTTCGCCGCCGTGCGGCAGCAGCGACCAGCCGCGCCCGGCGTCGACGGCCAGCGGCCGCAGCACCTGCCCGGGCACCCAGCGGGCCAGCGCGGCGGTCAGCGGGCCCTCGAACGCGCTGGCCTCCGGGTTCGCCTTGAACCAGACGGCCGTCCGCCCGGCCACGGGCACCCGGACGAGCACCGACCACGGCCGCAGCCGCACCTCCAAGGTCCCGTCCTGGACCAGGCCGTGCGCGGCGAGCCGGTCCGCGACCCACTCCAGGGCCCCGGCACGCCAGGACTCGCGCTCCCAGGGGGTCACCGCGTCCGGGTACCGGCCGCGGTCCACGACCGCCGTGTGATCCTCTCGCATCGCCTCATCCCAGCACCACGGCCAGGGGTCCGGCCAGCGGTTTTTCCCGCGCTGCGACGCCGGCCGGCCGCGGGGGGCGGGCGGCCTGCGTCAGTCCTTCACCGCTCCGCCCAGCCCGGAGACCAGGCGCCGCTGGACCAGGACGAAGAACACCAGGACCGGGACGGTCATCACGGTGGACGCCGCCATGACCCCGCCCCAGTCCGGCTCGTCGGGCTTGTAGAAGACCAGCAGGGCCATCGGAAGGGTCGACTGCGTGGTGTCGCTGATGATGAACGACTTGGCGAACAGGAAGTCGTTCCAGGCGGAGATGAAGGAGAACACGCTCGTGGCCACCAGGCCCGGCAGGACCAGCGGGAACAGGATCCGCCACAGGAACCGCGCACGGCTGGCCCCGTCGAGGTACGCCGCCTCCTCCAGGGACTCGGGGACGGCCCGGACGAACCCGCGCAGCATCCAGATCGCGAACGGCAGCGAGAAGGCGATGTGCGGCAGGACCAGGGACCCCAGCGTGTTCAGCAGGCCGGCGTCCCGCATGAGGAAGAACATCGGGATGGTGAGCGCCTCCACCGGCACCATCTGGGCCACCAGGAACAGCACGAGCAGGGTGGTCCGGAACCGGAACCGGAAGCGGGTCACGGCGGTCGCGGCGAGGAACGCGATCAGCGCGGAGGCGAGCACCACGCTCACCGCGACGACGAGGCTGTTGACGAAGTACCGGCCGAAGGCGTGCTGTTCGAACACGCGCCGGAAGGAGTCGAGCGAGGGCGAGGACGTCCAGGGCCGCGGCTCGGTGGACTGGATCTCCCCGGCCGGCCGGAGCGCGCCGAGCAGCATCCAGTACAGCGGGAAGGCGACGACCGCGGCGGTCAGCAGCGCGGTCGCCTCGGCGGCCGTCCGCCAGGGGCGCCGCAGCAGGGCGCGTACGGGGCTCACAGTTCCTCCCCCTGGCGGCGCAGCAGCCGCAGATAGCCGAGCGTGACGGCCAGCAGGATCACCAGCGTCACGACGCCGATCGCCGAGCCGAGACTGTACTGCGAGGACGCGAACGCCTTCTGATAGGCGTAGACGTTCAGCACCAGGTTCTGCCCGGCGATGCCGCCGCCGCCCGTCATCACGTAGATCTGGGTGAAGACCTTGAAGTCCCAGATCACCGACTGCACGGTGACGATGACCAGGATGGGCCGCAGCATCGGCGTGAGCACCGAGCGCCAGATCCGCCACTGCGAGGCGCCGTCCAGGGCGGCGGCCTCCAGCACCTCGCCGGGTACGGCGCGGATGCCGGCGTATACGGTGACCATCACGAACGGGAAGGAACACCAGACGACTTCGAGCAGCACCAGCAGGAAGGCGCTGTACCGGCCGTACGTCCAGGAATAGTCGCCGAGGCCCAGGAGGCGGTCGGCCGGGCCGTAGTCGGGGTCGAAGAGGAACAGCCAGACCGTCGAGCCGGTGACCGTCGGTGTCGCCCAGGCTCCCAGCGCGGCCAGCAGCAGAGCGGTCCGCGGGACGGCGCGGACCCGGGTGAGCAGGACGGCGAGCGCGCAGCCCACCGCCAGCGTGCACACCACACAGGCCGCCGCGAAGCCGACCGTCGCCAGCAGCACCTGCCGGAACTGCTCGTCGGCGAACAGCCCGGTGTAGTTGTCCAGGCCCCGGAAGCGGGTCGGTTCGCCGCCGCTGACCTGGGCCTGGGTGTACTCCAGGAACGACATCAGCCCGAGCTGGTACACGGGGTAGACCAGCAGTGCCCCGGACACGAGGAGGGCCGGCGCGAGATAGAGCCAGGGTGTCCAGCCGGCGTGGGCACGGGACCCACGGCGCGGCCGGGAGAGCGGGGGTACGGCTTGGCGGGCCGCCTTTCGCGTCATCCCGCGGTGCCGAACGCGTCGTTCATCCGGCGGGCCGCGTCCGCGGCGGCGGCCGGCAGGTCCTTCTTGCCGCTGACGATCTGCTGGAACATGGTCGGCAGCACCAGCGAGGAGTCGATCTGCGCCCAGCCGGGGGAGGCGGGCACGAACCGGGTGCCGGCGGTGAGCGTGTCGACGAACGGCTTCGCGAACGGGTCCCTCGCGGCGGCCTGTTCGCGTACGTCCGCGAAGGTCGGCAGGAAACCCATCGCGTCGAAGAGCCGCCCCTGCGTCTCCTTGCCCGCGAGCCGCTTCATCAGGTCCACGGCGAGCGTGCGGTGCGAGGTGCTCTTCAGCACACCGATGTTGTTGCCGCCCGCGAACGCCGGCGCGATGGAGCCGGGCCGCACGCCCGGCAGCGGCACCACCGCGTACTTCCCCTTGGCCTTCCCGGCGTCCACGGCGGCGTGACTGAAGTTGCCGCCGATCGCCATGGCCGCCTTGCCGGCGGCGAAGGCGGTCACCGTGTCGTTGCCGTTCATGCCCGCGCACTTGGCGGCGGGACAGTTGTCGTCGCCGAAGAGGGAGGTGTAGGCCGTGATGCCCTTGCGGGCGGCCGGTCCGGCGATGGCCGAGGTGTACCCACCGCCTTTCCGGGTGGCCAGGTCGCCGCCGTTGGCCCAGATGAACGGCATCGCGCCGTAGGTGTAGGCGCCGCCGACCGCGAGGCCGTACAGGTCGGGGCGCGCGGCGTGCACCCGCTTCGCGGTGGTGATCAGCTCGGCCTGTGACTTCGGCACGTGGAGGCCGAGCTGTCGGAAGACGTCGGTGCGGTAGTACAGCGCCCGGATGCCGACGTAGTACGGCGCACCGTAGACCTTGCCGTCCACGGTGACCGACTGCCGGGCGGTCGCATCGGTGTCCTTCGCCTCGTTCCAGGCACCGAACTCCCGGGTGACGTCGGCGAGTCCGCCGTCGTGCACATAGCCGGCGGTGTCGGTGTTGCCGTACTCGATGACGTCGGGCGCGGACCCCGGGTCGTTGAAGGCGGCCTTGACGCGCTGGGCGCGGGTGTCGACGGGGATGTACTCGACGCTGACGCGGGCGCCCCGGTGGGCCTTCTCGAACCCGGCCAGGACGGTGTCGACGACCCGCTCCTTGGGCTGGTTGTCGACCTCCTGGAAGAGCCAGACGCGCAGGGTGCCGGTCTTCTCGTCCTTGCCGGGCGAGGAGGTGCCCGAGGTCTGGGGCGCGCAGGCGGTGCCCAGCGCGGCGGCGAGCGCGGTGAATGCGGCGAGGCGGACGGACAGCTTCATGGACTGCTCCTCCTGTGGCGTTGCAACATGCGCAATACTGGTTTCGCTGTGCACAACGCCTCGGAGGCTAGGCGCTGCCCGAACACACCCACAAGAGGTCTCCACCACTCTGTGACCAGCGGACGCACCCCGTGCAACGCCTCACCGGTACAAAGACCTCATGACCGGCAAACGCCCGGTCAGCGCACGGGGAAACCGAAGGCGTACCCCTGCTGCTTCAGCCACGGCAGCAGGGTGCGCAGCGCCTCCACCGTCTGCGAGCGGTCGCCGCCCGCGTCGTGGAACAGGATCGTGGGACCGTTGGCCAACTGGCTCTTCACGGTGGCGACGACGGTCTCGCTGCCCGGCCGCTCGAAGTCCTTGGAATCCACGTTCCAGCCCAGCGGCCGCATCCCGTGGGAGGCCGCCAGCTTCCGGCTGTACGGGGTGAAGGCGCCGCCCGGGGCCCGGTAGTACAGGGGCCGCACACCGCCCGACGCCTGGGTGATCTGCCGCTCCGCATCGAGGATCTGCCGCGCTTGGTACGCCGGGGACTTGTGGTCCATGGCCGTGTCGTGCGCCACCGTGTGGTCGCACAGCCGGTGACCGGCGGCCACCACCTGCCGGACCAGCTCCGGGTGGGCCTGGGCCTGCGGGCCGACCATGCAGAAGGTCGCCTTCACGCCGTTGTCCCGCAGCAGCCGGAGCACCTGCGGGGTCCAGACCGGGTCCGGGCCGTCGTCGATGGTGATGTTGACCGCGTGCGCGCCCCGGTCGGAGGCGTGGACGATGGTCGCGGACACGGGCGCCGCCTGCGACGCGCCGGGCCGCGCGGCGGCACCCGGGGCGGCGGACCCGCCGCCGGGCTGGCCGGCCTGCGCCGTCCACACCGAGGTGGCGGCGGCCACCGCCGTCACCCCGACCGCCGCCGCCAGCACCCGCCCGTACCAGCCCCGTCCACCGTGCCGTGCCATGTCGTCCCCGCCCCTGAAGTGTCGTTCCGCCGTGCCGATCGGTTCCGTGCATCTGGCAGGACGACGGAGAACGATCACGGGATCCGTCTGTTACGGACCACGGACAATTCCGGGGCGCTCCCGCGACAGTGGGCCGGCGGCCGGGTCCGGAAATCGCCCTCGCCTCGTCAGGTCTGTTGCGCACCGGCGTGCCACCGCTTCCAATGGCCCTGCCCGACGGCGGACCGCTGCCGGGCAACGTGCTTGTGGGCGTGGGGGGTTGGGGACAGTGAGGCAGTGCGGAACGCGCGCCGGGCGGCCGGCGGCAGGGGCGAGAGCCCGGCGGAACCTCTTGTCCGGTGCGGCGGCGCTCCTGGGGGCCGCCGCACTCGTCGTTCCGGCGGCACCCGCCGGCGCCGCCGCGCCGCCCGGCCCCCGGGACCCGGCGACGCCCGCCCTGGTGGACGGCATCCGGGAGCAGGCACCCACGGCGCGTACCGCCGCGGACGCCGCGCGCGCCTACCTCGCCGGCCGCGCGGACCGCTACCGGATCGCCGACCCGCTACGGGACCTGGAGCCCGCGGGCACGCTCGTCTCCGGGGACCGGCGGACCGTGCGGCTGAGGCAGACGTACCACGGGGTGCCGGTCCTGGGCGGGCAGTACATCGTCCGCATGGAGCAGCGGGACGGCCGCCGCATCGTCACCGGCACCTCCGGCCGGTACTTCGGCGGACTGCGCACCGGCACGGCCGCCGGGATCGGCGACACCCTGGCGGTCGAGCGCGCGGTCGACTCCGTACGGCGCGATCTCGCAGCCGGGCCGGTCGGCGGGGACGCGGCGACGCCGCTCACCGGGACCTCGCACGGCCTGGTCGTCGTACCCCGGGGCACCGGCATCCTCACCCGGCACATCACCGTCCGCGGCACCGGCCCGGCATCCGGCGAACCGGTGCTGCGCGAGGTGTACATCGACGCCCGGGCCGGCTATCCGGTGCTCCAGTACAGCGGTGTCCGCACGTTCGCCGCCCCCGGCACCAAGGCCGCCTGGACCACCACGACCTCCCGCGACGGCGCGGGCCGTGCCCCGGCCGCCGTCCCCGCACCCGGCACGACGGGTTCCGCTGTCCGGCTGGGCGACGGGTCCGCGACGACCGGTTCCGGTGTCCGGCTGGACGGCACCACCGTGCCGCTCGCCGTCACCCACGACGACACCCGCGACGCCTATGTGCTGCGCGACCGCACCCGGGTCCAGGGCGAGGACGATCCCGGTCACGTCCTCGCCACCTGGGACGCGCGCGACCGCTGGGCGAGCGACCTGTCCGGAGCCTGGCCCGACGGCCTGGAGGAAATGGCCTCGCCCACCCCGCTGTTCGGCACCGACGCCACCGTGTCCGGCGCGGTCGACGCCCACTGGGCCGCCGGACAGGTCTACGACCACTACCGGACCAGGTTCGGCCGGGACGGCCTGGACGGACACGGCATGACCGTCAACTCCCTGGTCGGCGCCACCGATTACGGACAGCCGTACGTCAACGCCTTCTGGGACGGCCAGAAGATGGTCTACGGCTCCGGGGACGACGAGTACCGCCCGCTGTCCGCCGCCCTGGACGTCGTCGGCCACGAGATGACCCACGCCGTCGTCCAGCACTCCGCCGACCTGGTGTACGCGGGCCAGTCCGGCGCCGTGAACGAGGCGCTGGCCGACTACTTCGGCAACGCCATCGAGGCGGACGTCCGTCACCTCCCCATGGACGACCCCGACTCCGGGCTCCTCGGCGAGACCCTGTGCCGTACCAAGGACCCGCGCGCCTGCGCCATCCGCGACCTCAACGACGGGCGCACCACCGCCGGTTCCTTCCTCGGCGTCGGATTCGGCACCGACAACGGCGGTGTCCACCTGAACTCCACCATCTTCGCCGGCGCACTCTGGGACATCCGCGAGGACCTCGGCCCCGAACTCGCCGACGCGGTCGTCTACAAGGCGCTCACCGAATACCTCACCCCGCTCGACGGCTTCACCCAGGGCCGGGACGCGGTCCTCGCCGCAGCGAAACAGCTCAAGGCCGGTGGCAGGCAACTCGCGGCCGTACGGCGGGCCTTCACCGCGCACGGCATCGTCCCGCACTGGGAGGAGGCCCTCGGCATCGACTCCGACGTGCTGCTCTCCCGCGTCGACACCTACGACTCGCGGCTCGGCGCGGGCGGCGGCTGGTGGGCCGCCGCCGACTCCGACGAGTCCGGCGCGGAACCGTACTCGGTGTGGGCCGGCCGCACCGACGGCAAGGGACAGCTCCGGCTGATGAGCCCCAACGACGGCCGCTACCACGTGAATCCGGCCACCGACGGCAAGACCGTGGTGTGGCAGGCCCACGGCCCCGGAGGCGTGGACATCCTGGCCCGGCCGCTCGCCGGCGGACCGGTGCGCACCCTGTGGCACGGCCGCAGCACCGGCACCGCACTGGGCGTCGACGGTGACCTCGTGACCTTCGCCTACTACAACATCGGCGGGCGGGCCGGTGTGGCCTACCTGAGCCTGAAGGACCCCGCGAACGTCGTCACCATCGGCGGCGGCACCTACCACCGGGCGACCTTCCCGTCCGTGAGCGCCGGACGGATCGTCTACCAGGACTGGCAGCGCGTCTCCGCGGTGTACGAGGCCACCACCCGGCTGCGGGACACGGCCACCGGTGCGGAGACGGTGATCCAGCAGGCGGGTCCGCAGACCAGCCTGGGGCCGACCGCCCTCACCGCCGACCGCGTCTACTGGCTGCTCGACGCCACCGGCCAGAACGGCGCCACCACCCTGCGCCGCGCCGCAATAGACGGCTCGGGCATCACCGACCTCAGTCCGGAGACCGGCCCCGGCGCCCTCGACATCGCCGACGTGACGGCCTCCGCGGCCGCGGTGACGGTGGTCGCCCGCACCCCCGACGCCGAAACCGGCAACGCGGCGCTGTCCAAGCTGTGGCAGTTCACCCCGGACCGCGCGGGCGACGGCACGCACCGCGCCCGGGTCTCCTGCGACCGGGGCGAGCAGCTCTCCGCGGCGGCGGCCGACGGCACCCGGGTCGTCTGGCTGGACGCGACCACCGGCATCACCGACGTGGTGACCCGCGCCCGCCCCACCGGCACCTGCGCCTGACGGGGAACGCCGGGGCGGCACCGACCCGCCCCGACCCCTTCGCGGCCACCTCGACACCGACGGGCAGTGCCCTGAGAGGAGCCGGTGCGGCTGAGGGCGGGGTCTGGCGGCCGGGGCGCCAGGGGGATGCCGGCCAGGGCAACGGGGTCGACGGCAAGCGCGGTTACGACCACGCACGGGTACGCGCTGACGGGCGGTGCCGTCACTGGCCAGAGGGCGTGTCGGCGCCGGTCGTGGCGCCGGGGCCGGTGGTGTGGGGGAGACGCCGGTGGCAGGCCACGGCTGGTACGCGCCCGTGTCCGGCCCTGACCGGCGGTCCCGCCCCGGAGGCCCGGCCCCCGAAGGTCCCGCGCCCGCGCGGACAGGCTCCCGTGCGCGGTGCGTGGGCGGGCCGCGGCCGTTCAGCCGGCGGCCAGGGCGGTCCGTACGCGCACCGCCGTCCCGCCCGGTACCAGGACCGTGCCGCCCCATACCAAGACGTCCCGCCCGGTATTAGGACCGGCGTGACGCTGCGCCCCGTCCGGCCGGACAGCCGGCGTCGGCCACCCGCGCCGGCCGCCCGCGCCCGCCCGACGGCGCGGTCCGGCGGGTTCACGCGCCCCCGGAACCGGTCGCCGCGCGCGTCCGCCCGGCGCGCGGGCCGTTGGCCGGCGCGCGGGCGGGGCGAGGTGGCGTGGTTACCAGAAGTGGCGGCGGCCGCCGACCGCGTGGCCCATGGACCCGAGGATCCACAGGATGGCCCCTATCACCAGCAGGATCACCCCGATGGTCCACAGGATCGAGATCCCCGTGAGGAAGCCGACGACGAGCAGGATGATGCCGAGGACGATCATGGCGTGCCTCCGGATAGTGGTGCTCCTGCCCTTCGGGTGCCCATATTGCGACCGTCACCGCACGGAAAACAGGTAAAACTTCGCATAACCGAACTATTGCCCCTTGATGGGGTGACGGCCCCGGGCGGGTCCGGAGGTCCGTGTTTCAAAAGTTCGGTCCGCGATGTTGACTCCGTGTTTCGCCGGCCGCACATTACCTATCGGTAGTACTCCGTGGTAATCCCGCGGCCGGTCTCCCGCCCCGGCCCGGTCGAACCGTCCCGTTCTCGCGTTCCGGTGCAGCTCGTGGCACCGCCATGCCCGTTGGCGCACGCCCGCCGGTGCGTCCGTCGTGTCCCCTTCCGGGAAGGAAATGTCATGCCCATGACTACTCTGCGCCGTGTCCTCACCGCGGCGTCCGCAGTCGTCGGCGCGCTGGCCCTCGGTCTCGGCACGGCCCCCGCCCAGGCCACCGAACCCCTGCGCTACGCGGCGCTCGGCGACAGCTACAGCGCCGCCTCCGGCGTCCTGCCCGTCGACCTCGGCAGTCCGCTCTGTCTGCGCTCCACCGCGAACTACCCACACGTCATCGCCGGCCGGACGGGCGCCCGGCTCACGGACGTGACCTGCGGCGCCGCCCAGACCAAGGACTTCACCGAGGCGCAGTACCCCGGCGTCGCGCCCCAGACCGACGCGCTCACCGCGGACACCGACCTGGTGACGCTGACGATCGGCGGCAACGACAACGGCACCTTCATCAACGCCGTGACCGCCTGCGGCACCGCGGGCGTCTTCAGCGGCGGCAAGGGCAGCCCCTGCAAGGACAAGTACGGCACGTCCTTCGACGACCAGATCGACGCCACCACCTACCCGGCGCTGAAGACCGCGCTCCGCGCCGTACGCGCCAAGGCGCCCCACGCCCGGGTCGCCGTCCTCGGCTACCCGTGGATCACCCCGGCGACGGCCGACCCGTCGTGCTTCGTCCAACTGCCCCTCGCCGCCGGTGACGTGCCGTACCTGCACGCCCTCCAGACCCACCTCAACGACGTGGTCCGGCGCGCCGCCGAGGAGACCGGCGCCACCTACGTGGACTTCGCCACGGCTTCCGCCGGGCACGACGCCTGCCGGCCCGTCGGTACCCGGTGGGTCGAGCCGCTGCTGTTCGGGCAGAACATCGTCCCGGTCCACCCCAACGCCCTCGGCGAGCGGCGCATGGCCGAGCACACCATGAGCGTCCTCGGCCTCGGCTGACCGGGCGGGGTCCGGACCGGGCCCCGGATCAGGCGTCGGCGAGCAGCGGGTCGTACGGGGTCGAGCGTTCGCGGCCGGACATGAAGGACAGGAAGTCCCGTACGAAGGCCCCGCGCGGGTATGTGCCGTCGGCGCCGGCCAGGTCACGTCCGAAGCCCCGGCGGAACAGGGCCCGGTACTCGGCCGCGTCGATGCGCTGGTCACCGTTGGCGTCCGTGACGTCGAAGAGGACCTCGGCGACCCGGATCAGGGCGGAACCGGCGAGCGACGGCACGGCCTCGGCGTACTCGCGGCGGCTGACGCGGCCGTCGCCGTCGGTGTCGAGAGCCGCCTGGAGTTCCCGCCACCAGTCGGCGAACGCGTCGTAGAGCCGGGTCTCGGCCGGCTCGTCCAGGTCGAGCCGGCCGGCAAGTTCCCGGGCCATGGCGGCGAGGTCGGGCCAGTCCAGGTAGCCGTCCCCGGTCTGGTCCAGCACCGTGGCGAAGAACTCCTCCGCGCCGCGCCGCGTCCCCTGCGCGTCGCCGGGTTCCGGTTCCGGCGGCAGCGGGGTGATCAGCCGGACCAGGGCACCGGCCCGCTTCATCCGGTCCCGGAGCGCGCTGAGCGTCCGGGCCCGCGGGTCGTCGCTGTCGGGGGAGCCGGGGGAAAGCGAGAGCAGGTCCGTGAGGGTGTCGGTGCGGATCCAGCCGTCCGGCAGGAACCGGGCGAGACCGGCGCCCAGATAGGCGCCCTGCATCAGCGTCTGGGCGCCGGGCAGTTCGGGCAGCCCGGCGTGCCGCCGGAAGGGTTCCGGCAGCGACGCCACCGTGACCACGCCGACGAGCGGTCCGGCGAGCGCCCGGCCCGCCGCCCACAGGGTGGGCAGGCCGTGCAGCAGCGGCGGGGCGGGCAGGTGGTCGAAGAGCCGGTAGAGGATGATGCGCACCGCCTCGGTGCTCTCCAGCTCCTCCTCGACCACCCGGTCGAAGTACGGCCAGAATTCCTGCACGGTGGGCGGAAGCTGGCCGGCGTCGCCGTCCAACACGGCGAGGTACGCCCGGAATTCGGCGTACAGCTCCTCGATGACCGTCTGCTCCAGCGGCTGTCCGCTCAGGCGGCACATCGTGACGCTGCTCTCGAAGAGGGTCGCGACCACCCAGGCCCGCACCGCCGGGTCCATCGCGTCGTAGGGCCGGCCGTCCGCGTCGGTGCCCTTCAGCCGGGCGTGCATCCGGTTCAGGCGCGCCGCCTCCCTGCGCCGTACCTCGTCGTCGGCTCCGAACATGCGCTGGAGGCTCACGACCGTGTTGCGCAGCCGCCGCCACGGATGGGCCACGAACGTGGAGTTGTCGATCAGGGCCGCGCCGATCTGCGGATGCGCGGCCTCCAGGACGGTGGCCCGGACCATGGCCGGTGCCCAGCGCGGGTCGTTGAAGAAGCCGTGGAACCGGCTGCCCGCGCCGAAGAGCCGGCCGGTGTCCGCCGGGTCGCCGGCGCCCGCGCCTGCACCGTCCCGCGCACCGGCCGTGGCACCGGCACCGGATTTCGCACCGGCACCGGCACCGGCCGGGGCACCGCCGTCGGGGTGCGTGGGCTCGTCGCTGTCCGTCTCCGTCATGGTCGTCGTTCTCCGTTCACGTGCGGCGGTACGCCACCGAAGCGGCGGTCGCGCTGCTGATAGGTGTGCAGGCACTCCAGGAAGTGCTCCGCGCGGAAGTCGGGCCACAGGACCGGCGGAAAGATCCACTCCGCGTAGGCGACTTGCCAGAGCATGAAGTTGGAGATGCGCTGTTCACCGGAGGTCCGGATCACCAGGTCCACATCGGGTGTGTCGGGGAAGGGCAGATGGGCGGCGAAACACCGCTCGTCCACGTCCTCGGCCGGCACTCCGCTGCGGATCAGCGACCGGGCCGCCGCCACGATGTCCCGGCGTCCGCCGTGATCGAACGCCACGGTGAGCGTCATGCCCCGGTTCTCGCCGGTCAGGGTCGCCAGATCGGCGAAGTCCCGGGCCAGCGGCGGCGGGATGCGCGGATCCGTCGCCCCGAGGAACCGGCAGCGGATCCCGCGCACGTGCAGCAGCGGCGCGTGCCTGCGCACCACACGGCGGACCAGCCGCATCAGGAACTCGACCTCCGGGCCGGGCCGTTGCCAGTTCTCCGTGGAGAACGCGAACAGGCTCAGCCACTCCACGCCCGCCGTCCGCGCCGCCTCGATGACGTCGATCACCGTCGTCTCCGCCGCGCGGTGGCCCGACGTACGGGGCAGCGACCGCTGGGCCGCCCAGCGGCCGTTGCCGTCCATCACGCAGGCCACGTGCCGCGGCACCCTCCGGCGCGCCCCGTCCGGCGGACCGGGGGACGCGGCGGAACCGTCCATCACTTCCTCCACCGTCCTGCCCGCCCTCGGCGGCGACAGAGCGGACCCGTGGCCGCTGTCGCCCGGCCCGGCCGGATGCGGGCCGGATCGTCCCCAGCAGAGTGCCAGGACCCGGACCCGGCGGCGGCACAACAACCCCTCGTTCACCCTTGGTATGCCTGTACGAATATCGGTGCGGCGATCGGCTCACCGGGCGGTACGGGCACCGGTGCGCCCACCGGCTCACTGGTCTGCACGGGAACCGGTTCGCTGGGCGCACGCGGCCGGCGGGCGGGCCGGCGCCGGGGGTTTTCCTCCCCTCCCGCACGGGGGCCGGCCCCCTGCGGATCCGCCTGCCTGCCGGAGTGAGGACGCCCCGGGCGCTGCCTAGCGTGGAGCGCCATGGCGATCTACTTACCGACCCCCGCGCGGCGCCGTCGTACCGGCCCCGTGGCCCTGACCCTGGCCCTGGCCTGCCTGCTCACCGCGGCCCCGGCCGCCGTCGCGCAGCCGTCCCGCGACGCGCCCGGCACGTGCGCCCCGCACCCGCAGGTGACCCGGTCCGTACGCCACCTGGTGGCACACGACCACATCACCGGCGCCGCGGTCCTGGTCACCGGCCCCGACCCGGCCGCCCCGTGCGCCCGCTGGACGGCGACGGACGGCACGGCCGACCTGCGCACCGGCCGCCCCATGAACACCACCGACCGGCTGCGCGCCGGCAGCGTCACCAAGACCTTCACCGCCACCGTCGTCCTGCGCCTCGCCGCCGAGCGGCGGCTCTCCCTGGACGCGCCCGTCGAGCGCTACCTCCCGGGACTGATCCGCGCGGGCGGCTACGACGGCCGCCGGATCACCGTACGGCAGCTCCTGCGGCACACCAGCGGACTGCCCGACTACCTGGAGGCGCCCGAGTGGCAGCACCCCGAGCGGATGCGGTACCGCCACTTCACCCCGCGCCGGCTCATCGCCCGCGCCCTGCGACTGCCCCGCCCGGAGCACACCTGGCACTACGCGACCACCAACTACCTGATCGCGGGGCTGATCATCCGCGCGGTCACCGGACACAGCCCGGAGTCCGAGATCACCCGCCGCATCATCGCGCCGCTCGGCCTGCGCGACACCTACTGGCCGGGTGACGAGCCCCGCATCAACGGCCCGCACTCGCACAGCTACTTCACCTCGGCCGACGGCCACCGTGTGGACGGGACCGCCTGGAACACGACGTTCGGCGGCGTCGGCGGCGCCCTGGTGTCCAGCCCGGCCGACCTGACCCGGTTCGCCACCGCGCTGTTCACCGGCCGGCTGCTGCCCGCACACCAACTCGCGGAGATGCGGCGGACGGTGGCCGCCGACCCCGACCGCCTCTGGCCCGGCGCCCGCTACGGGCTCGGCCTGATCTCCTCACCGCTGTCCTGCGGCGGCACCTGGTGGGGCCACGCCGGGACCGTGCCCGGCGGCCACCGGGCGCTGGTCGCCCGCGGCCCCGGCGGGCGCACCGCCGCGGTCGCCCTGACCGAGGTGCCCGCCACGCTCGAGGCCGAAGAGGACTTCCTCGCCATCGTCGACACGGCCCTCTGTGAGGGCGCGTCCAACGGAAGGACCCCCGCATGACCCGCGTCACCCGTCCAGGCGGCGGACCCCGCCCACGGCGCCGCGCCGCCCGGGCCGCCACCCTCGCCCTGACCCTCGCCGGCACCCTGTCCCTGGGCGCAACTACGGCCGCATCAGCAGCGCCTGTCGCATCAGCCACCACGGCCGCGCCTGCCGAGTCGGCCACCGCACCCGCCGCCTCAGTCGCGTCCGTCGCATCAGCCGCACAGACCGCACCCGCCGCGGACCGCCCGGCCGGCGATCCGCTCGCCCGCTACCACCACCAGCGCCTCCACTGGAAGAGCTGCCTGCTCGGGCCCGACGACGCCACCGGCCGGGAACTGGAACAGGCCGGTGCCCAATGCGCCGACGTCACCGTCCCGTTGGACTACGACCGTCCGCACGGCCGCACCCTGACCGTCGCCATCTCCCGGATCCGGGGCACCGACACCGCCCACCGCGTCGGCCCGCTGCTCCTCAACAGCGGCGGCCCCGGCGGCCAGACGCTCGGCGACCCGCCCTACGTGCACGACGCCCTGCGCGAAGTGGCCGCGCGCTACGACGTGATCGGCGTGGACCCCCGCTTCGTCGGCCGCAGCACCCCGCTGGACTGCCACTGGCCCACCGGCAGCATGGTCCGCGGCGCCGGCACCGGCCGCGCCGGCTTCGACCGGATGACCGGCTTCGCCGCGGACCTCGCCCGCCGCTGCCGTACCCACGCCGGCGACCTGGTGCCGTACGCCGGGACCCGCAACACCGCGCGCGACATGGACGTGATCCGCGCCGCGCTGGGCGAGCGCAGGATCTCCTACCTGGGCTACTCCTACGGCAGTTACCTGGGCCAGGTGTACGCGACGATGTTCCCCGGCCGCACCGACCGGGTCGTCCTGGACGGCGTGGTGGACCCCGCGACCTACGGCCCCCGGCTGCTGCGCGGCACCGAGGAGGCCAACGGGCACGCCCTGCGCGACTGGGCCGGCTGGGCCGCCGCGCACGACGCGGACTACGGGCTCGGCCGCACCGCGAGCGCCGTGCTGGACACCGTCGAGGCGGTCCGGGCGGCCGCCGCCCGCACCCCGTTGCGCCTCGGCGGCCACCGCGTGGACGGACACATCCTGCCGGTCGTCGTCTTCAACGGCCTCTCGCAGGACAATCCCACCGCCTACGGCCAGTTCGCCGAGGCCGTGAGGGACGTGCGGCAGGCCGCCGAGGGCCGGACGGTCTCGCCGTCCCCGTGGCTGGCCCAGACCCTGGACTTCCTGCTGACCGGGCACGACTCCGCCTACGGCAGCGCGCAGACGGCCACCCTGTGCGCGGACGGGACCGCACCCCGCGACCCGGAGACGTACTGGCGCGACCTGCGCCGCGCCGGGACCGGGGACCGGCTGTTCACACCCGTCAGCCACAACATCAACCCCTGCGCGTTCTGGGCGCCGCCGCGCGAACGCCCCACCGCGGTCCGCGCCGACCTGCCCGCCCTGCTCGTCAACGCCACCGGCGACCCGCGCACCCTCTACCGGAACGCCGAGACGGTGCACCGCGACTGGCCCAGCTCCCGTCTGGTGACCCTGCGCGACGCCGACCAGCACGCGGTCTACGGCGTCTTCGGCAGCGCGTGCGTGGACGCCACGGTCAACTCCTACTTCGCGACCGGGCACCTGCCGGCCGGTGACGTCACCTGCCCCCGGCCCGCCGCGTGAGATGAGGCCGGCCGGACCCGCCGTCGGCGCCGCCCGGCACCGGACCGGACGCGCGGCGGCGGGTCCGGCCGAGGGCCGCGAGCACCACCAGGCACAGCACGGCGACGACGCAGGCGAAGGACTGGACGGCGAGCAGCAGGCCGGTCGCCGAGGCGAGGAAGCCGACCCCGATGACGGGCAGCCCGACCCCCAGATAGATGATCACGTAGAAGGTGGAGAGCACATCGGCGCGGCGGCCGGCCGGCGCCGCCTGGTTGACCGCGCTGAGACCGCCGAGATACGCCAGCCCGTGACCGGTTCCCGCGACCACGGTGGCGGCGAGCAGCAGCGGCAGCGAGGAGACACCGCCCGCCAGGGCCAGCAGCGCCAGCCCGGCGGCCAGCAGCGGCAGACCGGCGCGTTCCAGGGTGCCGGACGGCCTGCCGTGACCGGCGAGCTGGGCCAGCGCCGAGCAGCACAGCAGCAGCGCCACCGCCGCGCCGCCCAGCACCAGGTTGCCGCTGCCCGAGAGCGTGGCGGCGTAGGCGGGGACCAGGGCGAGGAACAGGCCGGTCACGGCGAAGGCGAGGAAACCCGTCGTACCGCTGGTGGCGAACACCGCCCGCAGCTCACGCGGGACACCGGGGCGGCGCGGACGCCACCGGACGCCGGAGCGCCCGGCCGGCAGCGCCCGGACCGCGGCCGCCGCCGGCACCAGCAGCGCGATCTCCACGGCGAACGGCAGCACCCGGGGCGCGGGCGCGTACTGCGCGAGCAGGCCGGCCAGCACGGGGCCGAGCCCGAGGCCGCCGACGGAGGCCACCGTGGAGACCAGCGCCGCCCGGCGTTGGTCGCCGCGTGGTTCCAGCTCCGTCAGCGCCGCCGTGAGCGGGCCCGAGGCCGCGCCCAGCGCGAGGCCCTGCAAGGCACGGGCGGCGAACAGCCACGCGGTGTCCCGCGCGAGGGCGAAGACCAGGGCTCCCAGCGCGGCCACGGCCACCGCCGGCAGCAGCACGCGCCGGTGGCCGACCGCGTCCGCGAGGGGGCCCGCGACGAGCAGGGCCGGGATCAGTACGGCGACGTAGACGGCGAAGACCAGCGTGACGACCAGGGGCGAGAAACCGAACTCCGCCTGGTAGCCCCGGTACAGCGGGGTGGGCAGGTTGGTGCCGGTCAGCAGCACCAGCAGGGTGTAGGCCGTGGCCCGAAACCGCAGCCGGCGCCCCGGATCGAGCGGCCCTCGGGAGGGCGCGGCGGCGACAGGACGGTGGAGCGGCATGCGTGCCTCCCGGAGACAGGGTGCGGGTGCGTTCGGAGAGCCGTTCATGTTCAAGTTCGGCGAACATAGCAGATGTTCGGAGAAGCTGAACATGAACCCAAGGATGTTCATGACGACCGAACATGCTTGGGTACCCTGGTGGCATGGCCAGCCGTACCGCGACCCCGCTCGTCCATCCCGACCGCGACCAGTTGCGCATCGACACCGTGCTCGCCGCCCTCGGCGACCCGGTCCGGCTGGCCATCGTCGCCCGGCTCGCCGGCGTCGGCCCGGACGGCGAACTGGCGTGCACGACGTTCGCGCTGCCGGTCAGCAAGTCCACGCAGAGCGGCCACTTCAAGGTGCTGCGCGAGGCCGGCGTCATCCGTCAGCGCGACGAGGGCACCCGCCGGCTGAACCGGCTGCGCCGCGACGACCTGGACGCCCGCTTCCCGGGCCTGCTCGACCTCGTCGTCTCCGAGGCCGGCGAGCCGGCCACGGTCCAGACCGAAGACGGCCGCACGGATGGCGGCCGTACGGGAGGCGGCGGTACGGGCGGCAGCCGTACGGGAGACGGTCGTACGGAGAGCTGAAGCGACGCTTCCGGATCGCGCGGGCATCGAGAGGCCGTCCGTGTGGCGGCTCCGGGCGTATGAGCGTACGTATTCGGCCAACTTCCCGTCCGCCGGGCCGGGCCGCGGCGGGGTCGGCGCGTGTCCGCTCCCCGTGACCGGCTGTCCGGCATCCGGGCGTTCGGCACGGCCGTCGCCGGGGTGTCGACCTCACTCGCAGCGCGGCTCGCAGGCGTCGGCGCGGAGAGTCGGACCGGAGTGCCGTTGGCCGGCGAAAGTCTGAAAACGACTGGTCGGCGAGGTTTTCGGCGCCCTGGCGATTAAGTGGTCAACGATCTTGGGCAGGTTCCGGAGGCCGTCGACACGTGATCTTCACCGGTTCCGTCCGGAGTCGCCGCGTGTCACCCTTCCGCCCCCCGAGAGGAGGTGCCGCCATGAAGCTCCTTTTCGCCATCCGCAACCGGGTCGCCGCCCCCAAGAGCCTGAAGGCCAACGCCTGGTACCTGTGGTACTGATCCCGCGCCGCGCGCACAGGCGCTGACACCGCTGTCCGGTCGTACCGCGCCGCGGTCCGGCCGGGCAGCGGCGTCCTTCCCTCGCCCCGCCTCACCCCCGCCCCGCCCCCGTATTGGAGGAGCCATGCCGTCGTCATCCGCCCCGCCGGCGCGCACCACGGTGTTCGCGCCGCGCCTCGCCGCCCTCATCGGCGAGCACCTGGGCCGGGACGTCTTCCGGCTGGAACCGGACACCATCGGCGTCGCGGGGCACGAGGTCGCCGACCGCATCCTGGCCGCGCGCCGGGCCACCGAGACCGAACGGCCCACCTTCAAGCCGCTGCACGGGCGTTCCATCAGCCGCGCCGAGGCGTCCGCCGTCACCCGCACCATCGGCAACGACGTCCGCGAGGCGCTGGCCCGGCCGCTGCCCCGGCACGTGGACCTGGCCGGCCCCTGGCCGCTGACCGGACACCTCTTCCTGCGCGATCTCATCCTCGGCCAGGACCCCCGCCGGCTGCGCATGCTGATGAGCCGCACCCTCGAACTGACCCCGAAGCTGACCTGGTCGGTGATCGGCGTCGGCGCCGCGCTGCCCGGCTGGCCCCGGCCGGACGCCCGGCTCACCGGCCTCGCCGACCGCGCGGCGCGGGCCCGGGGCTACCAGGAGCGGCGGTACGCCATGGGCGTCTACCGCCGGGCCGCGGCCCCCGTGTGCTTCACCGTCTCCACGCTCGTGGCCAACGCGCTCTGGCTCGGCGCCCCGTTCGACGACGGCACACCCCACCGCAACATCATCCTGGAGTCGCTGCGGCTGCTGCCGCCCTCCTGGAACATCCTGCGCAACGCCTCTCCCGAATACCCGGCGGTCGACAGCCGGATCGGCGCCCGGGACGACGTCCTGCTGCTGCCGCTGCTGTCCCACCGCGACCCCGCGCTCTGGGACGAACCGGACGCCTTCCGCCCGGAGCGCTGGGACACCCTCGACCCGGACGCCACCCCGGGTTACCTGCCCTTCGGGCACGCGTCGGAGCGCTGCTGGGGCCGGCACATGGTGATGCCGTTGGCCGAGCTGCTGCTGGACCTGATCCGCGGTTCCGGGCTGACGGTCGATCCCGGGCAGCGGGTCGGCAGGGTGCCGCTGCTCGGGCTGCTGGGCGTGGAGGAGGTACGGCTCGTCCGGCGGCGCTGACGGCACCGGACCGGAATCGGGGTCCTCCGCACCGTTGGCCACGCGCGCTATGTCAGGTAGCCTGACATTAGTCAGCGCACCAACCGGAGGCTCCGCATGACCATCGAATACGCCACCCGCTACCGGTCCCGCTCCTTCATCCCGCCGGAGCCGGGCAAGCCCTACTTCATCGAGAAGGGCCTGGGCGACCGGGCGCACCTCTTCGGTGACCTCGTCACGGTCTACGCGGGCGGCGAGCAGACCGAGAACACCTTCAACTTCTTCACCTGCGAGGGACCCAAGGGCGAGCTGATCCCCGCGCACTCCCACGCGGACACCTACGAGGTCTTCTACATCACGCAGGGCGCCGTACGGCTCTTCGTGGAGGACCTCGAAGGCGAGCAGTACGAGAAGCTGCTCACGCCCGGCGACTTCGGCTTCGTACCGAAGAACTGCCCGCACTCCTACCGCATGGAACGCCACCACTCGCAGGTCGTCGGCGTGGCAGCCGGACCGGGCGGCACGTTCGAGCGGTTCTTCGAGTCCCTCGGCACACCGGCCGACGGCCTCGGCCTGCCGGCCCGGCCGTTCGTGCCCGAACCGGAGAAGTTCGGGACCGTGCCGCAGCAGTACGACGTCCGCTTCCTCCCCGACCACCAGTGGCGCACCGGGAGCTGACGGCCGTGCCGTAGGTCTAGGTGTGGCCGGCGGGGCCCTCCCGCGCCAGGCGCCCGCCCCGCTCGGGCCGGCCGACCCGGACCGGCTGCTGTACGGCAGCGACTGCTGCCGGACCCCCACCGAGGCCGCCCGGGCGCACGCCGCGTCCTTCGACTCGTCGCCCGAGCCGCTGCCGTGCACCGCGTTCTTCGACTCCGCGCCCGAGCCGCTGCCGTGCGCCGACGTGGTGCTCACCGGCCACCGACAACGCCCGGACCCCGTACCCGCTCCTCGCCCACCGAGAGAACCCGCCATGCCGACCGAGAACCCGATCCCCCCGCACCCCGTGCCGGACCACAGCGTTCCCGGCACCGGCGCGTCCGCGTCCGCCGACGCGCCCGCCTCGCCCCTCGCACTCCCCGCGCCGCCGGACCCGGCCCGGCTGCCGCTTCCGCCGCCGGCCCGGCCCGCGCCCGGCGTGCGGCTGCTGCGCGCCGCCGTGTACGCCGTACCCGACGGCGTCCGGCCGCTGGAGACCGACGTATGGCTGCCCGAGCCGGCGGCCGGCCCGCTCCCGGTCGTCGTCTTCGTGCACGGCGGCGGCTGGCGCACCGGACGGCGCGACGACCCGGGCCCGCGGTTCCGGCACTGGACGCCCGGCCCGTTCGCCCGGCTGGTCCGGTCCGGTGTGGCCGTGGTCTGCCCCGACTACCGGCTCAGCGGCGAGGCCCGTTTCCCGGCCCAGCTCGACGACCTGCGGACGCTGCTGGTCTGGCTGCGCGACCGGGCCGGCGCGCTCGGCGTGGACCCGGACCGCGTGGTGCTCTGGGGCGAGTCCGCCGGCGGTCATCTCGCCGCGCTGACCGCGCTCACCGCCGCGCCCGGCCCCGGCGGACCGGCGGCGACCGTGCGCGGCTGCGTCACCTGGTACGCGCCGACCGATCTGACCCGCCTCGCCGAGGACCACCCGACGGGCCGCTTCGACCCGCACGACCCGGCCACCCGCGAGGCGCTGCTGCTCGGCGCCGCCCCGGCCGCCGCGCCCGGCCCGGCCCGTGCCGCGAGCCCCGCGCTGCGGGTGACGCCCGGGGCGCCGCCGTTCCTGCTGCTGCACGGCACCGGCGACGAGTTCGTGCCCTGCGCGCAGAGCGACCGGCTCGCGACGGCGCTGCGGGCCGCGGGCGTACCGGTCGAGCAGGTGAAGGTGCCCGGCGGCAACCACCTGTGGGTGGGGCTCACGGAGGAGGAGGCCGAGCGCTGCTTCACACGGACCGCCGAGTTCGTCGTACGGCACTGCGCCGGGGGATAATCCGCCGGGTACCGCCGGGTGCCCGAACCTCCGAGGAGCCATGAGCCATCGCGCCGCCCATCTGCCCCAGCTTCTGTCCGAGGCCCGCCGCTGGTTCGAGGACGCCCTGTTCGCCAGCATGGAGGCGGCGGGCGAGCAGCCGGTGACGACGGCGCAGGCGTCCGTCTTCGCGATGCTCGACTCCGACGGCACCACCGTCTCCGAGCTGGCCCGGCGGATCGGCGTCACCCGGCAGACGGCCCACCAGGCGGTGCACGGCCTGATCGGCATGGGATTGCTGGAGCAGGAACCCGATCCCGGTTCGGCGCGCCGGCGGCTGATCCGGATGACCGCCGAGGGCCTGCGCGTGCACGAGCGCGCGCAGGCCACCATCGGGGTGATCGAGTCGGTGCTGGTGGAGCGCGTCGGCCCGGACGCCGTCCGCGCCCTGCGCACCGCACTCGTCGCCGACTGGGGCGTGCCCCCGCTGGTCACCGCTCCCTGAGCGGCCTCACGAGACCGCGTCCCGTTGCGGCGCGGGCGCCGGGAGCACGACGATGCGCTGCACGGCCCGGCTGAGCACCAGCACCCCCACGACGATCAGCAGGGCCCCGCACGCCTCGGGCACGAGCCACCAGCCGGTGCGGACGCGTTCGCCGAAGAGGGTGATGCCGAGGGCCAGGCTCACCACCGCGTCCCCGATGGTCAGCGCGGGCTGCGCCGCGGCCAGCGGACCGGCCTGCAACGCGTTCTCCAGCAGCAGTACGGCGGCGACACCGGCGAGCGCGAAGCCGTACGTCTGCCAGGACCGCAGGAACGCCGGCAGGCCGTGGTCGGCGAAGGTGCCGCTGGCCGACTTCAGCAGGGCCGCGGTCAGGGCGTTGCCGGTCGCGGAGGCGGCGGCCAGCAAGGCCGCGCGCCGGGCCGGCGGGCGGCCCCGGCCGGCCAGCAGCACCGCGGCGCCCATCACGGCGACACCCAGGACCAGCGCCGGGATCCACCGGGCGAGCGGCGCCTGGTCGGCCGCGCCGCGCGGGGCCGCAGCCACCAGCAGGACGGCGAGGCCCGTCACACAGCCGCCGACGCCCCACCAGCCCGAGCGCGGCAGCCGCCGGCGCATCAGCACGCCGCCGACCAGCAGCGCGAAGGGCAGTTCCAGGATGAACAGCGGCTGGACCAGCGCGAGCGGACCGTTGACCAGGGCCAGGCTCTGGAACAGCGCGGCGCAGATCACCCCGGCCATGCCGATGACCCAGTACGGCCGGCGCACCAGCTCCGCGAGGAGCCGCAGTCCGCCGCGGCTGCTGGCCGAGGCCGCCTTGCGCTGGAACGCGGTGCCCACGGCGTTGCTCGCCGCTCCCGCGACGCCGAACACCGCGGCGAGTTCGATCACGACCGCCTCCTGCCCGTGACAGACCTTCCGGCCCGAGGACCGGACTCCTTCAGCCTACGGAAGGCCGCCCCGCCGCGCGCACGCCGAGGACGGGCCCCGCCCGCTCAGCTGGCGCGGGTGCCGCCGCCGCGCCGGATACGGCCCAGCAGGTCCCGGTGGTACGCCGCGAGCCGGCCGGCCGGCACCGGGGCCGGGCTCCCGGAGAGGGTGTACCAGGTGTCGTCGCCGTAGTGCTGCACGGCGACGCGCACGCTGTGGCCGTCCGGCAGGAGGAGGGTCGCCACGGTGAGGTCACCGGTGAGGACGCCGGCTTCGTCGGTCATCGCGCCGCCGGGCCCGGCCGTGACCCGGTCGACGTAGCTGTTGACGCTGGGAGGCATGTTCATGGCCGCAGGCTTCCATCCTCCCGGCCGGGCCGCCCCGCACCGCGCGGACACCGTGCCCGCGTGTCGCCGGGTCGGACGTGCGGCCGGCGGGCCGCCGGCCCTCGCTCACCCGAACAGCGGGAACCGGTCCGCCACCGGGCCCAGCGCGGCACGCTCGGCGTCGGTCAGTGCGGCCCGGCCGGTGCCCACGCGCGCGTAGTGGGCGTCGCTCCACTCCGGCAGGGCGGGGCCGCCGAGCAGCCCGTCCAGGGTGGCGCGCACCGCGGCCAGCCCTTCGGGTGAGGGGCCCGGGGCCAGCGGGAGGGCCACCGTCAGGTCGAGATGGTGGACCGTCGCCTCCACCGCGAGCGTGGTGATCAGGTCGCCGGCCGTCAGCACATGCCCCTGCGTGGCCACCCGGCGCCCGGGATCGGCCTGCTCCGCCGCGTGCACGGCCGCCGCCAGCGTCTCCAGGTACGCCTCCTTCAACTGCCCGAAGTCGAGGAACATGCTGCCGTTGACCCGCGCGTAGCGCCGGCCGTGCGCCGCCCCGGTGGTGTCCGGGCGCCAGTCCCGCCAGTACGTCACCGCGTCCCGGTCGGCGGGCTCGTCCGTGGGGGTGTGCAGGGCCACCAGGGCACGCCGGGCGTCGGCCAGGCAGTGGAAGACGAGGTCGCGGACCGCCCAGCCCGTGCAGCCGGTCGGCTGCCACGACTCCTCGTCGCCGAGGCCGGCGACCACCGCCGAGGCGGCCTCGTAGGAGGCGCGCAGGGTCCGCGCCCGGCCCGTCGTGTCCCCACCCGTCATGCCGCAGCCCCTTCCCTCCCGTACCGGCACGATCATCGTAGGCGGCCGGAGCGGGCGGACCCCGGCGGGGTGCCGGGCGGCTGCCCGCGAACCGGCGCCTACACGCGGCTCGACGTGGCCGTGTCCGCGGACAGCCGCTGGGCGGCGTAGACCGGGAGTACCGACAGCAGGACGAGGACCGCGGCCACGACGTTCACCACCGGTGCCTGCCGTGGCCGGGCCAGATTGTCGTAGATCCACAGCGGGAGGGTCCGGACGCCGGGACCGGAGGTGAAGGTGGTGACCACGATCTCGTCGAAGGACAGCGCGAAGGCGAGCAGGGCGCCCGCCAGCAGCGCGGAGCGCACCAGCGGGAAGGTGACGTCCGTGAACGCCCGGAAGGTGGTCGCGCCGAGGTCCATGGCCGCCTCCTCGTACGAACCGGCCGTACGGCGCAGCCGGGCCACCACGTTGTTGAAGACCACCACGACACAGAACGTGGCGTGCCCGACGATCACCGTGAACAGCCCGAGGCCCACCCCGAGCGGCTCCAGCACGGTGCCGAAGGCCGAGTTCAGCGCGATGCCCGTGACGATGCCGGGCAGCGCGATCGGCAGCACCACCAGGAAGGACACCGTGTCCCGGCCGAAGAAGCGGTGCCGGGCCACCGCGAACGCCAGGAGGGTGCCGAGCACCAGCGCGAGGGCGGTGGCCCCGAGCCCGGCCTTCACCGAGACCCACAGCGCCTGGCGGACACCGGGGTTGTGCGCCGCCACCGACCACCACCGCGCGGTCAGCCCCGGCGGCGGCCAGCCCGCGCTGCGGTCGGGGTTCAGGGAGTTGAGCAGGACCAGCAGCAGCGGGGCGTAGATCACCGCGAAACCGAGCCCGGCGCCGGTCCGCAGGGCGATGCGCGCGGCGCGGCCGAGACGCATGGTGCTCCTTCCTCCGGGTTCCTACAGGGTGTCGAGGGCGCCCGTACGGCGGACCGCCAGCAGGTACAGGACGATCACGGCCACGGGCACGGTGCCGAGCGCGGCGGCCATGGGCAGGTCGAGGTCGATGTTCGCGTACACGAGGTTGCCGACGAGCTGGGTCTTGCCGCCCACGATCTGCACGGTGATGTAGTCGCCGAGGCTCAGCGAGAAGGTGAAGACGGAACCGGCGGCGACGGACGGCAGCACCAGGGGCAGCACGACCGAGCGGAAGGTGCGGCCCGGCCGGGCCCCGAGGTCGGCGGAGGCGTCGAGCAGCCCGGCCGGCACCTGTTCGAGCGCGGTGTGCACCGGCAGGATCATGTACGGCAGCCACAGGTACGTCAGCGTGAGCACCGTGGCGGGCAGGCCGTAGCCGGGGCCGTGCAGTCCGAACGGGGTCAGCAGCCAGTCGGCGAGCCCGCCCCGGGACAGGATCAGCCGCCAGGCGTACACCTTGACCAGGTAACTCGCCCACAGCGGGGTGAGGATCGCCGCCACCAGCAGCGGACGCCGGCGCGGCGGGGCGAGGCGGGCGGTGTAGAACGCGACCGGGAAGGCGAGCACCGCGCACAGCACGGTCACCGCGAGGGCCACCACGACGCTGCGCAGGACGACCTGCCGGAAGACCGGTGTCGTCAGCAGCGCGTGGAAGTTGTCCGTCGACCAGACCTTCACCACCTGGGAGGTGAAGGAGTCCGTCGTCCAGAAGGCGGAGACGAACAGGACCGCCAGCGAGCCGAGGTAGAGGACGGTGAGCCAGAGCAGCGGGGCGGTGAGCAGGAGCGTCAGCCGCAGCCGGGGCCCGCGGTGCAGGAGCGAGGCGAGCCGCCGGACGGTGCCCCGGCCGGCGGCGGCCGGCACGTCGGTCGGCACGGCTCAGCCCTTGATCCCGGTCCAGGCCCGGACCCACTCGGCGTACGGCACGCACGTCACGTCCCTGCGGCCGTCCAGGCACTGCTCGATGGGCGTGTTCCAGAAGGCGATCCTCTTCCAGTAGCCCTCGTCGGCCGCGTGGTAGGCCGCGCAGAAGTTCTCGTCCTCGGTCTCCGCGCAGGCCCGGGAGTTGGCCGGTGCCTCGCCGAAGTACTCGGCGACCTGGGCGTTGACCTTGGGCGAGACGATCCAGTCCAGCCATTTGTAGGCGCAGTTGGGGTGCTTGGCCTTGCTGGAGACCATCCAGGTGTCCGACCAGCCGGTCGAACCCTCCTTGGGCACCAGCGTCTTCACCTTCGCGCCCTCGTCGGCGGCGAGGCCGGCGATCACCTGCCAGGTCGTGCCGAGCACCGAGTCGCCGCTCTTGAAGGCCGAGACCTCCTTCAGATAGTCGCTCCAGTACTCGCCGATGTTCGCGTTCTGCCGCTTCAGCAGCGCCACGGCCGCGTCGAACTGCTTCCGGTCGAGCGCGTACGGGTTCTCGATCCTCAACTCCGGCCTGGCGGACTTGAGATACAGGGCCGCGTCGGCGATGTAGATCGGCGAGTCGTAGGCGGTGACGTGCCCCTTGTACCGGGCGGCGCCGTCGAAGACGGCCGACCAGGAGGTGGGCGCGGGCCGCACCTTCTCGGTGTCGTACATCAGCAGATTGGCGCCCCGGCCGTGCGGGATGCCGTACATTCGGCCCTCGGCGGAGTTCCAGGGGTCGTTCTTCAGCCCGCTGAAGACGTCCTTGTAGTTCGGGACCAGGGCGGTGTTGACGGGGGCCGCGTCACCGGAGGCGATCAGGCGCAGGGAGGCGTCCCCGGAGGCGGAGACGGCGTCGTACGCGCCGGTCTTCATCAGCTTGACCATCTCGTCCGAGCTGGCGGCGACCTTGGCGCGGACCTGGCACCCGGTCCGCTTCTCGAAACCGCTGACCCAGTCGGCGTGGGGGTCGTCGGAGCCGTCCTCGACATAGCCCGCCCACGCGATCAGGTTGACCTGGCCCTCGGTCCGGCCCAGTGCCGCCGGAGCCTTCAGGTCCGGCGGGTGGAGGCCGGTGGCGGAGGGACCGCCGGACCCGGAGGAGTCGCAGGCTGCGGCGAGCAGCAGCGCGGCGGCACCGAGGGCCGCGGCGCGTGCGGTACGGGTGAGGCGCACGGCGTTCCTCCAAGGGGAGAGGACGGGTTCAGGGCCAAGGGCAGAGGACGGGATCAGGAAGTCAGGAAGGGAGCCGGACGGTGTGCCGGCGGTGCCACGCCAGGCGGACCCGGGTGCCCCGGTAGGCGGCGGCGTCCGCCGAGGAGGTCTCCAGGTTCTGCTGGAGCGCGGTCAGCCGGCCGCCGCCGTCCAGGTCGACCACGAAGCGGGTGGCGTCCCCGAGGTAGACGACCTCGGCCACGGTGCCGGTGGCGGTGGCGTGGTCCGGCTCGTCCGGTGCGGCGGACTCCTTCAGGAGGCGGATCTTCTCCGGGCGGATGCTGTAGGTGCCCGGAGCGCCGGCGACCCGGTGGGCCGTCTCGCCGTCGAGCAGGTTGGAGACGCCGACGAAGGAGGCGACGAACGCGGTCGCCGGGCGCTCGTAGATCTCCGCGGGCGTCCCGGTCTGGGCGATGCGGCCCTGGTCGACGACGGCGATCCGGTCGCTCATGGTCAGGGCCTCCTCCTGGTCGTGGGTGACGAGGACGAAGGTGATGCCCACCTCCCGCTGGAGCGCCTTGAGTTCGCCCTGCATCTGCTCGCGCAGTTTCAGGTCGAGCGCGCCGAGCGGTTCGTCCAGCAGCAGCACGCGGGGCCGGCCGACGAGCGCGCGGGCCAGTGCGACGCGCTGGCGCTGACCGCCGGACAGCTCGCGGGGCCGCCGCTGCCCGTAGCCTTCGAGGCGGACCTCGGCGAGGGCCTTGCGGGCGCGGACCAGCCGTTCGGCCTTCGGCACCTTGCGGACCCGCAGCCCGTAGGCGACGTTCTGCTCGACCGTCATGTGCGGGAAGAGCGCGTAGTCCTGGAAGACGGTGTGCACGTCCCGCTCGAACGGCGCGAGACCGGTGACCTCCTGTCCCGCGAGTTCGATCCGGCCCTGGTCGGGCGTCTCGAACCCGGCGATCAGCCGCAGCAGGGTCGTCTTCCCAGAGCCGGACGGGCCGAGCATCGAGAAGAACTCGCCGTCCCGTATCTCCAGGTCGACGCCGGCCACGGCGGCCGTCGCGCCGAACGCCTTCCGCAGGCCCTGCAGCCGGATCGCCATTCCCTCCATACGGGAACCTTTCTGGCGCGCTGAACGTTGACCGCAAACATATGAAGTCATAGGTCATAGCTCAAGAGGGCCTTAGGGTAAAGGTTGCGTCAACGCGCGAGGTGGTGACCGTGAGGCAGGACGAGACAGAGGGCGGCGCCCGCCGGGCCGTCTTCAGCCCGGTGGACAGCCGGGCCCGCGTCGACGCGGTCGTCCACCGCATCGGCGACGCCATAGAGCTGGGCCTCCTCGCCGACGGCGAGCAACTGCCCGGCGAGAGCGAACTCGCCGGACGGCTCGGCGTCTCCACGGTCACCCTGCGCGAGGCGCTCATGGCACTGCGGCAGCAGGGCCTGGTCACCACCCGGCGGGGCCGGGGCGGCGGCAGCTTCGTCTCGCTGCCCGAGGTCCCCGCCGACGACCGGCTCCGGGACCGGCTGCGCGGCTGGAGCACCGAGGAACTGCGCGACCTCGGCGACCACTGGGCCGCGCTGTCCGGCGCCGCCGCCCGGCTCGCCGCCGAGCGCACCGAACCCGCCGACCTGCGGCCGCTGCGCCGTACGGCGCGGGAGCTGGCCCAGGCCGGGGACGCGGCGGCGCGCGGCCGGCTGTACGGCCGCTTCCACGTCGAACTCGCCGCCGCCGCCCAGTCCGCCCGGCTCACCCGCGAACAGGTCGCCCTGCAGAGCGAGGTGGGCGCGCTGCCCTGTCTCGTCCTCGCCGAGGACGCCTGTCGTGAAGAAGTTGCGGACCGGCACCGACGCCTCGTCGCCGCGGTGCAGGATGGGGCCGACCACACGGCCGGCACGCTGGCCGAGCGGTGCGTCAGGGAGACGACGGCGCGGCTCGTCGCCGTACGCCTCACGCTCTGACCGTGCCGCGTCCGGTTCCCGTCCGCTGGAGGACACCATGGGCGTCAGGTCCCGGCTCGCCGCCGTCGGCACCGAACCGGAGACCTGGGTGGCCGCACAGGTGGGCGGTGCGCTGGAAGCCGTCTTCGAGGCGGTCGCCGCCACCCGCGCCGACACCGCCGTCCTGCTGCGCCGGGTGGCCGCCGAGGGGCGCCGGCCCGTCAGCCGCGACCTCGCCGCCCTGCGCCCCGGACTGCACCTGCGGCTGGACCGGGAAGCGCTCGTCTCGGGGGCCGGCTTCGTCGCGGACCCCGGGCTGCTGGCCGATGCGCCGGCCTGGCTGGAGTGGTGGCAGTCGGGCGCCGACGGTGTCGTACGCCCGCTCCTGCTCGATCTCGACCCCGGCCGGTCGGCCTACTCCGACTACACGCACTGGGACTGGTTCGCGCTGCCCCGCGCCACCGGGCGCCGGGCCGTGGCGGGCCCGTACGTGGACTACCTCTGTTCCGACGAGTACAGCCTCACGCTGTCCGAACCGGTCTGGTTCGAGGGCCGGTTCGCCGGGGTGGCGGCGGCCGACGTGTATCTGCGGCACTTCGAGGCGGCGGTGCTCCCGCTGCTGCGCGGCCTCGCCCGCCCGGCCCGGCTGGTGAACGCCCGCGGCCGGGTCGCCGCCTCCGCCGACGCGGCCCACCTCGCCGGCTCCCTCACCAAGGGCCCGGACTTCGGCGACGTCCTCGCCACCGCCCGGCCCCGCACCTGCGAGGGGCTGCGACTGGTGCCGTGCCGGGGCGTGCCCCTGGTGCTGGTCCTCGCCTGAGGACGGCCGGGCGGGCGGTGGCGCGCACGCGGCCCCGGACCGCGGGTGCGGCGGTCCGGGGCCAGGGCGGGGCCGCCTGGGCGCGTGGCGCCTTGACGACCGCGGTGCGGTGGCGCCGCCTTGGCGACTCGCGCTGCCGTGGTGGCGCGGCGCCGTGGTGGTGCGGGCCGGGCGGTGTCGTGGTGCCCGGCGGGCGCGGGCCGGTGCGGGCGGGAGCCGGTTCAGGCGCCTGCCGGTTCGGGCATGGGCCCGTGCGGACTCACGCCCCTGCGGACTCAGGCCGCGAGGCGCTTGGCGAGGTCCCGCGCGCGGGTGGCGGCGTCCGCCAGGGCGCGGTCGCGGGAGGCCTCGTACAGCGGGACCAGCTCGGACATCGCCGGGTTCTGCGTCGCCGCGGTCAGCTCCGGGACGATGAACTCCACGTCCATGCCGAAGGCGTCGGCGAAGACGGCCTTGAGGTAGTTCTGCACGTACTCGTATCCCTCGCGCGGCGTGCCCGGCGCGTACGAGCCGCCGCGGCTGGCGACTATGGTCACCGGGGTGCCCTTGGCGGAGGGCGACGCGCCCGCGGTGCGGCCGATCAGGATCACGTTGTCCACCCAGGCCTTGAGGGTCGACGGGATCGAGTAGTTGTACATCGGGGCGCCGATCAGCACCGCGTCGGCCTGCTCAAGCTCCTCGATCAGCTTGACGCGTTCGGCGAAGGCGGCGGCCTGCTCCGGAGTGTGGTCGGCCGGGTCGACGAAGCCGGCGAGGTGCGCGTCGGCGGTGATGTGCGCGACGGGCTGCGCCGCCAGGTCGCGGTAGACGACCGTGCCCTCCGGGTGCTCCTCCTCCCAGTGCTTGCGGAAGGTTTCCGTCACGGCGCGGGAGGCGGACGCCCCGGCCGGGAAGAGGGACGAGTCGATGTGCAGCAGCGTGGCCATGGATGTCTCCGGGAAAGGGCTGGGCAGCCGGACGCCGGGAGCGTTGGGCTGATGTTTCGTACTGGACTATGTTTACCACATGAGCTTACTTTTCTTCAGCACCCTACGGCGGGGTAGTAGCATGAGGTAATGGACGAGAACCACGACAGCGCGGCCTGCAAGCGGGTGGACGACGGCATCACCCGTGTCTTCCAGCTCCTCGGCAAGCGCTGGAGCGGGCCGATCGTGGCCGTCCTGGTGGAACAGCCCGCGTACTTCGCCGACCTCCGCCGGGCCATCCCCGGCATCAGCGAACGCATGCTCTCCGACCGGCTCGCCGAACTCGGCGCGGCCGGGCTGCTCCTGCGCGAGGTCGACGAGGGCCCGCCTCTGCGCGTGTCCTACCGGCTGACCGGCGCCGGCGCGGCCCTGGAACCGGCGCTCCGCGAACTGGCGCAGTGGGCCAAGACCCACCTGCCGGAAGCCTCGGCATGCCCGGGAACCAGCCTGGAACGACCGACCCGGGCACCGGCCTAGGATCTGTCCGCGCCGCCGGCCCCGGCCCCGGCGCCGGTCAGTCGACCGGCCAGGTGTGCACCGGGGCGTTGAGGTGCATGTAGTCGATGTACACCTGCGTCATCCGGCGCAGCGCCTCGTGCCGGCCTGAGTGGGTGGTGGCGGCGAGGTGGTGGAACATCTCCTTCTGCCACACCGCCCCGTTGCGCGCCGTCACACAGCGCTGCTCGATCACGCCGAGCAGCGGCTCCCGCCAGGCGGCGTCCATGCCGGACAGCTCCAGGCCCCGGTGCGCGAGCGGCAGCAGCCGGCGCAGCACCAGTTCCGGCGCCGGCACCTCGCCCATCCCGGGCCAGTACAGCGGCGCGTCGATGCCGTACCGGGCGGCGGCGTGCAGGTTGTCCTCGGCGGCGGCGAAGGACATCCGCGACCACACCGGCCGGTCCTCCTCCACCAGGGCGCGGGTGAGGCCGTAGTAGAACGCGCCGTTGGCGAGGGTGTCGGCGACGGTCGGTCCGGCGGGCAGCACCCGGTTCTCCACCCGGATGTGCGGCCGGTCGTGGGCTACGGCGTACACCGGCCGGTTCCAGCGGTAGATCGTGCCGTTGTGCAGGGTGAGTTCGGACAGTTCCGGGACGTCACCGCGGTCCAGGGTCTCCGCCGGGTCCTGCGCGTCGCACAGGGGCAGCAGGGCCGGGAAGTACCGCAGGTTCTCCTCGAACAGGTCGAACACGCTGGTGATCCACCGCTCCCCGAACCAGACCCGGGGCCGTACTCCCTGCACCTTGATCTCCTCCGGGCGGGTGTCGGTGGCCTGCTCGAACAGCGGGATCCGCGTCTCGTGCCACAGCTCCTTGCCGAAGAGGAACGGCGAGTTGGCCGCGAGCGCGACCTGCACCCCGGCGATCGCCTGCGCCGCGTTCCAGTAGCCGGCGAACTCCTCGGGCGACACCTGGAGATGGAACTGCGTACTGGTGCACGCGGCCTCCGGGGTGATGGTGTCCGCGTAGGTCCGCAGCCGGTCGGCGCCGTCGATCTCGATGCGCAGGTCCTCGCCGCGGGCCGCGAAGACCTGGTCGTTGAGCAGCCGGTAGCGGGGGTTCTCCGACAGCGCGCCCTCGCCGATCTCCTCCTGCCGCAGCGTGGGCAGGATCCCGACCGTGATCAGCCGGGTGCCGACCGACCGGGCCCGCTGTTCGGCGTGGTTCAGCGCGGCCCGGATCTCCGCCTCCCAGGCGTCCGGACCGCCCGCGACCAGCCGCCGCGGCGGGACGTTGATCTCCAGGTTGAACCGGCCCAGCTCGGTGGACCACGCCGGGTCGGAGATCGCCTCCAGCACATCGCTGTTGCGCATCGCCGGCTCGGCGTCCTCGTCCACCAGGTTCAGTTCGATCTCCAGGCCCACCTGGGGCCGCTCCGCGTCGAAGCGCGCCTCGCGCAGCATCTGCGCGAACGCCTCCAGGCACCTCTGCATCTTGGTCCGGTACCGGCGGCGGTCCTCGCGGGTGAAGACGAGCGCCGGAACGTCACGCCCCATCGGCCCTCCAGGGTCGCCTGGTCGGACACCTCTCTCCTCCAGCGTCCCACCGGTACGCCCGGCGCACCACGGGGGTCGGCGGCACCATGGTGGTCGGCGGCGGCCCGTGAGGGCGGCGGCTTCCCGGGTGGGGGCGGCTGTGCCTCCCGCGCTTTGCCGTGCCGGTCCGTGGTGCGTGTCCCGTGCCGGTCCGTGGTGCGTGTCCCGTGCCGGTCCGTGGTGCGTGTCCCGTGCCGGTCCGTGGTGCGTGTCCCGTGCCGGTCCGTGGCGTCCGGTGGTGGCCCGTCCTCGCCGAGGGCGGGCCACCGGTCCTCCGTGCGGGAGCGCTGCGGGAGTGCGGGAGGGGACCGGCCGGTCAGGCGGACATGCGGGCCACGCCGCCGTAGAAACCGATCTCCTCGGACCTGGGCGGCGGCGGGGCGTCCGGGCGCCAGAACGGCACCTGGGCCAGGCCCGGTTCGACCAGCTCGAAACCGTCGAAGAACCGCTCCACCTCGGCGCGGGTGCGCAGGTTCAGCGAGGCGGTGGCGTTGGTGTAGACGTCCTGGGCGGCGGAGCGGTCGGCGAAGTCACCCGTCGCGTGCGACAGCACCAGGAAGCTGCCGGCGGGCAGCGCGTCGCGCAGGGTGGCGACGACCTCGGCGGGCCGGTCCGTGTCGGCGAGGAAGTGCAGGATGGCGACGAGGAGTACGGCGACCGGCTGATCGAAGTCGATGAGCTGGCGGATGTCCGGGTGGTCCAGGACGGCCCGCGGCTCACGCAGGTCGCCCAGGACGATGCGGGTCGTGCCGGACCGGCTGAGCAGGGCGTTTCCATGCGCGGCGACGATCGGGTCGTTGTCAACGTAGGCCACGCGCACATCGGACGCCACCTTCTGCGCGACCTCGTGCACGTTCGGCGAGGTGGGCAGTCCGGTGCCGATGTCCAGGATCTGCCGGATCCCGCTGCCCACCACGTAGCGCACGGCGCGCTGGAGGAAGGCGCGGTTCGCCCGGACGCCGATCCGTGCCTCGGGGGCCGCGGCGGCGAGCCGGTCGCCGGCCTGCTGGTCCACCTCGTAGTTGTCCTTGCCGCCCAGCAGGTAGTCGTAGATCCGCGCGGGATGGGGTCTGCTGGTGTCGATGGTGACGGCCTCGACGCCGTTCTCTGTCACGCTGTGCTCCTCTCCACGGCCGGTACGGCCTCGGCCCGCACCGGCCGGGCCCAGCTTCCCATATCAACTTCCCGGGCAACGCAGGGAGTTCCCGCAGGTCGTCGACGGGGGTCGAGGGGCGGGGGAGCGGGGTGCGGGCGCCGGGGGGCGCGGACGGGAGCGGGGCGGGCCGGCGGCTGGGGTGAGCGGAGGGCGTCAGCGCTCCTCTTTCACCCGCCCGGGCCCCTCCGGATGGCGCGGGCGGGCGCGGTGGCGGAGGGTCGGAGCAGGACCGGCGACCGGCGGTGCGGGTTCGCGCGCCGGTCGTGTCCGTGGACCGGCGCGCCGCCCCGGCCGCCCAGGCGTCGGCGGTCCGGCCGGCAGGGGCGGGGAACGGTCATCCACGCGCTCGGGCCGTTCCCCGCCCCGTCGGTCGCCGCCCCACCTGCTCGGTTGGGATTTCCCACGCACTCGCATCTGACTTGACCATCCCGCTTGCCGCGGGAAACCGATCGGTTTACGGTAGTGGAAACCGATCGGTTTTCCTGTCTGGAGACGCACATGACCTCGATCAAGAACTCCGTCGCGCTGGTCACCGGCGGCAGCCGCGGGCTGGGCAAGGCGCTGGTGGAAGAGCTGTACGCGCGCGGCGCCGCCAAGGTGTACGCGACGGCCCGCGACCCCCGCACCGTCACCCATCCGGACGCCGTGCCCCTCGCGCTGGAGGTCACCGACCCGCAGTCCGTCCAGGCCGCGGCGACGGCGGCGCCCGACGTCACCGTCCTCGTCAACAACGCGGGCATCTCGCTGGGCGCGCACTCCTTCCTCGACGCCCCGCTCGACGACGTACGCCGGGAGTTCGAGACCAACTTCTTCGGCCCGCTGCTGGTCACCCGGGCCTTCGTGCCGATCCTCCAGCGCAACGGCGGCGGTCACCTGCTCAACGTCCACTCCGCGCTCTCCTGGATCGGTCTCGCCGGCTCCTACAGCGCGACCAAGGCCGCCCTGTGGTCCCAGACGAACTCCCTGCGCCTGGAACTGGCCCCGCGCGGCATCGGCGTGACCGGGCTGCACGTCGGCTACGTCGACACCGACATGACCGCGCACGTGGACGCGCCCAAGTCCAGCCCCCACCAGGTCGCCGCGCTCGCGCTCGACGGCGTGGAGACCGGGACGTACGAGGTGCTGGCGGACGATGTCAGCAGGCAGGTCAAGGCCGGTCTGTCCGGAGACCTCGCGGCCATGTATCCGCAGCTCTCGGCTCAGCGGTCCTGACAGAAGGAGCATCCCGTCGCGCACCAGCCGAACATCACCGTGCTCCGCGACCAGGCGACCGGCGACTACGTCACCATCAGCGACAACTCCACCCGCGAGGGCGCCTGGGCCGTCCAGGCCTCCTAGTGCCCCGGCCACCACGGGTGGCCGGGGCACAGCACTACGACGAGAGCAGACCTGCGCCGAGCACCGGTCCGCGCACCGCGGCGGTCAGAAGTGGGTTCCGCCGTCGACGCGGATCTCCGTGCCCGTGATGAACGCGCCGTCCCGGGAGGCCAGCATCGCCACGACGGACGCCACCGTCTCCGGTCCGGCGAAGCCCTGGCCGAGGGCCGGGGACAGCTTGGCGAACAGGGTCATGTCGGCGTCGGCGGGCAGGCCTGGCCCCGTGCTCTGGCCGCTGGCACCGCTGCCGTCGGTCATGCCGCTGGAGATGGAGCCCGGCTGGACGGCGGTGAAGCGGATGCCCCGGCCGGCGTACTCGGCCGCGAGCGCGTGCGTCATCGACTGGATGCCGCCCTTGCTCGCCGCGTACGCCGCCATGTAGGGGTGCGCGAACGCGGCGGAGGTGGAGCTGAAGTTGACGACCGCGGCGTCCCGGCCGTCCAGCAGCGCCGGTATCGCCTCGCGGATCATCAGGAAGGTGCCGACGAGGTTCACCTGGAGGACGCGGGTGAAGTCCGCAAGGCTCGTGCGGTCCGTGTGCGAGGAGCGCAGGATCCCGGCGGCGTTGACCAGCACGTCCAGACCGCCGAGCGAAGCGATCGCCGCGGCCGTCCCGGCACGCACGGAGGTCTCGTCGGCGACGTCGATGACCAGGGTCGTCAGCCGGTCCGCCAAGCCGCCGGCCTTCTCCGCGGTGTCCCGAAGGCCCCGTTCGCTCACGTCCGCGGCCACCACGCTGCCGCCCTCGGCGAGGACGCGCAGCACGGTGGCCTGGCCGATGCCGGAGCCGCCTCCGGTGATCAGCACGCGGCGGCCGTCGTAGCGGTTCATGTGTGTTTCTCCTGCCCGGCCCGCCGGGGTGCGGCGAGCCCTGTGGGACGCCGGTTCTCTTGCCGTCCGGCGCCTCGGTGTCCTTCACGTTACGCCGTCATGGCACGTTTTGCCATTACGGCATCGGATGCCACCTGGCTGTGCGGGGCCGTACGCTTCAGAGGTGAGCACGAAGCCGCCGCCCTCCTCCCTGACCGAGCGCCGCAAGGCCGCGACCCAGCTCGACATCGCCCACGCGGCGGCCGGGCTGTTCGCCGCCCAGGGCCCGCACGCGACCACCGCCGAGGAGATCGCCCGGCACGCGGGCGTCGCGCTGCGCACCTTCTACCGCTACTTCCGCTCCAAGCAGGACGCGGTGAGCCCGCTGCTCGCGGCCGGGGCCGACCGGTGGCGGGCGCTGCTGGAGGCGGCCGAGCCCGGGGCCGGTCTGTTCCGGGCGCTGGCGACGGCGGTGGAGCAGTCGCTCACCGCGCCGGACGAGGAGGCCGCCGAGGCGCTGCTGCGGACCCGGGGGCTGCTGCGCGCCGCCGCGGACGATCCCGCGCTGCGCGCGGTGTGGTACCGGGTGAACCAGGAGTCCGAGGAGCGGCTCGTCCCGGTCGTCGCCCGGCTCGCGCAAGCGAGTCCGGACGCGCTGGAGGTGCGCCTGGTCGCGGCGGCGGCCACGGACGCGATCCGCATCGCGCTGGAGACCTGGGCCGGCACGGAGGCCGGCGTCACGGGCGAGGGCTCCCCGGCCGCGCTCGCGCTCCGGTGCCTGCACCGGCTACTGGGCGGCATGGAGTCACCGACGCCGACGGCGGCCGACGCGCCGTAACCGCTGGCGGCCGACCGCCGACCGTCGACCGTCGACCGCCAGGCCGACCACCGCGCTGTCCGCCCACCACCGCCCGCCGACCACCGATGGCCGTACCGGCCGTCCGCGGCTTCCGGCCGCGACCGGGGGCGACCGGCGGCGACCCGCGGCGGCCGGCCGCGATCCGCCGCAGGGCCGATTGTCAGTGCCTGCCCCTACCGTGAACAGCAGTCGGGGACCTGCCGGAACGGCCGCGGGTCCAGCTGGGGGAGAGGTCTGCCATGTCCGCGGTGTCCGCGCTGTCGACGACGTATCTGGAGCTTTCGCAGGAGGGCGGCGGTGCCCACAAGTTCTACGAGGTGGCGGTCGACGGCCGGGTGGTGACGGTGCGGTACGGCAGGATCGGCGCCGACGGGCAGACCCAGACCTCCACGTTCCCGACCGAGGAGAAGGCGCGGGCCGCCGCCGCGCGGAAGGTCGGCGAGAAGGTCCGCAAGGGATACGCGCCGGCCGTCCGCGGACAGCGCCCGCCCCGCGCGGTGACCCGCCGTCAGGTCAGTTCCGCGCCGTCCACCGCGCGGGCCGTGGCACCGGTGCTGTGGCGGTTCCGCACCGGCTCCGCCGCGTTCGGCATCCACGTCGACGACGAGCGCTGCTGGGTGGGGAACCAGGCCGGCGACGTCTACACCCTGGACCACGAGGGCGCCGTCCTGGCCCGCTTCAGCCTTCCCGACGGCGTGAAGTGCCTGGTCGCCGACGACTTCTGGATCTACGCCGGCTGCGACGACGGCAAGGTGTACGACCTCTCCGCCAAACTGCCCTTCGCCGCCTACGACATCGCCGCGGACGTCGACATCTTCTGGCTGGACATCCACGAGGGCGTCCTCGACGTCTCGGACCGCGCGGGCGGGCTCACGGTCATCGACCACGAGGACGAACACCAGTGGTCCCGCCGCAGCCAGGGCGAGCACGCCTGGATGGTGCGCGCCGACGACCGGGCCGTGTACCACGGCCACCACCGGGGCGTCACCGCCTATGCGCCGGACGGCGGCGGCCAGTTGTGGCACACGCCCACCCGAGGCGGCGTGCTCTTCGGCTGGCAGGAGGAGGAGGCGGTGTACGCGGGCACCGCACACCGCGTGGTCCAGCGGCTGTCGAAGGCCACCGGCGCCGTCGAGGCGACGTACGCGTGCGACGGCCCGGTGTACTCGTGCGCCACCTCACCCGGCGGCCGGTTCGTCTTCGCCGGTGACGCGGCCTCCTCCGTGTACTGCTTCGACCGGGACGGCCGGCGGCTGTGGAAGCTGGGCACGGGCGGCGGTTCGGCGCTGTCGATGCAGTACCGCGACGAGCGGCTGTACCTGGTCACCACCGACGGCTCGCTGGTGTGCGTGGACGCGAGCGAGGCGGCCGTCGCCGCGGCCCAGCAGGGCACGGTGCCGGTGGTGCGGGACGTGAAACTGGCCGCCGCCCTGCCGGCGTACGCCCCCGCCACGGGCGCGGCAGCGGTGTCCGCGGTCGAGCGGGCGCCCGCCGGGTCGGTGGTGGTCGAGTGCGTCCGGGAGGACGGCCGGGTGCGGGTGCACGTGATATCGGACGGCTACGACTCCTCCTGGAACGTCCAGTTCCCCCGCGCGATACGCGAACCCGGCGCGCGCTACGTGGTCGACGCCCTGCACCCGGCGGCAGGCGGCTTCTACCGGGTCCGCGGCGACATCCGCCGCCTGCTCTGACCCGGTGGGACGGGCACGCCCGGCCCGGTGCGGGCCGGGGAGCGGTCGTCCGGGTCAGCGGTGTGCGGTCCGTGCGCGCTCCAGCGGCCCGGTGGGACGGGCACGCCTGGCCCGGTGCGGGCCGGGGGAGCGGTCGTCCGGGTCAGCGGTGTGCCGTCCGTGCGCGCTCCAGCGTTTCCCGGGCGGCGGGCAGCGCTCGGGCGCGGTCCTCGGGGACCAGGCCGATGCGGGTACGGCGGTCCAGCAGGTCGGACTCGTCGAGCGCGCCCTCGTGCCGGGCCGCCCAGAGCAGTTCCGCGCGGGTGACGGGGTGGCCGGGGAGCACGGGCTCGGCCAGGGCGGGGTCCTGGACGGCGAGGGCGTGGACGGCCACGGCCTCGGTGCCGTAGCGGCGGATCAGCCGGCCGGGCGCGGGCAGGGCGCGCAGCCGTCCGGGCGCGGCGGCGCCGATCAGGGGCAGCGCGGCGGTGGGGGAGGGGGCCGCGCGCAGCCCGCTCGCCACGGCCGCGGCGTCCACGGCGTCCTCGGCCATCCGCCGGTAGGTGGTGAGCTTGCCGCCGACCACGGTGGTGACACCGTCGGGCGAGGTCAGCACCGCGTGCCGGCGGGAGATGTCGGAGGTGCGCGGCGCCGGCCCGGCACCGTCGTGCGCGGAGGTGTCCAGCAGCGGGCGCAGCCCGGCGAAGGCACCGACGACCTCGTCCCGGGACACGGGAGCGTCCAGCAGGGAGCCGAGCACGTCCAGCAGGAAGCCGATGTCGGTCTCGGGCACCTCCGGCACATCCGGGATGCCGCCGTCGACCGGCTCGTCCGTCAGGCCGACGTAGACCCGGCCGTCGCCCTGCGGCAGGACCAGCACGAAACGGTTGCTCTCGCCGGGGACGGGCACGTGCAGGCCGGCGGGCAGCGCGCCGAGCCGCTCCGAGCGCAGCACCAGATGGGTTCCGCGGGACGGGCGGATCCGGATGCCGTCGGCGAGGCCGCCCGCCCACACCCCGGCGGCGTTGATCACCGCGCGGGCCCTGATCTCGCCCTCCTCGCCGGTGAGTTCGTCGCGTATCCGGGCGCCGGTCCCGGTCAGCTCCAGCGCCCGCACCCGGGTCAGCACCCGGGCGCCGCGCGCGGCGGCCGTCCTGGCGAGCGCGGTCACCAGCCGGGCGTCGTCGGTCACCCTGCCGTCCCAGGACAGCAGTCCGCCGCGCAGTCCGGCCGCGCGGACCGACGGCGCCAGGTGCCGGGCCTCGGTCGCCGACAGCCGGCGCGGCGCGGGCAGGACCCCTCGCGGGGTGCGGGCGGCCAGCCGCAGCACGTCCCCGGCCCGGAAGCCGGCCCAGGCCACCCCGGCCTGGGCCCGGGACACCAGCGGGGTCAGCGGCAGCACGAACGGCTGGGCGGCCACCAGGTGCGGGGCCGTACGGGTCATCAGCACACCGCGTTCGACCGCGCTCTCGTGGGCCACGTCGAACTGCCCGGAGGCCAGATACCGCAGCCCGCCGTGGATCAGCTTCGAACTCCAGCGGGAGGTGCCGAAGGCCAGGTCGTGGGCGTCCACCGCGACGACGTCCAGCCCGCGGGCCGCCGCGTCCAGCGCGGCCCCGGCACCGGTGGCGCCGAGCCCGACGACCAGGACGTCGGCCGTCCGGCCGGACGCGGCCTCGGCCAGGTCCCGGGCGCGCCGGCCCGCGTCGAGGGACGAGCCGGGCGCGGCCTCGGTGTGGCTCATGGCGTCAGGGTCCTCTCCAGGAGGGCGCGCAGCTCGCCGAGGAACGCGGCGGAGTCCAGCTCCGGGTCGTCCTCGTCGGTCATCGTGCGCAGGGACAGGGTGAAGGACTGCACGGTCAACAGCACGGCGCGGGCCTGCCGTTCGGTGTGACCGGGCCGTACGGACCCGTCCGCGTGGCCCTCGCGCAACGCGTCCCCCAGCAGCGCCAGCAGCGCTTCCTGGCTGGCGCCGCGCCGGTCGAGCACATACGGCAGGAGCAGTTCCGGGTCCACGTCGACGATCTTGCGGAAGAGCGGATGCGCGCGGAACGCCTCCACCCCGGCCACCAGTCCGTCCACGATCCGGGTGCGCGTGGCGACGCCGGGCGCGGGCTCAGGGATGGCCCGGGTGGCCACCTCGATCCACTCCCGGGTCATCAGATCGCCCACCAGGGTCCGCAGGTCCGGCCAGCGCCGGTAGAGCGTCATCCGGGAGACGCCGGCCCGCCGGGCGACGTCGGCGAGCGTGGTGCGCCGTACCCCGACGGCCAGCACGCAGTCGCGTGCCGCGTCGAGCACGGGATCACTGTCCGAACCGTTGTGACGAATAGGCGTCATGTGTCACAGTGTAACGCCCCGGAGGCCGGGCGGAAGCGTCCCGGCACGGGGCACGGCAGCCGCACCGCGCGCACCGAGCACCCAGCACCGAGCACCGAGCCGAGCACCAAGCACCGGACACCGGGGCCAGGACCCCGACCAGCACACCGACCCTGTGAGGACGACCGTTCAATGGACATGCTGTGGAACGGCTGGGGCGACCCGGCCAAGGCGGCGCCACTGCCCGACACGGTGACCGGGCTGCTGCGCGACCTGCTCGGCGTCCGGCCGCGCAGCACGCCCCCGCTCGCCCTGGCGGACGTCCGCCCGCCCGAACCCGTCGTCGCGCCCGCCGCCCTGACGGCGCTCGCCGGGGCCGTGGACGGCGCACAGCACGTCCGCACCGACCCGGAGACCCGCGTCCGGCACACCCGCGGCAAGTCCACCCCCGACCTGCTGCGCATCCGCGCCGGCGACCTCGCCGACGTACCGCAGGCCGTCGTCCTGCCCGCCGGCCACGACCAGGTGCTCGCCGTGCTCCGCGTCTGCGCCGCGCACGGCCTGGCCGTCGTCCCCTTCGGCGGCGGCACCTCCGTGGTCGGCGGACTCGCCCCGCAGCGCAGCGCGTTCGTCGCCCTGGACCTGCGCCGCATGGACGCCCTGCTCGACCTCGACCCGGTCTCGCGCACCGCCGTCCTCCAGCCCGGCCTGCGCGCCCCCGAGGCCGAACGGCGGCTCAACGCAAGGGGGTTCACCCTCGGCCACTTCCCGCAGTCCTTCGAGTGGGCCACCCTCGGCGGGTTCGCCGCCGCCCGCTCCAGCGGACAGGCGTCCGCCGGGTACGGCCGGTTCGACGAGATGGTGCTCGGCCTGACCCTCGCCACCCCCGAGGGCACCCTCGACACCGGCCGCGCCCCCCGCTCCGCCGCCGGACCCGACCTGCGCCAGCTGATCCTCGGCTCCGAGGGCGCCTTCGGCGTCATCACCTCCGTCACCGTACGGATCCGCCCGCTGCCCGAGGCCCGGGTGTACGAGGGCTGGCGCTTCGGCTCCTTCGAGGAGGGCACGGCGGCGCTGCGCCGGCTCGCCCAGGACGGGCCCCGGCCCACCGTGCTGCGCCTGTCCGACGAGACCGAGACGTTCATCGGCCTCGCGCAGCCCGACGCGATCGGCGCCGGCCCGGAGCCGGACGGCACCGGCTGCCTGGCGATCGCCGGCTACGAGGGCACCGCCGAGGACACCGCACACCGCCGCGAGCGGGCGGCGGACGTCCTGCGGGCCTGCGGCGGCACCCCGGCCGGCACCGCACCCGGCGAACGCTGGGCGCACGGCCGCTACTCCGCGCCCTATCTGCGCGACGCCCTGCTCGACGCGGGCGCCTTCGCCGAGACGCTGGAGACCGCCGCGTTCTGGTCCCGCCTCCCCGGCCTCTACACGGCCGTCCGCACCGCCCTGACCGACACCCTCACCCGGGCCGGCACCCCGCCCCTGGTGATGTGCCACATCTCCCACGTCTACGAGAACGGCGCCTCGCTGTACTTCACCGTCGTCAGCGCCCAGGGCGAGGACCCGGTGGCCCACTGGACGCCCGCCAAGCACGCCGCCAACGAAGCCGTCCTGGCGGCCGGCGGCACCATCTCCCACCACCACGGGGTCGGCACCGACCACCGCGACTGGTACGTCCGCGAGGCCGGCCCGCTCGGCGTCTCGGTGCTGCGCGCCGTCAAGCACCGCCTGGACCCGGACGGCCTGCTCAACCCGGGCGTCCTGCTGCCCACCGACTGACCACCCGAACCGACCGCCTGCCGCGAAAGGCACACCGATGCGCCAGTTCACCGCCGTCGTCAACCCCACAGCGGGCGGCTCCACCGGGGCGGCGACCCTGCTCCGGCTGGCCCGGCTGCTGCGCGCGGCCGGCGCCGGACTGGAGACCGAGTACAGCCACAGCCTCGCCCACGCCCAGGACATCGCCCGCAGGGCGGGCGGGCGCGGCCGGATCGTCCTGGCCGTGGGCGGCGACGGCATCGCCGGCGGCATCGGCGGCGCGCTCAGCGGCACCGGCACCGTGCTCGGCCTCGTACCGGCCGGCCGCGGCAACGACTTCGCCCGCGCCCTGCGCCTGCCCGCCGAACCCGAGGCGCTGGCGGACCTCCTGCTGCACGCCGAGCCGCGGCCCGTCGACACCATCGAGGTCGAGTCGGCCGTCCATCCGCGCACCGTCGTCCTGGGCAGCGTGTACGCCGGTGTCGACGCGGAGGCCAACCGGCACGCCAACAACGCCCGGCTGCTGCGCGGTGCCGCCTCCTACTACGCGGGCGGCCTGCGGGCGGTCGCCGCCTGGCGGCCGGCCGACTACCGCGTCACCGTCGACGGTACGGAACACACCCACCGCGGCTACACCGTCGTAGCCGCCAACTCGCCCTATTACGGCTCCGGCCGGCTCATCGCCCCCGGCGCGAAGGTCGACGACGGACTTCTCGACATCGTGCTGATCCGCGAGGCCCCGCGCCGGCTGTTCTTCACGCTGATGCGCGAGCTGCGGACCGGCGCCCACGTCCGCCGCCCCGAGGTGCGCGTCCTGCGCGGCCGGGAGCTGCGCGTCGAGGCCGGCCGGCCCGTGCCGTACGGCGCCGACGGCGAGGTGGAGGCCACCTTGCCGGTCACCCTGCGCGTCCGCCCCGGGGACCTGCCGGTGCTCTACTGACCCGCGCCCCAGGGGAGTCCTACCCACCCGTGTGAGCCGTTCCGCGGGAGAGCCGCCGCGCCGCTGGGGCAGGCGCCATGGCGGGCTTCGGCGGGCTTCCTCGTTCCGGTTCCCGGACCGGTTCCCGGACCGGTTCCCGGTTCCGGTTGCGACCAGTTCCCGGTTCCGGTTCCCGGACCGGCGGGTGCCCCTTCCCGGTGGTCTCCCGCCCGCCGTCCTCCGCTTGCGGTGCCGTCCACCGCGGGTTTCAGTGATTACGGCCCCTTCGTGGGCGCCGCTCGCGGACGCCTTCCGCGGACCGCCGACCTCCCCGCGCGCCAGGAGCTGTCATGTCGATGTCGTTCGGTGCACCGTTCGGTTCGTCGGATCCCTTCAGTGAGCTGCTGAATCGTTTCTTCGGGATGTCGCCGGCATCGTCGCCCCCCGCCGTGCAGCGCGTGCCCATCGGACGGCTGCTGACCGAGTCGGCGCAGGAACTGCTCAACCTGGCCGCGCGGCGGGCCGCCGAGGACGGCACCCCCGACCTCGACACCGAGCACCTGCTCTGGGCGGCCACCCAGGTCCCCTCGTCCCGCCGGCTCCTCTCCCAGGCCGGTCTGGACCCCGAGGCGCTCGCCGCCGGACTGGCCAAGGTGCTGCCCCGCGAGTCCGGCGAGCCTTCCGCGCGGCCGGGCCTCACCCCGGCCGCCAAGCGCACGCTCGGCGCGGCCTACGCCCGCTCGCAGGCGGCCGGTGCGTCCTACATCGGTCCCGAGCACATCCTCGGCGCCCTGATCGGCGACAGCGACACGGGCGCCGCCCGGATGCTGCGGGCCGAGGGCGCGGACACCCAGCGCCTGGCGGGCCTGACCGAACAGCCGGCGGCGCGCACCGAGGCGGCCCCCGCCGAGCGCGGGAAACCGGCCACCACCCTGGACGAGTTCGGCCGTGACCTGACGGAGGAGGCGAAGGCCGGCAAGCTGGACCCGGTGGTCGGGCGGGCCGAGGAGATCGAGCAGACCGTCGAGATCCTCTCGCGGCGCTCCAAGAACAACCCGGTGCTGATCGGCGAACCCGGGGTCGGCAAGACCGCGATCGTGGAGGGACTCGCCCAGCGCATCGTCGCCGGCGAGGTCCCCGACAGCCTGAAGGACAAGCGGGTCGTCGTGCTGGACCTGTCGGGCATGGTGGCGGGCGCCCAGTACCGCGGGCAGTTCGAGGAGCGGCTGAAGAAGGTCATCGAGGACGTCCAGGCGGCCGACGGCGGGATCATCCTCTTCATCGACGAACTGCACACGGTCGTCGGCGCGGGCGCCACCGGCGAGGGCGCCATGGACGCGGGCAACATGCTCAAGCCCGCCCTCGCGCGCGGTGAACTGCGCGTCGTGGGGGCCACGACCATCGACGAGTACCGCAAGTACATCGAGAAGGACGCCGCGCTGGAACGCCGCTTCCAGCCGGTGCTGGTGCCCGAGCCCAGCGTCGAGGAGACCGTGCAGATCCTGGAAGGGCTGCGCGACACCTACGAGGCGCACCACCAGGTCCGGTTCGACGACGAGGCGTTGGCGGCCGCCGCCGAACTCTCCGACCGCTACATCAGCGACCGTTTCCTGCCCGACAAGGCGATCGACGTGATGGACCAGGCCGGCGCCCGGGTGCGGTTGCGCGGCACCGGCCGCTCCACCGAGATCGTCGGCCGCGAGGACCGTATCGCCATGCTGCGCCGCGAACTCGAACAGGCCGTCTCCGCCGAGGACTTCGAGAAGGCCTCGGAGCTGAAGCGGCAGATCGCCGAGGTGGAGGGCGAGCTGGCCGGCATCGAGGAGCGCCGCGAGGGCGTCGTCTCCGTCACGGCCTCCGACATCGCCGACGTCGTCGCCCGCCGCACCGGCATCCCGGTCTCCCAGCTCACCGCCGACGAGAAGGAGAAACTGCTGCGGCTCGAAGAGGAGATGCACGCGCGGATCGTCGGCCAGGACGAGGCGGTCACCGCCGTCTCCCAGGCCGTGCGCCGCAACCGCGCCGGCATGGGCGACCCGAACCGTCCCGTGGGCTCGTTCCTCTTCCTCGGCCCGACCGGAGTCGGCAAGACCGAACTCGCCAAGACCCTCGCCGCCCTCCTGTTCGGCAGCGAGGACCGCATGATCCGCTTCGACATGAGCGAGTTCCAGGAGAAGCACACCGTCGCCCGGCTGGTCGGCGCGCCTCCCGGATACGTCGGTTACGAGGAGGCGGGCCAGCTCACCGAGAAGGTCCGCCGCCGCCCCTACAGCGTGGTCCTCTTCGACGAGGTGGAGAAGGCCCACCCCGACGTCTTCAACACCCTGCTCCAGATCCTGGACGACGGCCGGCTCACCGACGCCCAGGGCCGCACCGTCGACTTCCGGCACTGCGTCGTCATCATGACGTCCAACATCGGCGCCCACCGCATCCTGGACCACCAGGGCGATGTCTCCGCGCTCAAGGACGAGTTGATGGACGACCTGCGCACCCGGTTCCTGCCCGAGTTCCTCAACCGGATCGACGACATCATCATCTTCCACGGTCTGACCCAGGACGACCTGGGACGGATCGTGGACCACCTGCTGGACCGCAGCAAGCACAAGGTGCGCGCCCAGGGCCTGGACCTGGAGGTGACCGAAGCCGCCAAGAAGCTGCTCATCGCCCACGGCCACCAGCCCGAGTTCGGCGCCCGCCCGCTGCGCCGCACGATCCAGGCGGAACTGGACAACCGCATCGCGACCCTGCTGCTCGGCGGCGAGGCCGAGCCCGGCGACACGATCGTGGCCGACGTGCGGAACGACACCCTGCACTGCACGGTGCGCAAGGGCGGGGACGGCGCGGCACCGGCTCCAGTGGAGTGACGGCCGGCGGTCGTCAGGAGGACGGAGGCGAGCCGATCGACTCCAGGACGGCCGTCGCCGGTCCGTCCGGGGTGTCGTAGCGCACGCTGTCCCCGGGCCGGCGGCCGAGCAGCGCCCGGCCGAGCGGGCTGTCGGCGGTGACCAGCCTCTGGTCCAGCGCCTCGGCCACCTCCGCGATCTCGAGGGTCTCGGTTGCGCCGTCCGGGAACCGGACGGTGACCGTGCTGCCCACGCCGGCCACATCGGTGGGCGCGGGACCGGCCGCCTCCGCCTGGCGCAGCCGATCGGTGATCTCCTCGATACGGCGGTCCAGCCGCGCCAGTTGGTCGACGCGCCGCAACGCGTCGGCCTGGTCGGCCTGGTCGCCGACCGAGGCGGAGTCCCGGAGCGTCCCGGCGACCAGCCGGCGTTCGTCCCGCAGGTCGGCGAGTTCCTGCTCCAGCGCACGGCGGGCCTGCGCGCCGATCGGCTCCGGATCACCGGTCATGGGCTCTGCTCCTCTGCGGCGGACGACGGACGACGGACGGCAGCCGGACGGGAGAGACAATCCGGCATTCCGCATCATAAACGGACAGATCGCTTACGGGGGCGTGCGGTGAGCTGCGCTGTCACGGCGTACGCCGACCCCATGGGGCGACCCGTGTGCAAGCCCCGCCCCCCGGCCCCACGCGCCGGTCCGCCGTCAGTCCTCCAGGGCCTCGCGGACGCTGGGGTAGCAGGCGATGAGCGGCGTGAGGCCGACGATCTCCAGGGTGCGCAGGACGGGCCTGCGGACGCCCGCCAGCCGCAGCCAGCCCGCCGGCTCGTGGGCCTGGTGGCCGGCGATGAGGACGTTGATGCCGCTGGAATCCATGAAGGGTACGCCGCTGAGGTCCGCGACGGTGCGCGCTCCGGGGGCGGGGTCCGCGGGGGCGAGGGCGGCCCGCAGCACACCCGAGGTGTGGTGGTCGATCTCGCCGGTCACCGTGACGACGGTGACGCCGTCCACGGTGGACCGGGTGACCGACAGCCGGTCCGGTCCCACCTCTTCGTTCGTCTCGACCGTGTCCGCCACGCGTTCCTCGCTCATCAATCCTTGCCCAGAGCTTTCCTCATCGGGAGGCTGCCCAGGATCACGCGGACGATGCCGGTCTTCCGCACCGCACTCCCGCCCGCCTCCGCCGAGGGGGGCGTGCACCGGCGTACGCACCGGGCGGTGCGGCGGCGAGCGCCCGCTGCCGCGACGGCGGCCGACGGGACCGGCCACCCGGCGGACCTCGACAAGCGGTATCGTATGGCGGAAGTTGCATGCCGTATCGCGGAATAGTGCACGATGGGCTTCGGGGAGGGGCGGGGCGTGGGGCGGTCGTACGGGGTCCGGTGGCGGCGGCGGGGACCCGGCACGGAACGCGGCGCGGGTGCCGGACGGCCGGTGCTGCGCGGCCCGGCCCAGGTGATGTTCCTGGCCGACGCGCGGACCGGCGCCGTCGTCCTGCTCGCGCTGGCCACGGCCGACTGGCGCTACGCCGGCTACGCCCTGGCCGGCGCCGCCCTCGGCACCGGCACGGCACGGCTGCTGCACGTGGCCCGCGACCGGGTGGAGCAGGGCCTGGAGGGCTTCAACTCCTGCCTCCTCGCCCTGTGGTGCGCCGTGTTCCTGGGACCGGGCCGGCCCGGCACCGCGCTGCTGGCCGCCGCCGGCTGCGTCGTCACCGTGGTCGCCACCGCCGCCGTGGTCCGGCTGCTGCGGGTCTGGCGGCTGCCGTCGCTGACCCTGCCGTACTGCCTGCTCGCGAGCGCCGTCACCATCGCCGCGCCCGCCTTCCGGCGGGTCCGGCCGCCCGGCCGCGGCCTCGCCGCGCTGCCCCGCCCGGCCGCCGGCCCCACCGCGCCGGGCCCGGACGAGCTGTGGCGGGGATTCTTCCGCAACGTCTCCCAGGTCTTCTTCCTGGACCAGTGGTACGCGGGTGCGCTGCTGCTCGCGGGCCTGTTCCTGGCGAGCCGGGTGGCGGCGCTGGCGGCCTGCGCCGGCAGTGCGACGGGCCTGCTGACCGCCTGGGCGCTCGGCGTGCCGGCGGCCCGGATCGCCGACGGCACGATGGGCTGCAACGCGGTGCTCGTCGCCGTGGCGCTGTGCGGTGTCTTCCTGGCGGCGGCCCCGGCCACGCTGCCGTACGCGCTGCTCGGCGCCGCGACGGCCACCGCCGTGACACCCGCCGTCGCGCATCTGCTCGCACCCGCCGGCGGGCAGGCGTTCACCTGGCCGTTCGTGCTGACGACGCTCGGCTTCCTGGCCGCCGCCCGCTCCTTCCCCCGGCTGGCCGGCCCGGCCCCCGCGGCGGACGACACGCGCCCGCACCGGCCCGGCGCGACGGCACCGACGGTGTAGGGCCTCTCGTTTGGATCATGCCGGGCTCGCGGGCCCTGGCACCTCCCCCAAGCTCTTCGAGCAGGGGGTGCCCCCAGCGGCGTTGTCGTCGGTTGCCATGGCTCCGCCATGGCGCCCTCCTCCGCCTTGCGATGCACGGCACCAGACCCCGCTCCCTGATCCGGCCCGATCCCAACGAAAGACCCTAGCTCCGGACCCGCCTCCCGCCGTGCCGTCCGGCACCCTGCCTCCTGTGAATTCCGTAAGGATCCGTGCTGTCCGGTTCGTACGTTTGTTAGATTGCGCAACCAGGCGCGAACAGACGCGACCAGGCGCGATCAGACGACCGACGACGCACAGGCCCGACCGTTCAGGCCCGACCGTTCAGGGGGAGTGGAAGATGAGCGACCCGTGGAACGGGCAGGCCGGCCGGGCCACACACGGCCCCGGCGCCCGGATACCCGGCGGGCGCGCGGCGGGCACGGGACCGGCGGGGCCGGCGGGTCAGCGGGCGGCCGGTGCGGCACCGGCGGGTCCGTCCGGCGGCCGGGCCGCGGCCCGCGTCGCCTCGCGCGCACGCGGCGGCAGGCCGCCCCGCCCGGCCCGCGCGCCGGGACGCGGCAGGCGGATCCTGCGGGGCTCCGCCATCACGCTGTCCGCCCTCATCGTGCTGACCTCCGGCGTGGGCTGGTGGTTCTACCAGCATCTCGACGGCAACATCCACAGCGTCTCGCTGGACGGCAAGGGCGGCGCGGAGAAGGCCGACGCGTTCGGCCGCACCCCCATCAACATCCTCGTCATGGGTTCGGACGGCCGCACCAGCGCCGCCGACTGCGCGCTCGGCGGCGGCTGCGCGCACACCGGGGTGCAGACCGGCAGCAACGCGGACGTGGAGATGGTCCTGCACATATCCGCCGACCGCTCCGACGCCACCGTGCTGAGCATCCCGCGCGACACCATGACGAAGGTCCCGGCCTGCTCGGACACCGAGTCGGGCAAGTCCACGCCCGGCTACTACGGCCAGATCAACAGCGCCCTCCAGTACGGCCCCGCCTGCCAGGTCGCCACGGTCCACCGGCTCACCGGCATCCCCATCGACCACTTCGTCAAGCTGGACTTCTCCGGTGTGGTCAAGATGTCCGACGCGGTCGGCGGCGTCTCGGTGTGCGTCAGCGACGACGTCTACGACACCTACTCCCACCTGAAGCTGTCGAAGGGCTCCCACACCCTCAAGGGCGAGGCGGCGCTGGAGTTCGTACGCTCCCGGCACGGCTTCGGCGACGGCAGCGACCTCGGCCGTACGGTCTCGCAGCACATCTTCCTCAGCGCGGTGATCCGCAAGTTCAAGAGCGCGGGCACGCTCACCGACCCCTCCGCGGTCTACAAGCTGGCCGACGCCGCCACCAAGGCGCTGACCGTGGACGACGGCCTGGGCACCGTCCGGAAGCTGATCGGGCTCGCGACCGACGTGAACAAGGTGCCCGCCCAGCGCATCACCTTCGCGACGATGCAGACGGCACCCGACCCCGCCGACCACGACCGCGTGGTGGCCGGACCCGGGGCCGCGTCCCTGTTCGCCGCCATCGCGGACGACCGGTCCCTGACCGCGGGCTCCGGGAAGAAGTCCGCCACGGCGTCCGCGTCCGCGTCCGCCACGGCCGCCGCCGTGCCCGCGTCCCGGATCGCGGTGACGGTGGAGAACGGCACCGGCATCACCGGCCGCGCCTCCGTGGTCGCCGGCGCCCTCACCGGCCGGGGCTTCAGCTCCGCCACCAGCACGGGCAACGCGCCCCGCCCCGCGGCCACCACCACCCTCACCTACGGCACCGGCCACCGGCCCGAGGCGCTGACGGTCGCCAAGGCACTCGGTCTGCCCGCCTCGCACCTCAGGCAGGGCACCGGCACGGGCCTCACCCTCGTGATCGGCGGCGACTGGCCGAGCGGAGCCGGCTACCCGGGCGGGAGTTCCGTATCCGCCGCCGGCCCGGCGCCGAAGACGTCCGACGCCAAGACCGCCGTCGGCGGCGCCCACGCCTCCACCGCCGACCAGGCCAAGACCTGCGCCCAGGTGAGCCCCTACAAGACGGTCAAGCTCGACGGGGTCACCATGACACCGGCCCAGGCGTACGCCGCGGCGCGCGGCAAACCCGACTCCGACTGACCGCGTCCCGGGACCCGGGAGCCCGCCGGCCGCCGGCTCAGAGGTCGCGCCAGCGGGCGGAGCACCAGGAGAACAGCCCGAACGCGGCCAGACCGAGGGCGACCAGCGCGAGCAGCCACGGCCCGGCCGGCAGGTCCCGGAACCCGCGCAGCGTGTCGTCCATGCCCCTGGCCTGCCCCGGCTGGTGCCGGACGGCCGCGACGACGGCGAACACACCGGCCGCGGCGAAGACGACGCCCCGGGTCGCGCCACCGGTCACGCCGAGGAACTCGACCACCGGACGGACCCGGGGGGACATGGCCCCGGTCCGCAGGTGCTTGCGGAACTTCCGCAGCACGGCCCGCCCCGCGATCCACAGCCCGGCGATCACCACACCGGCGCCCGCGAGGCCCAGGAGCCACTGACCGCCGGGCCACTCCAGCACCCGGGCGGTGACATCGTCGGTGTGCCGGTCGGAGGACCCGCTGCCGCTGCCCCGGTCCCCGGCCGCGTAGGCGAGCACCGAGTACGACACGAAGCCGTAGAACACGGCACGGAACAGGGCCGTCACCCGCTTGGAGAGCTTCGAGCCGTCGGTGCCCGAGCCGCCGAACACCGCCTCCGACAGCCGCCACAACGCCATTCCGGCCAGCGCCACGCCCACGGCCCACAGCAGCACCGACCCGAACGGCCGCTCGGCCAGCTCACCCAGGGCACCGCCCCGGTCGGCCTGGCGCCCGTGGCCGGCCCCGCCGAAGGCGATCTGCAACGCGATGACCGCCACGAGCACGTAGATCAGCCCGCGCGCGGCGAAACCGGCCCGCGCCGCCACGGTCATCGCCGTACTGTCCGCCGCCTGCCGCGCCTGGGACCGGCCCCGCAGTGTCCACGTCCGTGCATCCATACACCGCCGATGCCCCCGCGTCCCGGTCCGACACCTGCGCGCCGCCGGCCGGGGCCCGCGCCGCGGCGCGGGGGAAGATCAGTCCGGCCCCGGCGGACGGGGCAGGCGTGGCCGGCGTGACAGCGGCGACAGTCGTTCGCCGAGCAGCACCGCGCAGGCCCCCGCGGTCAGCACTCCGCCCGCGAGGAAGACGCCCCGCGCGCCGGTGTGCGGCAGGAGCAGCGCGCCGAGCGCGGCGCCCGCCGCGATCCCGGCGTTGTAGCAGCCGGAGCTCGCCGCGAGCGCGAGGTCCGTACGGCCCGGAGCGCAGTGCAGCATCGCGTGCTGCGCGGCCATGAACACCGGCCCCAGCGCACCGCCCGTCAGCACCAGGAACACCACGGCGGCCACCGGCCGGGCGCCGGCCGCGGACAGGCCGAGCATGCCCACGGCCTGTACGCACACGGCCGCGGTCAGCGCCGGACCCGGGAAACGGTCCAGCAGTACGGCGGTGACGCTCACCCCGGCCAGGCACGCGGCGCCGAAGACCGAGAGCAGGACGCCGGCCGTGCCCGGGGCGAACCCGCTCACGCCCTCCAGGAACACCGCGATGTAGGTGTAGCCGGCGAACGCCCCGGTGGCGGAGAGGAACCCCGCCGCCAGCACGAGGGCGAACCGGCGGGCATCGGGCCGCTCGGCGTACGCGGCGGGCTCCTCCTCCGGGGGCGAGGCCGGCAGCAGGGCGGCGATCGTCACCAGGCAGAGCAGTCCCGGCACGGCCGGCAGGACGAAGGGCAGCCGCCAGCCGCCGTGCCGGCCCAGCCAGGTCGCGGCCGGCACCCCGGCCACCAGCGCCAGCGACCCGGCGACGGACAGCGCCCCGGCGACCCGTCCGCGCACCTCGGGCGCGAACAGGCCCACCGCCACCGGTCCCGCCACCGCCCACAACAGCGCCTGCGCGAGAGCGGACAGCAGCCGCGCCAGGAGGAGTTGCCCGTAGGAGGCGGCCGTCGCGGCGATCAGACCGGACGCGGTCAGCGCGGCCAGCAGTCCGGTGCACACATGGCGCCTGGGCACCGACCGTACGAGCCGGGCCAGCGGCACGGAGGCCACGGCCACCGTCAGGCCGTACCCGGTGACCAGCAGTCCGGCCGCCGACAGCGACACGCGCAGGCCGTGGGCGACGGGTTCGAGCAGACCGACCGGCAGGCTCTCCACGGTGTTGAGCGTGAACGCGGACAGCATCAGCGCCGCGAGGACGGCCCGCCCGCGCCAGGGAGCCGGCCGCGTCCCGGCCGCGCCCGCCGCCCCGGCCCGTCCCGCCTGTTCCGTGGCACCGCCCATGGGACCAGCACACCCGGCTCACCGGCCCCGCCGCAACCGAATTCGGCCGCCGCCGGGCCGTCTCCCGGCGCTGTGTGGGACCGTTCCTTTCAACAACCTTTGCCCACCACGGTGTTGACCGGACGTGCGGTATGGTGCGTGCTGTTCGGTCTGGTTTCCGGCCTGAGGGAGGGTCCGTGGCACGGCAGGAGCGAGGTGTCCGGACCCGACGCGCCGTTCTGGCAGCCGCCGCGGCCGTCTTCGCGGAGCGCGGGTACGCCGCCGCCACCATCGCCGAGATCCTCAAGCGGGCCCGCGTGACCAAGGGCGCCCTGTACTTCCACTTCGACTCCAAGGCGGACCTCGCCCGGGGCGTGCTGGAGGAACAACTGAGCCCCGAGTACCTCCTGCCCCGGGAGCTGAAGCTCCAGGAGTGGGTGGACGCGGGCATGGTCCTCGCAAGGCGCCTGCCCAGGGAACCCCTCCTGCTCGCCGGGGCCCGGATCTCCGCCGACCTGCCCGGCAACGAGGTGCTCGGCAGCGCCTGGCCGGCCTGGGCCCGCCTGACCTCGGGCGTGCTCGCGGACGCCAAGGAACGCGGCGAGGTGCTGCCGCACGTGGTGCCCGAGGAGACCGCCCAGGTCTTCCTCGGCGCCTGGATCGGCGTGCAGTTCGTCTCGCAGACCGCGGCCGGCTGGACCGACCTGGCCGACCGCACGTCGGCGCTCTACGGCCATCTCCTGCCCGCGATCGCCGCCCCGGACGTCCTGCCGCGGCTGGACACCGCGCCGGACCGCGGCGCCCGCGTGATCGCCGAGGCCCGGCAGCGGCCGGCCGCCCTGGTCGGCGCCACGGGCTGACCCCGCCACCACACCGGCACCCTCCATGGCCGAGGCAGCCGGGCCATGGACGCGGCCCCGGACGTCAGGTGAGGCCGGCGAGGAAGTCCTCCAGCAGCCGTGCAGCACCTCCGGCTGTTCGAGATGCAGGTCGTGCCCCGTGCCGGGAACGCTCACCGCCCGGGTGTCCGGCCGCTGGGCGAGCATCGCGTCTGTCCGCCCCCGGCAGCAGACTCGACTGCGCGAACACGGCCGGCGTGGGGCAGCCGATCGACTGCGCGAACACGGCCGGCGTGGGGCAGCCGACCCGCTGCCAGGCAGGCCGGGAGGAACACCGCGCGTTCTCCGCGACCGAGGCCACCGTCACCGCACGGTCGAAGCGCGGATGCCAGCCGCCCTCGCGGTACTCCAGCCCGGCCGCCCAGCCCTCGCCCACCGGGCCGCCGCCGAAGAAGGAGACCGCCGCCTCCCGGGAGGGGAACGGCACCGGCCACGAGTCGAGCCAGGCGGCGATGGCCTGCGGAGCCCCGGGATCGGGATCGCGGGGCGCGGCCTCGACGAGGACGAGCGCGCGGGCGAGTCCCGGATGCGCGGCGGCGGCCGGCAGCGCCGTGTGGCCGCCGAGCGACTGCCCGGCCAGGACCGGCCGGTGCAGCCCCAGTTGCCCGGCGACCGCGACCACGTCCGCCACCAGGGCCGCGCGCGAGACGTCGGACGGATGCCGCTCGGCGGCGCCGTGCCCGCGCTGGTCGACCGCGACCGGCCGGAACCGTCCCGCCGGCCGCCGGGCCACCGCGTCCCATTCGCCGGCGTGGCCGGCCGGCCCGTGCAACAGCACCACGGCGGGTCCGGAGCCGCCCCGGTCACGGCACACCAGCCGGACGCCGTCCCGGACGACCACCCGCTCCGACCACTCCACGCGCCACCTCCGTACCGCCGCCGGCCAACCGAGCCTGCCGTACCGGTCCCGGTAGGCGCGACGCGGCGGCCATGCCGCACGCGGGCCCGGCACCTGACGACTGCTCACCCGCGGCCGTCTCCCCGCGACCGCGCGCCCGCGACCGCGCGCCCGCGACCGCTCACCCGTGGTCCTTCACCCGCCGCTGCCGTCCCCGGCCGCGGGGGAGGGGCCGTGCGCGTCCGATGAGGGGATGCGGGCGCGTGGTCACTAGGATGAGAGGCCAAGACAACCATGCGACCGGCCCGTTCGACGTGTGCCGGTCGGGGTCGCCGATGCCAGGGACCGCTCCCCGGGCTGCGGTGATCTTCCTTCCCAGGAGGACCCTCCGCATGTTCCGACGAATAGGCAGCGCCGTCGTCCGTCATCCCGTGTGGACGATCGTGGCGTGGCTGATCGCCGCGGTGGCCATCGTCGCCACCGCCCCGAGCCTGCCCTCGAACAGTGACGAGAGCAGCTTTCTACCCAAGAGTTACGAGTCCATCCAAGCGGCGGACCTTCAGCAGAGGGCGTTCCCCAGCGCCTTCACGCCGTCCGCGATCGCGCTCTACCAGCGCACCGACGGCGGCAAGCTGACCGCCGACGACCAGCGCGATGTCGCCCGCATCACCGAAGAACTGGGCAAGAAGCACATCGACCAGGTGCAGAAGGTCGTCCCCGGCCAGCCGTCGAAGGACGGCAAGTACACCATGACCCTGGTGCAGATGGACAGCAAGAAGGCCGGTCAGCCCGAACAGGCCGACGCGGCGAAGGAATTGCGTGAAGAGGCCGGGAAACTGGCCAAGGGCACGCATCTCGACGTCAAACTGGGCGGCTCCGCGGCCCAGGCCCTCGACCAGCAGGACTCGTCCAAGCGCGGTCAGGCGCTGATCGGCATCGGCACCTTCGTCATCATCCTGGTGACCCTGCTGATCATCTTCCGGGCGCCGATCCTCGCCGTACTGCCTCTGGTGCTGATCGGCCTGGTCTCCGCCATCGCCAACGGACTGATCGCCTACGCCACCAAGCTGTTCGACCTCCAGGCCAACAGCTCGATCTCGTCGATCCTCATCGTCGTCCTCTTCGGCGTCGGCACCGACTACTTCCTGTTCCTGATCTTCCGTTACCGCGAAAGCCTGCGTGCCGGGGACGAACCCAAGGAGGCCATGGTCAACGCGGTCGGCCGGGTCGGCGAGGCCATCGCCTCGGCGGCGGGGGCGGTCATCATCGCCTTCCTCGCCCTGGTGCTGTCCACGCTGGGCTTCCTGAAGCAGATGGGTCCGGCGCTCGCCATCGCGGTCGCCGCCACCCTGGTCGCGGGCCTGACCCTGATCCCCGCCGTGGTCTCGCTCATCGGACCGAAGGTCTTCTGGCCCTCGAAGTCCTGGCAGAAGGAACCGCAGAACGCCCGCTTCGCCGCCCTCGGCCGGGGCATCCAGCGCCGCCCGGCGCTGGCCGCCATCGCCTCGGGTCTGATCCTGCTCGTCCTGTCGGCCGGCACCTTCGGCTACAAGGCCACCTTCGACCTGGCCTCGGGTTCCATGCCCAAGACCAAGGAGTCGATGGTCGTCCAGGACGAGATGCAGAAGGCGTACTCGGCGGGCGCGGCCGCACCCACCGACGTCTACCTCTCCAGCGTCGACGGCAAGCCGCTCGACGCGTCCGGCTTCAAGGCGTACGCGCGGAAGCTGGCCGCGGTGGACGGGGTCGCCGCCGCCCGTATGACCCAGCTCAACAGGGAGGGCACCACCGCGGACTTCACCGTCACGCTCAAGTACGAGGCGTCGACGGACAAGGCGATCGACGCCGTGGGCCGGGTCCGCGAGGTCGCGCACTCGGCGGCGCCGGGCGGCAGCGAGGCGGTGGTCGGCGGTATGTCGTCGATCTTCAAGGACATCAACGCGGCGGTCAACCACGACTACAAGACGGTCTTCCCCGTCGCCGCACTCCTCATCATGATCATTCTGGGGCTGCTGCTGCGCAGTGTGGTGGCTCCCTGGTACCTGATGGCCTCCGTGGGCCTGGGCTTCGGTGCCACCCTGGGGGCCACCGTGTGGATCTTCCAGGGCGCGCAGGGGCACTCCGGCCTGATGTTCATGCTGCCGGTGATCATGTATCTCTTCGTGGTCGCGATCGGCACCGACTACAACATCCTCATGATCGCCCGGCTGCGTGAGGAGGCCCGCGAGGGCCGGGAGCCGCGCGAGGCGGCCGGCATGGCGCTGCGGCACGCCGGACCGACCGTGGCCGCGGCCGGCTTCATCCTGGCGGCGACCTTCGCCACCATGATGCTCGCGGGCAACGCGCTGCTGTCGGAGATGGGTTTCGCGGTCTCCTTCGGCATCGCGGTGGCGGCGTTCGTCATGGCGATGTTCTTCACCCCGAGCCTCACGGCCCTGATCGGCCACGCCGCCTGGTGGCCGGGCCACGGGGACCGGGCGGAGCCGTCGGCCCCCGGAGCCGCGGGTTCCGGACCGCTCCGGGGTGACGCCGAGCGCGACGACACCTCCGCGCAGGATCCGGCCGGACGCCGCGGCTAGCCCCGGCCGCTCCGACCGACGAGTCCTGCCGGGCCCCCGGGCCCGGCAGGACTTTTTCGTGCCCGCCACACCGCTCAGATACGTCTCGGCATACCCTTCACGCCTGTTCACGGCCGCTCACGCCCGTCGGGCCCGGCCCTCCTGCGCAACGCGGGGTCCGCCCAGGCCGAGGAGCCGATCGGGTCGAGCCGTGTCGCGTACGCCGTCCCCGCATGCCCGTGTGAGCCCTGTACGCGCCCCCTGCCTGCCGAGAAGACTGCGCTGTCGGCGGGGCGGCCGTCCGCCCCTCGTCCCGAGTCCCAGAAAGGCAGGTCGGCCGCTGTGCTGTTGCGTCTGCCCACCTCCGTGCCGGAAGCCCGGGAGTGCCTGGCCGAGAGGGCCGTGCCGATAGGCGGGGCGACCCTCGTCTGGGCGACCTGGCAGCGGGACGGGTTCCCGGAGCTGGCGATGTCGCTCCGCGGAGTGCCGGAGGCGAACGTCATCGGGCCGCAGGCGCTGGGCGGCGCCGTGGTGCTGCACCGGATCGACACCCGGGTGCCGGACGTCATGCGGCTGGCCGCCGCCACGGTCGGCACCGGCGCCGTACGGCGGACGGCCACGGTCGGCGGCAACCTCGCCGGCAGTACGCTGCGCTGTCTGCTGCCCGCCGCCCTGGTCCTGGACGCCCGGGCGACGGTCCTGGAGCCCGACGCCGTCCGCGAGACGGACCTGGCCGAGGTGGTCGCCAAGCGTCCCGTGCTGCTCGGCCTGCGCTGGCCCGCCCCGCTCGCCTCGGCCTACCGCAAGCTGCCCGCCCCGCCCGGCGGGGCACCGCCCCTGGTCGTGGCCTCCGCCCTGCACACCGAGGACGGGACGGGGCGCCGCCTGCGCGTGGCCGTACGGGACGGCTACGACGTACTGACCGGCACCACCCGCTACGACGCCGACGCCCTCGCCGGGCCCGGCACCGGCACCGGCACCGGCGCCGAGGAGGCCCTCGACGCCTTGCGCGCCACGGACCTCGGCCACCTGCCGGGCCCCGTCTGGGAGGTCATCGGCCCGCAGGTCACCGGCCTCCTGGAGGGCTAGGGCCGGGGCTGACGGCATCCGCCCGTAGGTCACCGGCCTCTTGGCGGGCCAGGGGTGGGGCTGACGGCATCGGCCCGCAGGTCACCGGCCTTCTGGAGGGGCCAGGGCCGGGGATGAGGTCATCCCCGGGCGTGCCGCCGCCGGTGTTCTCGCCCGGGTCCGGGACGGCGTGCCATCGTGGCGGGTATGGCGACGCACGCGGACCTGGCGGTGCTGGTCGGGCTGCAGGCGTCCGGCAAGTCCACCTTCTACGCCCGGTGCCTTGCCGACCGGTACGAGCTGGTCGGCAAGGACCTGTTCCCGCGCGGTGCCAGGAACAAGCAGGCCCGGCAGATGCGGCTGGTGACGGAGCACCTGGCGGCGGGGCGTGCGGTGGCCGTGGACAACACGAACCCGTCACCGCAGGAATGGGCCCCGCTGGTGGCGGCGGCGCGGGCGTACGGGGCGACCGTGACGGCGTACTGGTTCCCGCCGGACGTGGCGGGCTCCCTCCGGCGCAACGCCGCGCGCGAGGGCCGCGAGCGGGTGCCCGACGTCGGTGTCCTGGCCACGCTGGGACGGCTGCGCAGACCGTCGACGGCGGACGGGTTCGACGCGGTGTGCGAGGTGCTCTTCGACGGGCGCGGCGGCTTCGAGGTACGGACCTGAGCCGTGGCGCCCGCGCCCCGCCGCCGCGCCCTCCGGCACCCACCGGGACGCGCCCGCCCAGAGCGCCCGGGCGCCGGAAACACAAGGCCGGGAGGGGGTTCCGCTCCGGTGGCCCGGCGGGATACCCCTGAAGGGCGGGCCCGAGCCGGGGCCGCCTGCCCGTGGAGAGGAGTCCGCCGTGGACGGATGGTACGTGGACGACCGCTGCGTGAACTGCGACGTGGCCCGGCAGTTCGCGCCCGGGCTGATCGACGAGGCCGACGGGAAGTCGCGGGTCCTGCGGGCCCCGGCGGACGAGGCGGAGAACCGGAGCCTGCACGCCGCGGTCTTCGCCTGCCCCACCCGCTCCATCCGGCCGGTGACCGGCCGCGCGGACCGGGCCCTGGACCCGTTCCCGCTGGCCCTGGACGACGGTGTGCTGATCTGCGGGCACAACTCGCCGCGCACCGCGGGCGCCAACTCCTACCTGCTGCTGCGGCCGGGCGGCGCCCGCATCATGATCGACACGCCCCGCTGGAGCCGTGAGCTGGCCGCGCGCCACACCGCCGGCGGCCCGGTCACCGACGTGCTGCTCACCCACCGCGACCACGCCGCGCACGGCCGCCGTTACGCCGACCACTTCGGCGCCCGGCTGTGGATCCACGAAGGGGACCTGGACGCCGCCCCGGACGCGGACCGCGTGATCCGCGGACTGGACCCGGTGGAGATCGCCGAAGGCGTCACCGTCCACCCGCTGCCCGGGCACACCCGGGGCAGCGTCCTGTGTCTCGCGGACGACCGCTACTGCTTCAGCGGTGACAGCTTCTACTGGTCGCGTACGACCGGTGACCTGGAAGTCGCCGACAGCGTGACCTGGTACTCCATCGAGGCGCTGGCCGGCTCCCTGGCCAGGACGGCGGGCCGGCTGCGGTTCGAATGGGTCCTGCCGGGCCACGGGGACCGGCGCCGCCTGCCGGCCGACGAGATGTCCCGGCGACTGCGCGGCCTGGCGGACCGTACGCGTCTGCTGCGCCCGCGGCCGGTCGACTTCACGGCCGTCCGCTGGTGACGGGGAGCACCGGGCCGCCCCTCGCCCGGGTCTGCGATCATGAGACGGACCGCCACGCGCATCCGGCCGGATGGTGATTGAATGTAAAACAATCAGCGGTGGAGAGGTGGTCCATGATGAGCAATGTCGAGGCGGTACCCGTCGAAGTGCGCTGCGGCACGGTGGCGGACGGCGAGCCGCCGGCCGGGACGGCACGGGTCGACGTACTGACACCGCGCGACGTGCCGCTGGGCGGACCGCGCGCGATGACCGTACGGCGGACGCTGCCGCAGCGCGCCCGGACCCTGATCGGCGCCTGGTGCTTCGCCGATCACTACGGCCCCGACGACGTCTCCGAGACCGGCGGCATGGACGTCGCCCCGCACCCGCACACCGGACTGCAGACGGTGAGCTGGCTCTTCAGCGGAGAGATCGAGCACCGCGACAGCCTCGGCAGCCACGCCTTCGTACGGCCCGGGGAACTGAACCTCATGACCGGCGGCCACGGCATCAGCCACTCCGAGGTCTCCACCCCGCGGACCACGGTCCTGCACGGCGTACAGCTCTGGGTGGCACTGCCGGAGGCACACCGCGACACCGCGCCCGACTTCCGGCACCACGTCCCCGAGCCCGTGCGGAGCGAAGGCGCCGAGATCCGGGTCTTCCTGGGCTCACTCGCCGGCGTCACCTCCCCGGTGCCGGCCTTCACGCCCCTGCTCGGCGCCGAGATCCTGCTGCGGCCCCACACCTCGGTGACGCTCGCCGTCGACCCCGGCTTCGAACACGGTCTCCTGGTCGACCAGGGCACCGTCCGCCTGGCCGGCACCCTGCTGCGCCCCGCCGACCTGGGCTACGTCCACCCGGGCCCCGCCACCCTGACCCTGACGAACGAGTCGGACACCCCCGCGCGCACGGTCCTCCTCGGCGGAACACCTTTCGGCGAGGAGATCATCATGTGGTGGAACTTCATCGGCAGGTCGCACGAAGAGATCGCCAAGGCGCGCGAGGAGTGGATGACGGGGGACCGGTTCGGCACGGTCCAGGGCTACGACGGCGACCCGCTCCCGGCCCCCGAACTCCCCACGGTCTCACTGAAGCCGCGCCGGATCCCTCGCTGACCTGCGGAGGCGGGGCAGGCTCCGCGAAACGCCTATGGGACGGATGCGCGCGGTTTTGAGAAGCGATGCCCTCCAGGCTCCTGGAGGCTCGTACGCGTCTGACCGAGGCCCAGAGTGCGGCTGCCTCTGACAGCTTCGGCCGGCCTTTTGCTGACCCAATGCTGACTTTACTGACACGCCATCAGGTGCGGACGCGCTGCTGCTGCCGCTGGTCCGCTGCCATCGCTACGTTCGGGACCGAGGTGTCGGTCTGGTGGTTGCCGATCTGCCGGGCGCGAAGAGTGGGACCAGACCGAGAGGCGCGGTCCCCAGCGCGTTGCATTGGAGGAATGTGCCAAGACCGCGGCTCAACTAGAGTCCGTCTTCAAAGGGATCTTGCCCAGAGCAGGAGTGACGCGAGTGTGACCGCTGCTTTGTAGGAAGGAGCGGTCTTGTCGTACCGGGTGGCGATGCCGCGGAAGCCCTTGAGCTTGTTGAAGCAGCGTTCGACGACGTTCCGTCGGCGGTAGATCTCCCGGTTGAAGCCTGGCGGTCGGCCACCGCTGCTCCCGCGATTGTGCCGGTGCCGCAGTTGGTCGGCCTTTTCGGGGATCGTGTGCGCGATGCCGCGTTGCCGAAGGTAGCTGCGGAAGCCGCGAGAGCTGTATGCCTTGTCCGCGATCACATGGTCAGGTCGGCGGCGTGGCCGACCCGGGCCGGTGCGAGGATCTGGACCAGCCAGTCGATGTCACCGGTGGCGTCGGCCCGGGCCTGTATCTGCTGCAGGGCCCGGGTGAACGCGCCGTCCAGGGCGTAGCGACGGAAGCGGGTGTGGACCGTCTGCCACGGCCCGTAGCGGCCGGGCAGGTCACGCCAGGAGATCCCGGTGCGGATCTTGTAGACCATCCCGTTGATGACCTGCCGGTCTGCCACCCGGGGTCGGCCTGTCGCGGCCCGCGGTATCAGCAGAGCGAGCAACTCCCACTCCTGATCAGTGAGTTCATGGCGACGTATCACCCCACCACGATCCACCACCCGATGATCTCTGAAGACGGACCCTAGGGGCAGACGAAGGAGCCCTCGATCTCCACCAGGAGTGCTTCGTGCGCCAGTCCAGCAACGATGAGCAGGGTGTTGGCGGGGGTATCCCCTTCGGGGAACCACTGGGCATAGACCGCACTGCGCATCTCGTTGAATTCGTTCAGGTGGCCCCGGCCCACGAGGTAAGTCGTTAGTTTGATCAGGTCTGCGGGCTGCGCCCCTTGGGAAGCGAGCAGTTCCGCGATGGCGTCAAAGACTGCCCGGGTTTGTTCTGCTGCGCCTCGGGGTGGTTCAGCACCGGGCGCGCTCATGTCGATCTGCCCGGAGAAGAAGGCGACACGGGCCTGGGGCGCGGTGATGGCCAGGTGGCTGTACGTCCCGGCCGGTGCGGGGGCCGACTCGGGGTTCAGGTGCTGCACAAGAGACATCGGGATCATCCAAGCAGGGTGTGGGGAGGGTGACGGGTATGAGTGAGGCGGGTCAGGAGTAACTGCCGCGAGGTTCCGGAACATGATGTCAGTCGGATCGCGGGTTCGGCCGTTGATGTCTGGCGCTCATGGCGTGAGACCGATCTGGCCGAGCTGATCGTGCAGCTGGGCGACGACCATCCCTCGCGCATCCTGGTCCCGGCCATCCATCGCAACCGTGGCGAGATCCGTGACATCTTCCGCTCCTAGACGGCACGTTGGGGTCGTCCCGCGCCGGACGGACTGTCCGACGAGCCGGCCGAGCTGGCGGAGGCGGCCCGGTTGCACCTGCGGGAGAAGTTCCTGCGGGCGAAGGCCGGCATCTCCGGCGCGAACTTCGTGGTCGCCGAGACCGGCACCCTGGTGGTCGTCGAGTCGGAGGGCAATGGACGCATGTGCCTGACCCTGCCCGAGACTTTGGTCTCGGTCGTCGGCGTCGAGAAGGTGGTGCCCGCCTGGCGGGATCTGGAGGTCTTTCTCCAGACTCTCCCCCGCTCCTCCAGCGCGCTTCTCGGGTCGCGAGCCCCGAGGCGTTCGACGACATCTCCTGGGTGTGGACCGACCAGCCCGCCTCGATCGGAGCCTTCGTATCTCTGCCGGCCGCCGCCCGGACAGATGGGTCTACCCGGGCGGCCGCGCTAGAGCCGTTCAGCGTGAGGCGGGTATGAATTCGGCTTGTGGTCGGCCGAGGTGCTGGGCGAGCTCGGCGGTGGTGGTTGCGATATCACGATGGGTGATGCCGGCCATGCCCAGACGCTCTGCCGCGACGACGTTCTGCTTCAGATCGTCGATCATGACGATCTCGGACGGGCGGCAGCCCATTCGGTCGCAGGCGATCTGGTAGAGGCGGCGGGAGGGTTTGCGCACCCCTTCGCGGCCGGAGATGGTGACGCTGTCGAACAGTGAGTCGAGGTCCCAGCCGGCGTAGGCGTCGGAGCCGAAGGAGTTCGAGATCAGGCCGACACGAATGCCATGACCTCTCATGGTGCTGACGAGGGTGACCATCGATTCGTCCCGGTACAACCGTTTCTGAATGCGCGCGATCAGGCCGCGTGGTTCCACTGCTGCGCCGTGCAGTTCCAGTCGGGCTGCGAAGCCGGTCTCGAACTCCTCGGTGCTCAGGTGGCCTTCTTCGTGGGCGCTCAGGAGTTCGCGTGACTGTTCGTCCTCGGTGAGGAGGCGCAGGGGCAGATCGCGGTCATGGCATTCTTCACTGCCGAAGGCCCGGAACGCATCGAGCACGCTCGTGGTGAGGACGCCGCCGAAGTCGATCAGCACGGCTTGGCGCAAGGACCGAGGGGCTGGGGCTGCGTGGTCACGGGTCATCGCGGTGCCAGCCCGGGGAATCGGGGCTTGCGGCCCTCAAGGTAGCTTGTCACGCCTTCGACGACGTCCGGGCCCAGGAGGGACTCCTGCATGAGGTCGTCGGCGCGGGCCACGGCGGTCGCGAAGTCGGTGTCCATGGCGCTGTGGACCTGTTGTTTGATGACGCTCATCGCCCAGGGGGAGCTGAGGTCTGCCAGCTCTTGCGCGTAGGCGACGGCAGCGTCCACGAGGTTTTCCGCAGGCACGACGCGGTCGACCAGGCCGATGGCCAGCGCCTCGTCTCCGCGCACTACGCGGGCGGACAGGAGCAGGTCGAGCGCGCGGCTGGTGCCGATGAGGCGCGGCAGGATCCACGCGGCGCCGTACTCGGCGATGAGCCCTCTGCGGGCGAAGGCGGTGGTGAACTTGGCGTCGGGTGTGGAGAAGCGGATGTCACAGAACAGGGCCTCGACGAACCCGAGTCCGGCGGCGGCCCCGTTGACCGCGGCCACCACGGGCTTGCGGATGGTGAGGGGGAACTCGCGAGGGCGGGGGCGGGCCGGAAGGCCGGAGTCGTCGAGTTCGTCGACGCGTTGGAGATCGGTCATGTCCGCGCCCGCGCAGAATCCCCGGCCGGCCCCAGTGATGACGATGGCGCGTACGTCCGGGTTTGCCTCGGCTTCGTCGAGCAGTGCGAAGTACCGGTTCTCAAGGTCGTTGTTCCATGCGTTGAGCTTGTCCGGGCGGTTGAACGTCAGCAGCAGGACGGCCCCGTGCCGCTGTGAGAGAACGAGGTCCTCGTTCGGATGCGTCGAAGTCTGCGGCATGGTGCTCTGTCCTTTCGGATGCGGTTTCGCCCCGGTGGTCACGGGAGCGTTCAGAGGGAGGCGTCGTCGGCGATGGTGTGGGCGTAGCCGACGAGCGAGGTGATGACGTCGCGGGTGGGGATGCCTGTCCGCGCGCGGTCGGTGGGGGTGTCGAGGGAGCGGCGCAGTACCCCTTCGGCGATGATCGCGATCTTCCACAGGCCCAGGACGTGCCAGAAGCCCACATCTGAGGTGTCTCGTCCGGTGGTGGTCGCGTACCTGTCGACCAGTTCGGTCCGGCTGGGGAATCCGGGCAGGGTGGAGGCGGAGGTCATGTCGCTGATGTCCGATTCGCCGTGTGCGGGCCAGTACGCCAGCAGGGTGCCGACATCGGCCAGCGGGTTGCCCAGCGTACTGAGCTCCCAGTCGAGGACGCCGGCGATCGTGCCTTGGTCGGTGACCACGTTCTTGATGTGGAAATCGCCGTGCACGAGGGTCGTCTCCTCCCGGGCGGGCATGGCCCGCTCCAGACGCCGGGTGAGGCGGTCGAGCGCCGGGAGTTCGCCGGTCTTGGACGCTTCCCACTGACGGTTCCAGCGCTTCAGCTGTCGAGGGGCGTAGGGCTCGTGGCTGGCAAGGTCCTGAAGACGCGCTTTTTCCAGGTCGACGGCGTGGATGAGTCCGAGAGTGGTGGCCATGTCCAGGCCGATTGAGGCTCGTTCCGCGATCGGGGTCCGTGCGGCGGTGTCCATGTCGTCGATGACCACGCCGCCGAGGTGTTCCATCAGCACCCATGGGACACCGGCGGCGTCGTGCCTGGTCCCGTAGATGCGCGGGACGGGCACGGCGGTGCCCGACAGTGCGTTGATGATGCGGGCCTCGCGCAGGACGTCGTGGGCGGAGGCCAGGAGTTTTCCTGAGGGCGGCCTGCGCAGGACCCAGGTGCGGCCGGCGTGGTGCTTGATCCGGTACGTCAGGTTGGAAAGGCCCGCACCGATGCGCTGGGCCATGAGGGGAGGGGAGATCTGCAGGCCGCAGGAGGTGAGCCAGTCGGTGGCCCAGTCGGCATCGACGGGCTGCAGGGATGCTGGTCGGGCGGCGGGCATGCTCGGGCCTTCCGGAAGATCAACTGCGGGGGTTGTGTGCGCGATCGTCGAGGCGGTACCTTCCTGCAACATATCAGCGAATGTTGCAGCCTTGCTAGGTAACTGAACAGGAAGTTCGACATGGACATCACTGGCTTGTTCTCACTGGAGGGCCGCACGGCCCTGGTCACCGGCGGTTCTCGCGGCATCGGCAGGATGATCGCCGAGGGCTTTCTGGCTCAGGGGGCCCGCGTCTACATCACCGCCCGCAAGGCGGAGGCGTGCGACGCCGCAGCCCGGGAGCTCTCCGAGCTGGGGGAGTGCCACTCGCTGCCCGGGGACGTGTCGAGCGTTCCGGGGATCAATGACCTCGTGGCCAGGTACGCGGAGCGCGAGCCGGCTCTGGACGTGCTGGTGAACAACGCGGGCGCCGCGTGGGCCGCCCCGTTCGACGAGTTCCCCGAGTCCGGCTGGGACAAGGTGATGGACCTCAACGTCAAGGGTCTGTTCTTCCTGACCCAGGCCCTGAAGCCGTTCCTGGTGCGGTCGGCCGGTGCGCACCTTGCGAAGGTCATCAACATCGCGTCGGTGGACGGAATCGCGGTCAATCCGGGCGAGACCTACTCCTATCACGCGAGCAAGGCCGGCGTGATCCACCTGACGCGCAGGATGGCGCTCGAACTCATCAAGAGCGGGATCGTCGTCAGCGCCATCGCGCCGGGCGCTTTCGCCTCCGAGATGAACCGTGCCGCCCGGGACCACGCCGAGGAGGTGATCGGCTACATTCCGGCCCGGCGCATCGGAGAGCCGGAGGACATGGCCGCCGCGGCGGTCTACCTCGCCTCCCGCGCGGGCGACTACGTACTGGGCTCCACCGTCATCGTCGACGGCGGAGCCTCCATCGCCTGACGAAGATCCGCCCGGGCCCGGGCAAGACGGCGATGGTGCGGTCCTCCTGCCCGGCCCGGTTGTTCATACGCCCCGGTCGTGGACGTGGAGTCTCCTACCGGGCGGCCGGGGAGGTCGTCAGGAGAGCGGCGATCGCCGCACCGACCTTGGCGGAGTCCGGTTCCTCGCCGGTGATGATGTCGGCGTAGATGAAGGACTCGATGATCCGCACGATGAGGTAGGCCAGGTCGTGCAGGTCCATCGGCGGGAACTCGTGGCCGCCGTCCTGCTCCTGCTGCAGCAGGTTGTGGAAGTTCTCCACGATGTGCTGCTGCAGCGGGCTGGCCTTGGTGGTGGTCAGCCGCAGTGAGCGTTCCGGCTCGCGCTGCATGAACGCCCGGTAGTACGAGGCGTCGATGATCTTCTGCGCGTAGATCTCGGCGATCCGCGCGATACGAGCGCCTCCGCTGCCGTTCGCCGCCTCGGCGGCCTTCTTGATGGTGGGGTCCGCCAGCGTGGTGAGGATGTTGACGACCAGAGTGTCGCGATTGCCCACCCACCGGAACAGCGTCGTACGGTCCACGCCGAGCTCGGCGGCGAGATCCTGCATGTCCAGGCGGTCGCCCTTGACGAACTTCTTCAGGGCGAGGCTGAACGCCTCGCGTGCGCCGGGCCGCACCGCCGCTCTTCCAGCCTCTCGTTTCGCAGTCACAACCGGAGTATAGGGAGGAGCCAGTACGTCATTCCGCCTGTTCCGCCGCGGAGGCCGACTGCCGGAACCGGTCGGTGTCGATGGTCCGCTTCAGGATCTTCCCACTGGGCCCTTTGGGCAGGGCCTCGGCGAACCTGACGAGGCGGGGGATCTTGTAGGCCGACATCCGCTCGCGTGCCCACGCCATGATGTCGGGCCCGGTGACAGATCCCGGCCGGTCCAGGACGATCACGGCGGCGACCTCCTGGCCGTAGTGCTCGTCCGGTACGCCGACGACGGCCACCTCGACGATGCGCGGGTGCTCGTAGAGGATCTCCTCGACCTCGCCGGGGTAGACGTTGTACCCGCCCCGGATGATCAGGTCCTTCAGGCGGTCGACGATGAAGAGGTCGCCGTCCTGGTCGATCATGCCGAGGTCGCCGGTCCGCAGCCAGCCGTCGACCAGGGCCTGTGCGGTCGCTTCGGTCCGCCGCCAGTATCCCTTCATGACCGAGGGGCCGCTGATCCAGATCTCGCCCACCTCTCCCGGGCCAAGAGGCGAACCCTTCTCGCTCCGGACCTCCACCGACGTCCGTGGTACCGGCCGGCCCGCCGAGCCTGACTTCCGGATTCCTCCCTGGCCGTTGAAGGTTCCCTGCGAGGTCGTCTCGGTCAGCCCGTACCCTTCGAGCAGCTCGCACCCGAAACGGCTCTCGAAGGCCTGGGCCACCGGCGCCGGGAGCGGGGCGCCACCGGAGACAGCGAGACGGACACTGCCGAACCCGCTCCCGTCCTCGCCCTTGGACGAGCGCAGCATGGCGTTCCACATGGTCGGCACGCCGGCGATGATGGTGAGCTGGTGTGTGCGGATGGCGTCGATCATGGCCTCGGGGCCGAAGGGTGCTACCAGGTGCAGGGAGCTCCCTGCGGTGAGCGAGGCCATCATCACCGAGATCTGGCCGAAGATGTGGAACAGCGGCAGCCCGGTGCCGATCCGGTCGTCCGGTGTTCCCTGGCTGCACTCCACCGAGATCCGCGCTGCGGACAAGATGTTCGCGACCGTCAGTTCGGCGCCCTTGGGGCGACCGGTGGTGCCCGAGGTGTACAGGATCGCCGCGGTGTCGTCGGGGTCCCGGTCGGTCAGGGCCGCGAGCGGCAGGGCCTCCCACATACCGTGCACGAGGGTGACGACCGGTGGCCCGTCCGCGGCCACCGCTTTCCGGGCGGGTGCGCTCGCCTCGTGCCAGGCGATGATCAGTGAGGCTTGTGCATCGCGCACGACGTAGCTGACTTCCTCGCTCGTCGACATGGTGTTCATCGGTACCACGACGCAGCCTGCTGCCTGGATGCCGAGGTAGGCCACGACGTAGGCCGACACCGACGGCGCGATGAGAACGACCCGCTCCCCGGGTGCGACGCCTTGAGCGTCGAGGATCGAGGCGAAACGCAGGCTCGATTCGAGGAGCCCTTCGTAGCTGAAGTGCTCGCCGGCGTCCCTGATGGCGACGCTCCTGGGCGCTGCATCGGCGCGAAGGCGGACGGGGTCCAGCAGGCTCACCATGGCAGGTTTCTCCTTCGTCGCGGCAGGGGCCGGGTGTCCGCGTGGGAGCGGACGGCGGCGGAGCATCCGCGCAGCGTTCATGTGATTGTTGCGGGGAGGTATCCAGGCTATTGACGCTTGCAACATTCGACCATACGTTGCATGGTGACCCGCGTCACAGCACTGGCAGGTGCTGCAACGGCAGGTCCGTGTCTATCGCCGTTCAGCCAGGGAGTTCAGCCATGACAGAGGTAGTCGACGGAGAATGCGATGCGCGGTTCGAGAAGGTGAGGGAGCTCCTCGAGGAGAACATCGCCCGCGGGAAGGAGGTGGGTGTTTCGCTTGCGGTCGACCTGTACGGAGAACCGGTCCTGGATCTGTGGGGCGGCCACCGGGATGCGGCACGCACCGTGCCGTGGTCGAGGGACACGATCGTCAACGTCTGGTCCTCGACCAAGATGGTCACCAATCTGGCCGCGCTGATGCTCGTGGACCGCGGACTGCTCGACGTCCACGCCCCTGTCGCACGCTACTGGCCCGAGTTCGCCGCCCAGGGCAAGAGCCGCATCGAGGTGCGTCATCTCATGTCGCATACCTCCGGCCTCTCGGGCTGGGACGGGCCACTGGCCACGGAGGATCTGTACGACCTGCCGGGCGCCACCGCCCGGCTGGCGCATCAGGCACCGTGGTGGCCGCCGGGGACGGCTTCCGGGTATCACTCCAACAGCCAGGGCCACCTCGTCGGGGAGCTCGTGCGGCGCGTCTCGGGACTGTCGCTGACGGAATTCGTCCGGACGGAGATCGCCGCCCCGCTGGGCGCCGACTTCCAGATCGGTGTGCGCCCCGAGGACGACGCGAGGGTGGCCGAGATCATCCCACCACCGCCGTATGCTTTCGACTTCGCTGCGGCCGACCCCGACGACATCATGGTCAAGACCTTCGCCCGCCCCCTCATCGACGCGGCGACGGTCAACACGCACGCCTGGCGGCGCGCGGAACTCGGGGCCGTCAACGGACACGGCAACGCCCGATCGCTCAGCAGGATCCTGTCGGCCGTCTCTGACGGTGGCTCGGTCGGCGGAGTGCGTCTGCTCCGCCCCTCGACCATCGACCTGATCTTCCAGGAGCAAGCCAGCGGCGTCGACCTGGTTCTGGGGCTCCCCATGCGGTGGGGCATCGGCTACGCACTGTCCGAGCCGCAGTCGCTGCCCTACATCGACCAAGGGCGTACCTGTTTCTGGGGCGGCTGGGGTGGATCACTGACCGTCATGCATCCCGATCGCGGCCTGACGATCTCCTACGTCATGAACCAGATGTCGGCCGGAGTCATCGGATCGGACCGCTCGGCCGAGTACGTCACGGCCATCTACCAGGCCCTGGGATGAGCGCCGGGGCGGCCCGACCGCGGTGCGGGCGGACCACCCCCGGCGTTCAGGCGACCTCGAAGAGGCCGGCGGCGCCCATGCCGCCGCCGATGCACATCGACACGACGGCGAACTGCTCGCCGCGACGCCGTGCCTCCAGCAGGGCGTGCCCCACGGCCCGGGCACCTGTCATGCCGTAGGGGTGGCCGAGCGCGATGGCACCGCCGTTGACGTTGCACTTCTCGGGATCGATCCCCAGGGCGTCTTGGCAGTAGATGGCCTGGGACGCGAAAGCCTCATTGAGCTCCCACACGCCGATGTCGCCGACCGTGAGTCCGTGCCGCTCCAGCAGCTTCGGAACGGCGGCGACGGGCCCCACCCCCATCTCCTCGGGATCGCACCCGGTGACGGCCAGGCCGCAGTAGTAGCCCAGCGGCTCCAGGCCCAGGGCGGCCGCGTAGTCGCTGTCCATGAGGACCGAGGCCGAGGCGCCGTCCGACAGCTGGGAGGCGTTGCCGGCCGTCACCGACGGAGCGCCGCCCGCCTCGTCCGGCGACAGCACGGTCCGCAGCGCGGCAAGCCCTTCCCGTGTCGTAGCGCGGCGCAGCCCTTCGTCCTGGCTGATCGTGATCTCCACCTCGCGGGACTCGCCCGACTCGCGGTCCTTCTCGATCTTCACCACCGTCATGGGCGCGATCTCCGCGTCCATCAGCCCGGAGTCCTGCGCCGCCGCGGCGCGGCGATGGGACTCCGCACCCATCTCGTCCTGACGTGTCCGGCTGATCCCGTACCGCAGGGCGACGATCTCCGCCGTGCGCACCATCGGGTAGTATAAGCTGGCGACCCGCTCGCTCAGCCAGGGATCGACCGCCCGGTACCGGTTGTTGTGCTCGTTCTGGACCAGGGAGATCGATTCGACGCCCCCTCCAACAGCGACCTTGAGCCCGTCGAACATGACGCGCTGAGCGGCCACCGCTATCGCCATGAGCCCCGAAGAGCACTGCCGGTCCACCGTCATGCCCGGCACGCTCGTCGGCATGCCGGCCCGCAGCGCGGCCTGGCGGGCGACGTTGAACCCCGTCGTCCCCTCCGGCACGGCGCAGCCCAGCACCACATCCTCCACCAGTTCGGCCTCGATTCCGGCCACGTCCAGCGCGTGGGAGATCGCATGCGCCGCAAGCTCCTGGCCCTGCGTGTTGTTGAACGCCCCCCGGTACGCCTTCCCGATCGGCGTCCGGGCCGTCGCCACGATTGCTGCTCTGCTCATCTGGATTTCCCCTCATCGGACACTGTGCGGTCGCCATCACCAGTGATGCAACGTTTCCAATAATGTTGCACACGACTGGCGATTGTTCTAGCCTCGGGCCAGTCCGACGGGCGCAGCGGCGCTCGGCCCGGGCGGTCCTACCCACACAGCGGCGAGACCGAGCCGCGGACATCGCGAGGAACCTCATGGACATTCGCCCCTCCGAACGCGCTCTGGACTACCAAAAGCGGCTGGAGGCCTTCATGGACGAGTTCGTCTACCCGGCCGAGGCGGTGAGCGAGGAGCAGATGAAGGCGTCCGGCGACCTGTTCCACCACCCGGCCGTGGTCGAGGACCTCAAGGCGGAAGCGCGCCGGCAAGGGCTGTGGAACCTTTTCCTTCCCGAATCCGATCTCGGCGCCGGGCTCACCAACGTCGAGTACGCGCCTCTCGCCGAGATCATGGGGCGCAGCGCCCATCTCGCCCCGGAGGCGACCAACTGCAACGCGCCGGACACCGGCAACATCGAGGTGCTGGCTCGCTTCGGCACGCCCGAGCAGAAGGAGAAGTGGCTGCGGCCGCTGCTCGACGGTGAAATCGCCTCCGCGTTCGCCATGACGGAGCCGGCCGTCGCGAGCTCCGACGCCACGAACATCGAACTGAGCATGGTCCGCGACGGCGACGAATACGTCCTCAACGGCCGCAAGTGGTGGGCGTCCAACGCGATGCACCCGATGTGCAGAATACTCATCGTGATGGGCAAGACCGACCCCACCGGGCCCAAGCACCGTCAGCAGAGCATGATGCTCGTCCCCATCGACACCCCCGGCGTGACCCTGGTGCGGTCACTGCCTACCTTCGGCTACATGGACCGCGAAGGCCACGCCGAGATCCTCTTCGACAACGCGCGGGTACCCGCCGGCAACATCATCTCGGGCGAAGGCGACGGCTTCCTCATCAGCCAGGCGCGACTGGGTCCCGGCCGCATCCACCACTGCATGCGGTCCATCGGCATGGCCGAACGCGCACTGGACCTGATGATCGACCGGGCGCAGAGGCGGACCACCTTCGGACAGCCGCTTGCGCTGCGCAGCAACATCCAGGACTGGATCGCCGAGTCACGCATCGACCTGGAGATGGCCCGCCTGCTGACGATGAAGGCGGCCTGGCTGATGGACACCGTGGGCAACAAGGGAGCGCGCGTCGAGATCGCCGCCATCAAGGTCGCCGCCCCCAGCATCGCCGCCCGGATCATCGACCGAGCCATCCAGGTCTTCGGGGCCGCCGGCATGTCCAACGACACCCCTCTCGCCGAGATGTACGTCCACCAGCGACACCTGCGAATCGCCGACGGCCCGGACGAAGTACACAAGCGGACCATCGCCGCAGCCGAACTCCGCCGCCGCGATCCCGACTTCGCCCTCACCCCACGCTGACACACCCACACCGCGGCAACTCCCGACGAAGCGCGCTCACAAGCAGCGGAGGCCGTACGGAATCGACCGGGGCACCGGTGTGTTCAGTGACGTCCTGGCCTTGGTGAGCGAGGCTTCCCGCCCGCACAGCACAGCACGCCGACCCCAGGCCACGTTGGGCCGAGGTCGGCGCAGCTGTTGAAACAGTCAGGGCGGCATAAGCGCGGAGTGCGGCCGGGCTGGCTCGCCACAGGAGACCGCCCGGTCGCCGACGATCCTTTACTCGGGCGGGCCCTGGCCCACGCCCTCTGAGCTGTGCCGGTCCGCCCGGCGCGCTCATAGCTCTACCTACTGTGGAACCGGATCACGGTCCAGTGCGCAAGCCGTCCCAGCAGCTGCAAACCTGGCGTCCGCACTGTAAGGCTCTATGAGTCGCAGACACGCGGAGGACCGTCACGCCTTGACGACTCCCGCTGCGACGATGTCCTCGATCACGCGGTCGAGTTTGCTTTTCGCTCGGGACAAGTCCTGGATGCGCTCGGCGATGCGGTCCCGCTCGTTGGTGAGCTGGTCCAGCATGCCGGGGGTCGCGGTGCCGGTGCTCACGCACGGCAACAGCTCGACGACGGTTCGGCTGGAGAGGCCGGCGGCAAAAAGATCCTGAATGAGCTGGACGCGGTCCAGGGCATCCTCGGAGTAGTCGCGCTGCCCGCCGGGCGTCCGTGTCGACTCCAGGAGATTCTGCTCCTCGTAGTAGCGCAAGGCGCGCACGCTCACCCCCGAGCGCTTGGCGAGCTGTCCGATGCGCATGACGCGGATCACTTCCCTTCCGTTTGCACCTCACGTTGACGTCAGGTTTTAGCGTAGCAATACCGCCGAAGTACGCGCGGGATCCATGAGCCGGCCTGACCTGTTACGGCCGCATCGAAAGGGCACCTGTATGAACATCTCCGGAGCGACAGCGCTGGTCACCGGCGCGAACCGAGGGATCGGGCGTCACTTCGCCGCGCAGCTCGCCGAGCGCGGCGCGAAGGTCTACGCGACCGCCCGGCGCCCCGGCAGCATCGACCTGCCGGGCGTGGAAGTCCTGCAGCTCGACATCACCGACCCTGCCTCGATCGAGGCCGCCGCAGCGGCGGCCACCGACGTCGACCTGCTGGTGAACAACGCCGGGATCTCCACCGGCACCAACCTCCTGGGCAGCGAACTCGACGCGATCCGGCGCGAGCTGGACACGCACTTGTGGGGCAATCTGAACATGGTCCGCGCCTTCGCCCCCGTCCTGGCCGCCAACGGTGGAGGCGCGATCGTGAACGTGCTCTCGGCCCTGTCGTGGTTCTCCTACAACGGCAGCAACGCCTACGCGGTGGCCAAGGCGGCGGAGTGGAGCATGACCAACGGCATCCGCCTGGAACTCGCCGGGCAGAACACGCTCGTCACCGGCGTCGTCCTGGGAGCGGCCGACACCGACATCATGGCCGGCGCCGACTACGACGGCCCCCTCACCGACCCCGCCGACGTAGCCCGCGCCGCACTCGACGGCGTCGAGAACAACCTCATCGAGGTCGTCGTCGACCAATGGAGCGCCCACGTCAAGGCATCCCTGGCCGCCGACCCCGCCGACTTCTACCAGCAGCTGCTCGCCACCTGACCTCACCCCCGTCAGCACGCCACTCCACCTGCGCGCAGCACCATCACGCCGGAACCTAAGAGAGAAGAACCGTGAACAACACCGTCATGATCATCGCCGAGAGCAACGCCGCCGAAGGCAAGGCCGACGAGGTCCGCTCTCTCATAGAAAGCGTCGTCGAGCGCACCCGCGCCGAAGACGGCTGCCTGCGCTACGAACTCCTGCGCGACCTCGACGACGACAGCCACATCATCCTCATCGAGGAATGGCGCGACCAGGCATCACTCGACGCCCACCTCGCCAGCGAGCACCTCACCACCATGTTCCAGACGATGATGCCGCTCCTCGCCGGCGAAGGACGCGGAACCCGGGTGGCCCGGATCGCGTGATCCACCCGCGTCGACGGTCGCGCAGCCCCAGCTCAGAGGATGCTGTCTCCGAACCGGCGGCCGGGCTGTAGACCAGGGGCGCGGTCCGCTCCGCTTACCTCAAGGTCACCGCCCACTGCGGTAGGCGACAGCGCGGGCCCTCGTCCAGACCAGAGGACCCCCAGAGAGACACCAGGGGGCGCCTGCCCGGCCTTCATCGGTCGGGCAGCAGCCCCGGCATAGGATCGCGCTCGGCTGCACGATCCGAACGCCGCGCTCACTTCTGAACTGGTCGGCAGGGCACGGACGTTCGACGGCGTGGCCGAGACATCGCGAAGCCGCTCGCGCCGACCCGCGTCAGCGCGGTCTTCGGCCGGACCAACTACTCCACCGACCAGGAACACGATGCCGAACTGACGGCGACCGTCCTCGCGGAGGTCGTGGACCAGCTACCGACCGCGCCGTCCACCTCCCCGCACGGTCTGCTGGACCGCGTGGACGCCACGATGGCCCATTCGACCCCACTGCAGATCTTCGACTGCAACAACACCAACGCCCAGCGCTGGAACCTCCCCTCCTGACGTGGGGTAACGCCACGCCTCATAGGTGATGATCGCTGGCTCGGCGCTGAACAACAGCGCCGGGCCGAAGGACGGCTCTACTCCAGACTCCCGCATGTCGGCAGAACCCAGCCGACATGCGTGAGGGTCAACGGCTATTGCCAGCTGATCACGTGAACCAAGACCCCCGACGAGATCCTTTCCAAGCGTCCGAGAACTCCACTCGCACGACACTGGAAGAGACGGCGGCCTCATTGACAGGAACCTGATCTCCTCGGAATGCTTGGGAGAGCGCTCTCCGATGAGCGGCCGAGGAGGCAGACGGAATGACTGAAGAAGAACGCGCCCGACTGCTCGACAAGCTGGATCTGGGGCAGAAGGTGCGGATTCTCACCGGAGCCGACACCTGGCACACGCACGCGGAACCCGTCATCGGACTGGGGGAGATCGCGACGTCGGACGGTCCCGTCGGAGTGCGCGGAGAAGCCTGGGACGAACGGAACACCTCACTGCTGCTGCCCTCACCGTCCGCCGTCGCGGCGATGTGGGACGAGGAGTTCGTGGAGCGGCTCGGGGGACTGCTCGCGGCCGAGGCACGCCGCAAGCGCGTGCACGTCGTCCTCGCCCCCACGCTCAATCTCCACCGTTCACCCCTGGGAGGCCGTCACTTCGAGTGCTTCTCGGAGGACCCGGAGCTGACCGGTCGCACCGGGGCCGCACTGATCCGCGGGATCCAGAAGCACGGCGTGGCCGCGACCGCGAAGCACTTCGTCGCCAACGACTCCGAGACCGAGCGGTTGACCGTGGATGTCCGGGTGTCCGAACGGGTCCTGCGCGAGGTGTACCTCGCGCCGTTCGAGGCGGCAGTGGCGGCCGGAGTATGGCTCGTCATGGCCGGTTACAACGGCGTCAACGGCGCCACCATGACGGAGAGCCCGTTGCTGGCGGAGCCGCTCAAGGGAGAGTGGGGGTTCGACGGGGTCGTCGTCTCCGACTGGGGTGCGATGCGCTCCACGGTGCCCGCCGCGCTCGCGGCCCACGACCTCGCCATGCCGGGACCGGAAAGCCCCTGGGGGGACGCCCTGGTACGGGCCGTGCGCGAGGACGCCGTGCCGCTGGAGGCGGTCGAGGACAAGGCCCGCCGCCTGCTTCGGCTCGCCGACCGGGTGGGGGCGCTGGGCGCGTCCCGGGGCGTCGGCACCGGTCCGGCGGGCCCGGGTGACGAGCGGACGCTCCTGCGCCGGGCGGTCGCCGCCGGGACGGTCCTGCTGCGCAACGACGGACTGCTGCCGCTGACGCCCGCCTCCCTGCGCAGTGTCGCGGTGATCGGGCCGCACGCCGCACAGCCGAGAGCCCAGGGCGGCGGCAGCGCCGGCGTCTTCCCTCACCATGTCGTCTCGCCGCTGGACGGGATCCGCAGAGCACTGGGCGACGGTGTGCGCGTCGTCCATGCCCCCGGCCCCGCTCTCGGCACCGCGCCCCCGCCCCTCGACCGTGCGACATGCCGCAACCCGCGCAGCGGCGCACCCGGCGTCCTGGTCCGCGTGCTCGACGCGGAGGGACGCGAACTGCACGCCGAAGACCGCCACAGCGGGCGCCAGTTGGAACCATATGTACCGCCGGGCGCCCACAGCGTGGAGATCAGTGCTCTGCTGGCTCCCACGGCGCAGGGGGAGTGGACGTTCGGCATCGGCGGCTTCGGCCGTATGAGTCTCACGGTGGACGGCCGCGCCGTCGTCGACGGTACGTTCCCGCGGGAGACCGACGACCCCGCCGTCGTCCATGTGAACCCGCCGTGCCGGTACGGCCGCGTCCGGCTGTCCCACCTGGGTCGCGTGCATGTGGTGGCCCGGCGGGAACTGCTTCCCGGTTCGGGTCGCGCCACGGTGGTGACCGCGGGCCCGCCCGCGCCGGATCCCGCGTCGGCCCTCGTCGCGGCGGCCGAGGCGGCACGCGACGCGGAGGTGGCGATCGTGTGCGTCGGCACCACGGAGGACAGCGAGTCCGAGGGGCATGACCGGACCGGTCTCGCCCTCCCCGGCCACCAGGACGAGCTGGTGCGTGCCGTGACGGCCGCGAACCCGCGCACCGTGGTGGTCGTCAACGCGGGCGGCCCGGTGGAGATGCCGTGGCGGCACGAGGCGGGAGCGATCCTGCTGTCCTGGTTCCCCGGCCAGGAGGCGGGTCACGGACTGGCCGACGTCCTGTTCGGGGCTACCGAGCCGGGTGGACGGCTGCCGACCACCTGGGGTGCCGCCCTGCGGGACGTACCGGTCACCGGCACACGGCCCGAGGCCGGCGTCCTGCCGTATGAGGAAGGACTGCACATCGGCTACCGCGCCTGGCTGCGCGCGGGCCGCACGCCCGCGTACTGGTTCGGACACGGCCTCGGCTACACCTCATGGGAGTACGAGCAACTCGACGCCCCGGCGGCCGTGCACGACGACGGTCCCCTGACGGTCCGCGTGACCCTGCGCAACACGGGGAGGCGGCGTGGCCGCGAAGTGGTGCAGCTCTACGTGGCGAAACCCGGCTCGGCGGTGGAGCGCCCGAGGCGATGGCTCGCCGGATACACGGCCGTGGAGGCGGACCCGGGGGAACGGCTGACCGCCGTGATCGAGGTACCTGCTCGCGCCCTGCGGCACTGGTCCGAGGCCGACGGCGGGTGGCGCACGGAGACCGGCGTATGGCGACTGCTCGCCGGCCGGTCGGCGGGCCACCTGACGCTGACCGCCGACATGCACGTAGGCACCCTCGGGGAGTGACACAAGGGCGCGGAGAGCGCTCTACAGGGCTTCCCGCCGCACAGTATGTCGACCTCGGTCACCAGGAAGGCGGGCGGCTGGCCGTCGAACACCTGCCGGCCCGCGGAGTAGGGTTCGCGTCCGACGGCCGTGACGCCTGCCGGGACGGCGCATGGCGAGCGCGCGATGCTCCGCGAGGGCGGGCGGGCGCCGAACGAGGCGGCGGTGCTAGGTTCCGGCGGCTCCGGCGTCGCCCTGGCCTGCCGCTCTCCACTGACCACGGTGCGTCAGCCGGCCGAGCGGCGGGCCGCGGAAAGGGTGAGGGGAGCGGCCCGGCAGCGAGTCCGGCCGCCTGTCAGAGCGACGGGCCACGGGTCGGGCCGGCCTCGCAGAGCCGCCGCCTCAGGGGCGCCTGCCAGGGCGGTCCGGCGTCGGTATGACCGTGGGAGCCGGACGGCGGCCGCCATGGGCGAAGAAGTCCGCGAGCGGCAGGGCGGCGGCACCGATGGTCACCGCGTCCGGACCGAGGCGGCCGGGCTCTATGCCCACGCCTGTGGCAGGGTGGCGCAGCGTACGCGCGAAAGCGTGCGTGCGCACCTCTTCGAGGAACCGTGGACCGAGTCGCAGGCCGGCCCAGCCGCCGACGACGATCCGTTCGGGCTGGAAGAGGTTGATCAGGTCGGACAGGCCCGCGCCGAGGTACTGGGCCGTCTCCGCGAGAACGGTCGCCGCCACCGGATCGGGCGTGCTCCCGTCCTCCGGGCAGGCCGCTGCCAGCAGCTCGGTGAGAGTGCCCTCCTCGTCACCGCCGGGCGAGGGCCTGCCGCCCGCCTCGCGCCAGCGGGCGAGGAGCGCCTCGGCGCCCGCGTACGCCTCCAGACAGCCGGACGCGCCGCAGCGGCAGCGCCGCCCGCGCACCTGCACCGTGAGGTGGCCCCATTCGACGGCCCGGCCGCGCTCCAGGCCGTCGGTGACCACGCAGGCGCCGACACCGGAGCCGAAGAGCACCACCACGGCGGAGCGCGCGCCGCGTCCGGCGCCGAACCACATCTCCGCCTGGCCCGCGGTCTTGGCTCCGTTGTCGATGAAGTACGACACGTGTGGCGGAAGCCGGCCGGTGCGGCGCAGGAGACGCTCCAGCGGCACGGCCGTCCAGCCGATGGTCTGGCCGTGCACGACGGAGCCGCTCTCGACGCTGTCATCGACGATGCCGGGCACTCCGACACCGACGCCGAGCAGGTGCTCGCCGTCGACACCGGACGCCCGCAGCACCTCGGCGACACCGTCGTTGATGTTCCGCACGACCACGTCCACGTCGTAGGCGTGACCGTCCCGGTACGCCACCCTGAGATCCACCCGTGCCAGCTCGGTGAGGGACAGGTCGAACAGCTCCACTCGCACCCGGTTCTCCCCGACGTCCACGCCGATCAGATAGCCGCGGCCAGCCACGATCCGCACCAGGACGCGTGGCCGCCCGCGAGACGAGGCGACCCTGCCGGCCTCCTCCACCAGACCGTCGGTGATCAACTCGGCCACCACGTTACTGATCGATCCGGAGCTCAGCCCGGTCGTCGAGGCGAGTGCGTAGCGGCTCATCGGCCCGTCGAAATACAACCGTTGCAAAACGGCGGTCCGGCTCTCCCGCCGCAGGTCATGGACCGTACGGCCACGGTGCTGTGTCACCTGGCCTCCTCGTTCGCCGACGTGGTGGGTAAGGCGTAAGGGTCCAACCTCTTGACGCCACCCTTCTTGCGCGTCTTAACTCACGTCATAAATTAAGCCTTGGGCCTACTGAAGTCGAACGCGGTGTCGGCTCCGCAGGCGCTTCCACGGCTTCGACCCCCGGAAAGGGACACCAGGAGTCATGCGCACCACCCGAGCCGCGGCCGTAGGCGCCGTTACTTTGTCTTTCGCTCTCGTGGCCACGGCCTGCGGCGGCGGTTCATCGACTGGCGGCGGGTCCAACGACTCGCCCAAGACGCTCACCTACTGGGCCTCCAACCAGGGCGCCAGCATCGCCGTGGACAAGAAGGTCCTCCAGCCCGAACTGGACAAGTTCGAGAAGCAGACGGGCATCAAGGTAAAGCTGGAGGTCGTGCCCTGGGCGGACCTGCTGAACCGGATCCTGACCGCGGCCACCTCCGGCCAGGGCCCCGACATCCTCAACATCGGCAACACCTGGAGCGCCTCGCTCCAGGCGACCGGCGCGCTGCTGCCGTGGGACGAGAAGAACTTCGCCAAGATCGGCGGCAAGGAGCGTTTCGTCGACTCCGCCCTCGGCTCCACCGGCGTCCAGGGCCAGGATCCGGCCGCCGTCCCGCTGTACTCGATGTCGTACGCCCTCTACTACAACAAGAGGATCTTCGCCGACGCGGGTATCGCCAAGCCGCCCGCCACCTGGGACGAGTTGGTCGCCGACGGCAAGAAGATCGAGGCCAAGGGCAAGCAGGCCATCGGTACTGAAGGCTCCAACCTCTCCGAGAACATCCACCAGGTGTTCGTCCTCGCCAAGCAGCACGGCGCGGACTTCTTCACCGCCGACGGCAAGCCCGACTTCACCAACGACGGCGTGGTCGCGGCGGTCAAGCAGTACGTGGACCTGATGGCCAAGGACAAGGTCATCCCGGTCAGCAACGCGGAGTACGCACAGAACCAGTCCCTCAGTGACTTCGCCAAGGGAAAGACGGCGATGGTGCTGTGGCAGACCGCCGCCGCCACCTTCAAGTCGCTGGGCATGAAGGACTCCGACTGGGCCGCCGCCCCCGCGCCCGTCCGGTCCGGGACGCCGGGCACGGGTACCCAAATCAACTCGATGGTGGCCGGCATCAACATGGCCGTCTTCAAGAACACCCACAACCTCGACGGGGCCGCGAAGTTCGTGAAGTTCATGACCAGCGACGAGGAGCAGAAGATCCTCAACAAGGCCTACGGCTCCATCCCGCCGGTCGAGTCGGCCCAGTCGGACCCGGCGTTCAACACACAGGGCACCGCGGTGCTGCGCCAGACCCTGGCCACCAGCGCGCAGGCGCTGCCGCAGGTAGCCGACGAGTCCCAGTTCGAGACGGCCGTGGGCACGGCGGTGAAGGACCTGTTCGCGGAGGCGGCGGCCGGCCGCGCGGTGACCACCGAGTCGGTGGAGGCCAAACTCCTCAAGGCCCAGCAGCAGATGCCGGCGAAGTGAGGGCGGACACTCTCATGACGACCACGATCCCCGAGACGGACACGCGGTCGGTGCACGAGAACACCCCCGGGGCGGCGCGCGGCCCGCGCCGCCCCGGGCGGATCAAGCGCATCGGACTGCCGTACCTGCTCCTGCTGCCCGCCCTGGTCCTCGAACTCCTGGTCCATCTGGTCCCGATGGTCATCGGCATCACGATGAGCTTCAAGGAGCTGACCCAGTTCTACATCCGCGACTGGGGCACGGCCCCGTGGTCCGGCCTCGACAACTACAAGCTGTCCGTGGACGTCAACGGTCCCGTCGGCGAGGCCCTGCTGCACTCCTTCCTCGTCACGGTCGGCTTCACCCTGCTGTCGGTCGGCATGTGCTGGGCGATCGGCACCGCGGCCGCGATCTACATGCAGGACACCTTCCGCGGCCGCGGCCTGCTGCGCACCGTCTTCCTGATCCCCTACGCGCTGCCGGTCTACGCGGCCGTCATCACCTGGGCGTTCATGTTCCAGCACGACAACGGCCTGGTGAACCACGTCCTGCACGACCAGCTACACCTCACCGGCAAGCCGTCGTTCTGGCTGATCGGCGACAACAGCTTCTACGCCCTGCTGACCGTCTCGGTGTGGAAGGGCTGGCCGTTCGCCTTCCTCATCGTCATGGCCGGACTGCAGAACATCCCGCGGGAGCTGTACGAGGCCGCCGCGCTGGACGGCGCCGGGATGTGGCAGCAGATCCGCCGCATCACCCTGCCCTCGCTGCGCCCGGTCAACCAGGTCCTGGTCCTGGTGCTGTTCCT